>JBBSEN010000005.1:0-27890 GCA_038239685.1 Saccharimonadales bacterium (SeqCode) | reverse complement strand
TCATCGCCGGCGCCGGCGGCTCGGCCCACTTGGCTGGCGTGACTGCCGCCCAGACCATCTTGCCGGTCATTTCTATCCCAGTTAAACGGCCCGAGCATGGCCATGAAGCCCTCTGGTCAAATGTCGCCATGCCCCCCGGCATACCGCTGGCCACCATGCCCGAAAACGGCGGCAAAAACGCGGCGCTCCTAGCTGTCCGCATCCTCGCCCTCAGCGACCCCGACCTAGCCAAAAAGTACGAGGACTTCGTTACCAAGCAACATGACACCGTCCTAGACAAAGATGCCCAAGTCCAAGCCAAGGGCTGGCAAGCCTACCTTAATCAGTAGCTATATCTGCCGACGAGGGTAAATAAAATTGCCGGTATGCCTGAATAACTAGGCCAAGGTAAGAGGCAGATTCTGCCGTATCGCTATTTTTGAAGGGGTAAATACCGTCTTCAAGAGCAGAGCCTATGGCTTCCGCTTGGACATTAATAGCAGTTATGGGGCTACATTCATCCATTATTAGAGCACGATAGCCAGCATGAAAATTCGATAGAATATTAAGCTGGCTGTGAGCAATTTTCATTTTTCCTGTATTACCAACCTCAGTGCCTGGCCGCTCTATTAAATCATCAATTTCTTGGACTAGTTTGATAGCCAAGGCTGCCGGCGCGGAATCGAGGGGCAGACCCTTAAACCATTCCGGCATTTGTTTTTGCTCCCACTCTACTGTTTTAAAGAGAGCGTCAATACTCTCAATCTCGGATTGAGGGACGTCGGGAAGCTCACTATTAATCATAGTACATATAATATCACATACGTCTATATAAGCAAGTTTACGGGCGGCGGCCGATGTCGGTGCGGTAGTGCATGCCTTCGAAATGTATGAGCTTGATGGCGGCGTAGGCTTTGTCAAGGGTTTCGTCGAGAGTGGCACCGGTGGCGGTGACGTTGAGGACGCGGCCGCCGTTGGTCTCCAGCTGGCCGCCTTTGATGGCGGTGCCGGCATGGAAAACGACAATGTCGTCGAGCTTTTCGGCTTCGTCGATGCCGGTGATGGCTAGGGCTTTAGGGTAGTTGCCCGGGTAGCCGGGCGAGGCCAGGACTACTGATACTGCGAAGCCGGCCTTCCATTTCACTTTAGCTGGATCGAGCGTCCCCTCGGCACAAGCTTTTAAGATCTCGTAGAGGTCGCTGTCTAATAAGCGCATGTAGACCTCGGCCTCGGGATCGCCAAAGCGGGCGTTGAACTCGATGACATTTACGTCGTCGTCGTCGATCATTAGGCCGGGGTAGAGGCAGCCGGTGAACGTCGAGTCGCGCTTGGCGAGGCCTGCGAGGGCAGGTTGGACTATTTTGTCATTAATAATATCGAGATGCTGAGAGGTTACCCACGGCACTGGGGCTATGACGCCCATGCCGCCGGTATTTGGGCCTTGGTCGCCGTCGTTAATCTGTTTGTGGTCTTGGGAAGCGGGGAAAATCACTGCTTGGCGGCCGTCACAGAGGGCGTGGACCGAGACTTCCTGGCCTTTGAGGAAATCTTCGATAACGACGCTACTGCCTGCCTCGCCGAAGGCTTTTTGAACCATGGTTTTATCGATGGCAGCTTCGATTTCCCCTGTAGTGGCGCAGACCGTCACGCCTTTGCCTTCGGCCAGGCCGTCGGCCTTGATGACCACTGGTAATGGGCGGCTCTTGGCATAGGCTAAGGCTTCTGGGGCATCAATAAATGTTTTATAAGGCGCGGTTGGAATCTGCTCGGAAGCCATCAGGTCTTTGGATAAGACTTTTGAAGATTCGATCCTTACTGCTTCCTTAGTGGGACCGAAGATGCTGAGTCCAGCGGCTTGGAAGGCGTCAACTACGCCAGCTTCAGATGCGGCCTCTTGGCCAACGACGGTAAAATCTATATGTTGGTCTTTGGCAAAGCGCAGCAGTTCTGTAACATCCTTGAAGCCAATGTCCACATTCTCGATAGCGCCGCGGCTGCCAGCGTTGCCCGGCGCGACATAGACTTTTTCGACTTGCGGGGATTGCAATAATTTCCAGGCCAGGGCCTGTTCGCGGCCACCGCCGCCGATTACTAAGACTTTAGCCATGGTTGGCCTCCCGTTGTTGCTCGCTTAGTTGGTAGGCTTGCCGGGCTTTGATAAAGGCCTCGATATCGCCGGGCAAGAACTTCTTTTCGACGGCTTGTACCCGTTCGAACAGGGTGGCTGACGTATCGCCGGGCTCAACCGGCACCTTATGTTCGGCGATAACAGGGCCGTCGTCATATTGTTCAGATACGGCGTGGAATGTCTGGCCACCGTAAGGCAAGTGATGGTCCAGCACATACTGCTGGATCTGTTCGCCGTAAAAAGCCTTAGTATCAGGTAGCAGGCCGGGGTGGGTATTCACCATTCGAGCTTGGAAAACGCTGGTGTATTCAGGTAGCCAGCCGAAAGCTTCTATCAAGTTCGGACCGATTCGTTTCATGTAGCCCATCAGCGCGACCAGGTCAAAGTTGCCGCCGAGTAAGGCCGCCAGGATAGCTGCCTCTTCACCGGCCGTTTGTTCGCCGCGGCCGACGTGTTCAGCATTAGCCGCTGGATGCGTTTGGTGATTAATGACTATGCAGCGGATATGCAAATTAAATTTGGCGTTAAGGTCAGTAATACGTTGCAGGATACCAGCCTGCTGGCGACTGCTGATAACCAGGTCGACGTCGACGTTGATCTCGCCGCGCTGGCCGGCGCGGATAAAAGCTTCGGCTGTCGTCCCACCACCCGAGGCCAGGATGGCGATGCGCGGTTTCATGCGCTGGCGCTGCGGGCAATAGCTAACTTAGGCGGCTTATGGCTGGAGCGGGGCAGGACCTGGCCCGGCTTGAGCTTGACTATCTCGTGGGCGCGGCGGCCGATCGGAATCGGGTAATTGCCGTCAAAACACGAGGTCGTGAACTGTTCGGCTGGCAGCCCGGTGGCCTTAATCATGCCGTCGAACGACAAGAAAGACAGTGAGGTAGCGCCGACATAGTCGCTCATTTCCTGCTCGGTCATGTAAGCGGCCAATAGTTCGGACTGCTGCGGCGTATTAATACCGTAAAAGTCCGGGTAACGAAACGGCGGACAGCTGATTGACAGATGGACTTCTTTGGCACCGGCCTCGAAGACCATAGCTACCAACTGGCGCATGGTCGTACCGCGCACGATGGAATCGTCAACTAAAACAACCCGTTTATCTTTCATGAGTTCGATAACCGGGTTGAGTTTCATTTTGAGATCGCGTTCACGAAGCTGGGCAGTCGGACGGATAAAAGTACGATGGATGTAACGATTTTTGATGAGGCCCATTTCAAATGGGATGCCGCTCTCTTGCGAGTAACCTAAGCCGGCTGGGATGCCGGATTCGGGTACAGGGATAATGACGTCTGCTTCAATCTGAAACTCCTTAGCCATAGCCCTGCCTAACTCCTGCCGGACTATATCAACGCGCTTGCCAAGCAATAGGCTGTCCGGGCGAGCGAAATATATCATCTCGAAGATATCAAGCTTCTGCTTGCCCTCGACGACTTGAGTGCTGGTCAGGCCGTCCTTATCTATAACCACCATCTCACCAGGCTCGACATCGCGCAGGAAGGTAGCGCCGACGGTATCGAAAGCGCAGGTCTCCGAGGCAACGACATAGCCGCCCTCAAATGTACCGATAGACAATGGCCGTACGCCTGCCCGGTCGCGCACCGCAATCAGCTGTTCATTATTCATCACCAGGGATGAAAAAACCCCTGTGAACAGGGGGTAGGCGATTCTGACGGCTTCGGGTAGGGTGAGTCCGTCATCTAGGTAGCAGCCAATGGCCAATGACATCATGCGCGAGTCATTGGCTTTATTAATTGTAATGCCCCTGCTCTCGAGAAAGGTTTGTAGTTTGCTCCAGTCAGGCAAATTACCATTATGCGCGAAGGCCAGCTGGTGCTTCGGGTCTAAGAACGGCTGGTTATACATATCATCAGTGCCGCCTGAGGTAGAATAACGATTATGTCCAACCGCCATGTGGCCGGGTAATTGTTCGAGGTCTTCTTCGCGGTAAACAGTAGCTACCAGGCCGGGTGCGGCGTGCCGGTACATTTGCTGGCCGTCGCTGCTGACGATGCCGGAACTTTCCTGGCCGCGGTGCTGTAAGGCCCACAGGCCATAAAACGTCAAACGGGCCGCTTCCAGGCCCGTGTTGTCTTGGGATTTCGGTCCGACGATGCCGAAGACCGCGCACTTTTCCTTGAATTCGTCCATATGGCCGGTTAGTGGCATGCGTTATCCCCGCTTAATAACTTAAATAAGTAACAAACGCCTGTCACGAATCTGCTAAGAAATAAAAAGCAAAAAGCCGGCATGCGCATGCAACTTACTTATCCTTATAATAAACCCTAAATACCACTCCTGCAACCCCCCTTCGCCAGTCTAATTATCTGCTATAATGAATCAGTAAGAGGAGCATACCGTGGCCAAATCCGTTAAAACCTATGCTGCCAGTGGTGTCGACTACAGCGCGGTCGACCCGATCAAAGTGCTGGCCCAAAAACGGGCTGCCGAAACCGCTCCTAATCTCTCACAATTCAACGCTCGTGAACTTTCCGACAGCCGCGGTGAGTCAGCTTACGTTTGGGAAGAGAGGGATGTTTACCGGTCATTGGTCGTGGAAGGTTTAGGAACCAAAAACCTAGTGGCCGATGCGGTAAGGGCCATTAGCGGCAAAACCCATTACGACACAATTGCCCAGGATGCCATCGCCATGATCGTCAATGACTTGATCGTAGTAGGCGCTTTGCCGCAAGTGGTGAACGCTTACTTCGCCATCGGCGACCCGGATTGGATGCGCGACGAAGAACGGGCCCGTGATCTTATCAACGGTTGGGGCGCGACCTGCCAAGCCATTGGCGCCACCTGGGGCGGCGGCGAAACCCCAATGCTGAAGAATATTGTTGCGCCCGGGACAATTGATATTGCCGGAGCGGCTACAGGAGTGGTTAACCCAAAAGGGCGGCTGGTGCTTGGCGACAAATTAGCAGCCGACGACAGTATCGTCCTGATTGAGAGCAGCGGCATCCATGCCAACGGCATCACCTTTATTCGCAGCCTGGCCGATAAGGATCCGGCCGTTTATGAAGCCAAACTTCCGGATGGACGGAACTTTGGCGAAGCCCTACTCGCGCCGACACATTTATATGTCAACTTGGTCAAGACTCTCTTAGAAACCAACCTTGATATCCACTATATGGTCAACATTACCGGTCACGGCTGGCGAAAACTTATGCGGGCCACGCAAACATTTAGCTATGTTATGGACACCCTTCCGCCGGTGGCCGACGAGTTCACCTTTATTCAAGAAAAATCTAGTGCCGAAGACAAAGAAATGTACGGCAATTTTAATATGGGCGCCGGGTTCGCTATCTATGTGCCGGCCGATCAGGCCCAACAAGTTGTCGATCTTGCCGCCAAGCAGAATTTGAAAGCCTGGTTGGCCGGACGCGTCGAGGCCGGCCCGAAGCAAGTTGTTATCAAGCCCAAGGATATTACTTTCGGCGGCGATACCCTGGCGGTGCGCTAGTGCAGGTCTATCGGGGAGGCGCCGCGCTCTCTGATTTCCGCCGGACCAAATTGCTCGCCAAACTCCAAGCCGCTGACCCATCTGTTAGCGGCATCCAAACTGAGTATATTCATTTTGCTGATAGCGAAAAACAACTGGACGCTGCCCAGGAAAAAATACTGCGCGAATTAATAACTTACGGCGAGGAGAAGATAGATGAAGAGATTGGTACGCTCTACCTGGTAGTGCCGCGGCCGGGCACGATCTCGCCGTGGTCCAGCAAGGCTACTGATATTGTCCATAACTCCGGTTTAATGACCGTTAAGCGGCTGGAGCGGGGGATTGCTTACTACGTTTCGGCCAAATCCGAAACCCATCAGCCGGCTATCGCGGCTCTCTTGCATGACCGTATGACGGAGTCGGTTTTGGCGGACTTGGAAACGGCCAAAGTATTATTCACCGAGGCCGCTCCTGGCAAAGTCGGCAGTATAGATCTCAAAGTAGGCAAGCAAAGTTTGATAGAGGCCAATCAGACTTTGGGCCTGGCCCTGGAAGACGGCGAAATTGATTACTTATTTGGCGCGTACCAAGATCTGGGGCGCAATCCAACCGATATCGAGCTGATGATGTTCGCCCAGGTCAATAGCGAGCACTGCCGGCACAAAATCTTCAATGCCGATTGGGTGATTGACGGCCAGCCGCAGCCTAAGAGCCTCTTCAAAATGATTAAAAACACCTATGAAAAACACAACGAAGATATCTTGTCAGCCTACAGCGATAACGCCGCCGTGCTTCGTGGGCCGGAGGCTGGTCGGTTTTTCAGTGACGTCAGCGGCACCTATGCTTATCATAAAGAGCCTGTCCACAGTGTGATCAAGGTTGAGACACATAACCACCCGACGGCCATCGCGCCGGTACCGGGCGCGGCCACTGGTATTGGTGGTGAAATCCGTGATGAGGCGGCCACCGGCCAAGGCGCCAAATCTAAGATGGGTCTCAGCGGTTTCAGCGTCTCTAACCTAGAGATTCCCGGTGCCGAGCGGCCCTGGGAGCAATCCTACGGCAAGCCCGACCGAATTGTGTCAGCGCTCGATATTATGTTGGAGGGGCCGATCGGCGGTGCTGGCTTCGCTAACGAGTTTGGCCGGCCCAACTTGGCTGGTTATTTCCGCAGCTACCAACAAGAATGCGACGGCCAGGTCTGGGGCTACCACAAGCCGATCATGATCGCCGGCGGCTTGGGCAATATCCGCGACAAGCACGTGCTCAAACCGCGTCTCCCCGCTGGCTCGCTGATCATCCAGCTGGGCGGCCCGTCTATGCTGATTGGCCTGGGAGGTAGCACTTCCTCTAGCATGGATATCGGCAGCAGCCACGAAGACCTCGATTTCGCCTCGGTCCAGCGCGGTAACGGTGAGATGGAACGCCGCACCCAGGAAGTTATTGACCGCTGCTGGGGCTTGGGCGACGATAATCCGATTATTACCATTCATGACGTTGGCGCCGGCGGTCTGAGCAATGCCTTGCCGGAGCTGGCACATGATTCCGAACGAGGCGCCGAGTTTGAACTGCGCGATATTCCCAGTGCGGAACCTGGTCTCTCCCCGTTGGAAATCTGGTGCAACGAGGCCCAGGAACGCTATGTGTTAGGCATCGCGTCGGATAATTTAGAGAATTTCACGAAAATTTGCGAACGGGAACGTTGTCCATTCGCCATAGTCGGCATAATTACCGATAAAGAGCAGTTGGTCCTGAATGACACATTATTTAAGAGTCAGCCGATCGACTTGCCGATGGACGTGCTCTTCGGCAAGCCGCCTAAGATGACCCGCGAAGTGACACGGCAAACCGTTAAAAATAATGGCCTAGAATTGGGCACCATAACTATCGCTGACGCCATCGAGCGAGTGCTTAAATTGCCGTCTGTTGGCAGCAAGAAGTTCCTAATCACCATTGGCGACCGGACGGTTGGCGGGCTTAGCGTGCGCGACCAGATGGTCGGGCCGTGGCAAGTGCCGGTTAGCGACGTGGCCGTGACGGCTGTCAGCTTTGACAGCGAGGCGGGGGAAGCTTTGGCCATGGGCGAGCGTACGCCATTAGCAGTGATCAATCCGACAGCCGCCTCCAGGATGGCCGTCGGTGAAGCCATCACCAATATCGCCGCTGCCGACATCAGCAAATTATCGGATGTCAAGCTCTCGGCTAACTGGATGGCTGCCTCCGGCCAGGGCCAGGAAGACGAAAAACTCTACGACAGCGTCCATGCCATTGGCGAGGACTTCTGCCCAGCCCTCGGCCTGACCATCCCAGTCGGCAAAGATTCGCTGAGCATGCGCACCCAGTGGCAAGATGACGGGGAGGATAAGAGCGTCACCGCGCCAGTCTCCTTGATCATTACCGGCTTCAGCCCGGTTCAAGTGGCTACCAAGACTTTGACTCCGCAATTAGATTTAACGGATGAGACAGCGCTGATATTAATCGGCTTAAGCGGCGGCCAAACCCGCCTGGGCGGCTCGGCTTTGGCCCAAGTCTATAACCAAACCGGCGACGAAACACCTGATGCTGATCCCGCCACCTTGAAAGAATTCTTCATCAAGCTGACTGCCCTAAAACAGGCCGGTAAGATCCTGGCCTACCATGACCGTTCCGACGGCGGCTTGCTGGCCACCGTACTGGAGATGGCTTTCGCCAGTCGCTGCGGCTTGGAACTCGACCTAAACGAGCTGCCGGGCACCAGCCTCGAAAAACTGTTTAACGAAGAACTGGGGGCGGTAATCCAAGTCGCCGCTGCCGATGTTGATTTCGTAAGACACGAGTTTAGTAAGTATACTTACTATTTCGGTACCCCCACCAAGACTCAAGACATTGTTATCCGCGACGGCCAAAAAGAAATCTACCGTAACGACCGTGCCCAACTGGAAAGCTGGTGGGGTGACACCAGTTATCAGCTGCAAAAACTGCGTGATAACCCGGCCGCGGCCGACCAGGAATTCGCCGCCATCCAGGATAATAAAGATCCCGGGCTGTCACCTCGACCACCCTCGCGGCAAGGTGTACACACAGTGTACACACACCATGTGTACACTACTCAACCAAAGGTAGCCATCCTCCGTGAGCAGGGGGTCAATGGCCAGGTCGAGATGGCCGCGGCCTTTGACCATGCCGGTTTCACCTCTGTCGACGTGCACCTCAATGACATTATTAGCGGCCGCTTTAAGCTCGATGACTTTGCAGGCTTGATAGCTTGCGGTGGCTTCAGTTACGGCGACGTGCTCGGCGCCGGCGAAGGCTGGGCCAAATCCATCTTATTTAATGAAAAGCTGCGGGCCCAGTTCAAGCAATTCTTCGAGCGGCCCGACACTTTCAGCCTAGGCGTCTGTAATGGCTGCCAGATGCTAGCCGCCCTCAAGGACTTAATCCCTGGTGCAGAAAACTGGCCGGCCTTCCTCAAAAACACCTCGGAGCAATTTGAAGCCCGTGTCGTCATGACCCAGATTAATAACTCGCCCTCCATCTTCTTCAAAGGTATGGCCGGCACGCAGCTGCCGATTCCAGTAGCCCATGGCGAAGGCCGCGCCGCTTTTTCCGCCAAAATTAATCAAGATTTAATCGTCGCCCAATATGTCGACAACTACGGCAAAGTCACCGAGCAATACCCGGCCAACCCCAACGGCTCGCCCCAGGGCATCACCGCGCTGACCACACCGGACGGCCGCGCCACCATTCTCATGCCGCATCCCGAACGCGCCTGGCTAACCAAGCAACTCTCCTGGCACCCCGCCAGTTGGGGCCCAGAATCCCCATGGTTCCAAATGTTCCAAAACGCCCGCGCCTGGACCGACCAAAACTAAATAATTTAGGACCCCAGGAAATCTAGGGATTGCTGGTGCTTGGCAACATCGATTTTGCCCTGGGCGAACATGATGTCGACCAGTTCGCGGACGGTCATGAAGGCGTGCAGGTTGTAGCCCTTGGCTTTGAGCGCCGCGCCGCCGCCCTTACCGTAATCCAATAGGACCACGGCGTCCCTGATCACCAGGCCGTGCTCCTCGATGGCCGGGATGGCCTCCAGCAGGGAAGTCGCTTTGGTGACCAGGTCCTCGATCATGACAACTGTTTCGCCTTTTTTGAATTCGCCTTCCAGGCTCTTCTGTAAGCCGTAACCCTTCTTGAGGCCTTCCTTGCGCATGAATATCCAGGGCCGCTCGATCTCCAAGCTAATCGCGCCGGCAAGCGGCAGGGCAGCGTAGGCCACGCCGGCCAAGCGGTCGTACTCCAAGCCTTTTAATTGCTCGGCATACAACTTAGTAACCTTCTTAAGCACGTCGGGATAACTGATGAACAGGCGCAAATCGATATATATAGGACTGACGATGCCGCTTTTGAAGGTAAACTCGCCGAACTTGAGGGCGCCGATGCGGTGCAGGTCAAGGGCTAATTCGCGCTTCTGGTTATCCGTGCTCATGAAGCTTTATCCCTGTACTTATTAATTTCATCGCGCGCTTTGGCAGCTTCGCGCTGGGCGGCTTCCGCGAAGTCTTCGCCGTCCGAGGCATACAGAATCGCTCGTGACGAATTAATAATTAAACCTGTTCCGGCCTGGTTAAGTCCAGCTTTGACAGTAGGGCCCGGTTCGCCACCCTGGGCGCCGAGGCCTGGCACCAGGAAGACCATGTCATCGCCGGCCAGTTCACGGATCTCTGCCATAGCCTCGGGGTCGGTTGCTCCGACCACCAGCTGGCAGTTACCATTGGCGTTCCATTCATCCCGAACGTTCTCGGCTACTTCTAAATATAATTTGCGGCCATTGACCAGCAAGTCCTGGAATTCGTCCGAACCAACATTGGAGGTCCGGCAGAGCACCATGATGCCCTTATCCTTGCGGTCTAGGAAGGGTTGCACGGCCTGGCGCCCCTGATAGGGCTGCACCGTCACCGCGTCAACCTGCAGGTAGTCGAAAGCGAATTTGTTGTAATGGTCATTGGTGTTGCCGATGTCGCCGCGTTTGAAGTCTAGGATAATCGGCAACTCCGGATATTCATCTCGAATATAGTCACAGGTCTGCTTGAGCTCGGCAATACCGGCCGCGCCACGCGCTTCATAAAAAGCGGAGTTTGGCTTAAAGGCGCAAACCACTTCGGCCACAGCATCAATAATTGCTTTATTAAAAGTGAAAAAAGGCACTTCCGCGCCGCGCAAATGCGCCGGCAAAGCGTCCATATTTGGATCCAGGCCAACCGACAACAACGAGTTGTTCTTGGCCCAGCTGGCAGATAGTTTAGCGGTAAAATCCATATACTTGAGAGTCGTTTTCATTTATTATACATGTAATGCCTGCTCAGCCCGCGACGTTCTTTGATCCCGCCAAAACCTTTGACGATAATTTTGATCACGGGCCATTCTTGAATGACGCGCTCGTCTATGAAAATAAAAGCGAGCCAAGCTACAGCTTCCTAGGGCATAAGATACATTCGCCATTTGGCATCGGCGCCGGCTCGCTTCCAACCAGCAAGCATGTGGCCGGAGCGTTCAAGCGAGGTTTCGACGTAGTCTGCTACAAAACCCAACGCAGCATATCATTTAAAGTTAACGAATTCCCCAACGTGGTTTACGTAGATGTCGAAGGAGATTTGACTTTAGAAAAAGCTGCTAAGCCCTTGGTCGGGCATACAACTTCGGATAAGCCGATTGAAAAACTGACTATTACAAACTCATTCGGTAATCCATCGAGAGGTCCGGACTTTTGGGTAAATGATATGAAAGAGGCGGTAGCGGCCCAAGGTAACGGACAATTATTAATTGCCAGCGTAGTTGGAACCATCCAAGCTGGCTTCGCCCAAGAAGATTATTACGATGATTTTGCTAAAACAGCCGGCTTGGCAATTAAGGCAGGCGTTAAGGCTATAGAAATTAATCTCTCCTGCCCAAACGTAGCTAGCGAAGGAGTACTCTGCTATAACCACGATGCCGTGGTCAGCGTAAGCCAAAAAACCAAAGCGGCAATCGGCGACATACCCTTAATCGCTAAAATCGGCTACTTCGGGCCGGGCCAGCAAGAAATCCTAGAACGAATCGTTATCGATACCGCTCCTTACGTGAATGCTTTTTCTGCGATTAACACCATCCCGGCTGCAATCGTCGATGAACAAGGTAACCAACTTCTGCCAGGCGAAGGAAGATTGAAGAGCGGCATGTGCGGCGCTAGTATTAAATGGGCTGGCCTCGATATGGTTAAGCGATTGGATGCGTTACGCAAAAAGCATAACTTGGAATTTGAAATTATCGGCATCGGCGGCATTATGGCACCCACAGATTTTCAGGATTATCGCCAAGCAGGAGCGGATGTTGTTCAATCTGTTACTGCTGCCATGTGGAACGACCAACTGGCAGCTGAAATTAAGTCTTCGCTTAATTAAAGATTAAGGAAGAATCGAGCCGCTGCCGGGCCGGGCGAGGACGCGGCCGTTCTCGTAGACAGTTTGGCCGCGCAGGACGGTTTTGGTGACTTGGCCGATTACCCGGCGGCCGGCGAAGGGGCTCCAGCCGGCTTTGGTTAATAAGTCTTCATTCTTAATCTCATATTCGTCCATGTTTACTTCGATATGTGTCGTATCATCGGTTGCTATGTCGAATATCCGCGAAGGATTCACGTGCAGGCGATCAACAAGTTGTTCGTGGGTCAATTTGCCCTCGGCCTCGGCCGTTAACAGCAGAGGCAAGGTCGTTTCCAGGCCGGGCACGCCGAACGGCGGCTTGTCGCTGTCTTTTTCGGCCTTGGTGTGCGGCGCGTGGTCAGATTCGATGACGTCGATATAGTCCAGGTGCTGCCAGAGAAAGTCCTGGTCCGTTTTCGGCTTCAAAAACGGCTTCATATAGCCGAACGCGCCCAGCCGTTCGGCATCCTTATCCGCCAAGAACAGGTGGTGGGGCGTCACGCCACAAGTGATCGGCAGGCCGGCGTCTTTGGCGCGCATAACAAATTCCAGCTCGGCGCGGCTGGAGATATGACATATATGTGTTCGCTTTGGCGCAGCCCGCACGGTAGTTTCTACCAGATCAGACACGTCTTCTTCGGCGTGCAACAGGATAGGCTTGTCGCTAGGCCAAGCCTGGTAGATTTCCAGCAGTTTGGCCTTGTCGATGATGAAGCCGCCGGTGGTCATATTCAGATAAATTTTCAGGCCTTTGACCTTATCAAGCACCTTGGGAAATTCGTCGAAGTTATCACCGAGCGTGCCGAAGTGGAAGCCGATGTCACTAACCGTTTTTGCACGAGCAATGGCGATCTTAGCCTCAAGTCGTTCCAAGGTCGTAATCGGCTCGACATTATTCGGCATGTCCATAACCGTCGTATAGCCGCCGGCCAAAGCCGCCGAGGTGCCACTCAAAAAGTCTTCCTTATCAGTCTGGCCCGGATCACGCAAATGGACATGCGGGTCAACCAGGCCGGGCAGGGTAATACTGTCGCTCATTCTACTAAGATTATAGACGCGTCCGCCCATCTGCGCTAGACTAGAGGGCAACCATGAAGCATGTTTTATCTGTCAAGCAATTCACTGACAAAAAATTACTTCATGATCTCTTTGAATCAGCCGCCCGCTTCCAGGCCATGCCTCCGGCCGACTATCCCAAACCATTGCGTGCCAAAACCATCGCCACCATCTTCTACGAACCCAGCACCCGCACCCGCCTGTCATTCGAGACAGCCATCCAAAACCTCGGCGGCCATGTCATAACCACCGAGAACGCCGGCGAATTCTCCTCCGCCATGAAGGGCGAAAGCCTGGAGGATACTATCAAGGTCATCAACCAATTCGCCGATGGTATCATCCTACGCCATCCCGAAGCCGGTTCGGCCGACCGGGCCGCCAAGGTCTCGGAGACGCCGCTCATTAATGCCGGTGACGGTCCCAGCCAACATCCCACCCAAGCACTACTGGATATGTATTCCATCCAAAAAGCCAAGGGCAAAATTGACGGCCTCAAAATCGCGTTGGTCGGCGACTTATTATACGGCCGTACGGCGCATTCGCTGGTAACTTTGTTAGCCCTGTACGACGTCGAACTTTACCTGGTCGCGCCCGACAATTTGCAAATGCCAAAGGAATACCTGGATGAGCTCGACCAGCACTCGATCTCCTATAAATTATTGGATAATTGGCGGGATATTATTGAATCTGTAGATATTATCTACATGACCCGGATTCAAAAGGAGCGCTTCGCGTCCGTCGAGGAATACGAGGCTCATAAAGATAGTTTTATCCTGACCCTGGACGAAGTTAAACGAATGAAACCGGACGCCGTCATCCTGCATCCGCTGCCGCGGGTGAACGAGATCGCGTCGGAAGTTGACGCCGATCCGCGGGCCAAATATTTCGAGCAGGTTCGCAACGGTTTGTTCCTCCGGATGGCGCTGTTGAACGCCATTTATACGTGATACACTAGACGTATATGAATCGTGCCGGGATCAGTAAGCATACGCAGCTTCTCAGTGGCCGTGCCCATCCGCAATTAGCCGCCGAAGTCGCCGATCATTTAGGCATCAAACTGGCCAAGGTCAAACTGGGCAACTTCGCCAACGGCGAGGTCAGCATCCGTTTCAACGAATCGCTGCGCGGTAATGATGTTTTCATTATCCAGACCCACGGCGTTCGCGTCCACGAGTCAATTTTCGAACAGTTGCTGATGATTGACGCCGCCAAGCGCGCCTCGGCCCGCAGTATCACCGCCATCTGCCCGCTGATCAGCTACTCCCGTCAAGACCGCAAATCGGCCGGTCGCGAACCGATTGGCGCCCGCCTGCTGGTCGACATGTTAGCCGCCGCCGGCGCCGACCGTATCATGAGCGTTGACTTGCACTCCGGCCAGACCCAAGGCTTCTTCGACGGACCGTTTGACCACTTGATCGCCATGCCGCTGTTTAAGAAATATATCAGGGAGCACTTCGGCACTGACTTCGTATTCGTGGCGCCGGACGCCGGCCGGGCTAAAATGACCCAGCGCTACAGCAGTTCGTTTCATGCCGACATGGCCATTATTCATAAGACCCGCTCAACTGCCGAGCACAATAGCGTCGAGGCAAAGTACCTTATCGGCGACGTAAAAGGTCGGACCTGTGTTATCGTGGACGACATGATTGATACGGCCGGCACCTTCTGCGCCGCCGCCGATTTGTTGAAAGAGCAGGGCGCTAAAGCCGTCTACGGCCTAGCCACCCACGGCATCCTGTCCGGCGAAGCCCGCGAACGGATTGAGGCCTCGGCCTACGAGAAAATCGTCGTCACCAATACCGTGCCAGTCGACGACCAGGGCAAAACCAAAAAGATCGAAGTCCTCTCCGTCGCCCCGCTGCTAGCCGACGCCATCAGCGCCGTCGCCACCGGCGGCTCCCTCTCCGCCATCTTCGAAGGCGAAAACCAGATCTAACCCTTGATTAATTAGGCCTGGCCACGTATGCTCTATCAGGTATGTCTTTAGACGTGATCGTAGGTTTACAGAGAGGTGACGAGGGCAAAGGGCGTTTCGTTGACCTATTGGCTGGTGACTACACCGTCATTGCCAGGGGTAATGGCGGTGCTAATGCCGGGCATACCGTCATACCAAAAAGCGCCGACGAGCCGCTAGCCCTGCACCAGATTCCTTCCGGCGTGGCTTATCCTGATAAGTTGAACATTATCGGTAATGGGATTTACCTGGATCCGGTCCGCTTACTTAAGGAGATGGCAGCTGTTAGGTCAGTCGGCCTCAAGTTATCACCTAAAAACTTGCTTATTAGTAACGCCGCCCACTTGGTTTTGCCGCATCATATAATCCTGGACAATCTGCGCGAAGCCGGTAACCAGGCGCAGGGAAGTACTAAATCCGGCATCGCCTACGTGGCCGCCGACAAATATCTTCGCGAGGGCGTGAGGGCCGAAACCATCCTCGAACCGGCCTCACTGCTGGTGGGGCGGGTCAGCGACGGATTACATAGGGTCAACGAACTGCTGCCCACGGACCAGCAACGCTCCAAGTCCGAGATAGCCAAAGAAGCCAGCGACTGGTTCCAGGCCGCCACCCAGCTGCAAGCCTATATAGCCGATACGGTAGAGGTTATCAATGAGCGATTGCAGGCCGGCGAACGCGTCTTAGCCGAAGGTGCCCAGGCCTTCTGGCTGGACATCAACCATGGCATGTACCCGGCGGTTACCTCATCATCCACGACAGTCGCCGGCTTGCTGGACGGGCTCGGCGTATCAGCCAAGCATCTCGGCAAAGTCGTTGGCGTCACCAAGGCCGTCAAGTCGCACGTCGGCGGCGGCCCGCTGGTTACCGAAGTCACTGACACCAAGCTGGCCGACACCATTCGTGGCCCGTTGGGCAAAACCGACAGCGAGTACGGCGTCACCACTAAACGGCCGCGTCGCATTGGCTACCCCGACCTGGTCGAACTGCGCAACGCCATCATGGTCAACGGCGTCGACGAGCTGGCCATCTCCAAGCTCGACCATGTCGCCCGCTACGGCCCATTCGTACCCATCGCCACTAGCTACACGTATGAAGGGAAGCAGCGTCACACCGCGCCATCCTCAGCCCTCGCCCTAGCCAAGTGCCAACCAAACTACCAGGAACTGCCGACCTGGGATAAAGAACTCAGCGAAGTCCGCGACTACACCGAGTTGCCGCCGGAAGCTGTCGCCTTCGTCGAGCTCTTCGAAACCGAACTCGGTGTGCCCGCCACCCGTCTCGGCGTCGGCCCCCACCGCGACCAGGTGATCTTGAAGTCAGTAAAGTAGCGGTCGGTTTGCTATAGTAAGGAGATGAAATATATCCGGACGGCTGGCTGGGATGACGGGGTGGCGGATTTGACTAAGCGGCTGGTTGGCGAGTTGGCGAAGGGACAACATGTATTATGGTTGGTCAGCGGCGGCTCCAACCTGCCGTTTAGCGTCCAGATTATGAGTAATATACCGTCTAATTTGCGGCACAACCTGAGCGTTAGCCTGGCGGACGAACGCTATGGCAAAGTTGGCCACGAGGCGTCGAACTGGGCGCAGCTTATGTGGGCTGGCTTCAGCAGCGACAAGGTTAAGCTTTTGCCGGTGCTGCGGGAGGATTTGGACTTCGAGCAGACCATTGCAAATTATAATGACATGCTCACGCGGGCTTTCAAGGATAATGATGTCGCCATCGCCCAGCTTGGCATCGGTGATGACGGCCACATTGCCGGTATACTGCCGGGTTCGCCGGCTATCGCTGAGACCGACGACCTGGTGACCGGCTACCAGAGCACGCCATATTTGCGGTTGACCCTGACCTTTGCCGGGTTGCGCCGAATTGACGCCGCGTACGCGTTCGCGTTCGGCGACAATAAGAACCAAGCCCTTACCAGCCTCCAAGACCGTTCCATCCCTCCCAAGCAGCAGCCGGCCCAAATTCTCAAACAGCTGCCGGAAGCCCATGTTTACAGCGACCAGTTGGGAGACAGCGCGTGACCACCGAGCCCAAGCTGGACCCGACTATCATTGTTGTTTTCGGTATTACCGGCGACCTGTCGCAGCGCTACTTGCTGCCCTCGCTGTATCATTTGATTAAAGATGGGCTGCTCGATAAACAGACCGAAATCATCGGAGTTACCCGCGGCACTACCACGACCGACCAACTGTTTGAAAAAGTCGAGCTCTGCGTCAACGAAACCGATAAGGTGTGCGATCCCGACGCCCTGAAGGCCATGCGTGAGCGCACCCGCATGTTCCAGATGGATCTAGACGACGCCAACAGTTATGATAAGTTGCTGCAGGCCATGAACGATATGGAAGAACAAAAGGGCATTTGCATGAACCGGTTGTATTACTTATCGATACCACCGCCGGCCTACGCGCCAGTAATCCAGCTGCTGGGGGAGCGCGGCCTCAATAAGAGCTGCCAGCATGACCAAGCCGTTACCCGCCTGCTGGTCGAAAAGCCATTTGGCTTCGACCTGTCATCGGCCGAAAAATTAGTGACAGAGATCAACCAAGTTTTCCAAGAAGAACAGGTCTTCCGCATCGACCACTACATGGCCAAGGAAACCGTCCAGAATATCCTGATTTTTCGATTCCAGAACCCAATTTTTGAGGCGCTGTGGGACCGCCAGCACATCGCCAGCATCGAGATTAACGCTAAGGAGTCTATCGGCATCGAAGGCCGGGCGGCTTTCTATGAACCGCTGGGGGCGCTGCGCGACTTTATCCAAAGCCATCTCTTGCAAATCCTCGGCATTGTTGCCATGGACCAGCCAGCCGCCATGGATAGCCAGCATATTCACGCCAGCAAACAAGCCTTACTTGAAACAGTCGAAGCCGTACCGGCTGATAAGGTTGGCGAGAGAGTCCAGCGCGGCCAGTACGAAGGTTACCGCCAGGAGGTCAAGAATCCCGATTCCACCACCGAAACCTACGCCGCGGTCACCGTCTATATCGATAATGAGCGCTGGCGAGGCGTCCCGGTCAAACTGCTGACCGGCAAGGCCCTGGACAAGCGCGAGACCGAAGTCCGCGTCACTTTTCGAGGTAATTCTGAGGCTAGTAGCAACTTGCTGCGTTTCCGGATCCAGCCTGACGAGGGAATCGAGTTGGACCTAGTGACTAAGAAGCCCGGCTACGCCCAAGACCTGCAGACCACCGCCATGGATTTCTCGTATAGTAATAACTTTACCAACCACGGCCATCCCAACGCCTACGAGCGCGTCCTGGTTGATGCCGTCCGCGGCGACCACACGCTGTTCGCGACCAGCCAGGAGGTATTAGCCAGCTGGCGGATAGTCCAGCCGATCCTGGATGCCTGGGCCAAGCAAGCGGACGATTTAATTATCTACCCGCCCGGCAGCGGCCAGCCCGCCCTAAACAAATAATATAATGATAAACTGGTACAGATGATAACCTACCTGCAAGCGCTTATTCTTGGCCTGCTCCAGGGTGTAACGGAGTTATTTCCAGTCTCCAGCCTGGGCCACTCGGTGCTGGTGCCGTGGCTGTTGAATTGGCACGTCTTATTAGCCGACCAGAGCCGCAGCGAATCTTTTTACCTGTCTTTCGTGGTTATGCTTCATGTCGGTACGGCTCTGGCGCTGCTGGTATTCTATCGCCGGACCTGGTTACGCATTATCAAGGGCTTTTTCGGGTCGCTGGGCAGCCGCAACTTGGAATCACCGGATGCTAAACTAGCCTGGCTGTTACTGGCAGCGACAGTGCCAGCCGGTATCATCGGTTTGGCGTTCGAGCACAAGTTCCGCACGCTGTTCGCCAAACCGTTGGCGGCCATGATCTTCCTTTTTATTAACGGTTGCATCTTATTGATCGGCGACCGCAAGCTGCGGCAAACTGGCGGCAGGCAGAGCGGCCAAACGGCCATCACCGTCAAGAATGTCAGCCAAAAACTGACCCTCGGCCGGGCGCTCGTCATCGGCGTCGCCCAGGTCGGCGCCTTGTTCGCAGGTATCAGCCGTTCCGGCATCACCATGATCAGCGGCCTATATAGCGGCCTGAACCACGAAGATGCCGCCCGTTTCTCATTCCTGTTAGCCACGCCGATTATCCTCGGGGCCGGTCTGGTTAAACTGCCGGACTTCTTCGGACCGCTCGGCGACGGCGTACGGGCCCAAACCTTGCTAGGCGGCGTGGCGGCAGCTATCGCGGCCTACCTGACTGTCCGTTACCTGGACCGGTATTTCCGCGACCGGACATTGCGGCCGTTTGGTATCTATTGCATCTGCGCCAGCCTGGCCTTATTAGCGATTGGCTTGGCGCGAGGTCACTTCTAGACAATGCTAATCGACCTGCTGATTATCCTGTTCGCGATTAGCGCTATCTACCGCGGCCGGCGCAGCGGTTTTGTCCAGCAATTCTTCTCGACGGGCGGTTTTTTCGGCGGCCTGTTCTTCGGCAGCTGGCTGCAGCCGCACACCGTGAATTTGGCCCATGGCAGCGGCGCCCGCACCCTGATCATTATTATTACCACGCTGGGCTGCGCGCTGGTCGGGCTGACGCTTGGGGAATATAGCGGCTTGCGGCTCAAACGGCACTTTCTCGTCAAGCCTATTAATAAGGTCGACGACGTCTTCGGCGGCCTGTTAGCCGTCGTAACGCTGCTACTAACAGTCTGGCTGATGGCGGCCATCGTTATTAGTTTGCCGGCCGAGAACGCCCAGTCGGCTGTTCGCGGCTCGCGGATCGTAGCTGCCTTGAACCACGTGCTGCCATCGGCCCCGGATGTCATCGGCAGGTTAGGCCACCTGATCGACCCGAACGGCTTCCCAGACGTTTTTGCCGGTAGTGAACCGGCCCCACAAGCTAATGTCAGCCTGCCGCCGCTTGGCGATTTGGCGGCCGCCGTCAAGGCCGACGAAGGCTCAGTTTTGCGAATCAAGGGGCAGGGTTGCGGCGGTATTGTCTCCGGTTCGGGCTTCGTCTTCGGGCCGAACCTGGTAGCCACCAACGCCCATGTCGTGGCCGGCATCGCCCGGCCGTTCGCCCAGGACGCCAATGGCACGCATAGCGCCTCGGTCGTATTATTTGACCCATCGTTGGACTTAGCGATCCTACGGGTAAATAACTTGGCCGGCGCGAGTTTAAAGGTTGACGTGGGCAACGTCAGTCACGGAACGCCGGCCGCTGCCTTGGGCTATCCCGGTGGCGGCAGTTTCGACGCCGGACCGGCCGTCGTGCTCGACGAATTCCGGGCAGTCGGCCACAATATCTATGGCAGCGGCCGAACCGTCCGCGACGTCTACGAAGTCCAAGCCAACATCATCCCCGGTAACTCCGGCGGGCCGCTGATAGCCCGCGACGGCACTGTCATCGGCATCATCTTCGCCGAATCGACCACCTATAACCACGTCGGCTACGCCTTGACCAGCAGCCAAGTTACCAGCGAACTGCAACAAGGCGCCAGCCATACCCGGGCTGTCAGCACCGGCAGTTGCGCCGAGTAGAGTGCTTACAGAGGCAGATAGGGTATAATAGAGGAGAAATTATGACCCGCGATTTGACCCTAAAAAAGAGCTTGCCTTATATCCTAATTATTGGCGGCGTCATTGGTTATATCTGCGCCTTTGTTATCATGTTCGACAAAATCCGCATCCTTGATAATCCGCACTACGTGCCGTCATGCGATTTAAACCCGATTATCAGTTGCGGCAACGTCATGCAAACCAAACAGGCCGGCGCCTTCGGTTTCCCTAATCCGTTTATCGGCCTCGGCGCCTACCCGATGCTGGCCGTCGTCGGCGTGGCCATGCTGGCCGGCGCCCGTTTCAAGCGCTGGTTCTGGTTGGCCTTGAATATAGGACTTGCCCTCGGCCTGGCTTTCGCCTATTGGCTGCTCTACGAAAGTGTCTACAGCATCCACGCCCTCTGTCCATATTGCCTTGGGGTAGATGTCGTGACCATCATCATGTTCTGGTACATCACCTTGTATAATTTTGACCAAAAACATATCAGGCTGCCGGCAATGAAGGCCCGGCAAGCTTACGCCTGGATCCGGCGGCATCACCTGGATATTCTTATATTATGGTTCCTGATTATTATCGGCCTGATCCTGAAGCACTTCTGGTACTACTACGGCAAAAACTTCTAGAGCTATACAATTTCTATAATAATTTTGCTAGTATGTAATAGCGAACATGAAAAGAAAAAAACATATTATCGAGCGAGCGGTGGAAGCACCGGCCGAGGCTTTGCAGCTTGGAGTCGAAGGCGGCCAGCGCATCGCTAAAACCATGCCTCTAACAGGGCAGCAGTCGCTGCAAAAAGCGAAGAACTACTGGTATTTGCTCGGCCCGGGCCTAACTACCGGCGCGTCTGACGACGATCCTTCGGGCATTGCCACCTACTCCCAGGCGGGGGCGCAGTACGGCTTCGGCTTCCTGTGGCTGGCGGCCTTTACCTTTCCATTGATGTCAGTCGTACAGGAAATGTGCGCTCGCATCGGCTTGGTGACCGGGCGAGGGCTGGCCGGCAATATCCGGGCCCATTTCGGCCGCAAAGTCCTGTATATCAGCACCTTGTTCCTGTTCGCCGCTAATACGTTTAACATCGGCGCCGACATCGGCGCCATGGCTAACGCCGTCCAGTTGATCAAACCGGCCTACAGTTTTGGCTGGCTGGTGGCCGGCTTCAGTTTATTTATCCTTTTGCTGCAGATTTTCACCCCCTACGTGCGCTATGCCCGCTACTTGAAGTGGTTGGCCCTGGTGCTGTTCGCCTACATCTTTTCATCGCTGCTGGCTCATCCCAACTGGCACACTGTCCTTAAGAACACCTTCGTGCCGCACTTCACCTTCAGCAAAGACAGCGTCTTACTGGTCTGTGCCATCCTTGGTACCACCATCACGCCATACCTGTTTTTTTGGCAGACCTCACAAGAAATCGAGGAAGAAATCGCCGCCGGCCAAACCACCATCAGCCAACGGGCCGGTTCCACCCCACGGGAGATCAAGCGGATGCGGATTGACGTCTGGTCCGGCATGTTCCTATCGAACTTGGTGATGTTTTTCATCATCGCTGCTTGTGCCAGCGTGCTATTCACCCACGGCATCACCAATATTAACAGCGCTGCCCAGGCGGCCGAAGCCCTGAGGCCGTTCGCCGGCAACGCCACCTATTGGCTGTTCGCCATCGGCATCCTTGGCATGGGGCTGCTGGCCATCCCGGTGCTGGCCGCCTCCAGCGCTTACGCCATCAGCGAGAGCATGGGCAAGCGCCAGGGGCTCAATAGCAAATTGAAGCAAGGCTACGCCTTTTACGGAGTCGTTATTATATCGATGCTGGTCGGCCTTAGCCTGAACTTCATCGGCCTCAACCCAATTAAGGCCTTGATCTACTCGGCGGTCTTAAATGGCGTGGTGGCGCCGATTATCCTGGTACTGATCCTGTTGATCGCCGGCAACCGCAAGATCATGGGCGAGTGGACTAACGGCAAACTGTCTAGCACGCTGGGGTGGCTTTTGACGTTGCTGATGACCGTGTCCGGCGTGGCGGCTATCTACACGCTGATTGCTTAAGTTTACTCGCTGCGCAAAGCTTCAATCGGGTCTTTGCGGGCCGCTTTGATAGCTGGCAGGGTACCGAAGATAACGCCGACCAGTAACGATACGCCGCTGGCCATCACGACGATCTGCCAGTCAATCGCCGGCTGGAGATTGGTAGCCGCCCGCAAGGCCACGTTAATAAGCAAGGCTAGTACGATACCTATTAGGCCGCCGCTGAAGCTCAGCACGCCAGCCTCAATCATGAACTGGCCCATAATTTGCCGGTTGGTGGCGCCGACAGCTTTGCGAATGCCAATCTCATGGCGCCGTTCGGTCACTGACACCAGCATGACGTTCATAATGCCGATACCGGCTACTAGCAGCGAAATGGCGGCCACGCCGGCCACCAGGCGGGTTAGCAACGACAGGATATTGTTATTATTGGTCAGGTTTTGGTTGCCGGACTCGATGGCCAGGCCGCTGTCACCACCGTGGGTTTTGTTCAAATCCCGCTTGAGGCTGGTAATCACGCTGCCAGGTGGCTGGCCGGCGCCAGGCCGCACCAATACCTCGTAGGTAGGCGCGGTGCTCTTGCTCAGGCTTTCGGCTACGTCATTCGGAATGAAAATAGCATTGTTAAAATCAGCTTGCTGGCTGAGCGGGGTGGTCGAAAATTGGTTGAATACTCCCCGGACGATAAATGTCTGGCCGCGGAAACTTAAGCTGCGGCCCAGCGGTACGTCCTCGCTGAATAGGGTCTCGCTGGCCTGCTGGCCCAGCACAGCGACATTGGTTCCCATATCCTCGTCGCCAAAGAACGAGCCATAGGCCATCGACTGGTTCAGGAGGCTAGGCAGGGCGCTGCTAGTGCCGATCACAATACCGCTAGTGTATGGGTTAAGGTCGCCGCGCGTCGTGCCGCTCACAATGGTCAAGGGAGCACTGGCCGCGACGCCACGGGTGCCGCTAATAACGGCCATGTCCTTTTGGCTGAGCTGGCTGCTGACGGCCAGGCCGGTTAGCAAACCATTACCGCCTGCCGTACCCGAGCCGCCGATAAGTTGCGTCGGTTTAACGGTGATGATGTTTTGGCCCAGATGATGGATCTGGCCGCCGACCTGCTCTTTGATGCCTTGGCCGATTGAAACGATGGTGATGACCGACGTGACGCCGATAATGACGCCCAACACCGTCCAGAAACTCCGGCCTTTGGCGCCACGGACTGAATTTAGGCCGGCTTTGAGATAGCCTTGGTTCAGGCCCTTCATGATTTTGTACTCCCGGTCTTCGTGACGCGCTTAGCTTTACGCCCGGACTTGGAGGCAGTTTTGGAGACGGACTTTTTGCGCTTGGCGCGGGGTCCGGGCTTGTCCGGCAAGGCCTTCATCAATGCCGACACGCCGGCCAAGTCGTCTTCTTCACTGGTGGTTGGCAAGGTGTACAAGACTTTGCGGGCAGTGCTGGCGACATGGCCCAGCGCCGTCTTTTCGTCATGAATAATGCTGCCGTCATGCATGTAAACCACCCTCGTCGCGAACCTGGTCAGCTCGGGGTTGTGCGTCACGAATAACACCGTATTGCCGGTCTTGTTGATATCGGCCAGCAGTTCCATGACCAGCCGCGAACTGCCGCTGTCCAGGTTGCCGGTCGGCTCGTCGGCGATAATCAGCTTGGGGTTGTTGACCAGCGCCCGAGCAATCGCCACGCACTGCGCCTGGCCGCCGCTGAGCTGACCGGGCAGGTAGTACTCGCGGTTTTGGACACCGACGCGGTCTAGCATTTGACTGGCTTGTTTCATTCGTTTGGTTTGGCTCATACCCTTGTAAGCCAGCGGCAAGGCCACATTCTCCAAAGCGGTCAGCCGCGGCAACAGATTAAACGATTGAAAGATGAAGCCAATAGTATCGCGCCGCAGCTTGGCGGCTTGGTTGGGCCTCAAGCGGGCGACCGGTTTGCCGTCCAGTCGGTACTGGCCATGGCTGGGGTGGTCCAACAGGCCGATGACATTCATCAGCGTACTTTTGCCACAGCCGCTAGGACCCATGACGGCCACGAACTCGCCTTTTTCGATCGTCAAACCGACCTCGTCGAGCGCCAGCGTAGTGGCATCGCCGAAGCCGTACAGTTTACTGACGTCTTGCAGTTCTATTAGGGGCATTGACACTCCTAGTGTAATCCTTTGCCAACACCGTCCGCAAGCCGTTTTGTGGTAATTTTAACCCGTTTATGGCTTTATAAACTTCTGGCCGGCCAGCGCTATGTATAATAAGAGGGTTCGGAGGGGTCGCATAGTGGTCTAGTGCGCCGTCTTGGAAAGGCGGTATATCCGCAAGGGTATCGAGGGTTCAAATCCCTCTCCCTCCGCCAATTTAGTCATTTGAAATGGTACAATTATGATTATGCTTGGAGTGCCTGCTCATGGATAACCAGTCTTTACCGCTGCCTAACTCTCCCGATTCTAATCCAGTTCCTGCCGCCCCCCAACCGCCGCAGCCCCCAGTCCAACCACCATTAGTCCCACTACAACCTGTGCCTAATCAAGTTAATAGTCCAAAAACATCGTCACTCTTTCCGGTTATTATTATAATCGCAGTACTAGTTGGCGGTAGCCTCATGGGCTTAGCTGCCGGTTTGGCCCTGAAACATCGTAACTCGGCTCACTGCAGCTCAGAAAGTTGTTTCGAGCAAAAATTCGTCAGCTGCTCGCCGGCAACTTTTAGTCCTTCCTTAGCGCAGTTCGCCGCGGTTAAGTACCAGATACATGGCAAACAATCTTCGGGCTGCAATATGACCCTGCAGTACACGGCTAACCCAAATAAGGCCTGGATTAACCAACCAATGACTTGCAACTTCGACAATAAGAAGAACCTTGGGGAGGCGGTTAGCGCGGCATTTAGTAACTTGAAAGGCTATGATTGCACGGGGCCGTTGGTGAAAATCCTGCAATCCCTCGGACCTATTTCGACCGGCTAATCTGCCAAGCCAGTTTAGATAAGAGATGGTACAATTATGATTATGCTTCTGACGAGCTTTTTTTCGTGGTGGTACGGGGCGGGATGGCGGTCGGTGGCCGCTAGTTTCAGTCCGCGAATCCAAGGAGTTCTGGCTGGCTTTTCGGTCCCACAATTGTTGCGGACGATGTTCGCGCCGTGGCGACGGATTATTACCTATCCTGGCCGCAGTCTGGAAGAACGCTTCCGCGCCTGGGGTGATAACCTCTTTAGCCGGGCCATAGGCTTCGTGGTACGTGTCTTCGTATTAATGGCGGCATTTGTAACTGTTGGCCTGGTCGCGTTGCTCACCGCACTGCAATTAATTATTTGGCCTTTGCTGCCATTCGCGGTACCAGGCTGCCTAGTGGCGGGCCTCGTCTTATGAATGAGTTAATCGACCTCAATCATCCGCGGGTTAAGCAGGCCCGCCTGGCTAATCGGATTGGACCGACCGGCTATCGAATCTTGCTCAGCGGAGGCATCGTGGCCACCGTGGCAGCGATTGGATTGGGGATTGTCGGCGGCCTGCGCTACGGTTTGATCCTGGCCTCGCCGGCGTTGTTTTGCTACTTGCCGGCACTGTGGTGGAAGCGCCAATTGTCAGTCCTGGCGCCAACTGACGCCAGTTTAGCCGGCCGCTTGTCGGGCGACGTGCTGTCACGCCTGGCGCCGAACCAGCCGCAGAACCCGCAAACTGTCTGGCAAGCTTTGCATAATCACTGGCAAGCTAACTTTTTGCTGAACCATCTACTGTTGTCCGAAGATGTCGTCGTCGCTAACCTGAGCGTCGAGACCGCTGACCTTGGCCAAGCGTTGCAATTTGCTACCCAGCTAGCCGAGCAAAACAATTGCCCGACGATCGAACTAGGCTTCGTCATGGCTGGCCTAATGCTCAGCTCGGCCGGCTTGCGGCAGTCCTTGGTCAAACTCAAATTGCAGCCCGCGGATATCGAGGCCGTCGCCAATTGGCTAGGCCGCAACGTCATGCCGCTGCGTGCCATCAAAGGCAGCGCTGGAGGAATCGGCCGCGATTGGGCCTTTGGCTTCACGCCGTTACTGGACCAGTTCGGCCATAACGTCAGTTCCAGCATCGCCGCCAAAGGCGGCGCCCACTTTACATGGTTGGCCAGGTCCGAAGGCGTGCGGGCCATGGAAGCCGCCTTCAACAACCACTCGGCCGGCATAGCCCTCATCGCGCCGGAAGGGCGGGGCAAGACCAACAGCGTCTACGCCCTGGCCCAGCGCATGCTGGAGGGAGAGGCAGGCCCCGAGCTAGCTTTCCACCAGATCATTGCCCTGAACGCCACCGACATCACTTCCAACGCCAGTCAGCCTGGCGAACTGGAACAGCTCATGATCCGGCTGGCCAATGAGGCCGCCCAGGCTGGGCACATCGTGCTGTTCTTCGATGACGCCCAGTTGTTTTTCAGTGAAGCGCCGGGCGCCTTCGACGCCACCCAGATTCTGTTGTCTATCGTGCAGTCCCGGTCAGCCCCCATGATCTTCGCCATGACGCCGGAAGATTACCAGCGCCTGCGCACCCGCAACCAAAGCCTGGCCGGGCAATTAACCCCAGTGGTTTTACAAGAATTACCTGAGCCCGGCGTGATGCGCGTCCTGGAAGACACCGCACTGGGCCTGGAGAGCCAGAACCATATTTTGGTGGCCTACGAAGCCCTGCATGAAGCCTACCGCCTGAGCGACCGCTATGAGCAGGACGAGGCCTACCCCGGCAAGGCCATCAAGCTGCTCAAGCAGGCCGTGGCGCACAGCAGTAACTCGCTGCTCAATACCGTCAGCGTCCAACAGGCCGTCGAGCAAACCCGCGGCGTCAAAGTCGGCACTGCCGCCCCGGCCGAGGCTGACGCCTTATTACACCTTGAGGACGACATCCATAAGCGCATGATCAACCAGAGTCACGCTGTCAAAGTCGTGGCTGGCGCCCTACGGCGGGCCCGAGCCGGCGTCGCCAATCCGCGGCGACCAATTGGCAGCTTCCTGTTCTTGGGGCCGACCGGTGTCGGTAAGACCGAACTAACCAAGGCCATCGCTGCCACTTACTTCGGCGCCGAGACCAATATGGTCCGCCTTGACATGAGCGAGTACCAGCAGGCCGAAGACGTCAGCCGGCTGTTATCCAACGGGCAAGACGACACCATGAGCCTAATCATGGCCGTCCGCGGCCAGCCCTTCAGCGTGGTCTTGCTTGATGAGATCGAGAAAGCCCACCCCAACATCCTCAATCTCTTGCTCCAACTGCTAGACGAAGGCCAGTTAACAGATACAGGCGGCAAAACTGTCTCCTTCAAGGATTGCATTATTATCGCCACTAGCAACGCCGGTGCCACCTCTATCCGC
>JBBSEN010000004.1:0-87747 GCA_038239685.1 Saccharimonadales bacterium (SeqCode) | reverse complement strand
GCGTGGCCGTACAACTTAGTCAGCAGGGCAGTGGTGGCAGGTTTTTTACCGCCGGTATTGTCAATGATGGTGGTAGTTACTTGGGGTGGGTTCGGTGAATCGCCAATATTTTCGACGATTAGTTGGTTAGCTGTTAATTTGGCTTTGGCCTTCGTAGCAAGACCATCAGTAGTAGTGCCGTTCAATACAGCTATGGTGGCACCTTCTTGGACGACGGGATTAGAAGATGTTAAACGTTTCAAGTAGGCCTGGATATTGCTGAAGTTATCGCGGCCGGCAGCCGGTATTAAGGCTGACTCCCCATCTGGCGCGGCATAACTCATAAGCAGGTCCTTACCATTCGCCTGGTTCAAGCTGAGCGATTGTATATTCCGGCCGTCAATTTGTTTAGTGATGTCATATAGTCGGTGAACTTCGCCTAATGTGAAATCAGTCTTAACATGATTACCAATAGTATCAAACAGGCTGCTGAGCTTAGCCGGGTTGGCTAACACGCCAGCACTCGCGGCTTTAGACTTGAGCGCTACCAACATTTCCCGCTGGTTTTGGGTGCGCTCGAAATCACTGCCGGCAAAGCCGTATGAGCCATAGGCGTCGCCGCGGGCGCGGGCCAGGTCAAGCGCTTGCTCGCCGTTTAGGACGTGCGGGCCGTTCGTTAAACGGACAAGCGGCCCGTGGGTAGCATAATCAATACTTGGATCGTACAGGCCTCGAGGGTCATCACTCTGGATGTTAATTTGTATGCCGCCGACATCGTTAACTGCATCGCGTAGAGCCGTGTAATCAACCAGGGCGTAATAGTTAATTGGCACGCCAAAATCTTGGGATACGACCTGTTCGAGCTGGCCCATGCCACCGGACGGATAACCATTGGCGTTAAAATCGTTGGCTTGGCCAGCAGGATAGACGGCATTAATTTTTTGGTGGCCGTCATTGGGAATATGTACCCATAGATCGCGCGGCACGCTCAATAAGAAGGCCTTATTGTGGCGGGTATCGATACTAATTAGCATAATCGAATCAGTCAGGTCGCCGCCATTATGACCCGGGTCATCAGCCGAGTTACCGGCTAGCAAGATGTTGACCCGGCCGCTATCTTCGCCTTTCAGCTTAGTGGTTCGTAATACGCCGAAGATGCTGCCGCCGAATAGCTTGTGGGCGTTGTAGGCAAATTTAAAGCCTAACCAGCCGCCAATAATAAGGATTAAAATGCCGAATACCAGAGCCGTTCGCTTCAGAGTTACCTTGGATCGCAGGCGCCGCCAGCGACTCTGTTTGACCGTGACCCCCCGGCCGCCAGGTCGTCTATCACTGTAACCCTGTTGGTAGCTGCGCAGGGTCATGCCGACGGCCGGGAATTGCGCCGCCTGTTGCTTAACAGTAATAATATCCTGGATGGGCCGCCCCGTGGCGGGGGACATGGCAGGGCGGGTACGGCGAGGTTTTTGTTGCATCGGAAGTAGGCTCTATTATACCGATTGGACCGCTGCTAAGCGAATCTTTTTTAGGGCTACTTTGTTTACTGACCTCTGCCAGCTATACTTGGAGAGTCATGAAAGTAGTCGTTCAGATACCTTGCCTTAACGAAGAAGCTACCTTGCCACTGGTGTTAAAAGATATACCGGCTAATATAGCTGGGGTCGATGAAGTCATAATCCTGATCATTGACGACGGTTCGACCGACCAAACCGTTGCCGTGGCCCGCCAGCACGGCGTCAAGCATTTCGTCCGCCACAACCGTAACCAGGGCCTTGGGCGCTCTTTCCATGACGGCGTACAGGCGGCTCTGGAGCTCGGGGCCGACGTGCTCGTCAATACCGACGGCGACAACCAGTACCCGCAAGACCGTATCGGCGACCTAGTACAACCCATACTCAAGGGCCAGGCTGACATCGTTATCGCTGATCGTCAGACCCATACCATCGCCCACTTTTCAGCCACTAAGAAGCTGTTGCAGCGCCTGGGCAGCGCCGTCGTTAACCGGGCAGCTGGCACTCGGATACCAGACGCCGCCAGCGGCTTTCGGGCCTACAGCCGCGAGTCGCTCATCCGGCTAAACACCATAACTCGCTTCAGCTACTGTACCGAAACCATCATTCAGGCTGGTAATAAGGGCCTGCATATTACCAGCATCCCGGTAGAGACCAACCCCAAGCTGCGCGAATCACGTCTCTTCAAATCCACCGGCCAGCACGTCCGCAAGTCAACCATTACAATTATCCGGGCCTACCTCATGTACAAGCCGTACATCCTGTTTGGCTGGCTGGGCAGTATATTGTTCGTCTTGGGCTTAGTGCCGTTCGCCCGTTTTACCTACTTCAGCCTGGAGGATGGTAGTACCCGCGGCCACATTCAGTCGTTGCTAGTCGGTTCGTTACTAATGATTACAGCCTTACTATGTGTCATGCTGAATGTTATCGCCGACCTGATACGGATTAACCGGGTACTGATTGAAGATAACCTCGAGCAGACGAAACGCCTGCGCTATCAAAATAGCCAAGCCTAATGCAAAAATTCAGTCGGTCGGTCGTAGCCGGGCGTGATCGGGCGCCCGATCTGTTGGACAATGTGGTTAGCATCGCGCACAGTCTGGTTCGGCCAGTACCAATCGTCATTGCTACGCAGGATGTAGGTCAAGGCGCCGCCGCCGTAAGCGAGACAAATTATAGCTAGCCCAGCTACCACCACCTTAGCAGTTTGATGGCGCTTCAATACTTCGTTCAGCGCTAAGATACCAGCAACTATCAATGGCAGGAGAATTGGTAGCAGGTAACGGCCGTTGATGGCCACCGGCTGGCCGGTCTCTACGTAAGCCCGATAATTGTCTAGCCACAGCGCTGCAACATAAAAAGCCGTCACGCTAAACAGCAGCCATAACAGCGAAGTACTATATGCATTGAACAGGCGGCGCGCCGAATAACCAAAAGCAGCAACAGCTACAATGACAAAAACAATAGCGCTAATACTTGGAACTGGCAATGGACCGCGTGTCTGGTAATTCGTAGCCGGCCCGTCAACCGCAAAGAATAGCCGGAACCACATGCCATACAGCCAGTCACCACTAAAGACAAGCGGATTATGGGCTTCGTCTAGCTTGTTAATCTCAAAGTTATAGTTGCGAATCCAGGGTCCGTAAGCGCTACACTGCTTGACACTCAGCACCTTGCTACAAGCCGGTAGCGGATTATGGTATTTAACTATATTAATGACATAGCGTTCCGCAAATAAACCGGTTGCCATAATCAGGCCGGCTAGCAGGCTAATGCGAGTAGCCGTACTTAGGGCTTTCCAGCCGGTTGCCAAGCCTAAGCCTGGCTGCGGCAGCCGCCGCCTATACTGCCAGACTCGGACAAATATAAAGCCTGCCAAGGCCACGAAAATGGGCAAAAAAGCATATTTGACTAAGCTGGCCAGCAGGCACAAGATTAGCAGTTGCAACAAAGCTTTGATATCAATTCGATTCTTAGTAACTAGACTGGTATCAAAGCGGACAGTTAACAGTAAGGCAAGGCCGGCTAGGGGCAACAGCAGGTTATCGTAATTGATTTGGGCAGCTAGTAACGGTACTACTGGGATTAACACGAAGAGCAGCAGGCATATATTGATAATTGCCGCGGAGACGCCAACTTTAGTTATTAAGCGGCGGTATATAACTAAACCGCCGGCAAATAAGCCAATATTGATAGCCCTTAACCAAAGCACCTGGATAGTCTGGTCGTGCGTAAATACGTTAATTAGTCGATACGGGAAACTCATTAAATACTGGTAGAGATAGGATGGGTCTCGGGCCACGGCTCCGAAATGGTCGGCATTCGCTGGCTGGCCGCTCCAAAAAGGCAGCAGATGATGCGCGTACAAGCGAATAATCCCTAGGTGAAAGTCCTCGTCAAAGGCCATCGGGTAGCGCCCACTCAGGGCAATCCAGGCCGCCTGCAGCACCAGCAGCACCACTATAAACCGGAAGAAAGCCCGGCTATTGGCTAAATGCACGAGCCGGCGGACAAATGTGGGCTTGATCGTACTCATGATAATACTCGATACAGTATAACCTGAAACATTAAGGGACGCTTAATGCCATGCTACACTGTCGCTATGGCTAGTCCGACTCCGCCTAAATACCGTGCTAAAAACGTTATAATCGTGCTCGTCTTACTGGTAACACTGGCTGTCTTTATTCGCTTCTTCGCTCAACATCCGGATTATATCCGGCAGCTCAGCCGCACTAACCCTTGGTGGATAGTGGCCATAGTCCTCTTAAATATACCGATGATCGGCCTGCTGGTTCTGATCTACGATAGCTGCCTCAAGTTTTGCGGTAAGCAGTTGGCCTGGAAGGAAAACTTCCTGCTGACTTCATATTCGTCGCTCGTTAATTTCTTCGGGCCTTTGCAGAGCGGGCCCGGAGTCCGTGCCGCTTATCTCAAAACCCGCCACCAGGTCCGTCTGCGTGATTACACTTTGGCTACCCTCTTATATTATGGGCTTTTCGCGTTTTTCAGCGCCTTATTCCTACTGGTCGGCACTCGCCCGTGGTGGCAAACGGTCTTGGCCTTGGCAGCTGTGGCCGGTTTCAGCGTGCTGGTTATCCGGCTGTTTCTGAAACGGGACAAGCTACCTACCGCCTCCCAATTCAATTTGCGTGGCAGCCTGTTGGCGCGGCTGATGGTCGTTACTTTTTTACAAGTTGCCCTGACGGCGGTGACTTATTTCGTGGAACTACGGGCGGTCAACTCACATATTTCTCTTGGCCAAGCCGTTTCTTACTCCGGTGCGGCTAATTTCGCCTTGTTCGTGTCCTTGACCCCCGATGCTATCGGTTTTCGGGAAACCTTCCTAGTATTCTCAAAGCATTTGCACCATGTCTCGACCCCTAATATCCTGTCGGCTAACATTATTGACCGGGGCTCATACCTTATCTTCCTCGGCCTGCTCTTCCTGGTAGTCCTAAGCCTGCACGCCAAAGACCGGCTGCGCCTCGATTCGCTCAAGACCGGATAAGTTATTAATCGAAGTGCTATAGTAGATATAGCGATTACGCTTATTCTGAGGTAGGATGAATAAAAAGTACAGGTTTGTTACAGCGGCCCTATTTAGCCTGGGAATTTTGTCCTTTATCGGCGGCTACTTACGCCACTACACTGTCGCAGTGCTCGATCCTAAGGGCCCGGTCGGCCGGCAAGAGTACCACCTGATAATTCTTACGCTATTGCTGTCGCTGATTGTGGTTATTCCGGTGTTTACGCTGCTTTTTTGGTTTACATGGAAATATCGGGAAGGAAACAGGGCCAAGTATTCACCAGAGCTAGATGGCAGCCGCCTGGCAGAAACCATCTGGTGGCTGATCCCTTCGGCGCTTATCCTAGTGATGAGCGTCATCATTTGGAATAGCTCCCACCAACTTGACCCTAACAAGCCGCTAACCTCAAACATTAAGCCGATGAATATCCAGGTGATCGCCCTGGACTGGAAGTGGCTGTTTATCTATCCCGAGCAACGCATAGCGACCGTGAACTTCGTGCAATTTCCAACCAACACGCCAGTGAATTTCGAAATAACCGCTGACGCGCCGATGAACTCGTTCTGGATACCGCAGCTGGGCGGCCAGATCTACGCCATGCCCGGCATGTCGACACAGCTGCACCTGCTGGCCAACCAGCCAGGCCGTTTCCGCGGCTCGTCGGCCAACATCAGCGGGCATGGCTTCGCCGGCATGCACTTTATCGCGGAGTCCAGCTCCAGAGCTGATTTCACCCAGTGGGTACAAACGGTTAAGCACTCTTCCAACCAATTAAATTCAGATACGTACGACCACCTGGCCCAAGCCAGCACCGATAATCCAGTAACCTACTATAACTCAGGTCCGAGCGGCCTCTATAATAGCGTAATCACCAGATACAACGGACCGCCGGGCAGTATGCCGGGAATGAGGATGCAATGAACCTGCTGCTCTTTGCCTCCGGCCTGTTAGGCCGCCTGGACTGGCACGCCCTGCAACATAACGCCATTACCAACGGCGGCGTGGCCAGCATGGTCTTGGGTGGCCTCTTAATTGTGGGCTTACTGACCTATTACAAGCGCTGGGGTTGGCTCTGGCGGGAATGGCTGACCACTGTAGATCCTAAGAAGATTGGCGTGATGTATATTATCGTTGCCCTGGTGATGCTCTTGCGAGGTTTAGCTGATGTCTTACTCATTAGAACCCAGCAAGCCACCTCCGTTGGGGCTTCACACGGGATATTGTCGTCGGGGCAATTCCAGCAGATTTTCTCGGCCCATGGGACAATTATGATCTTCTTCGTGGGCATGGGATTAATGTTCGGCTTAATCAACCTGATCGTGCCGTTGCAGATCGGGGCCCGTGACGTGGCATTCCCGTTTTTGAATGCCACCAGTTTCTGGCTGTTCGCGTGCGGCATGGTATTGGTTAACCTTTCCTTGGTGGTCGGAGAATTCTCGGCCGCTGGTTGGTTGGCCTATCCGCCGCTGTCGGAACTGCGCTACAGCCCGGGCGTTGGAGTGGATTATTGGTTGTGGAGCTTGCAAATTGCCGGTATCGGCAGCCTGTTATCCGGCGTTAACTTCTTGGTTACTATCCTGCGGCTGCGGGCCCCGGGTATGACTCTGATGAAAATGCCGATGTTCTGCTGGAGCGTACTGGGCACCATGAGCCTAGTGATCTTCGCTTTCCCCATCCTAACAGTGACCTTAACACTTTTATTTTTGGATCGTATGCTAGGTATGCACTTCTTCACGGCCGGGCAGGGCGGCAACGCCATGATGTACGTGAACCTGATCTGGGCCTGGGGACACCCGGAGGTATATATCCTTGTCCTGCCGGCTTTCGGCGTGTACTCCGAGGTGGTGGCAACTTTTGCTCGCAAACGGCTGTTTGGCTACACCTCAATGGTCTATGCTATTTGGGCGATCGTCTTCTTGTCGTTTACAGTGTGGTTGCACCACTTTTTCACAATGGGCGCAGGCGCCAATGTGAACGCGTTCTTTGGCATTATGACGGCGGTGATTGCTGTCCCAACTGGGGTGAAGATCTTCAATTGGCTGGCGACGATGTACCGCGGCCGGATCCTGCTGGCCTCGCCAATGCTGTGGTTCCTGGGTTTCGTGGTGATCTTTACGATTGGCGGTGTGGCCGGCGTGCTGATGTCTGTGCCAGCCATTGATTACCAGGTGCACAACAGCCTATTCCTAGTGGCGCACTTCCACATGATGATTGTCGGCGGCGTGGTGTTCGGCTACCTTGCCGCCCTGACATACTGGTTCCCGAAGATGTTCGGTTTCCGTCTAAACGAACGTTTCGGCAAATACGCCTTTGGCTGCTGGTTCACCGGTTTCTTGCTGGCTTTCGTGCCGCTGTACATTCTGGGACTGATGGGCGCTACCCGGCGGCTGGACCACTACGACTCGTCATTGGGTTGGCAACCGCTGTTTATCGTGGCCGGAATTGGGGTGCTAGTAATTTGCGCGGGGGTCGGCTTCCAGGTCCTCCAGCTAGTGGTAAGCATTCTACAGCGTAACCAAACTAAGGATACGACCGGCGACCCCTGGAATGGCCGGACACTGGAATGGGCTACCGCCTCACCGGCGCCGTTCTATAACTTCGCCGCGCTGCCTGAGGTGACCGATCGTGACGCTTTTTGGGCTATGAAACACCCTGGGGGAAAGAAAGCCGCTAAGCCCGTCTACTCCGCGATTATGATACCGAAAAATACGCCCATGCCTATCCTGATTGCCGGCTTCGCGTTCCTGTTCGGCTTTGGCGCTGTCTGGCATATCCTGTGGCTGGCTATCCTGGGCCTGCTGGGGGCCGTGGCCTGTATTATTGTGCGCACGCTTGATGACGAGACCGAATACACCATTTCGGCCAAGAAGTTGCAGCAACTGGACGCCCAGGCCAGGGAAGGGCAGGCCGCATGAGCGAAATCGACGGCAGCACCAAGACTATTTTCGGCTTCTGGGTCTACCTGATGACGGACTGCGTCCTGTTCGCCAGCCTGTTCGCGACTTACGCGGTACTGCGGCCCAACACCTTTGGCGGCCCGTCCGGCCACGAACTCTTCAGCTTGCCATACGTGTTGACAGAGACGCTGATCCTGTTGACCAGCAGCTTCACCTGCGGCCTGGCTATGCTGTCCGCCCACAACCGTGACAAGCGGCTGACCCTGCTATTTTTCAGCCTGACTTTCTTGCTCGGCCTGGCCTTCCTGGGTATGGAGCTGTCGGAGTTCCACCACCTAGCCATAGAGGGCAATAGCTGGAGGCGCAGCGGTTTCCTGTCGTCTTTTTTCACGCTAGTCGGCACCCACGGGCTGCACATTACGGTAGGCCTGGTCTGGATGGCGGTTTTGATGCTTAAGGTCGCGGCCAAGGGCCTGACATCAAACCTTATCCGCAAATTGACGCTGCTCAGCCTGTTCTGGCACTTCCTGGACATCATCTGGATCTTTATCTTCACTATCGTCTATCTAATTGGGGCGGTACAGCCATGAGCAAGCATGACGTTGTAGTCGCTGAGCACGACATCGGCCACGGCACGCTGAAGGCCTACATAAACGGCTTTATAACTTCGGTCGTGCTGACCGTGACAGCCTATGTAATAATCACTCAGCGGCTGTTCTCGAATACTAATGCCTTGATCGCCGCCGTTGCCATCTTGGCCTTGGCGCAGTTCATGGTCCAGCTCATCTTCTTCTTACGGCTTGGACGGGAGTCCAAACCCCGCTGGAAGCTGCTGGTCTTCTGTTTCATGCTTGTCGTGGTGCTTATCATAGTCATCGGTTCGCTCTGGATTATGTCGAACTTGAACTATCGCATGACTCCCGCCCAAATCAACCAGTACATGAATAATCAGTCGGGAGGATTGTAGCATGCTCAAAGAATGCTACTGGCTGACCAAACCCGGTATCATCTACGGCAACGCCCTGACCGCGGCCGGAGGTTTCCTGCTGGCTTCTAAGTGGCACGCTAGCATCTGGCTATTCCTGGCAACTATACTGGGTACCTGCCTAGTCATCGCTTCGGCTTGCGTCATCAATAACTACATCGACCGCGGCATCGACAAGAAGATGGTCAGGACGAAGAAAAGAGCCCTGGTGACCGGCAAGATCAGCGGCCGCGGCGCCATTATTTACGGCCTGGCCCTCGGATTTATCGGCTTGTCAATCCTCATAATCGGCACCAACGCCTTAGTGGCCCTCATCGGCCTTGTCGCCTACATCGACTACATCATTCTCTACGGCGTCTCAAAACGTTTGTCAGTCCACGGTACGCTTGTTGGCAGTATCGCCGGTGCGGCGCCGCCAGTGGCCGGTTACTGTGCCGTAACCAATCGTTTCGACATTGGGGCGCTAATACTTTTCCTAATCATGGTCGCTTGGCAAATGGTGCACTTCTACGCCATCGCCATCCGCCGCTCCAGTGATTACCGAGCCGCCAACATCCCCGTCCTGCCGCTCGTCAAAGGTGTCCGTACCACCAAGATCCAGATGATCGCCTACACCATTGCCTTCATCGCCGCCATCATCAGCCTTGGCGTCTTTGGCTACGCCGGCTACAGTTTTGTCATTGTCATGGCCGCCCTCGGTCTAATCTGGCTCTACAAAGGCCTCAGCAGTTTCAATCTCACCGACAACATCGCCTGGGCCCGCCAGATGTTCATGTACTCCCTTGTTGTCTTGCTCTCGTTCTCAGTCATGATCTCCGTAGGCCAAATTTTACCCTAGACGACTAGAAATGGTCGCGGATGTGGGAGAAGCTGTAGTCCCAGGTGGCGTTGGCCTTTTTGTGGGGGTTGAAGATGTGGTCGGGATCCATGATGTCCTTGGCTTCGCGGAAGATTTTGAGCATGGCTGGGCCGTACATCATTTCCAGCCAAGGGCCGCGCACCAGGCCATCGTTGTGCTCGCCGGATAATGAGCCGCCGTACTTTAAGACTAGGTTATTAACCTCCTTCATCGCCGGCAGCAGCTTAGCGCGGTCGGCCGGGTCTTCCAGCTTCATCAGCGGGATAACGTGGAAGTTGCCGTCGCCCATGTGGCCGGCAATGGTGGCGAATAACTTGTACTTTTCTATAATTTTGCGGAGCTTAGGCAGGAATTCCGTCAGATGTGGCGGGGGCACCACGAAATCGTCGATAAACGGCGCCGTGTGCTTATCCTTAACCTTACTGCGCAGCAGTTGAAAGCTATAGCGGCGCATGATCCAGAATTTCTGGGACTTGCCTTCGGTGGCGTCTTCCTCGAAGCCGTTGATCTCGTAGCGGGCGCGGTGCTGCTGAAGTTCCTGGTGCAGGGCATGGACCTTTGTCCGCACCTCGTCTTCGGTCTCGCCGTTGAATTCGACCATCAGGATTAATTTAGGGATGCCGCGGAACATGTGCAGGCCGGTCGGCGCCAGGCTGAACAGCAGCTTGATAACACCTCCCCAGCCAATCATTTTATGAAAGCTAGGCAGGAACTTGATACCCAGCCACAGGGTCGCGTCGTCGAATGACTCGAAGGTCGCCGGCTTGGCCTCTAGTACCTTGGGGATGACTTCGCCCAGGTCATCAATATCTTTCATGAACAGCACCAGCAGGCCGGAGTGCGGGCGGGCGGGCACCAGCCGGAAGTGGATGTCGGTCACGAAGCCAAGTGTGCCTTGAGCGCCGACGATCAGTTTGGTGAGATCGAAGACGCCAGTCTCGCGATCCCAAACGTCCCAGAGGTTGTAGCCGGTGGAGTTCTTGCTAACATGCGGCTTGGCGGCTTTGATCTGGTCGTAATTGTCGTCTACCAGCTTGAAGATCTGCTTATACACTTTGCCTTCAAAGTCTTTTTGTTTCATCTTCTTATTTAGCTCAGTCTTATTGAGCGGCTTGACCGTGCGGGCAACGCCGTCGGCGAAGACAAATTCTAGTTCTGTGACGAAATCTTCGGTCTTGCCGAATTCCAGCGACTTCTCGCCACCGGAGTTATTGTTGACCATACCGCCAATGCTGGCCAGGTCGCGGCTGGCTGGATAGGACGGCATTAGGGCGCCGTGCTTTAGTGTCTCGGGTTCGAAGTCGCGGTAGAAGACACCCGGCTGGGCCTGGGCCGTAGTGGCAGTGACTTTTTCAATCTTTTTGAAGTGCTTGAGGAAGTCGACGATGATCGAGTCGTTAATGGCACCGCCTGACATGCAAGTGCCGGCGCTGCGAGCGGTTAAACTCAAATGCGGATGGGTTTTCTTCTTTGCGGCGACTAGTTTTACCAGTCGCTCGACATCTTTAGTATCCTTAGGCTGGGTGACCAGCTGAGGCCGCAGCTCGAACATTGAGGCATCGTGGCTATAGAGGTCGAGGGTAGCCGGCGAATTATCATACTCACCGGTAAAACCGGCCTGTACCAGGCTATTTGTTATTTCGTCCATTCTCTTAAGCTTAAGGGGTTTACTGCCGTAAAACAAGCTTTTGCTACACTAGAGCCAGATGAAAATCGCCATTATTTCCTGCTACAGCCAGCGTAATTACGTGCGGACGCGGACCTTGCGCACGGCTTTTGCCGCGGCTGATCACGTCGAGGTAGTGAATATTGCTAATAAGCACGTAAGTTTTTGGCGCTTTATCGAAGTGCCATTGAAGATCATGCGCGCTCGCCTGCGCGACAAGCCCGACGCCTATGTTATAACATTCCGCGGCTACGAAATGCTGCTATTTATGCGCCTGGCTTTGATACGCAAACCAATCATTTTTGACGAACTAGTGAACTTTACGGAATGGATGGAAGAACATGGTCGCTTAAGGCCGGAAACCTGGCGCTACCGACTGTTCCGCCGCTGGTATGCTAGCCTAACTAAGAAGTGCCGCGTAATCCTAGCCGATACCGACGCCCACGCCGCCTATTCAGCAAAACTCAACCGACTCGATGTTAGCCGCTACCTGACCATCCCGGTCGGCACCGATGAAACCGTCTTCAAGAAACCCGAAACCGCTTCCCGCAAGACCAATCCATTCACTGTCTTCTACTACGGCCACATGCTGCCGCTGCACGGCCTACCTTATCTGTTAGAGGCGGCGGTACTTTTGAAAGATAATCCGGACGTCAACTTTCATATTGTCGGCGGGAAGAAGCGGTCAAAGACGGCCGAAGCCTGCCAAGCGGCAATCGCGGCTGGTGCCAAGATAAACTATGAGCCCTGGATCCCCTTCGAGGAGTTACCACGCGCAGCCTTAGCAGCCGGCCTGACGGTGGGCGGCCCGTTCGGCAAAACGCTACAATCCCAGTTCGTTATAACAGGGAAGACTTATCAATTCCTGGCGATTGGCGCGCCGGCCCTCGTTGGCCGTAACCAAGTAAATGAAGGCTTCCAAGACAAGATAAACTGCCTGGTCGTACCCCAAGCCGATCCGCCAGCCTTGGCCGAGGCTATTACCTGGGCCCAAGCCCATCCTCAGGAGTTGCAACAGATTGGCGAGGCCGGCCGCCAACTCTACAACACGCACTTCTCGCAAGCAATTATCAACAAACTGGTGCAGGACTTAGTCAGCAACCTATAGCGCTAACTGGCAGAGTCCGGCGGCTATCTGTATAATCATTAGCATTATGGCAAAAAAAGAACCGGTTCTGATCGTGGGGGGCGGCTTTGGCGGCGTCAAAGCGGCGCTGGAGCTGGCTAATGATGACCGCTTCGAAGTAACGCTGCTCAGCGACAGCCCTGACCTGCGCTACTACCCAACCTTGTACCACACTGCCACCGGCGGTAAGCGGGCCAATTCCAGCATCCCACTGCAAACCATCTTTAGCGGCAAACCAGTAAAGATTATCCAGGACACGGTTGAAACCCTCGACCGTAAGGCCAAGGTTATTATTACGGCCAGCAGCCAAAAAGTGCCGTACCATACCCTTATCATCGGCTTGGGTGTGGTCACCAATTACTTCGGCATCAAGGGCCTACCGGATTTTTCTTACAGTATCAAGACCCAGGATGAAGTCAAGCGCTTCAAGGCCCACTTGCACCAGCAATTAACAGATGAACGACGGCCTGACCTGCACTACGTCATCGTCGGCGCCGGTCCGACCGGTATTGAGCTGGCCGGGGCCTTGCCAACCTACTTACGTCACATCCTGAAAAACCACGGCCTGCCAGAGCGCCGCCTGCACATTGACCTCATCGAGGCGGCGCCCCGCTTGCTGCCTCGATTGCCGAAAGAGACGTCGCGTGTTGTTCGTCGGCAACTTAAGCGGCTAGGCATTCGTCTGTACCTGAATAGCGTTGTCCAGGGAGAGACCGCTGACGAGTTGATCATTAACGGCAAGCCCATCCGAAGTCATACCGTCATCTGGACGGCCGGTGTTACCAACCACCCCTTCTTCAACGCCAACCACTTCGTTCTAATGGGGCGGGGCAAGGTTGCCGTCGACACTTATTTGCAAGCTGAAGATAATATCTTCGTTATCGGTGACAATGCCAATACGCCGTTCAGCGGCCTGGCCCAAACGGCCCTGCATGACGGCTGGTTCGTCGCCAATAACCTGCGTCGTCGGGCTAACGGCAAAAGTTTCCGCAGCTATGTCGCTAAACCAGTTACAACAGTCATTCCGGCCGGTCCCCGCTGGGCCGCCGTAATATGGGGCAAGCTGCGGCTCTACGGCTGGCTGGGCTATGTCCTGCGCGAAGCCGCTGATCTGATAGGTTTTCACGACCTCGAGCCCTGGCCCATCGCCACCAAGCAATTCCTAACCGAATTTACCGCCCAGGACGACTGCGAAGCCTGCGCAGCCGCAATCGCCAAATAACATAGTACATTTCCTATACAATAGATGTAATGGGAAAGTTTGAGGACGAGTTTAAGCGGCTGAATGATGAGCAGCGGCGGGCGGTGGAGGCTACTGAGGGGCCGTTGCTGGTAGTGGCGGGGCCGGGGACGGGTAAGACGCAGCTGCTAAGCATGCGCGTGGCCAATATTATGCGTAGGAACGACGTGTCGCCGGGGAATATCCTGTGCCTGACGTTCACGGACAACGCGGCGCGGAATATGCGGGAGCGATTGTCTAGTATCATTGGGCAGCCGGCTTATCACGTGGCGATTCATACCTTCCATAGCTTCGGTACCGATATCATTAACCAGTACCCTGATTACTTTACCGGACGGCAGTTGCTGCAGCAGATTGATGAGTTGGGGCGCTATGAGCTGTTGCACGGTATTTTTGAGGGCTTGGCGCATAGTAATCCGCTAAGCGTTAAGGTCGGGGATAACTTCGTGTTCCTGAAGGATACGCTGAACGTTATCAGCTGGTTGAAGCAGAATGCTATCTCGCCAGTGGAGCTGCACGAGCTACTCAATGCGAATGAGAAGTTCATTAAGTCTATTGAGGACGAATTGGGCGAGGTTTTTGCTAGTACGCCATCGCCTAAGCAATTGTCAGCTTATAACATTTTCCTGAAAAGCGTCCTGAAACAAGTCAGCGTCCAAGCTTACTTCGGCTTTCCAGAGTATGCCAGCGCTTGCGCCAGTGAATTGGAACAGGCCATCGCCGAGACCGATGCCGGCGGCCGCTACGCCAAGGCCATTACCGCCTGGCGGGTGGCCTGGTGCAAGAAGGATGCCGATGGCCGCTACGTCTTCAAGGACGGCGGGCAAAACTACCGCAAGATGCATGCCGTTGCCAATGCCTACCAAGAGCTTATCGACGTCATGGCGACGCAAGGCTTGTACGACTTCGATGACATGGTTACGTTGGCCGTGCACGCCATGGAAACCAATGACGAGCTGCGCTTCAACCTGCAGGAACGCTACCAGTACGTGTTGGTTGACGAGTTCCAAGACACCAACAAGGCCCAGCTGCGCATGCTAATGGCGCTTGGCGACAACCCAGTGCACGAGGGTAAGCCCAACCTCATGGCGGTTGGCGACGACGACCAGGCCATCTACGCCTTCCAGGGCGCCGAGGCATCCAATATGGTAGCCTTCGTACGAATGTATGGTCTGGAACCCATCGTATTGCAGGACAATTACCGTTCTAACGCCAATATTCTGGCAACCGGCTCAGATATAGCCGGACAGATCACCGACCGGCTGGAAGCCGTCGTGCCGGGTTCGCATAAGCGGCTGGCAGCTAAGCAGAGCTATCCCTCTAAAATCCTTGATTACTCATCCTTTTCTAGCGAGCTGGCCCAGTATGATTGGATCGCCGAAGCGATTAAGAAGCTTATTGAGAGAGGGTCGGCGCCGGAGGAGATCGCCGTCATCGCGCCGCGGCATAAGTACCTGGAGCGGCTGATGCCATATTTGGGCGAGCGGCATATTCCAGTAGCCTACGAGCGGCGCGAGAATATCCTGGAAGCGCCGATCGTGCTGCAGCTGCTGCGAATGTCGGAACTGGTGGTGGCGTTGGCCGAGAATCGCCAGGATGACGCCGACGCGCTGTTCAGCGAGGTGCTGGGCTATGATTTCTGGGCCGTGTCGGCCGAGACTTTAGTACAGCTCAGCTTAGACTCCTACAACAAGCATGAGCACTGGTTAAAGGCCTTAGCCAAGCATAAAGATAAGAAGTTGCTGACGATCTCCGCTTGGTTCATCGGCTTGTCCAAACGCGGCGCGCTGGAGCCGATGGAATACCTGCTTGACCAGCTGATCGGCGCCGGCCATGACGGCGTCGACAGCGAGTACGACGAGTTACTCCTGCCTCAGTCCAAGCCCGAGCAATTCGTCTCGCCGTTGCGGGCCTATTACTTCAGCGCGGAACGCTACGAGGAGAGTACCGACACCTACCTCACGTTGTTAGGCCAGTTATCGACGCTGCGGCAGCGGCTGCGCCAGTGGAAGCCCAACAAAGCGCTGTACATCAAGGATCTCGTGGAGTTCGCCGAGCTGCACCAGGCGGCCAACCTCAAAATAGCCGATACCAACCCGCATACCCAGACCACCAAGGCCGTCCAGGTCATGACGGCATATAAGGCTAAAGGACTGGAGTTCGATGCCGTGTTTGTGATTAACGCCCAAGATGAGATCTGGGGGCCGACCGCCCGCTCGCAGTCCTCGCGCATTGCCTTGCCGCGCAACCTGCCGATCGTGCCGGCGGGGGAGAGTGACAACGACCGCTTACGGCTCCTGTTCGTGGCGTTAACCCGCGCCCGCCACACCCTGCACATAACTGGCTACACTCATACTTTGGAGAACAAGTTGTCACCGCCGTTGAGCTTCTTCGAAGACTCGCTGCAACCCAAGCCCATCGACAAGCCGGCCTCAGCCAAAGCCGCCGAGATCTTATCGACCGACTGGGCCTACCGTTTTCGCCAAGTCATCGCTGACAAGCCGGCCCTGTTCGAGCCCATCCTGGCGACCTATAAGCTGAGCGTGACGCACCTCAATAACTTTATTGACGTACAAGGGGCCGGGCCGAAGTATTTCTTTACGCACAATCTGTTGAGATTTCCGGAAGCGCCGACTCCTTCGGCGGCCTATGGCGATTCTATCCATAAGACACTGCAGTGGGCGCATACGGAACTGCGCAAAGCCGGCAAGCTTCCGCCCATTGTCAAGCAGCAAGACTACTTCGTCGACGTCTTAGAACGCAAGCATCTCAAAAAGACCGATTATAATCGCCTAGGGCGGCGCGGCCGGGAAGCGCTGGCACTGTACGTAAAAGAGCGAGGAGCGGACATGTCGGCCAAAGACATCGTCGAGCGCGGCTTTAATAACGAAGGCGTCGTGATTGGCGACGCCAACCTGAGCGGTAAAATCGACAAATTACACATTGAGCAGAGCGGCAGTGCCATGGTCATTGACTTCAAAACCGGCAAGCCGGCCACATCTTGGCAGGGTAAGGACGAATACGAACGTGTCAAATTGCATAAGTACCGCCAACAATTGCTGTTCTACAAACTATTAGTCGAGAATTCGGCCAGTTTTCGCGGTAAAGTGACAGCCAGCGGCGGCGCCCTAGAGTTTGTCGAACCGAACGAGCAAGGAAGGCTCATTAATAATTTGGAACTCACTTTTGATCTGCTGGAATTAGAAAACTTTACCAAACTCATCGGCGCGGTCTGGGCACATATAATGGAATTAGATTTTCCAGATACTAACCAATACGCTAAAAACGCGCGCGGCATCCAACAGTTCGAACAAGACCTTATTGACGGCAATATATAAAACCGCCCGGCTGAGCGGGCGGTTTCGCAGTCATTCGCCTAAACTAATAGTCTAGCGGCGGACTTTTTTGGCTGGGCGCTTCTTGGTAGTTTCGACGGTTACCGTACTGTTGCCGGTGCTAAAACTACGGACAAAGGTAGCCGCGCTGCCGGCGCCAGATTCCGTGAACAACAGGCTGTACAAATTGATGCCGATGATAGCGCCAAGGACCGGCCCTAAGACGTAGGTACCCAAGACCCAGGCCCGGGCCCCGAGGGCGATGGCCGGGTTCAGCAAGCCGATAGCGGCTGGTGAAGCGGCAATGATGCCGATCATGAAAGCCAGGCCGGCAACTGAAGCCGTAACAGCCCGCGTGAAGCCTTGGTAGACAGCCGACGCGTAGCCGAAGCTAAACACGGCCGTACCGACTGCCTCAGCAGTCAGGATACGCCCGCTGTAATGGCCGCCAACTGGCTGCAGGGAATTTTTTACGAAGTAGGTGTAGAGGTAGTAAGCTCCCCAGGCACCAAGAAACTGGGCGCCGATATAAAGGATAGCCTTGATAGTTGATATCCGCCGGGTGGTCCAAAATCCCAGCGTCAAAGCCGGGTTAAAGTAGCCGCCCGAGACTTCGCCGAGAGCGAACATCATTAAGATTAATGTTAGACCAGCCGCGGCTGCCACAAAGAAGGGCACACCTATCGTAGAGCGCTGCACGCTCAAAATCAGGAGCGTCAATGCTCCGGTACCTAAAAATTCAGCTACTAAGGCAGCCGTGTTGCGTCTTCCAAACATAATTGGAACCTCCACTTATTTAATGTCATAAGAATAGCGTTAGTTTGGGCATTTGTAAAGTGCCTAAATAGAGGAGGCACATTTATCGCCCTAGAAAGCCTCCTCTATAATATCTATCGGTAGATCACCCTTGGTTAGTACTGCGGCTGTGCCAAGAGTATAAACTAACATGCTGAGCACTGCTTTATGTTGTCGCTCCGGCTCAGCAGGATAAAGTTTGGCGACGACGTCTTCTAAGCGCCATGTATCGACACCAAAGACCTGGGCTTCTCCATCTGTCACTGCCCGTATTAGCCGCTGATTCACCGTGAAGCCCCTCACTTGATTCAAGATAATGCGCCGTTCACGATGTTCGCCCCCGAGTTTCTTTACAATCTTACCTGTATCAACGATTTTATCCATAACTTTGCGGCCGCTATATTCTATAGGCTGGGATAGATTTGTATTTACATACTGGCGGAAATTGCTCTGCACTTCATCTAACCCTGTCGTTTCAACGCCCAATACAGCGATGACCTGACGGATCTCATTTTCATATTTCACAGCGGCCCATAGTGAGTCAGGACCCCGGTCAATCGCTCCGCAACCACAGTTCTCGCCATGTGCGGCCTCGTCAATGTGAGCACCGAAATTAATATTCTCCTCTACTAGAGTGTCGATAGACCCTGCTAAGATGTTGGGCAATTCCTGATGTCGATTCTCGCCCAAGCCAATCTTGGACGCTGCGGTCATGACAACCGCTCCACCAAAAATTTTGGCCCGATGATGATTATGTTTGAATATTGATCGTTTCCTAAATACAGAAATGGCGGGCCGGCCGTCACTACAACCGTCGTCTTCGGTTTCAACAGGAACCAGAATTTCTGGTCCGCCATGTATAGCGGTATCCATAAGTTCCAAAACTCTTTCATCTTCGCCGCTTGCAGAAATTGCACCCTCACCAAAACTTAAACCTTCAGAAATGCGCGTAACTACTATGACCGGACATGTAGGCGCTCCTGTCACTTCATTGCTACCGGATAAGTTTTCATGCACTATTCACTCCAACAAATGTGTTTTTTATCACAAATATGAGACTTATAGTATCTTGTCTTTGGTCGATATGCAAGTCTTTAAATAATCTGTTACTATACCTAATAAGCAAGGAAAAAAGTATGCTGAACGAATTTAAGAAATTTATCCTGCGCGGTAATGTGGTTGACCTGGCGGTGGCGGTTGTCATCGGCGCGGCCTTTGGAGCGATTGTCACTTCATTAGTGAAAGATTTGATTACGCCGTTACTCGCCGCTGTCGGTGGTAAGCCGGACTTTTCCGGGTTGTTCTTTACGCTTAACAGCAGCAAGTTCATGTATGGTGACTTCATTAACGCGGTTATTGCCTTCTTGATTTTGGCGGCCGTGATATTCTTCTTAATCATCCATCCGCTCAATAAGTTGCAAGAGTATTCCAGCCGCCGCAAGACACCAGAAGACCCGACCGAAAAGAAATGCCAGTTCTGCTTGAGTGAGATACCCAAGGCCGCCACGCGCTGCGCTTTTTGTACTAGTAAACTCGGTTAATTAACGACGTTGATGGCGGCGCTTGAGACCGGCCACTTGCAGGCGGACGGCTTGGCGGTCGACCAGGGCTTGGGCGTGATCCAGGCTAACCTGGTCTTTGGCTTCGGCCTTCATCTTCTGGGCGCGCTCCAGGGCCTTTTGGACTTCGGCTTCATTGATCACGTCGGCGTGGTCTGCCTCGTCAACCAGTACGCGTAAGGTGTTGTCGCTCACTTCTATGGCCCCACCGTTGGTGGCGAAGAACTCACGCTGGGCGTCGGAATCCTTGGGGTTGCGGCGAACGGCAATCACGCCGGTCTTGGCGACACTGACCAGCGGCATGTGGTCTTGCAGCACGCCAATTTCGCCGTCCAAGGTCGGCAGAATGACTTCGTAAACATCCTCGTCGAACTGCTTGCCGCTGAGACTGACCAGCTGGAAGTGGAACACGCTTATTTAGCCTCGGTTTTGGTAGCTTTAACGTCCTTGATGCCGCCTTTGAGATAGAAAGCGTTCTCGGGCTTATCATCATGCTTGCCGTCGAGGATTTCCTTAAAGCTCTGGATAGTATCAACTAGCTTCACGTATTGGCCGGGGTTATTGGTGAACTGCTCGGCCACGAAGAACGGCTGGCTGAGGAAGCGCTGGATGCGCCGGGCCCGGCCAACCAGCTGTTTATCGTCTTCGGACAGCTCTTCCATGCCGAGGATGGCGATGATGTCCTGGAGATCTTTGTAGCGCTGCAAGACGCGCTGGACTTCGCGGGCCACGTTGTAGTGATCCTCGCCAACAATTTCCGGGTCGAGCAGGGTAGAAGTCGAGTTAAGCGGGTCAACCGCCGGGTAGATGCCGATCTCGGTAAGGGAACGGTCAAGTACGATAGTGGAGTCAAGGTGGGCAAAGGTCGTAGCCGGGGCCGGGTCGGTAAAGTCATCGGCCGGTACATAGACGGCCTGTACAGAGGTTACTGAGCCTTCGCGGGTCGAGGTAATGCGCTCTTGCAGCTGGCCCATTTCTTGCGCCAGGTTGGGCTGGTAACCGACCGCCGATGGGAGGCGTCCGAGTAGCGCCGAAACTTCGGCACCGGCCTGGGTAAAGCGGAAGATATTATCGACGAATAGCAACACGTCGCTGCCCTTATCGCGAAAGCCTTCGGCAATCGTCAGGGCTGACAGCGCGACGCGCAGACGGGCGCCAGGCGGTTCGTTCATCTGGCCGAAGACCAGCGAGGTGTTCTTGAGCACGCCGGATTCTTCCATCTCGAAATACAGGTCGTTGCCTTCGCGGGTGCGCTCGCCGACGCCGGCAAATACCGAGTAGCCGGAGTGGAATTTAGCGATGTTGTTGATTAATTCTTGGATTAAGACAGTTTTACCGACACCGGCGCCCCCAAAGAGGCCGACCTTGCCGCCCTTGGCCATTGGCGCGATCAAGTCGATAACCTTGATACCGGTTTCCAGGATTTCGACCTGGCCGGACTGGTCAATCAACGGCGGCGGCGTACGGTGGATCGGGGCCGTCTCCTTGAACGTGCCGCCCTTGTCGTCAATCGGCTGGCCAGTGACGTTAAACATTCGTCCCAAGGTAGCATCGCCAACAGGGACGCTAATCGGCGCGCCGGTATCAGTAACTTCGGCGCCGCGCTCTAGGCCGTCAGTCGAGCTTAGGGCAATCGCCCGAACGCTCGATTCACTGAGATGCTGGGCGACTTCCAGCGTCACTTCTTGCTCATCCAGTTGGACTTTTAAGGCGTTATAAATCGCCGGCAGGCTGTCAGTCGTGAACTCAATATCTACTACCACGCCCACGATCTGGGTGATCTTGCCGATCCTGGTTTTCTGTTTCGTAGTCGTTGCCATCATATCTCCTTAATCGCTTAATGCTTCCACGCCGCCGCTGATTTCGGCCAGCTCCTGGGTAATGGCGGCCTGTCGGGCGGTATTTAATTCCAGGGTGTAGTCGCGGATCAGGTCGTTGGCGTTGTCGGTGGCGTTCTTGGTGGCGATCATGCGCATGGCATGCTCACTGGCTAAGCTCTCCAATATAGCCTGCCAGATCTGGGCTTCGATCAGCCGGGTAGTGACTTCCTGCACGACCGTCTCGACATCCGGCTCGAAGTTGCTGATCGGCGTGGCATCGCTGTCGACATCCATCAGCGGCGCCGGCAGGATCTGCAGGCTGGTAGCTTCCTGTAGCAGGTTGGATTTGAAGTTCGTGTACAGGATGCGGACTTCGTCGATTTTTTCGGATATATATTGGTCAAGTACGGTATTGAGGATCGGTCGCACGTCGTTAGCCGTCGGCTGGTCACCGAGCGGCGGGTAGGCCGCCAGCAGGTCGACGTCCTGGATGCGGCGGACAAACTGGGCGCCTTTGCTGCCGACTGTAATGACATGGCTCTTGACCCTCTTGTCGCGGTCTTCTCGCAAGCCTTCGGTTAATAGCTTCAATGTATTGGCATTGTAGGCCCCGGCAAGTCCAGTGTTGCTGGTAATGACTATGTATAGCCGATCCTTAACTTCGCGCTTGCGGAACAGCGGCATACGCTCGACTTCGCTCATGGCGTTCAGCTTGCGCAGCAGGTCATAGGCCAGGTCGCGGTAGTCGCGGCTGCGCTGGGCGTACTCCTGGGCCCGTCGCAGCTTGCTGGCGCTAACCAGCTCCATAGCTTTAGTGATCTGGCGGGTGCTGCTGATCGAAGTGATCCGGCGCTTTAGGGTAATCGTACTGGCCACTGGGCTTACTTCTCCTCAGCCTTTTTATCGCTTGACGGTGCCTTGTAGCTCTCGGCGATGGCCTTGGCGACTTTGAGTACGGTTTCGTTCTTGGCGTCAGTTGGCTTGTCGCCGGTGTTGAGGGCGTCGGTCAACTTGGCATGTTTGGACTTGAGTTCGCGGTGCAAGGCTTCTTCGGCGGGCTTGATCTTTTCCAGCGGTACAGTGTCAAAGACGCCTTGGGTGGCGGCGTACAGACTAGTGTACATTTCCCAGATGGCATAGGGGCTGAACTGGGGCTGCTTGAGTAATTCTGTCAAACGCTGTCCACGCTCAATGGTATGGCGGGTTTCCGGGTCCAAGTCAGTTGAGAACTGGCTGAAGGCGGCTAATTCGCGGAATTGGGCTAAAGCTAGCTTAAGGCCGCCGCCAACGGCTTTAATGGCCTTGGTCTGGGCGGAGCCGCCAACACGCGAGACTGATAAGCCAACCGAAATAGCCGGACGGATGCCCTGATAGAAAAGATTGGTTTCCAGGAAGATCTGGCCATCGGTAATCGAAATAACGTTGGTCGGGATGTAGGCGCTGATGTCGCCGGCCTGGGTCTCGATGATGGGCAGGGCGGTCAGAGAGCCGGCGCCGAGCTTGTCGCTCATCTTGGCGGCCCGCTCCAACAGTCGGGAGTGCAGGTAGAAGACGTCACCGGGATAGGTCTCACGACCCGGGGGGCGGCGCAACAGTAGCGACATCTGGCGATAAGCCTGGGCGTGCTTAGTCAGGTCGTCATAGATAATTAGGGCGTGCTGCTTGTTGTCGCGGAAGTACTCGCCCATGGCGCAGCCGGCATAAGGCGCCAGGTAAAGCAAGGCGGCCGGATCGGCCGGGCTGGTAGCCACGATGATAGTCTGGTCCATGACGCCTTCGCGGCGCAGGCGTTCCTGCAGGGCGGCGATCTTGGATAGCTTCTGACCGATGGCGACGTACACGTTGATGACGCTGGTCTTTTGCTTGGCCTGGTTGACCATGGTGTCGACGGTGATGGCCGTCTTACCGGTTTGGCGGTCGCCGATAATCAGCTCACGCTGGCCGCGGCCGATCGGGATCATAGCGTCAATAGCGGTTAGGCCAGTCATCAGCGGCTCGTGGACGCTCTTACGGGCCAAGACGCCGGGTGCAGGGCGCTCAACGCGGCTGGTTTGCTTGGCCTTAATTGGTTCGCCGCCGTCCAGGGGGTTACCTAAGGGATCAACTACTCGCCCGACCAGTTCGGGTCCGACAGGAACTTCCAGGACTTTGCCGCTGAGGCGGACTTTGGCACCTGCCTTGACGGCCGTGTCTTCGCCGAGGAGTACCGCGCCGATTTCATCCTCGCCGAGGTTGAGGGCGAAGGCCGTGACCTTGGCGCCGTTAACACCGTCGATCTCTAACATCTCGTTATAACCGGCAGCGCTCAGGCCGTAAATCCAGGCGATGCCGTCGCCGACGCGAGTGACAACACCGACGCTTTCGATCTCGGGGCGCTGCTTCAGCTCGGCAATGGCCGCCCGGATGTCATCTGATAATTCAGTAATTGATAAATCGGTCTTGGTAGCCATTTAATCCTTTCCTGCGGTCGTTAACTGTCTAAATCTATTCAACTTGGCCTCGACGCTGAGATCGAGCTGCCGGTTGGCCACGCTCAGTCGGACGCCGCCGATGATGGCCGGGTCATGCACTTCGGTGACGATGATCTGCTGGGCGACCGGGTACAGCTCTTTAACCTGCTTAGTGATGTCGGCCTTGGTGACATCGGTCAGGGCGTGAGCGCTGCTGGCCAAAACCTCAACGTAACCGTCCTCAGCCCAGTCGGCCTGGACATCCCGCAGTACTGAGTCCAGCTCGTTAACGCGCCGCTCAGATAAGAGGTAGGCGGCAACTTCACGGCTCAATTGCTTGGAAACACCCTTTTTTAGCGTTCGGTCGGCGATGACCTGGGCGATTTTGGTGCGAGCTTGCTTCATGCCGTTTGCCGCTCCTTGAGCGCCCGCCTAATAAGATCGGCGTCTTTCTTGGCGTCAACTTTTTCTTCAATAATCGCCTCAGTGGCGTCAGATACCAGTCCTACCAATTCCTTCTCCAAGCCTTGGCGGGCTCGAGCAGTGTCTTGGGCAATGCGCGCGTCAGCATCCTTGAGTACACCAGCGTCTTTGTCGCGGGCCTTGTCCTCGGCCGCGCGGATGGCCTGGCGGCCGCTGTCCTGGGCGCCGGCGATAATCTGGTCAGCCTGCTGGCGGGCTGCCTGCAAGGCTTTGACTACCTTATCTTCCATTTCGGCCTGCTCGCGGCGCATTTGCTCACCGAGCTTGACACCTTGCTCGATGGTCTCGCGACGTTCGCGTAATACTTTGAGGATCGGCCCGAAAGCGTAGCGCCGCAGTACTAACAGGGCCAGCACGAAGGTAATCAGCTGGATGACGAAGGCTTTGCCGTCAAAGCCTAGAGCCCCGAGACCAGAAGAACTGTCGCCGAATTGTGTCAGAGCCGTTTGAATCAATTAAAACTCCTTATTTAACGATGAAGATGGAGGCGAAAGCCAAAAGTCCGAAAAGCTCCACGATAGCCACGAAGATCAGGGCCTGGCCCAGAAACTTCGCCGCTTCTGGGTTGCGCCCGACGGCCTGCAAGTAGTTGCCGCCAATCAGGCCGATACCGATGCCCGGCCCGATAAAGCCGCCGCCGATCATCAGGCCTTTGCCGATGATTGCCGTGTTTACTGCGTCTGCGATAATTGCCATTAATTACTCCTTTTAATTACAAAATTAAGCCTGCCCATGCACACTCTCGGTATTCTGTACCCCTATTGTTTCAGGTACGTCGTCTTCGGTCAAGTCCGGGTCACCGGCATGCTCCTCGGCATGGTTGACGGCGATGGCCAGGTACATAGTAGCTAAAATGGTGAAGATATAGGCCTGCAGGGCGCCCACCAGGATTTCCAGCAAGGTGAATGGCAGGGCCGTCAGTGGCGCCGCCACATGGCCCAAGTAGGCGAAGACGGCGATGACGATCTCACCAATAGTAATATTAAGGAAAAGCCGGAGGCTCAGGCTGAGCACACGCGTCAAGTCGGTGAACATCTCCAGCAGGCCGATCCCGAAATACAACGGGTTCTTCGGGCTGCCAATAAAGAAGTGGTGCAGGTACTTCAGCGGGCCACCGGCTTCGCGGATCGACGCCCCGTAGACCAGTAGCATGGTCACCACGCCAAGGGCCAAGGTGCCGTTAAGGTCACCGGTGAAGGGCCGCAGCAGCGGGCTGCCGTGAACCAGGAAACCCTCGCCGACAATTGGCAGCAGGCCGAGCCAGTTATTAAATAAGATGAAAAAGAACAGTGTCACGAAATAGGGCACGTACTTGCGGCCAATCTCCTTGTTGTCAAAAGCGTTCTCTACCAAGTTAGTGATAAAATCGACGCCGACTTCGACGACTTGCACGAAACCGCCCCGGGGCTTGACGCGCACCTGACGGGCCGTCCAAACAAAAAGTACGGTAATGGCGGTAATGGCGATCCAGCCGTAGAGGATGGAATTAGTAATCGTGAAACCGTCGACAGTGAACAGCTTAGCTGGCGCCACGTGGACGATCGGGCCGCTTTCGGCGAACCGTGCAAGTGCGCTGATCATGAACGATGTCCCTTAGACGGAGTGGTGACGGGCGGGCTGAAGATCTGCAACTGCCGCCACACTACCGCGCCCATGCCAGCCATCGCTACTAAGAAACCGACAATAGTCAGCGCCGGCAGCGTGTTGAGCTTCTGGTCCAGCTCAAAGCCGCCGATGATCGGTACCAGCACCACGATAGCTAATTGCCAGCTCATAGACAGGGCAGCCATCAAGAATTCAGTCTTGGGGTTTTTGGCACTGTTCACCGCCGCAATTGGCTGTTTTTCTCCACCTTTGGGCGAGGGCGTCGTGCGCGGCGCGGTCGTCTGCTTCATTCCCTATAATTATAACAGATGTGATCTATCTCACGCAACCGTCGACACGCTCGGCCGGCTTAACAATTAACTAGTTATTAAATCTAGCCACAAAAGCCTGCCCACAATTGACCCCCGTCCAATTATGGATAGAATGAGGATACATCTAACAGATCAGCACACATCCATGAACCATCCATAATTGGACGGGGACTCAAACTAGAGTAAGGAATGTGGGGTTGGCAAGGAGAAGCATGGTACTTTGGAAACTATTAAAAGACATCCACTTTACAATACCGGAGGAATTGCTAGTCGAGGTTGACCAGGCGGCCAAGGACCGCTACATGTCCCGCTCAGAATACATCAGGTATGTTCTCCATAAAGAAGTTGGCGGCAATTATCCGAAAGCAGTCCGTGAAGCCACCAAGAAAGATTCGACGAGGTTTTTAGATTTAAATGATAGCTAAGGCTTGATACTTTACAAAGTATAGTGATATAATTACTGTATATGAGCGATACGAAAACCGCCACCGTTACTGTCTACAGCGCCACCTGGTGCGCGTTCTGCCACGCCGCCAAGGATTACTTCGATAAATTAGGCGTTAAATACACCGATAAAGACGTCGAAAAAACCCCCGAAGCCGGTACTCAAGCCGTTGTCAAATCTGGACAGCGAGGCATCCCCGTCATCGACATCGGCGGCGAGATTATCGTCGGCTTTGACCGCCCCAAGATCGACAATGCCCTCAAAACCCACCACTTGAGCTAAGTTACAGCTATACTGTAGTACATGGCGTTTGAAGATTATAAGACCAAGGATTCGGTGGTAATTGTCTATACCGGCGAAGGCAAGGGTAAGACCAGCGCAGCGCTTGGATTGATGACGCGGGCGCTCGGCAACCGCTCGAAAGTGGCTTTTTTCCAGTTCATTAAATATTGGGGCGTCGGCGAGCATGTTTTTATCCGGGATATCCGACCACTTTTTAAAGACCAGCTATTTTTTTATAAAGGCGGCAAGGGATTTTATCAAGCTGGTGATCTTAGCGAACAGCATATCTCGGAAGAACAACATAAGCAGGCGGCCTTGGAAACTTACCAGGAAGCCCTAAAAGCGGTTTCTAGCGGCGACTACGACTTGGTCATCTGCGACGAAATCAACAACGCCGCGCATGACGGACTGATTACAGAGAAACAGCTCCAGAGCCTCATCACCAGCCATGCCTCAAAAACCAGCCTCTGCCTGACCGGCCGCGATTTCCCGGACAGGCTGCTTAAAGAGGTTGATATCGCTACTGACATGCGCAAGCTCAAGCACCATTTCGACGATAAATTCCTGGCTAATAAGGGTATTGATTACTAACGGTTTGCTACAATGGTAGGCAGCATGACAAAACCAAAACTATACCTGTTAATTGGCTATCCTGGTGCCGGCAAAACAACCGTTTCGAAGATTATCGCCGAAACGACCGGCGCGGTACATATTTGGGCCGACGTGGAGCGCCAAAAAATGTTCGGGCGGCCGACGCACTCGCAGCAAGAGAGTATAGAATTGTATGACAAATTAAACGAGCAAGCCGAGCAGCTGCTGGCGGCAGGCAAGAGTGTGGTCTTTGACACTAACTTTAACTTCTACGCCGACCGGCAGAAGTTGCGTGACATTGCTAATCGGCATGGCGCCGAAACTATCGTGGCCTGGATTGAACTGCCGGCAGAAACAGCCAAGGCCCGCGCCGTCAATACGCCCGACAGCCGAAACGGCTACCAAATAAGTATGAGTGAGACGCAGTTCGACGCCATAGTCTCAAAGCTGGAGCCGCCGACCGAAGATGAAAAAACAATTAAAATAGACGGGGCGAAACTTGACAGACAAGCGGTGATCGATTTAGTTAAGTAGTATGACTCCCCGATTTCGCTACCACGGCGTACATGGCTGGCTGGCCGTCTGCCTAGTCCTAATTGCTTTGCTATTGACCGCCGCCCAGCAGGCCGGGTGGCTTAACAAGCCTGGGCAGGCTGCCCAGCGCGACCAACCTGGGCTGTACAGCATCGCACACTTCGTCGATGGCGACACTATCGCCGTCAATATGAATGGCAAGGTCGAGAAGGTGCGCTTTGTCGGTGTCGATACACCGGAAACCCACAAGCCTAACACGCCGGTGCAGTGCTATGGCCCAGCCGCCGCGGCCTACACTAAGAATACGATCGGCACCCAAAAAGTTCGCTTAGTATCCGACTCGCTCAGCACTGACCGCGACCGTTACGACCGGCTACTGCGCTACGTCTACCTGCCGGATGGCACCAACCTAAACGAAAAGCTCGTCCAAGAGGGTTACGGTTTCTATTATCCGTACTTTCCATTTAGCAAGTCCCAGCAATTCGCGGCCGATGAGCAGGCCGCCATAGCCGCCCATAAGGGCCTCTGGGCTAACTGCCACCCGACACCAAGTGACGATGGCGGCTATAAGATGAACGAGGCGGCTTAGATTACATGAACAGTAGGGTCGACTCTTTGCGACGTGGGTGTCAGCAAACTAGTGAGCGAAAACACGCCGGTCGCAGGATTATAACCGCGATAAACCATCCGTCCAGGCAGGTAAGCCAGCCAACAAACTATAATCACCGGGTACATGTGGCGACGACTACGCAAGCGGTGCAGGGCATAGGTGCGTGGGCTGGCTAGCGTATAACGGGCATAGGCCAGCCAGCCACTGTCAATTCGTCGTGACGATACGCCGGCGACTAATTGCTCGTCGTAAGCTACCCGCAAACCGGATGCTTGCAAGTGCAGGCCGAGGTCAAAATCTTCGTGCATACCGGCCTGGTTGCAAAGAAATTGACGAATATCGAGCCAAGCTGAACGGCGAACCGCCATATTGGCGCCCCAGAGAAAGTTGGTATCTCCCAGCTTGCGGGCCAGACGGTCTCTCATGTATATGTCGATGGCATCGGCTACGCCAGCCAAGGCGAAATCATAATAATGCGGCGCGCCAGAAACCGCCGTCACGGATTGGTCCTTGAAAATGTTTTGGACCTGGGCTATCCAGCTTGGTGGCAGCAGCGTGTCAGCGTCAATCCGGCCGATAATGTCGCCGCTGGCAGCATTGAAGCCGCGATTGCGGGCATGCACCACGCCTTGCCGCGGCTCGCGAAGAACTGTCACGAAATCAAAAGCCTCGGCGATTACCGCCGTGCCATCAGAGGAGTTATTATCAACTACGATCACTTCGTGGGGCCGCCAGGTTTGCCGGGCAATCGCCTGCAGGCAGGCCGCCAGGTGATCGGCTTCGTTGTATACTGGGATGACAAGGCTGATTTTCATTAGAACTTCTTATACTATTATATGACAAACCGCCCATTATCCTACCCCAAGCGGCTGGCAAACAGCTTAAAACGCTACTGGCGCCGCAACTTCTGGCACAAACTGGTTAGCGTCATCGTGATCATTGTCTTCCTGGTAACCAGCGCCATGTATGGCATCGCCCAGTGGTACATCCACGCCCAGGCTGGGCAGCCGCTGCAAATGGGCGTCAGCTTCATCCCCGACTATGCCCAGAGTCTCGGCGTCGATCCCCACCAGACCATGGACGCCTTGTTGGGTATCGGCGTCAAGCAATTCCGCCTAGTTAGCTACTGGAGCGATGGCGAGCCCAACCCGGGCCAGTACGACTTCAGCCAGCTCGATTGGGAATTCCATAAAGCCGAAGCCGCCCACGCCAAGATTATCCTCACCGTCGGTCTCAGACAACCGCGCTGGCCGGAGTGCCATGCCCCCGGCTGGGTCGACCTCAACCAGACCGCCATGCAGTGGCAGCCGCAGCTAAAAAATTTCATGCAAAAGGTCGTGCAGCGCTACAAAAATTCACCTAGCCTACAGAGCTACCAGGTCGAGAACGAATACTTCCTCAAAGGTTTCGGCATCTGCACCAACTTCGGCCGCCAGCGCCTGATCGACGAGTACAACCTAGTCAAAAAGCTCGATCCTAAGCATCCCATCATCGTCGCCCGCAGCAATAACAGCCTCGGTTTCCCAGTCGGGCAGCCACAGCCAGACGAGTTCGGCATCTCAGTCTACAAGCGCGTTTGGGACGCCGGTTTCTCGCACCGCTACCTGGAGTACCCGCAACCAGCCTGGTTCTACGGCTTCCTGGCCGGCACCCAGAAGCTCTTCCTGCACAAGAATATGGTAATTGACGAGCTGCAGGCCGAAGCCTGGCCGCCAAATGGCAAACAGATCACCCAGACCAGCCTGGCCGAGCAGAACAAATCCATTAATGCTAAACGCCTCCAAGCCCGTTTCCAATACGGTAAAGCCACCGGCATGAAGCAAATCGACCTCTGGGGCGCTGAATACTGGTACTACCGCCAGCAAGTACTGCACGATCCCAGCCTTATGAACGTCGCCCGCCAAGAATTTATGGCCAAGCAGTAGCGTCACGGCCGAAGTTAGGTCATACTATCACCCATGGCTAAGAAGAAGTTTAACCAGCCCAAACGCATCACCAACCGCCGCGCTATTCACGATTACGAGCTCGGCGACTCCTTAGTGGTGGGCCTGGAACTGACCGGCGCCGAGACCAAGGCCCTGCGCATGGGCCACGGCCAGCTACGCGGCGCCTACGTGACGGTCAAGTCAGACGAGCTCTACCTGATCAACGCCACCATCTCCGGCACCAGCGGCATTCCAATCGATGAGGCTACACAGACACGCGCCCGCAAGCTGCTGGCCAAACGCCGCGAAATCGCCGACCTGATCGCCGGCAAACAACAGGGCAAAACCATCGTACCGCTAGAAATCCTGACCGGCGGCCGCTACATCAAGCTGCGCATTTCCATCGGCCGCGGCAAGAAACGCTACGACAAACGCCAGACCCTCAAGGCCCGCGACGACGCCCGCCGCGCGGCTGCCGCCGTCAAAGACCGCCGCTAACGGTTGCCACACCTTACGCCTTTGTCGTATAATTGCCCAAGTTCTCACCTATAATCCGGGGTAGCTCAGCGGTAGAGCGGGGCGCTGTTAACGCCTAGGTCGCTGGTTCGAATCCAGTCCCCGGAGCCAAACCAAGCACCAACAGAGGTAGACCGGATTCCTAGACCTGGTTTTCTTATTTTTGTCAAACAACTTCTTATCTGTTAGCCAGTTCGAGTCCAGTTTCTCTAAATTTGAATTACGTTATGTGTTTGTTGGAACCAGAAAAGAGACCTCAGAAAATTTGTTTGTCTCTGTTATTTGGTTCTGGAACTAACCAGTCATCACTGAGGCAACCAAGCAGCGTGAAAGCCGACCGGGTTCCGTGACCGGCCACTCTACTTCTGTAGCGGTTTTACTATTTTTGTAAACATTTCTCTTAGTGCTGATAGGTCAAGTTTTTCGGCTGCAAGCCTTGATGCTTCGTCATTTTCATCGCCGACAATTTCGTCCCAATTAATTTCATAACCTGCACCATGTGCAACCCTAGTCCAAAAAATACGCTGTGCTCTTCCATTTCCTTCGCGAAACGGATGAATATAGTTGAGCTGATCATAGAAGTAAGCAAGCCTCTCAATAAACTCGTCGACCAATAAGGCCTTAAGATTATCCTGCTTTGCAAGTTCTCCGAATACATAGTTTGATGCATCGGCTATTTTGCTTACAATCAGGAAATATTCTGCACTATCATCGTTCTTTTTTATATCTACCGTGCGGATCTGGCCAGCCCAATCATAAACGTCCTTAAACAACTGCGCATGAATATGCAGTAGTTCATTCAAATCATTCGTGCGTGGTATATGTATTGACTCAAGTTCAAGCTCGTTAGCAAAGACTATCTGGGGTTCCAGCTTACGCAATTCTTCAGATGACTTTGCTCCTAATAAGTTTCGTAGGTCGCTTATGGATTCGTCGAAATACGGATCGACGAAATCGTCCACTACAAAACTCCGTAGCGCGCTCGTATTTTATTGGCTGCTTGTTTGGCGGATGCCTTGCCGGTTATGTAGTTATCTGCGATTTTGCGTGAATCTTTAGATACTCTTAAGCCTTCAAGTCGCTCATTTGCGACGGCTCGCTTTACAATTTTTGTCCGTTTGGAGATTGCTTTATTCATACTCCCATTATAACACATTATTATTAATAATTTTGACATTTTACAGAGGTAAGCTAAAGTAAGCGGGCCTAAAATTTAGGTGGCACAAATACCTGGTTCGAATCCAGTCCCCGGAGCCAAGATACTAATGCGTAAAAGACTTCATCTGAAGTCTTTTTGTTTTGATATACTTAACTGTAATGAAAGTCGTAGATATAATCACTGTTTCTGAGCTGCAAGCAATGGCTGAAAATATGTATGGCAATCTAGTGAAAGCCGTGGTTGATTTGGCACAAAATAGTATGGTAATTGATGCGGAAATGCACGCCGATGAAGAGGCATATTTATTAGAGCAGGGCTCAAAACAATCTGATTTATGGGGCATAAACTTATACCCCGCCAAATTTGGCACAGATGAATTCGTTGAATTTGATTCGATGATTAACATTCGCCCACGACAGCAAAACATGTCAAGAAGTGTAGAAGACGAGACCATTCAACAGAGTATTATTAGCCTGGTAGCACAGAAAGTTACAGCATGAGTGACAACTATACAATCGACAAAGACCGGTGGGCAAAGTTAGATATATTTAATCAGATGGGCAATATATATAGTGAAGTTGGTAGGTCGTTTAAACATCAGGCTGATCCAAATAATCTGGCGATCGCCCGAGCCTTAGAACTTTTTGACGCTACTATCTCAGCTCAAACTAAAGCAAAATCACCAAAAGCAAAGGAAGTAGCTCGCTCCAAAGAACAGTTCTTGGCTATTGTGAACGATAGTAATGCCTCACAACAAGCCATTCAAAGCCTGGATCGCTACTTCATGCAATTCGCTGTGGCCGCTCGATTGACCCGCTAAAGTTTCGAAGCTCGTCCACTGGGGGAGCCAAGACTTGTCAAATGCAACTTTAAGTATTAACATTACTTAAATTAGTAAGTAGTGAGGACTTAGTACAATGACAGAATCATCATCTCCTTCCTCACGAGCATTGAGTATGTTAGAAAGTCAGTATCATCGTAGGGTCGACCGGGTCGACGACTTAGACCTTGGCGTAAGAGCATCTATTGTTGCAGCGGCAGGATTAGCTGTGGCCGAATTAGGTTTACTCGCATTTAGCGACTCACGGCCTAAGAAAATCGTAGGCGCACTCGCACCTGTCGTGACTCTTGCGGTCGCAGGGGTAGTTGACAATGCTTACATGAATGCACGATATGATGCAAGAACGACCGCAAATGTAGCAATTCACGTATCGAAGCTGCAAGAGCAGCCCGCGCCAGATTGGGCACAATACGCACGAGAGCGCATAATTTAGCACAATAATTATTATTTATTAAAAAGTTCTAGACCGGTAGGCTGGAACAGACATATGCACATTGCAAGAGGTGGATTTTTACTTGATCAGTGGGGTGCTCTATACTGATGACAGGGACTAATAGTAAACATGAGAAACAACATCCGAAACTTTTCGATCAAGGTATCCCGGTTGGCCAGCACGACTGCCGCTTTCGTGCTGTCAATGGTTGTTGTGGCAATCTGGCTACTCGCCGGGCCACATTATCATTATTCGGATACCTGGCTAATAACTATCACCGTCATTACCGACGTGATTATCTTCGTGATGGTCTTTTCGATCCAGAACACCCAAGCACGAGACAGCAAGGCTATACAGCTCAAACTTAATGAGCTAATCGTTGCCGACAAAAAGGCTCGCGACACATTCATCGGGCTTGAAACGCTTACGGACAACGAGATTGAGCACCTCGATGATGAGTTTAAAAAGTTGCTCTCTGAGCTCGAAGTTCATCCCGCCATGCATAAGTTACATGCCACGATTCAGCGAGAAAAAGCTAAACGACCGAGTTTGTACAAGCAAACGGAGAACTTTGTTGATACACTATTGAGCCCTTTAACCAGTAAGGATCCGAAGGAAAAGTAGCCTCGTTAAAGTTGCGGAGTTCACCCGATAGCGGGAGCTAAGCAATAGTACTTTGAGCACTAACGATAAGTTTCCTTAAGTAAACACTCAGGCTTTATTCTTTACAATTAAGCATAGCGGTTTTAAGGACAAGGACAATATGGCGACCACCTACCAAAAACAAGCAAAGCTGAAGCTTATTACCACCGTGGTAGCAATCGTAGTAATTGCCGGCGTTATGCTTGTTGCCGACTATTTGAAGCCGAAAAGCGCCACTTCCAGCAGGGCTTTGAGCCAAACCAGTTCGGCTGCCAACACGCTTACCAAAACGTCAGCGCCGACCACCGGGCCAACTACGACGACAACCGGTGGCTTCAGGGATGGCGGTTATACTGCATCGAGCAATTATTCAGTTCCTCGTGGCGATGAGAGTATCCAAGTTTCTGTCATGCTGGGTAGCGGCGTGGTGACCGTCGTCTCCGTCCAGAATAGTGAATATGATTCGACTTCGGCCCTTTACCAAGAGGATTTTGTCAGTGCCTACAAAAGCGCGGTCGTTGGGAAAAAAATTAGTAGCCTGCGATTGGGTACTGTTGCCGGCGCGTCTGATACTACTCAAGGCTTTAACGAAGCGATCAGCCAAATTGCCTCCAAGGCGCAGTCGTAAAGGCGCGCATGGCGACCAGATTCACCAAATTTGATGCCATCGGCACTCACTGGCAAATTCAAGACCACTGCCAGCTCAATGATATCGCTTGGGACAGAGTGCAGCAGCAAATTAGCCAGCGTATCGAGGCCTTCGACCAGGCCTATTCGCGTTTTCGACAAGACTCACTAGTTACACGCATGTCACAACAACCTGGCCGCTATCAACTGCCGCCGGACGGCTATAAGCTACTTGGTTTTTATGAAAAGTTATACGCCGCTACTGACGGCAAATTAACGCCGTTGATTGGTCAAACCATGGTCGATGCCGGATATGACGCCGGCTACTCTTTCCAAACTAAGCAGCTCACCTCTCCGCCGTCCTGGACAGATACAATAGCTTATGATAAGAATAGCGTCACTTTAAATAAAAACGTGCTTCTGGACTTCGGCGCGGCCGGCAAGGGTTACCTAGTCGATATCGTTGCCGGGATCTTGGATGAGGCTGGGATCCGGTCATATACCATCAATGCCGGCGGTGACATTCTGCACCGATCCGAAGATAGCGAGACCCTGGCAATTGGTTTAGAAAATCCGATGGATACTTCAGAAGCCATCGGCATTGCCCGGCTAACCAATAAAAGTCTCTGCGCCTCGGCTGGCTGCAAGCGCCAATGGGGAACATTTCACCATATCATAGACCCAAGCAGCCTAGCATCGCCGCGCCAAATTACTGCCGTTTGGGTTGTGGCCGCCGACACTATGACAGCCGACGGTATCGCGACCGCCTTGTTTTTTACGGAACCCTCGCAGCTGCAAAAGCACTTTGACTTCAGCTATGCCATCCTAGATCAAGACATGACACTCCACCATGCCAAGGATTTTCCAGCCAGGGTATTCAGCCCAACATCATGAAGCCGCTCGACGACTTACTTAATAAAATGACCATGTACCGTTTGGTGGTGTATGTGCTGGGTATTTTAGCAGCGCTTAGTATTATTTTCGCCAAACTTGGGCATCTTGCCGCCAGTCCGACCCAAATGATCATATCCTTGGGCCTTATATTGTGCTCGGCTTGGGTGACTAACCGAGGTTTTAGCTACTTATTCCAGGTACCGACCAATATGGAATCCTGGCTGATTACCAGCCTGATACTGTACTTAATTTTGCAGCCGGCCAACTCCGTGGCCGCTGGCCTGGCTCTCGTTCTGGCTGGCGCTATATCCAGTGCCTCCAAGTTCTTGTTGGCTCGCAAGGGCAAGCACTTTTTTAATCCAGCGGCATTGGCGGCAGCTTTTTTAAGCCTGTGGGGGTTTTGGCCGACAACCTGGTGGATTGGCAGTTCAATTTTTTGGCCCTTTAGCCTCGTATTGGGGCTCGTCGTTATCAGAAAAGTCAGGCGATTTTCACTGTTCGCGACCTTTGCGGTTATAAGTGTCGTCTTGCAAGCTGCCTTGTTTATACATCATCACCAGCCGCTATTTACAAATATGAAGCACGCCCTCATCGCCTCGCCGCTCATTTTCTTATCAACTATTATGCTGACCGAGCCGGCCACTATGCCGCCGCGGCGCAATATGCAGTTGGTATTTGCCAGCTTGGTAGCAGTGCTTTATGTCGCTGGTTGGAAAGTAGGGCCGGTTATTATCTACCCCGAGGTCGCCTTGCTGGTAGGCAACCTATTTGCTTATGCAGTATCGCCCAAAGCCAGGCTGCGGTTGAAGCTACAAGCAATACAGCGTGTATCGGATCGGGTTTACGCGTACACTTTTAAGCCGGATGGCGCCTTCCAGTTTCTCCCTGGCCAATACATGGAATGGACACTGGCCGGCGTCCCCTATGACAGCCGAGGTAACCGGCGGAGCTTCACCATTGCTTCCTCACCGACAGAGTCAGAAGTTCATGTCGGGCTCAAATATTATGAGCCATCAAGTACCTATAAGTCCACGTTCCATGACTTAGAGCCAGGTGATGTTATTTATGGCAGCCAGTTGGCCGGCAATTTCACCCTGAATGGCAACGAGACCAAGAAACTGGCCTTTATCGCCGGCGGCATTGGCATAACGCCTTTTCGCAGCATGATTAAATATATAACCGACAAGGGGACTGCCTGCGATATTGTATTGCTTTATCTTGTCAGCGACCCCGACGAATTCGCTTATGTCGAAGACTTGAAAGCCGCCGCTAACCTAGGTGTTAAAACAATTCCTATCGTGACCAAGACGGGCGAGCACCAACCGGGATTAATACATGCGCACTTGAGTCCACGGCTATTGTCGAAAGTAGTACCAGACTATGATGAGCGGCTATTCTACGTTTCCGGCCCAAACCACATGGTTGACAACGCCAAACAATACTTACGTGAGCTAGGTGTTGCCAATAACGACATCAAAACCGATCATTTTTCAGGTTACTAAAATATGAGCCGCTCCTTCACTAAAGTTGCGAAGTACGTCTACTAGGGGCTGAGCAGAGCATTTTGAGAAGAGTGCTTAGTTATTTGATATAGTTTAATTATGACTAAAGCAGCAATTGCCGCTGGCGTGGTGCATGAAGTACCGGCCGACTTACGTAAAGCCCTGGTGTCTGATGAATCTGCCCTTGAAAGGTGGGAGGACCTGACGCCACTAGCCCGTAATGAGTGGATTTGCTGGGTAATCTCCAACAAGAGACCAGAAACCAGAAGCAATCATATAGAACGGACAATCACCGAATTGCTGCAAGGAGTTCGCCGGCCTTGTTGTTGGCTGGGCTGCGACCATCGCTAGAGAAGGCGGCGGCAGGATATTGGCCTGCGTCTTGATACCCACCCCTTAAGTGTGCTAAATTGACAGAAGAAACGATAGATGGGTATCAGTTTTGGGTAGACAACTATAAAGTGGTGGGGGATTCAGGAAATGAATGATCCTTCGGAACGCCACAACCTTTACCAAGAGTGTATTCCTACTGGGAGTCATTATGTTGTTGATTGGCGTCGTCTTGGCGGCCAATTGGCTGGGCCACAGCCAACTACTCATAAAAGCCACGACGCACCAGCCGGAGCGCTTCACGGAACTTTATTTTACAAACCCGAATAGTTTGCCCACGACCGCGGCTAGTCAAAAATCATTAGCCTTTAGCTTCACCATTCGCAACGCCGAGGCCCGGGACATGACCTATACCTATAAGGCGGTTTTTACGGCGCCATCGGGCCAGACCACAATACTAGACCGGCGACAACTCTCCTTGCCAGCCGGGGAAACGACACGGATCGCCGCCGCTACGACACTACCGAACTTTGCCGGTCGCGGCGAAGTCAGCGTCATGTTGTTAAACCAGCCGGAAGCCATACACTTCTGGTTAGTGGGCGCGTCATGACCTCGCTAAGCTTCGTTATCCCGGCCTATGATGAAGAAACCGGCATTGGCCCAACGCTTGATAGCATTCCGGTGACTGAACTGATGGCGGCCGGCTACACGATTGAAAAGCTAGTCGTGGACAATAATTCGACTGACCGCACGGCCGAGATCGCCCGTCAACGCGGCGCCCGGGTTATCAGTCAGCCGCGCCGCGGCTACGGCAACGCCTACCAAGCCGGCTTTGCCGCGGCCACCGGCGATATTATTATTTCCGGCGACGCCGATATGACATATCCTTTCGCGGCGGTGCCCGCCATTCTGGCCGCTTTCAACCAGGCTGACCTCGACTTTGTCACGACCGACCGCCTCACTAGGCTAAATCGGGCCGCTATGTCCCGGTCGCATATTATTGGCAACTATATCCTGAGTTTCATCATGCATCTTTTGTTCCGGGCGCCATTTAAGGATTCGCAATCGGGCATGTGGATTTTTCGCCGGTCCATTTGGCAGAGACTGGATAGCAAACACCCTGGCATGCCGTTCTCGCAGGAAATAAAAATAGACGCCTACGTCGGCGGCTTTCGCTGCGCCGAAGTACCAATCACCTACAGCAAACGTGTCGGCCATGAAAAGCTATCCGTTTTTGACGCTTGGCGGACCTTTTCCGAACTTTTTAAGAAGCGCTTCGCCCTGCGCCATAGGATCCGAACTAACGCTTCCACCACGACGCCGATGACCTGGCGGCCCGTGCCGAAAGATTCGGAATAAACGGCAGGAACGGTAGAACTTTAAATTATTATCGCGGTGAAAGCTAAAAAAATCCTGATCGTAACCCATTACTATCCGCCGCATGCGGGCGGCATAGAATATGTCGCCCAGAATCAAGCCAAAGCGCTGGCCGCGCTTGGCGACAGCGTAACAGTCCTCACCAGCCGGATTTTGGCCGACAAGCCTTGCAGCCAGGACAAATCGGCGACCATTGTCCGCGTCCCCGCCTTTAACGGCTTTGAGCGGTGGGGCGTGCCGTTTCCGATTTTTTCACCAAGTTTGCTGATTAGCCTGCGTCGGGAAATCCGGCGGGCCGAGGTAGTACATATTCATGACGCCTTCTATATATCGTCGTGGTGCGCCGCCATCCTGGCCCGCCTCTACGGACGGCCGGTCGTCCTAACCCAACACGTGGACCTGGTGCCGCACCCTAGCCGGCTGGTCCGCTGGCTGCAGCGGCTGGTATACGCTACGGCCGGCGCCATGGTCTTCCGCTGTAGCGCGACCATTATCATTCTCAACGAGCGCATTGGTTCATTCTTGCTGGCCCGAGGCATTAGTGGCCGCAAAATCCGGCTCATCTTCAACGGCGTTGACGACAAGCTATTCCGGCCAGCCAAGCCGTTAGAAAAACAATTAATCCGCCAAAAATATGACTTAGTTGAAAACCGGAAAATAATCCTTTTCGTCGGCCGGGCCGCGATCAAGAAGGGTTTTGACAAGGTACTGGCCGCTAAGAATAAACGTTACCAGCTGGTATTCGTGGGCGGTCAGGCGAGTCAGGCCGAATCGTCACAGGTACGCTTTCTGGGTCAGCTGTCTCAGCCGCAATTGGCGGAAATCTACCGGGCGGCGGATATTTTTGTACTGCCGGCCTATGGCGAAGGCTTTCCGCTCGTCATTCAAGAGGCCATGGCCAGTGGCCTGCCAGTCATCATGTCTTATGATGACGGCTACGACGCCTATAAGCTGGACCAGGAATTTGTCTACCTGCTCGCCAACCGTCCGTCTTCGGATGCTATCCGGCAGGCCATTCTAGAGCTAGTCGATGACGGGGCGCGTCGCCGGCGCATGGCTAACCATTCGCGGGACTATGTTCGGCGCCACTTTAGCTGGCCGCAGGTCGCCCGTGAGCTCGATCAAATTTACGCCGGTTTATTGCCGGAGGTTAGCTCATGAAACTGGTCATCGTGACTACCAGTTGGGATGACGGCCACAAGCTGGACGTGCGGCTGGCCCAGCTGCTACAGCAATACGGCCTGGCTGGAACCTTCTATATCGCGCCACAGAACCAGGAATTAGCGCCGTCCGACCGCTTAACGGCTCAGCAAGTCAAGACTTTGAGCCGTTCGTTTGAGATCGGTGCCCATACCATGACCCATCCCCGCCTGCCGAAAATTCCCGACGATAGCGCTTACCGGGAAGTTCTAGATTCCAAATTGCGCTTGGAAGCAATGACCGGCAAGCAGGTAACCAGCTTTTGCTATCCGGGCGGGAATTATCAACCAAAGCACGTGGCCATGGTCCGTCGGGCCGGCCTGCGCTACGCCCGTACTGTTCGGCGACATTCATTTGACCTCAAGGCCTCTCTATTCGAAGCGGCGACCACCATCCACGCCTATAATCATTACCAAGACGCCTGGCGGATACTCCGCTTCGCTCAATTCAACCCCCGGCGGGCCTGGCGTTACCGGCAGTGGGACAACTTGGCCAAGGCCATGTTTGACCGCGTACTGGCCGAGGGTGGCGTCTATCACCTATGGGGACATTCCTGGGAAATAGACGCCCATAACGATTGGCAAAAACTGCAAGACGTCTTCCAATATATCGCTCGTCGGCCACATGTCCAGTACGTCAGTAATGGCGGGCTAGTTGAGTTCCGTCCTAAACGGCTACTACTGGCGGCGCCGTACTTCCCGCCGCACTTGGGCGGACAGGAAAACTATGCCTTCCACATTGCCCAAGGGCTGCAGCGCGATGATGGCTGGGAAGTCCGCGTCGCCACCTCTGGAGAGCGGGGCTGGAAGTTGGCTCAGACCAGCTATAAGGGATTAGTCGTCTACCGCCTGCCGTATCTTCTCAAATTATCCAATACGCCGCTGCATCCGCTGACCGGCTGGTGGTTGCGCCGCATCATCAAGCGTGAAGACATCTACACCGTCAACGCCCACGCGCCGGTGCCTTTGTTCGCCGACATCGCGGCGTGGGTCGCCGGCCGGCTGCCTGTGGTGGTCACCTATCACATGTTAAGCATGAAGAAAGGCCAAGTACCGGCCGACTGGCTGATCCGACCCTATGAACGCTATGTTCTCCCCAGGACACTAGAGAAAGCCGAAAGCATCATATGCGCTTCAGACAGCGTACGCGATGATTTCCTCAAGTCATATCTCGGCAAATCACGGACGATTACGCCCGGCGTTGATAGCGACTTCTTCAAGCCGGCCGCAAGGCGAACGCCGCAATCCATTCTGTTCGTCGGCAGTCTTAATAAGTCAGATACGCACAAAGGTCTGCGCTACTTGCTTGAGGCCTTTCGCCATGTCAGTCAGGGCCACCCCGATGCCCGGCTTACCATCGTCGGTTCGGGATCCGGGCGCCCCGGCTTCGAGACCTTGGTGCAACAGCTGGGCCTCGGCAAGCAGATCACTTTCAGGGGCGGCCAGACCGGTGCCAGGCTGCAGCACAGCTTCCAGGAGGCGGCCATATTCGTGCTGCCGTCGTTAAACGACAGTTTTTCGATGGTTACCCTGGAAGCCATGGCGGCTGGCCTGCCTGTTATCGCGACGACGGTCGGCAGCCTGCCGCAGCTAGTGGACGAAGGCAGCACCGGCTACCTGGTGCCTCCGGCCGATAGCCGCGCTTTAGCCGATAAGCTGTCCTACCTGCTGGCTCACCCGGCGATCGCTGAAAGGCTGGGGGCCCAAGGCCGGCACAAAGCCACCCAAGCTTTCAGCTGGCACAGCCAGGCACAAAAAACGGACGCCCTGCTGCGGACGGGGAAACTTTAACTAGGGACTTCCTATGAGTAAACCCGCGCCGCCAGACGAAACGGCCGCACCTAAACCGACTATCATCCAAATCGTTGGCTACTACCCGCCGCATTTGGGCGGCATGGAAGTGGTTGCTCAAGAAATAAGTTCGGCGCTGGCCGAGGCCGGCTGGCCGGTCGAGGTCATCACATCCAGTATTGACGCCGCCAACCCGTTCGCTGAAGATCACAAAATTCCCTATAAACTTAGCCGCTTGCGAACTTTTGAATTCGCCCATACGCCCTTCATGCCAGCTCTCTTGTGGTGCTTGCTGCGCGTCAAAAAGCCGGCTATATTTCATCTCCACTTATCGCAGGCCTACCTGCCGGAAATGGTCTGGCTGTCAGCCAAGCTGCGGCGCATTCCCTACGTCGTTCATTTTCATCTAGACGCCGAACCGTCCGGGCGTTTAGGCTTCTTATTCGTGCTCTACAAACGCTTCGTCCAACCTGTCATTATGCGCGGCGCGGACCAGGTTATCGCGTTGTCACCGGAACAGGCCGCCATGATCCAGCACCGCTACCACATCAGCGCCGCCAAAGTTAGTTTCTTGCCCAACGGCGTCGCCCAAAAATTCCTGGACATCGGCGCCAAAGACAGGGAAGCGCACACGCCGCTGCGGCTGCTATATGTCGGCCGGCTGAGCATCCAAAAACGGGTTGACCGGCTGATTGAGGCACTTACTAAAACGGCGGCCGACGTGCAGCTGGCTATTATCGGCGACGGTGAAGACCGCGCCAAATTACAGGCCCTCGCCGAGGAACACGGCTTGCAAAATATCACCTTCCACGGCACGCTGGCCGGCGATGAGTTATTACGAGCTTATGAACAAGCCGACGTCTTCGTCCTGCCGTCCGACAAAGAGGGCATGCCGCTGGTCCTACTGGAGGCCATGGCGGCCGGTTTGCCGGTTATCGGCTCGGACGTCCAGGGTATCCGCGAACATCTGGCTGGCGGCAACGGCATACTCGTCAAAAAACCATCGCCCAGCTCCTTCGCCACGGCTATTGATGACTTTTATGAGCAGCGGAAAACGCAGCTCCCCTTGTTATCGCAAGCCGGACGCGACATGGCGGCCGGACATTCCTGGCGGCAGCTGGCCGAACAACTAACGGCACTCTACGAGAGCCCGGTCCTGCAAAAACCGGCTCGCGCTATTACCAGGTTCGGTTTGGCGACCGGTGTGATCGGCTGGTGGTTACTATTCCTCGGCTTACGGGCCGCGCATGGCTTGCCGGCCGTGCTCACCGACACTGTCGGTTTTAGTTTTTTGACACTGGTACCTGGCATGCTGACGGTTATCAGCCTGCGCCTTAACCAGCTGGCGGCCTGGGGCAAGTTGGTCCTGGCCATCGGCTTCAGCTTGCTGGAATTGCTGCTAATTGGCTTGCTCGGTAACACGCTGTTGCAATTGGCCGGCACCAGCCGTCCGCTTGACGCCAGCTATCTAGTTTGGGAAATCAGCGCCTCATTGGCAGTATTGCTAATCGTAGCTTGGTGGCGCGCCAAAGGCTGGCGGCTCAACCCGCGCGCCAAGCTCCGAGAATTACTGCCGACACGGCTGGAGCGCCAGGTTGCGGTCGCGCCACTCGGCCTTGTCGTACTGAGTATCCTCGGGGCAACCAGTCTCAACAACGGTGGAGCCAACGCCTGGACGATGGTTATGCTGATCGGTATGGCCGGCTTTAGCTGGCTGCTGCTGGCCAAAAGCCGCCGGCTCGGCGATACCAGCGTCGCCGCTGCCATTACCCTGATGTCGCTGGCCTTGCTGCTGATGACCTCCTTGCGCAGCTGGTATACCTCAGGTAGTGACATCCAGTTGGAATACCATGTCTTCCAACTGGCCAAGACGAGTGGCGTTTGGCGAATCCAGGATTTCCGCGACCCCTACAACGCCTGCTTGAGCCTGACCATTTTGCCGACGATGTTCGCCAACCTTTTGAAAGTCTTGGACCCCTACGTTTATAAGGTGCTCTTCCAAGTAATCTTCGCGTTTTGCCCGGCCATTATTTACCTACTAGTGCGCAAATGGCTGTCGGTCGCAATAGCCTTTTTGGCAACGCTCTACTTTATGGCTTTCCCGACCTTTTTTACCGACCTGCCGTTTCTGAACCGCCAGGAGATCGCCTTCATCTTCGCGGCGCTGATGTTTTATGTACTATTCCAGGACCAGCTAGTCCTTAAACTGCGCCGAGGCCTCTTCATGGCGTTCGGGCTGGGCTTAGTCCTATCCCACTACTCCACAACCTACTCGATCATAGCCATCCTGTTTATGGCGGCCGTCGCTTGGCCGGTCCTGCTGAAAACCAGTGATTGGCTGGGCCGACGGCGGCTGCTAGCCAACCGGCCGCTGGCGACCCTCCGCGTCCGGGCCTCCCACCTGAAACGAATCAGCCTGCTGATGGTCGTCAGCCTGGCTTTTGCCAGCTTTTGGTGGACGACAGTGCTGACCCACACCGGCAGTAACACCAGCCTGGTCATCAAACAGACCTTTAGTGCCATCGGCAGTAGTTTCCGCCAAGAAGAGCCGAAATCAAACGACACCAGCTACAACCTGTTTTCTTCGAAATCAGCATCACCGGCCGAGGAACTGAATAGCTATGTCAAAAGCGTCGCCGACATTACCCGGGCCAAGGATCCGGGCGCCTACTACCCGGCGGCCGACTATAAACATTATCCAGTCAAGCTCGTCCCGGTAAAAACCCAACCTTTGACCCGGCTGGGCCGGAGCCTGGAAAGCAGGGGACTGGACGTCGCCGCCTTTAACCAGGCCATGCGGCAGGGTTCTGCCAAACTATTACAAATTCTAGTCATATCAGGCTTTATCTACGTACTGGCGCGGCCAAGCTACGGCCGCCTGCTCGACAATGACTTTATCAGCTTGTCGATTGGCAGCATGGTGTTCGTGGCCCTGCAAGTCGTCTTGCCGGTACTGTCGGTCCAATATGGTTTACTACGGGCTTTCCAGCAATCGCTGATGCTACTCGGGGTATTTACCGTGCTGGGCAGCCTGGCCCTGTTCGCCTGGCTGCCGACCCGACTACTCAAACTCGGCCTACCGGTGCTGCTAGCAATACTGTTCTTCCTGTCTTCGACAGGTGTGATTACACAAGCCCTGGGGGGCTATTCCGCCCAGCTTAATTTAAATAACTCCGGCACCTATTATGATATCTACTATACCCATGCCCAAGAAATAGCTGGTGTTGATTGGCTCGACCGCACCGCCCATGCTAGCCATACCAAGCCGGCCCCGGAGGTCCAAGCCGACCAGTATATGTTTAATAAACTGATGAACTATTCGGATATAGATGCCACTAACAATATTTTCCCAAGCCTTATCAGGCAGGGCACCTATGTCATCCTGGGTTATTCCAATGTTACCAAACGCCAATCCACGGTCGCCTACAATGGGGACCTAATAACCTACAGTTACCCGACGGCCCTACTCGACCAGCAAAAAAACCTGCTCTATAGCAATGGCGCAACGGAGATCTACCGGTGAAAATCTTAATCTCGCACGTTTATTCCAGCCATAACGCCGGTGACGCCGCCATACTATCGGCCCAAATCAGCGAACTAAAACGGGTATTTCACCACCCGGAGCTCAGTGTACTGTCGGTTGACAATATCAGGGCTGATTACAAATTTGACGGCGTACCGGTTGTTAAAGCCCTGATGTATGGCGCCGTTTCGCCATCGAATCATAAGCTGACCAAACTGCTGCTAGCTTGGAGCATGATGGCTTATACCGTGCTCTGGGTAATCACGTTGCGCCTGACCAGGCTGGCTTTGCCGTTGCCCCGTGCCTGGCGCCAGCCGCTGCGGCTGCTGGCGGCGGCCGACCTGCAAGTCTGTGTCGGCGGCGGCTACCTGCGGGCCAAAGACGACCATAGCAGTACCGTCATCTTACTGTTACTCTTCCATCAAATATGGCTGGCTAAACTGCTGAAAAAACCGGTCTACTTATATGCCCAGTCGTTCGGCCCGTATCCCAAAAAAATCCAAAGACGCATTGCCGTGGCCGGTCTTCGCCGCGTCGATTTAATCCTAGTCCGGGAGGCCCGATCCGCCCAGCTGCTAGCCGGCTTAGGTTTGACGGCACCACTTATTACCCAGGTCCCGGACAGTGCGTTCCTATTTAAACCACCACGTCAGCCCCGGCCCAGCCAGCTGGTGGGCCCGACCACAGGCAGTCAAGTTGTTGGCCTAACCGTCCGCGCCTGGCTGCCGCCGGCGGCCCAGGCCGAATACGAACAGGCCATGGCCGGCTTCATTAGCCGGATCACGCGTAGCGGCGATTTAAATGTCGTAGTTATCGCCCAGGTAACTTCCGAGCACCACGATGATGACGACCGACTGGTCGGCCAACGGTTGGCCCGGCTGTTAAAAGGTAACGAGCAGGTAACCTTCTTGGAACGCTTAGATTATCGCGCCATAAAATTGGTCATAACAGACTTGGATTATCTGGTCGGTACCCGCTTTCATTCGGTTATATTTGCCCTGTCGGCCGGCGTGCCGGTAATTGCTATCGAGTACGAACATAAAACCAGCGGCATTATGCAGGACCTCGGCCTGGAAAAATGGGTTATCGACATGGAAGATGTCACGACGGATGGGCTGGCCCGGTTGTTCGCACACCTAGTTGAGCAACGTCAGGCTTACGTCCGTCAGCTGCAAACGGTTATACCGGCTTATGTTGACAAGGCGCACCGAGCGGCCGAGATTATTAAGCAAGCCTACGAGCGTTCCAGTGCCGACGATGCTGAAAGCCCAAGACCGCAAAAATAATAACCGCCGTCAAAACCTGGCCGCTCAGCCAGGCGCCGCCTACCCAGGCCAATCCCCTTGGCGCCCAGGCGAAGGCCAGGCCGCAAATGATCAACGCGTAGAACACGTTAATGAGCAGGATGGAGCCGACGTGCTTGGTAATACGCAGCGTGACGGTGCCGAGCGCGCACGCCGCCGTAAAAGGCGCGGCGGCGGCTAGGACCAACAACACCTGTCTGGCGTGCAGGCCGTAATTTCGGCCGAAAACATCTAAGATAAACGGTCCGACAACGACCAGGATCAGGCTGGCCGGAATTACCAGCACGGCCAGTAGGGCGGCGGCCCGCTTGACTAACAGCCAAAGCTGTCGCTCCTCGTACGAGCCTTCGGCGAAGAGCGACTGGGTAACGCCGTAGGCGATCGCGAACAGCAAATTGGCCATCATAAAGGCCAGGTAATAGTAACCGGCCGGGGCCGCCCCGAGCTTGTTGAGAACGATAATCGGCACTAGGATGCTCGGCAGAGTATTAAACAAATTACCAGCGTAATTTCCAAATGAATACTGTTTCACTTCCTGCCAAACCTGATGGTTCAGCTTAAGAGCCGGTCGGTACTGGAATTTTTTAATCAAAAAGAGCAGGCTGACCAGCATGGCGACAAAGACCGCCGAACCTTGCGCCGCGTATATACCATAGGCGCCCAAGCCGATTAAAACGGCCGGCAGGAGCAACTGGATGCTACTGGCTAGCAAGCCGTCAACCAGGAGATTGTAGCCAGCTGCACGGTAAGCCACGAAAATGCTGTCGGTCACTAGATTGACCGCCGCGCCGACGCACAGCGCTACGAAACCTAGTTCAAACCAGATACTCTGGTGCAAGATGCCGAGCTTGGGCGCAAAGAGTGGGGCCAGGACCGCGAACAAGCCACCGCTCAACAGGGCGGCGCCGGTTACCAGGATCAGTCCGGTATTGATATGCTCGTCGCGGTTGCGTGACTGGGGCAGGAAACGCACGAAAGTGCTGTTAAAACCCAGCAGGCTCAAGTAAGCGATAAAATTCATGGACGATATCAGAGTGGAGGCTACCCCGAGTTGGGCCGGCTGGTAGAGGCGGGCCACTATCACCCAGAATACAAAACCAAAGGCAGCCATCGTCCCGGTGGTGAATATCAGATAAAAAGAGTTGCGAAACAGGGTTTCACTGGCAAGCGCTCTGGCGGTGGCTTTCAAGCTCCGGCCTTAACCTTTCTCCGCACCCCTTAATCTAAAGGGGTAGTATACGATATTTTCGAGCTTTTTGGCAGTTATTATGCTTAAATATTCTTAGGGTAGGGGGATTTGAGGGATGATATCAGGGTTAGAAAGTATTATATTCAAGGCAGAATACCCCGGAAAGCCTGGTGGCAGCCGGCCTTATTGGTAAGCCTTATCGGGCTAGCCATCGCGCTCGTAGTAGTCTTCCACCACGAGCCGAAAGCCGCGCTGGCGCCAAAAAAGCCTATATCGGTAGTCCGAACCCAGGCCAAGCAACCGGCCGTCATCTTTAAGTCGGCCGCGCCACCGCCCGCACCGGTCAAGCTGACCAAGCCGTTCGGGCTGGCCACGGGCGAGACCTTACCCTGGAATAATCCGGCCCGCCTGAATGCCGAACTGAGCGACATGACCAGCTTAGGCGTCAGCTGGATTCGGGTGGATGTGTCCTGGGCAAGTATCCAGCCGGACAATCCGTCGCAGTACGATTGGAGTCCGCTGGACCATATTGTCGCCGCCGCCAACAGCCATGGCCTAAAAATACTAGGTACTTTGGGCTACACCCCGGCGTGGGCCGGCCTGCCGGCCTGCACGCCCAGCCAGCGCTGCGCGCCAGCCTCGCCCGGCCAGTTCGCGACCTTCGCCGCCGCCGCCGCTAGCCGCTACGCTTCCCTGGGCGTCCATAGTTGGGAAATATGGAACGAACCAAACCTAGAAGGCTTCTGGCAGCCAGCCCCAAGCCCGTCAGACTACACGCAGCTGTTGCAAGCCAGCTATCCGGCTATTAAACGGGTTGATCCGAACGCCCTGGTACTAACCGGCGGACTGGGCCCGCTGGATGGCAGTTCGCTCAGCCTCCCGCAACAAACTTTCTTGCGAACGATGTACCTCAGCGGCGCCAAAGCTTACTTTGACGCCGTCGGCTACCACCCTTACGCCTATCCGGCCACGCCGTCGCATGTCGCCAGCTGGAGCGGCTGGTCAACCATGGCTGACGTGTCCGACAGTATCCGCGCCATCATGACGGCTTACGGCGACGCCGCCAAGCCGGTTTGGGCGACTGAATTCGGCGCGCCGACGAACGGGCCAGGCGCGCTGGCGACCAGCGCGAACTTTAACTATGACGCTCATCCGGATCACGTCGACGAAGCCTTGCAGGCCGCCATGCTGACCGATGCTGTTACACAGTACAAAACCGATCCGTGGCTGGGCGGTTTCTTTTGGTACAACTACCAGGACCTCGGTGCCTCAGCCGGCGATACTAATAACTTTTTCGGCTTGCTGCGTTACGACGGCAGCTCGAAGCCCGCTTACGCCGCCTACCGCACCGCCATTAGCGGGAATTAGTGTAATCGAAGGACGATTTGCCAAGCAGGCCATTATACGCCGAGTAAAGTAAACCCCTTAAATACAGATGATCGAAATAGACCAGCCGCTGCGCCAGCCGAGCCACTTTATACTTTAGCCTGAAGGCTGGTTGGATTTGGCGGGCATTGGTCTGGGCGATGCTCGACAAAATAGCCTGCTGGAGGCGGGGGTTTAGCCGGCGCTGGCGCAAGGCTTCCAGGTTCTGGTATTCACCAGCGAGTATTTGCCGGCCTTGGTTCCTGGCGGCCGGAATGTCAGCCACGTGCTGAGGATCTATCCGGTGGGGCAAGGTCGCCACCTTACCCAACACGCCGGCGGCATATAGGCTGATCATGGTTCGCAGGCATTTCGGACATCTGCCGCAGTTGTAAGCCCCCCGTTTATTCATATAGCAAACCCGCAGATGGCTCATTGCAACCGGCGACTTGGCGACCTCGGCGAAGACCTTACCGATACGCGTTACTTCGCTGCCGTCATGCACGAAGCTGGTACATTCGGTGCTCCAGTGCTTATCTAGCGCTAACGACGAGCCCCAGGGGATTTGTTCTTCGACGGAAAACGTTGAAGGAATATAAACCGTTCGGAAGGCCCGGCGCAGAAACAAGCCGACCGCCGCCAGGCAGCCGCCATGGGCATAATCCCAAGCCAGTAGCGGCTCTACCAACTGGTGAATATTAGTTTCCACCACAACCAGCTCGATATGCTCTTTGTCGGCAACGGCCTGGACGTTCTTGAGAGCGCTCTCCCAGAGAGCGTTGTTCTGGATATCAATGTCAAAGTTCTTCACCAGGATGAAACAGTCTACCCGATCGGCTTCACGGCTGTCGTGCTTGTGCTTTAAATATGTATAGAAAGAATCCACGCCTCCCGAAAAGAAACTGGCTGTCTGGCTGGGACGGTGCCGGTCTTTGACTACCTGGTCGGCTATAATCCTGACAGTCCGCAGGCCGGCGCCCCAGCCGGCAACTTCATCCATTATGAGCTGCATGCCGTTATACAGTTGCTCGGAAATACTGCCTTTAATAATTAAGTCTTCGCCCTGTTTCATGGCCGGCAGCAACAGCATGGCGGCGAAAGGACTGGCATCGTCAAAGACATAATCGCTGTTTGGGGAAGCGACCCGCAAATACACCCTGTCCCAGCCGATTTTTCTGATCTTGCACTTGGCGGATAGGACGGCCGCTTCGTGATCCACCGTTAGATGGACATCCTGAATAATCATGGGCTGAACCGCTTGCCGAATAAGCCCGAATAACCACTGTACAGCCAGCCTTTTAAGTAGCTGTGATCGAGGTAGGCGACTTTATTCCTGACTTTCTTACTGACGGTGGCTGGCTTCAGGCCGACCGTTAAGGCGATGCTGGCGCCCACGGCCGCTTCCAGTCCGGGATCCATATGGGTTTCACGCAGGGCAGCCAGGTTTTCCTGGTGAAATATCTGCAGGTCCTGGCCGGCGATGGTCGGTGTGCTAGCAATCCGCAGCAGGTCCAGCTGGTGAGGAAAAGTCTGGGACTTGTCGAGCACGCCAGCAATATACAGATTCACCATCGTGCGCAGGCATTTATCGCATTTGCCGCAGTTATAGACGCCGTTTTTGTTCATGTAGCAGACTCGCAAATGCCGCAGGGCAATCGGCGACTTGGCGATCCGGCTAACGACCTTGTTCAGTCGGGTGGTCTCGCTGCCATCGTGTATGAATTCCGTCTGTTCGGTGCTCCAGTGATTGTCCAAGGCCAGGTTAGAGCCATAAGGAATTTGCTCAGCGACGGAGTGGGTAGAAGGCACATAAATCCGGCGGAAGCCACCGCGTAGGAACAGGCCGGTAGCCGCCAGACAGCCGCCGTGGATGTAATCCCAGGGTACGATAGGGTTCAGCAGCTCCAGTGAATTGATATTGCTCTCGACGACAACCAGGTCAACCTGGCCGGCCTTGGCAATCTCGCGCAGGCTCTCAAGGGTGTTGTCCCACAGCTGTTTATTGCGCGGGTCAATATCATTGCCGTTGTTGACAAAGATCAGGCTGTCTACCCGGTCAGCTGTGGCTGACTTGGCGGTGTGCTTGAGGTAGGTATAGAAGGAATCGACTCCACCCGAGAAGAAGGTGGCTGTCTTGGCCGGCCGGTAGCTGTCTTTGACCAGCGCGTCAGCTTTGATAGCAATCGGCTTGAGGCCGATCTCCCAGCCCAGGACTTCCGCCATGATAGACTGCAGGCCATCATATAATTGCCGGGAAATGCTGCCTTTGATAATCAAGTCTTCGCCGCGGCGCATGGAGGGGATGAGCAAGGCCGAAGCAAACGGGCTGGCGTCAGCATAGACATCCGACTGGTGTTCGGCAGCAACCTTGAAATATACTTCGTCCCAACCGATTTTTCTGATCTTGCACTTCGCGGAAAGAGTTGTAAAGGACTTATTACGGGTAAGCTCAACGTCTGAAATGACCATTCATCATGCCTTGTTTAGCCACCCTATCGTAAAAGCAATTATACAACTACCCAGCCACCGCTACAAGTGGCCGACGCACGCCGCTGAAACCATCTGGATGCTGCGACTGCCAGCGCCAGGCGTCGACGCAGGCCTCTTCCAGACTTTTGCTGGCCTGCCAGCCAAGCTTGACCCTCGCCTTCGAGACATCGGCATACAGGCTGGCGACATCGCCCGCTCGCGCGCCAGTGACGTGATACGGAATAGTTTTGCCGGACACTGCCTCGAAGGTTCGCACTACCTCCAGGACTGATGTGCCGCGGCCGCGGCCGAGATTGTAAACTTCCGGGCGGTCAGCCGGTCGCAATTGCTCTAGGGCGGCCACGTGACCCTGGGCTACGTCAACGACATGTATATAATCGCGCACGCCGGTGCCGTCAACGGTGTCATAGTCCTTCCCGAATACCTGGAGCCTCTCCAGGACGCCGGCAGCGACGCGGCTAATGTAGGGTAGTAGATTGTTGGGAATGCCGCGCGGATCTTCGCCGATCAGGCCGCTGTCATGGGCGCCAATCGGATTAAAATAGCGCAACAATGTAATCTGCCAGCCCGTCTCGGCCGCCGCCAGGTCGTGCAATATCTGCTCCACCATATACTTGCTGCGCCCATAGGGATTGGCCAAGTCGTAGCCGGCGGTGCTGGTCTCCCGCAACGGTAACTCTTGGGGATCGCCATAGACCGTCGCCGAAGAACTGAAGATCAATTTCTTAACGTTATTAGCCCGCATCACTTCGCAGAGCGCCAGTGAGCTTTCGATATTGGTACGGTAATATTCCAGCGGCTGCTGCATGGACGCGCCAACTGCTTTCAGGCCGGCGAAATGCATGACGGCGTCAATACGATGCTCGGAGAATATCCGATGGAGCAGCCGACGGTCCTGGACTGTGCCCTTGTAGAGTGTTGGCTGCCAGCCGGTCAGTTGCCGCAGTCGCGACAAGACACCCGGGCTGCTGTTAGAAAAGTTGTCGACAATAACGACCTGGTGCCGACTATTAAGAAGCTCAACAACGGTGTGGGAACCGATGTATCCGGCACCACCCGTTACCAAAATCTTCATAACCTATAGCTAGTATACCCCGATTGGCGCTAAGACCTATTGTTAAAGTTAGCTTCGCCAGGTTAGTGGAATGCGCTGAGCGTAGTTCCCAGCCGAATTATGACGCCACTAGCCCGTAATGAGTGGATTTGCTGGGTAATCTCCAACAAGAGACCAGAAACCAGAAGCAATCATATAGAACGGACAATCACCGAATTGCTGCAAGGAGTACGCCGGCCTTGTTGTTGGCTGGGCTGCGACCATCGCTAGAGAAGCCGTCGGCAGGATCATGTACGCCCACTAGGAAGTTATGCTTGTTAAATACTACTTTTTATGATATTCTAACTTTATGTCTGAGAAAATAACCGTGGCGGAGCGTGCTGTCCAAGAATTGACAAACCCACCTACTTTGGAGGACAGGCTGTTTTTTACGGGCAGAATGCTCGTCAAGCAGACCTTTGAAGATATGGAGCTGCCTGGTCCTGACAACGCAAACGACTTAGTACAATACTACGCGCCGGAGTTAAAACGATGGGCTAGGCCCTTATTTAAGGCAGCCGCGGCCGGATATAAAAAAGACCAAGATGCCAGCTTATTACTACAAAGACTTCTATCCTTAAATGAAGCCGCGCGAGATCCGTCACAAGCCATAGCGATCTATAATAAGGATGGCAAAGTAGCGTAAGCGAACAAGCCGGCTCTACTTGTACAAATAGGCGCGCGTCAGCGGCCAGTCCGGGTCGCGGCCCTTCTTGAAGGTCCACTGCGAAAGGTGGGCGCTGCCAGTGGTGAATGCCGTCCTGGCGCTCAGCAGATAGAGCCGCCACATCCGGTAGAAGCGTTCGTCGTACATGGCTATGACTTGGGGCTTGTGACGCTCGAAGGCCCGCCACCAGCGCTCTAGGGTTATGGCGTAATGCTGTCCCAGGTTTTCATAATCAAACAGGTAGAAATCATGCTCGCTGAGCAGCCGGGTCGTCTCGCGGACGCTAGGCAGGTAGCCGCCCGGGAAGATATACTTGTCGACCCACGGGTCGATCAGGGCTTCGTCCTGGTGCGATATGGAGTGCAAGACTGAGATACCGCCGGGTTTGAGGACATTGTCGACTATCTTAAAGTAAGTATCATGGTTTCCGCGGCCAACATGCTCGAAAAAACCGACGCTGATTACCCGGTCGTAGGTCTCGGCCTTGGGTAAATCTTGGTAGTTCTGCAGCCGGAACTTGACCAGCTTGTCGACACCGGCCCGCTTGGCGGCGGCCTTAGCGTACTTGATTTGCTCCTTGCTCAGGGAAACGCCCAGGCCTTGGACCTTGTAGCGCTTAGCGGCCTCGATCAACAGGAAGCCCCAGCCGCTGCCGATATCCAGCAGGCGCATGCCGGGTTTCAGCTGCAACTTGCGCAGGAGGTGTTCGGTATTTTGCCGCTGGGCGGCCTCCAGGCTGTCGCGTGGCGAGGTGAAATAGCCGCAGGAGTAGGACATCGTCGGGTCCAGCCACAGCTGGTAGAAGTCATTGCCGAGATCATAGTGGTGGGCGATGTAAGCGGCTTGCTTGGACTTTTTGTTTTTGTGAAGTTTGCTTAATCGGCGCACCGTGCTGCCGACTTCCAGCCGCAAGGGGTTGGCCTGGCCGAGTTGGATCAAGTTCTCCAGCGGCTCGTCGACGTCAATGTCGCCGTTCATGTAGGCCTCGCCCAGGACCAAGCTGGGGTTGCGGACGGCTTTCTTTAAGATGCCGGGGCGTTTGATAGTGACACCGGCTTTGGGTTGGCCGCGGCCGTAGTTCTGGGTTTCACCATCCCAAAAAGTAACCGACAGGGTGCCGTGCTTAATCTGGGATAATAATTTGGCGAGGACTTGTTTCTCCATACTACAACCTATTTTACCATAGCCGCGAAACCGTCTCGACGGTCACGCTTATCCTTAAACATGCTACAATGGCGGCATCATGAGCGCTAAGCGCAAGCGACGATTTACTAGAATTTCAGCCTCGCTGTTGCGTCATAGCAAACGCCTTTTAGTAGGGGCGACTGGCCTGCTCTTGCTGCTGGTAGCCATACTGGTAATTACAACCTTAGTCGGCCGCTGGCAGGTCAACCACAAGCAAAATGCCTTGCAACCTTTTTATAATACGAACGGCCTGAGCAGTGACGGGCCGATGGGGCAGGTGGTACGGCACGAGCCACTGGCAGTAAGCCTGCCCCATGGTACAGCCGAGCGCGTCTTATACCGCACCCAGAAAGGCGACGGCTCAGTTACTTTCTCGTCAGGCATGGTTTTTATTCCTAATAACAATAACGCCGGCAGCCCGCGGCCGGTCGTGGCTTGGGCCCACGGCACGGTGGGCATGGGTGACCAGTGCGCGCCTTCCCGCATTGATAAGCCTATCGGCAATATTGATTGGGTCGACGAAATGCTGGCCCGCGGCTGGGTGGTGACGGCCACTGACTACGCCGGACTGGGGACACCCGGCGTGGAGAACTACCTGGTCGGGAATGATGAAGCCCATGACGTCCTCAACAGCGTCCGGGCGGCCCGCGACCTTCCGGCGGCGCAGGCCGGCAGCACGTTCGCCGTCTGGGGTCACTCACAGGGAGGCAACTCGGCGCTATTTTCGGCTGCCCAAGCTGCCGATTACGCGCCAGAACTTAAACTGGCCGGCACCGTGGCTTCGGCACCGGCCGCCGAGTTGGTAGCCTTATTCGGTGAAACGGGCGGGACGATCGATTGGGTAATCGGGCCGGAAGTCCTGGTTTCCTGGCCTAATGCCTATGCTAACCTGGACGCTAAAGACATCACTACCACCGCCGGCTACAAAAGTTACCAAAAAATCGCCGACTCCTGTATCGCTCCGGCAACTTTGGGCGCTCTAGTCCGCAACAGTTTCGGGCAGCATTTCTTTAGTACTAACCCAGTTGATTCGCCTGATTGGCGGGCAGTTACCCAGGCCCAGGGAGCTCCCGTATTAAATCCATCACAACCGTTACTAGTGGCTGAAAGCTTGCAAGACAAGGTGGTGCTGCCCAATACCACGGCGCTGTATATCCAACGAGCTTGTCAAGCTGGCTCCAATCTGACATCTCTCTGGCTAGCCGATGTCGGGCATATCCAATTATCTTCGACGATCGCGCCAGAGGTTATTAGTTGGATAAATGACCGGTTCGATGCTCGGCCCACCGCCCCCACCTGTAACCAGCCGCTGCCCATAACCCCGGCTACCATACCCGGAAGCTAGTGCCCTTCAGTGCCGGTCAATGTACCGAGCCTAATCACCCCATAACTAGCCAACCCTAAGTACATTGTCAATATACCGTTTTTATGTTATTATCACCTGATGAAGCACGGTCCGGTTAGCGGCTTTGAAAATAGCATATATTACGCCCCCCACGATGATGAGGGCGCTTATGACGCGGCCGCAGAAATGGCCGCCTTGGCCATCGCTTCGGAATTTATGCCGGATGACTACGACATCGTCGGCGAAAATATCGAAGAATTTATGACCGAACTTTATGGTACTGCCCGGCATAGCCAGCACAACAACCGAATGCTGGCCTATTATAGAGACTACGCCGAGGCTGATGATGACGCCAAAAGCGATCCGGCTACCAGCCATATCGACAGAATGACGATTGTGATGGGCGACTTCGTGGAGCATGCAATCTTAAATCCCGAAAAGACAGCTGTCAAATTAAGTCCTAGCAGTGAACCAGCCGCCGAAATAAAAGCTGACGCCCTTGCCAGATTGAGTGAATTGCTGGAAGGCGGTACAGACGACAACCAAGAAGAGATAAAAGCCGTCGCCGACCCTGATGCCCTGATCAAAGCCTATTTGTTTGCTATAGACTCCTCCAAGTGGGAGTCAGCCGCCCGGATTTGGCGAGACGGGGGAGCGGACAAAATTGGCGAAATGCTCAAAAAAGGTGAGATCAACGAAAGGGAAAGCAAAATGCTAACAGCGTCGGTCTACAAAACACCTGAACTAGATAACTTTGACAAAGCCGAGCTGGAACAGGTGTTAAAAACTAAAGGCCGTAAAATGGTCGAACTAAAGCTCCGTTCGATCAGTGTCAGCACCCTTAACCATAATATTAAAGGCGTCTTCTTCAAAGGCTTGGAAACTAAAGACCTTATCGAGAACCCGCCGCCCAATAATCCGGCTTCGACCTTCCGCGATTGCATCGAGGCGCTCAACTTCTTTGTGCCAGCCCTGATGGCGCTGGGCTATAAGAAGTTGGCGATCGATTTGCGAGGCGCTGCCCTAGAGTGGTTATATGATGATCCTAATGGTCACGCTAAGCGACAGCATGACCTATCCCATCGGCACCGTGATGACATACAGGAAATAGTTACCAAGCTGCGGGAAACAGAGTTCAGCGGTATCGAAGTCGAATCTGAAGCCCGTGTCAAAAGCGAAGGCTCACTGCGTGAAAAGCTAGCCCAACCGAAGTATGAAGGAATCCATCTAACACCGGACGGAGTTGGCATGGCATTTATTGTTCCTAATAAAATGGCCGGCGCCGAGATGACCCATTTTGCCGAGCAATTCATGAAACGCCTGACCGCTGATCCAGCTAGAATTCAGGACAAGCACCCTGCGGGGGAGCCGGCTTTTGATGATATGCAAGGCGCTAGGAGACGTAAGAGCGGCTATGAGGCCATCCACATGACTTTCTATTACTACCCCGAGCCCGGCTCGTTAGACTATCCTGATGCTGTTCCATTTGAAATCCAAGTCCTAACCCAAAGGCAGCATTGGATGAAAATGTATGGTAGGTCGAGCGACTTGTTTTATAAGGCTAGGGGTAAATATACAGATTATGACCAGCAACACCTCAACCACTTGGCCGAGCGGGCCAGGGCCGAGCGCGAGATCGGGCCAGGCACGACCATCCAGTCAATCGCCGAAATGTTGGCCGTCTCACCGCACATTCCGTTTGTGTTTAACAAATTATTCCGGGCCGTCGACGGCCAGAAAGGAACCCGGACACTGGTACCCAAAGAATTGGCTAAGCTGGCGCCACAGATGCTGGCGGAAGCCTTAGGCGACTCCGGCAACCTAGCGGTTCTGCCGGCAGCCAAGCTAAGCGAAGAGCAATTCATAGATGCCCTCAGCATGTTTGGCCGCGACCTGGCCACCGACAAAAATATATTGAACGCCTTGCAGCTGGTTAAAGAATCCGAAGCAAATACTATGAGAGACGACGGCGTAACCTCAGTCTTGGAAGGGCACATACTGCCAACAGCCTTAGCGGCAGTCATGCTGGCCACCCAGAGCGGCAAAGTCTGGGATGACGAAGGACTCGGCCCCAACCAATACGCCGCCAACATCGCCGCCACCGCTATACTGCATGACCACGTTGAGAATGCCCTGGAAGGCATTGGTGACCAGGCAACCAAACTAGCCAAACGCCAAGAGATGCTGTTTGAAATTAAACAAAAATTTGGGTCTGCCGTTATGGACGGTGTCAATGCCATGACCTATCCGTTCGAGGTCGAAGACGAATACGCCCGGCGTGAACAGTACTCTATACAGATACAAGATAACGAATACGCCCGGCTGGTAAAGCCGGCTGACCGGTGGCAAAACCACATTACTGATCTGATAAAACTGGCCACCGGCCAAGCGCCGCAAGGCTCGGCTGATTGGCAAAAAATTATGGAATACTTCGCGAAAACTGACCAGCACCTATCCGAAGACTTCACTTCGCCCGAATTATCCGACGTCTACGCCCGCGTCCATAAGCTAATCTGGCAGTACGCCAAGCATTTTGGCTACCAGGCGCAGGCCTAGAATTCGCAGGTTAAGCTACTTAACATGCTATTATGAGATTATGAAAAGGGCGGCTGAGACACCATCCGAGCGGCGAATGGCCGAGAACCAGGTTGTCTTCCGCACGTTTAACCAAAATTTTTTGAAGTGGCAAGAGCAGTTTAAGCAAGTCGCGGCCTCGGAAGGCGAGCTGCCGAAGGAGTTCAACGCCGACCTAGGTTTAAATTTTTCCTGCGAATGTTCCGACGAGAATTGTCGTCTCCGTATCTTTCTTAGTCCTAAAGACTACAACAAAATCCATCGGGATCCGAACGCTTTCGCGATTATCTGCGGCCACGAGGTCGATAGTATCGAAGACGTCATCGCTAAAGAGCCGGAATACTGCGTGGTGCGCAAGCACATAATGCCGCCGCAAAACGTTAAAGAGCTCAATCCGACGCCAGCCAATAACGTTTGACTATTTAAGCTTAAAAGGGGGGCGGCTATTTCTTCTTGATGATTTTAGGTTTCGGCGCACCTGAGGTGTTTTGGGATAATTCATATAAGTTGTTGATCATCTGTTCAGTGGTCATAGGCATGCCCTCCTTTTGTAAGGTGTATAAGTGATATTTAATAAAGTTATTTAGAAATTAATTTTCTATTTGGTTTAAGCGTAATCTCAGGTTGTATAACTGTATGTAAGAAATCAGGCACACCTGCCCAATCACTGGCGATTTGGTAGGGGATACGGCTATAATAGATAGGTGAGGGTATTAGCACAAGCGGCATGGAAATTACGGGGGAATAGCTTTTGGCGGCATAACGCTATTTTTTGGAGCGCCTCGCTATTCGTGTCATTCCTGAATTACCTGTTTTATCCGGTGCTGGGCCGACTACTGGACCCGACCTCGTTCGGCGAAACCCAGACCATTATCTCGTTCTTTACCCAGGCGGCAGCCTTTTTCCAGGTGCTGGGGCTGGTCAGTATCGGCATTATAACCAAGTATAGCGACGAGGCGCTGCGCGCCAAGCTGACCAATGAAATCTCGCGGCTAGCCCTGATCTTGTCACTGGTCTTCTTCGCGATAAGCTTAATCTTCTCGCCCTTACTGGAAGGTTTCTTCCATTTCACGTCAGTCGGGCCGTTCGTGCTGCTGGGCATCACGCTGCTGGTCAACGTGCCGTTGTCATTCGCCAACGCCTACCTGCAAGGCCACAAGCGCTTCAAAACCCTAGCCAGGGTAAACATCCTTAACGCAGTCAGCAAGCTGGCACTAGCGGTCAGCCTGGTGCTGCTGGGCCTGAAGACGATGGGCGCCATCGGCGGCTTGATTGGCGCCCAGGTGATTGGCCTGACCTATTCGCTGTACAAGGGCCGGGGCGTGCGCCAGTTCGTGCGCGACAACCTGCACCTGCGGCGGCCTAACTTGCAGCTGCTGCGGCCGGAATTGCCGTACGGCCTGGTGGTGCTAGCGACCTCGCTGACGACCAACCTGCTACTGAGCTTCGACATCCTGGTGGTTAAACATTACTTCCCGCCGGTGCTAGCTGGGCTGTACACCGGCATCTCGATTATCTCTAATATTATTTACTTCGTCAGCGGACCGTTCGCGGCGGTGATGATCCCCTCCATCAAGCCGGCTTACAGCGCCGCCCGCAACTACGCCACGCTGCGACGCTCGCTGCTGTTCACGACGGCTATCGGCGGCTCCGTATTAATAATCTTCTTAGTGCTGCCGCACCTGGTGGTAACGGTGCTACTGGGGCATAAGTACGCCCGCTACGCCGTCTACCTGCGCGGGCTGGGGCTGTCGATGTTCATGCTGTCGCTGGCTAACCTGCTGATCTACTACCACATCGGCCTGCGTCACTTCCTGGTGGCACCGACGGTGCTGGTCGGCATGGCGACGACCATCGTGCTGCTGGCGGCGGCCCACGCTACGATTGGACTGGTGGTACGCGACTTAGTAATCGGCGCGTTAGTTTTGCTGGTGCTGTTGGCTGGGCTGCTGCCGGTCTACCGGGAGGCACCGGCATGACTCCAAGTAAGAGCACTAAACTAATCTCGGTTATTATCCCGATGAAAAACGAGGCTGATAACGTGCGCGAATTGTACCGCCAGCTGGCCAGGGTCTTCGCCAGTCTGCCGCAGTATCGCTACGAATTCATCTTCGTTGATGATGGCAGCACCGACAAATCGGTCCGGGTCGTCCAGGCCCTGGAGCGGCGCGACCCCAAGGTCCGGCTGGTGCGGCTAGCCCGCAACTTCGGCAAGGAGATCGCCAATACGGCCGGCCTGCACAAGGCTAAGGGCCGGGCGGCCATCATGCTGGACGCCGACTTGCAGCACCCGCCGGCTGTCATCCCGGATTTGCTCCAAAAGTGGCAGGAAGGCTACGACATCGTCATTGGCCGGCGCAGCTCCAACAAGCACCACGCCAACTTCCTCAAACGCCTCAGCTCGCGCTGGTTCTACCGTCTTATCAACCGCATCTCCAGCATCGAGATCATGCCCAACGCTACTGACTTCCGGCTATTAGACGCGGTGGTCATCAATGAGTTCCGGCGTTTCACCGAGCACAACCGGATGACCCGCGGCCTGATCGATTGGCTGGGCTTCAGCCGGGCCTACGTCGACTTCGTGCCGGCCAAGCGCCTGCACGGCCAGGCGACCTACAACTACGCGGCGCTGATCCAGCTGGCTCTCAGCACGGTGGTGTCGCTGAGCTTCTTCCCGCTGCGGCTGGCCGGCTATCTGGGTGTCTTCATCATCATAACGTCAGGTTCGCTGGGCGTTTTCGTCATTATCGAGCGTTTCATCCTCAACGACCCGCTCAGCCTGCACATCTCGGGCACGGCCATCCTGGCGATTATCCTACTGTTCATGATCGGCATCGTACTGGCCTGTCTGGGGCTGATCGCACTGTACATCGCCGATATTTACGGCGAGGTGGTCAACCGGCCGCTGTACGTCGAGAAACGGCGGTTAGACTGATGAAAATCCTCTGGTTTACCTGGAAGGACCTGACCCATCCGCTGGCCGGTGGCGCCGAAGTGGTCAACGAACAACTGGCCAAACGGCTGGTCCAAGACGGCCACGAGGTGATCTTCATCACCGGCGGCTACAAGGGCGGCGCGCCCGAGGAGACCCATCCTGACGGCTATAAGATAATCCGCGTTGGCAACCGCGTCACGGTCTACCACCATGCCCGGCTTTATTACCAAAAACACCTGAAGGGTTGGGCCGACCTGGCCATCGACGAGGTCAACACTGTGCCATTCTTCTGCAAATTCTATGTCAAGGAGCCCAACATCATCTTCGCCCACATGCTCTGCCGCAAGATCTGGTTCGACGAGCTGCCCCTGCCGCTGAGCGCCATTGGCTATATAGCCGAGCCGATCTACTTGCGGCTGCTCAGCAATAAGCCAGTCATCACGGTCTCGGAGAGTACTAAGCAAGACCTGCAACGAGTCGGCTTCAAGCCGTCCAACATCAGGATCATCTCAGAAGGCCTGGAGCACCCGCCAGCCCGCCAATTGCCAGCTCTCAGCAGCAAGGCCAAGACCCCGACCATGCTCTCCCTAGGCAGCATGCGCCAGATGAAGCACACCATCGACCAAGTCAAAGCCTTCGAGCTGGCCAAGGCGGCCATTCCTACTCTCAAACTGGAAGTAGCCGGCGACAGCAGCGGCCGCTACGGCCGTAAAGTCCTGAGGGCCATCCATGCCAGCCGCTACGCCCGCGACATCACCTACCATGGCCGCGTCTCCCAAGCCCAAAAGCAACGTCTTTTACGCCGCAGCCACCTAATCACTGTCACCAGCACCAAGGAAGGCTGGGGCCTGATCGTTACCGAGGCGAACAGCCAAGGCACGCCAGCCGCGGTCTATAACGTCGACGGCCTGCGCGACAGCATCCGTCATAATAAGACCGGCCTGGTCACCAAGCGAAATACCCCACAGCAGCTAGCCGAAGCAATCGTTACACTGCTAACAAACCAGCAGCGATATAACGCCATGCGCAAAACCGGCTGGCAATGGAGCAAAACCATCACTTTCGACAAAAGCTACCAACAATTTAAGAAAGCCATCGGCCTATGATTACAAAAAGTGCTAGTTTTCGCGATATACGAAACGGACTGCAAGATAAGTTGGCTTTCATCGCTGATAATTTCGTCTATTATTTTTCGCTCTTTGCGCCGATTGCCTTTTACGCAATCGTATTCAGTTACTTTTTTACCAATAATAATGCTTCGGATTTAGCCACGACCTCTGGTAAGATCTGGTTTGGCGTAAAGATCATCTGGTATTCCAATATCCTGCTCAGCGTTACCAATCTGGCAGGTATATTTATGTTCGGTTCACCTAGGAGGCGAGATCAGAAAAATTTGGAAAGGTTTACCGCTAAGCGATGGGATGGTCGCAAAAAACTAAAAATCGTCTACGTCTCGCGTGGTGACAACCGGGCGGCCTTAAGCCGGTCAGTCCTGGAAACACTCAAACAACTTCATAAGTATGACGTAAATTATTTATTAGAGATTGTAACCGACGTGCCAGTGTGGGATAAGGTAAAGGCTAATCCTAAAATTAACATTCATGTGGTACCGCTTGATTACGTGACTAAGAAAGGAGCAAAGTATAAGGCCCGAGCCCTTCATTATGTTATTGAACGGCGTGGTGTCACCGAAAAGCAAGTGTCATATCGTGATACCTGGGTACTTCACCTTGATGAAGAGAGCCTCATTACTCCAGAATGCCTAGCCGGCGTGGCCAAGTTCATACATGATCCAGCTACCAGCAGAAGCATTGGGCAAGGAGAAATAAAATACAATTCTCACAAATATGGTTCTAACGTGCTCATAACCGCCATCGATAGTATCCGCACCGGTGATGACCTGGGCCGCTTCAGATTCCAATACCGCCTATTAAAAAGGCCGGTTTTTGGTATGCATGGCTCCTACTTTCTAGTGCCGCAATACTTGGAAAAATATATCGGCTTTGACTTGGGCGGTAAGGGCTCGATAACCGAGGACGCCTACTTCGCCCTCCATGCGGCCGAGAAGGGCGTCTCGTTCCAATGGATTGACGGCTATATCCGCGAGCAGTCGCCGTTCACGATTAGCGCCATCCTCAAACAGCGGCGGCGCTGGTTCTGCGGGCTCAAGCACTTGTCCTTTGATAAGAAACTGCGTCTGAAAACCCGCTGGATATTACTTATCAACACCTTGCTTTGGACGCTGGGCTGGCTGGGGCCGATAATTACCATCGCCAACTTCTTCCATCCCAACGGCTACGCACCGCTGGCTTTTGTGCTGACAGCGGCTGTCGCCCAAGGCTCCTACGCCGGCGCCTACCTGCTCGGCTCTTACCGCAACTTACTAAATGTTAATATGAACATCTTTAGGAAATTATTCCTCTACTTCTCGACCTTCATCCTCTTGCCAATCTCGAGTTTTATTGAAGGGGTCGCTATCCTGTACGCTATTATTAAACCTGTAAAGACGTTTGACGTGGTAAGGAAATGACCGGCAATCCATTAGTAACGATCAGTATCCCGACATTAAATAGCGGCCAATTTTTGGAACTCTGCTTAGACGCGATTGAGCGGCAAACCTACCAAAACATCGAGGTTAACATTATCGACGGCGCCTCGTCTGATGACACGGTCAAAATTGCCGAACAACATGGCATCGACGAGATAATTATTTGCACCGACGCCCTGTTAAAAGCCAGGCACGAGGGCCTTATCCGCGCCCACGGCAAGTATATACTACTCCTGGACAGCGACCAGATACTGGAACCCGCCGCGGTAGAGCGGTCAGTCAACATGCTTAACGACCAGGACCTGGACATGCTAGTCCTAGAAGAGGACGTCTATCAGGCCAATAATTGGCTGGAAAAGCTGTTCCAGCTGGATAGGAAGCTAATCCATACCGTAAAAGATTTTGACCCTTACACAAGCGTCATGTTGCCGCGCTTCTACAAAACTGACTTATTAAAAAAAGCCTTCGCCGCGATTCCCAAAAGCGCTTTAGAAAACGTTGGCGGCCAGGATCACGCAATTATATATTTCGAAGCTTACCTTTACAGCCAAAAGATAGACTTACTGCCCGGTGCCGTCCAACACATAGAGCCAAACTCTCTACGGGCCATGTTTAAGAAATTTTACCGCTGGGGCTATACCAGCCAAGCCGCCCACGAATCTCGCTACGAAGAGTTGCTAGAGCGCAAAGAGCGCTTCCGCAAAGGTATGTTCCGTAAAGGTACCGTCAAGGCCAGCCTAGCTTCGATCACGCTTTTACTCATCAAAGGCGTTCCTTATTATATCGGTAAACTAAACTCTCGTGGTAAAAGGTCTAATAACCGGTAGATCGATGAGCTTAATAAAAAACACACTTGATAAAATCGGCTTAACTAATTTTTGCTGGATGGTTTGGTCACTAATAACAGGCAGTCATGCTTTGTATGAGCTCGGCTGGTTTAAGAGCGTGCTCCACAACACGTCAATTGATCGCAAAAACTCTCCAGTGCCATGGATCACATATCCGGCGATATCCCTATTAGAGACTAGGGTAAATAAGAAAATGAAAGTCTTTGAGTATGGTTCAGGTAACAGCACCCTGTGGTGGGCAAAGCATGTTTCAAAAGTTTATAGTTGCGAACACAATAAAAATTGGTATCAAAAAGTAAAGAACGGGTTACCGAGAAACGTAATAATACGATACATAGCATTAAATAAGAATGGTGATTATTCCACAGCTTCGACTAGGTCAAAACTTAAGTTCGACATAATCGTTGTAGACGGACGCGATAGGGTTAATTGCGCAAAATACGCTGTCGAAGCATTATCGAAAAGAGGTGTGATTGTTTGGGATAATACTGATCGAAAACGCTACACCAAGGGCATAACTTCACTTACTAATGCCGGCTTTAAACGCCTAGATCTTCATGGCATGGCACCAATAATACCTGTCATGTCTGTTACCACCATTTTTTACAGATCTAATAATTGCCTTAATATATAAATATGAAAGCTTTACTTGCTCCCAGCCATTACGTATACGAATCACAATTGCGCGGTTCTGAGTATAGACATGCTTTTGAAATAGCTGATTCAGTCGCGCGTAACTGGCCAGAATCTGTAGTAGTAACTGGAAAAATCACTGAAAAAATGAATCTACCTTATCGTGTCATTGAAGCACAGCCCAAAAAAACTGTTTACGAAATGGGTGCTTTAGCTGCAATATTATTTACCATTCGTTATTCGCTCAAATCAATAAAACTATTAATGCGAGAAGATTTTGACGTTGTCCATCATGTCAGGCCTTTTAAATTAGGAGCAACTTTCAATCTACTAGCTCTATTAAATCTAACCCGAAACAAGATATTTATTATTGGTAGTTTTTCCGTGCCGTACAATAATGAAAAGCTGCCTTTGTTTCCCCGAACACTACAAAAAATAATCTCACCTCTTTCTCATAGGACGCTGGCAAAGGCTGACTGCGTCGTGGTTTATGATATGGTTACAAAAAAACTAGTCTCTCCATATGTCGACCAAGAAAAGATTAAGTTAATCGCTCCAGGAGTAGATGGAAATAGATTTAAGCTATCAAGTGCTAAGGATTACTTTAGCGAGCCATTTAAGCTAGTAGCAGTAGGTTACCTTATACCGAGAAAAAGATTCGATTATTTAATACGGGTATTCGCCGAAACAGTCAAAGCAAATCCGAAAGCAGTATTGAATATATATGGTGACGGTCCTGAAATGAGTAAGTTGCAGATTCTCATATCTAACCTTGGAGTTGAAAAAAACGTGTTCTTAAAAGGTTTTATCAAAAATAGTGATCTGCCTAAAGTGTACAAAGACGCTCATGTTTTTACATTACTGCAACAAGAAGAAAGCTATGGACAAGTATACCTTGAGGCAATGGCCTCGAGCCTGCCCATAATAACGACGAATAACATCGGAGCAAAACAAATTATCAATGACGGTTTTGGTTACATGATTAAGAGAAACGATAGGGAAGCATTCAAGAAAATACTAACCAGCCTGATGAATGACAGAAATAAATTAAGAGAACTATCGACAGGCGCAAGGCAAGAATTTGAAAGAAAGCATGACTCTAAACTGGTAAGAAAAAAGTGGCTGGCCCTCTATAACGACTTGCTCCGAGCTAGGTCACACTATTCTTAATATTAGAGTCTTGTCGCTTTCATCTTATAAAATGAAAGATATGCACTTATCTATACGGAAAAGATTGAAAACTACTAGCCCTTGGTTTATCAGTGCTGTCGTAGCAAGTATAGTTATTAATTCTACCTGGTTCTTCACTTTTGGGATTCTTACGTATGGTGATTGGAATTATACCTATACTGGCGTAGCTCGACACTTTTTTAATCTGCCGCAAGCGTGGAATACAGCCGGTTTAGGTTCTACTAATATAACTGCTTCATTCTATCCGCTTGAATTTATCGAAGGACTATTCGCGCATGCGCATATTGGATTCGCGGTCTTCGAGCGTCTTATATATATGTGGCCGATTGTGATTGCTTCATGTATTGGAAGTTATCTGCTGGTATATCATTTTTCCAAATCTCACAAAGCAGCTTTCTTCGGCAGTATGATTTATCAATTTAATTCCTGTACTTTCATACTGCATACGCAACATCTAAATATCTTAGGGTCTATGGCATTCGCGCCAATTTTCCTGTTATGCGCCATTAAACTCTATGAAAAGCCAAGCTTAAGACGAGCGGTCATTACGGCTTTGGCGGGATTGATCATGAGCATTTATGACTTTCGAATCTTTTACATTGCTTCCTTGGGTTTAGCCTTACTTACACTCATCTATTTGATACTGAATGAAGACGGGTTTAGGAAGCAATTAAAAAGCTGTGCATATCTCTTAATTGCTTTTGTACTTATCGGTTTACTCAGCTTCTATTGGCTGCTCGGTATCGGAACGCAGGGGCAACTAACAAGCAATGCTGTCTTATCAAGAAGTCTATTTGGATCTGAATATTTACCGCTAGAAAACTCTATTGCGCTGTGGCACTCCTTTTGGACTATTCATGGCATAGAGTGGTTCTCCATACATACGCCGCCTGTTTTTGCCTGGTTATTACCTAGCTGCTTTCTATTGGCCCTAGTCAGTATGCGTCGTAAAAGTTATATTATTGGTTTTTCATTAATTGCGTTACTAGGAATATTTTTAAGTAAGGAGAACGCGGCTCCATTTGGCTCAGTCTACTATTGGCTTTACACAACGTTCCCCGGATTCAATGCCTTTAGAGAGGCTAGCAAGTTTTACATATTGATCTCGCTAGGTTACTCAGTGGTCATAGGTACTTTTTTGGGACAAAAGCTAAAATCATCCGACAAGACTTTAAGGCCACAAGGACTGAAGTTTTTATCGGGTGCGGTTATCATTTTAATCGTATTAATGGTGACTCCATTCTACTTGGAGCATCCTAAGAGCTTATTTAGCCAGCGCCAAATACCCAGCTCGTATCTATATCTAAAAAATTATTTGCAAAAGGACAGCACCGATCACTTCAGGACATTATGGCTACCGAGTACTTCGAGGTGGACATATTCGACTAACAATAAACCGGCGAGCTCTATCACTGATATTTTGCCACAGAGCAGTAGTGATTCTGTATCAGAGCCATTCGCCCTACAGACTAATAACTACTTCGCCTCAGCTTTAGCGCCTAAATATTTAACGGCTTTAAACTATAAGTACGTCATTGTGCCCTTACGTGATACTGCCAATGAAGATGATTTTTTTCCATACTATGGGAATAATCGGAGCTACTTCATTAATTCATTAAACCGTCAATCCTGGCTGAAAAGGATTAACGTAGGCGGCGATCAGCTAGCCGTGTACAAGAATCGTGATTTCAGTCCGTACATCTCAGCTAGCACTAAATTAACGGAGATAGCCGATATTACTAAGATTAATAGCTACGCTCAGTTTACAAGCCAGGAATTAAATAATAAAACATTGGATTTTACTGATAGCACTGCCAACAATGCACAAATTGTGAACGATATTTTCAGTAATATTTATCCCTCACAAGATGGTGAATTAGTGAGTCACACTCAGCCTAATAAAAGCTACCCCCGCACAGAACTATATTCGGACAATGACTTTCCCTCATATAGTTATTTCGTCAAAAGTCGCACGCTACAATTTAGCAATACAACACAGAATAATCTTTCTACCAATGACGGGGGAGCAGGCCTTCCTGCTAATACTATTATTAGCTCTTTGAGACTCGATAAGTCATCCAGTTATTTATTTTCAATAAGTAATAATACGTATCCACTCGATAAATCTGGTGCTACGAGAAATATCGGTAACACATCTGATTCTATTAACCTGTTTAAAGAAAATGGCCCGAATATGATTCAAAATGGCTCATTCGAGCAAGGTCCTTGGCAGGCAAAGGTTCAAGATTGTAATAACTACGATGATAATCCGAAGATTAGTATGGGTGTATCAAAAAACTTTACCAGCTCAGGGAGACAATCCCTACTCCTATTTGCTGGAAACCATACTGCATGTACAAATTCTAATGATATGAGAATGTCCCCAGGCTCATTCTACAATTTGTCATTAAATTTCAAAGTACAGTATGGCAGAAGGGTTGGGTACGACCTACTATTTAATGATAGTAAACACACGTCACTTAGTTCTGATTTACTACCGAATGGCTCTGGAGAGAACGGTCATTCTGCCTATTTCCAGGCTCCGCCAGGCGCTACAACCCTTACTCTCCAGCTGAAAGGTTACCCCGATGACGATAATAATGGCTACGCTGAAACTTATTATGATGACGTTCAAATTATACCCTTAGAAATACCCGTAAATATTGCGAGCAGCCGCCCTTTGAATTTTGTACCGAAGCAAATAGATACGACAAAGCCAGTCAAGTTTAGCATTGACGATAAAGACACGGGTAAAAACCTAATAAAAAATCCTTCATTAGAAAATGGTCTTTGGAGTCGCCATGTATCGGATTGTGATAACTACGATAATCATCCTGTTTTACAAATGGAGCTGGAGAAATCCACGAAAACAAATGGACGGCAGTCTCTTGAATTCCGTACTACCAGGCACATAGCTTGCACCGGGCCCGGTATCGTGCGAGTCAGTGAAGGTAAAACCTACTTACTGGACTTTGATTATCAGAGCCCGAATGCTCAGTCAGCCGGTTATCACCTTGGCTTCAACGATTCACAAAATAGTTCTGTCAGCCAGCAAATAAGTATTGACGGTACTGGCTGGCATCATTTTCAAAAATTAGTGAAAATTCCTTATGGTGCATCAAAATTAGACCTCACAGTTTATGGATATCCGGATAGTCAAACTGGTCGTCAATTAATTAATCGTTACGATAATTTTAGCCTTGTGCAAGTACCGGACATCGAGAGTCATTATTACCTTGTTCAGAGCAATAATAAGGTGCTTCAAACGCCTGAAAAAATAAGCTTCCAAAGCCCTAGTCCAACCAAGAAACTTATAAGTGTGACAAGCGCCCACACTCCTTTCTATTTAAATATGAGTGAGGCGTACAACTCAGGCTGGAGACTAGAGCTAAATGATAAAGGCCTGAGTGGAGCAAAAGGATTGCTACCTAACACCAATCCGACAGCAGTACCCAAAAAAGATCACCTTAAACTCAATGGCTATGCGAATTCTTGGTATGTTGACCCTGTTATGCTGTGCACTCATACATCGAATGCCTGCTACAAGAATAAGGATGGGTCTTACAATATTAAACTGGCTGCGGAATTCACACCTGAACGTTACTTCTATGTCGGGCTTACGATAAGTGGCCTGACGCTGATCGGCTGCATAGCCTACCTAGGGGGCGAATACGTACTAAAAAGTAAGCACTTCAAAGGATGGCGTTATGTCGGGCCTAGGTAAGCGGCTGGGCGGGGTGGTGGCGCGGCATCCGGAGGTGGGGTGGTTTTCGCTGCTGGCCTTGGTGATTATGGGGCCGATGCTACGGCCTGGTTTCGTACTGACCTTGGACATGGTGTTTACGCCCAAGCTGGTGGCGCCGACGGCTGTATCTAATAGTTATCTGTTTCATTGGTTGCTGCATGTCGTCAACCTGGTGCTGCCAGGGCAAGTGGTCGAGAAGTTGCTGATCTTCGCTATCTTATTAACAGGCGGCATTGGTATGTATCGCTTAATGCAGACCAAGGCCGAGCTGCCGCGCTACTTTGCCGGTTTGTTTTATACCGTTAATCCGTTCACCTATGAGCGCTGGATGGCCGGGCAGTACCTGTTGCTAGCAGGCTATGCCTTGCTGCCGTTCTTGGTGGCGGCCCTAGCGAGCTTCTGTGTCCGGCCGGGACGGCGGACGGCGGCGCGGGTGGCCGGGTGGTACTGCGCCATCGCCCTGGTGTCGGTCCATATGCTGGTCATCGGCAGCCTGCTTGGGGCAATCATCTTCGTCGTCCACTTGTTCGCCCAATCGCCAAAGGGGAATTATTACCGGAATATGTGGCGTTACGGCGGCTTGGCCGTTGTGGGGGTGGTGGTGCTGAACAGCTACTGGCTGGCTGGCGTGGCTGGCGGCTCGTCGCCAATCAGTCAGACAATTCGAGGTATTGGCAGTCGTGACCTCAGTGCTTTTAGCACTGCCGGGCATCACGGACTGTTCGTCAATGTGGTCAGCCTGTACGGCTTCTGGCTAGAGCGCTATGGCCGCTACGCTATGCCGAATCATAATCCGCTGGTTTGGCTGGTTGGCGGCTTGTTGATCTTGTTGCTGGTGGTGATCGGCGGTCGCGAGCGGTGGCGGACGCGGTCGCTGCTGGCCGTTAGCCTGGCCTTAGCCGGGTTGATTGGCTTGGTGGTGGCCTTGGGCGTCCAGGCGCCGGTCAGCGGGCCGGTGGTGCGCTGGGGCATTGAGCACCTGCCGTTGATGCGCGGCTTCCGCGAACCGGAGAAGTTTAGTGCCTTACTGGCGCTAGCCTATGTTTACTTTGCCGCCCATGGCCTGGACCGGCTACTAGCCCGGGTTAAGCCGGCCGCCACTGGCCGGTTGGAACTGCTGCGCGACGGCGCCCTGCTGCTGCCGGTCTTCTATACCGCCACCATGCCCTTCGGTTTCGTTAACCAGCTCAAGGCCGTCCAGTATCCGGCCAGTTGGTATAGCTTTAACCGGCAATTGCAGGCTACTCCGCCTAGCGGCAAACTGTTGTTCCTGCCATGGCACGAATATATGAGCTACGACTTCACGCCGCGGATTATCGCCAACCCGGCGCCGGCGTTTTTTGACGGATCGGTAATTGCCGGCACTAACGCCCAGTTCGGCGGCATTGACGACCCGACACCGACACCGACCAGCCGCTTCGTCGAAAGCCAGGTGCTGGGCCGCAGTGACCGGACCGACCTGGGCCATACTTTGGCGCGGATTCACGTCCAATACGTGTTACTAGCCCATGGCTATGATTATTCCCAGTACGGCTTCTTATCGCGGCAGCGTGACTTGAAGCTAGTCAGCCATGCCAGCGGCTTAGACGTTTATCGCAATGAGGCCTACCGTGGTTGACCGCCGCCGGCTGGTTGGCAACGAGATCCGCGGCGGCGGCAAGCCTAGTCCGCGCCGGCAGCACGCCGTCTTCCTCGACGCCCGTGAACTCCAGCTGCGCCGCCAGCGCTTAATCAGCCTGGCCGCCAAACCGCCGGCCCTGCCGCTGCCCGAGCCGATCAGCCGCAACGTGCCCGACACGGCCCTATTTAATCAATTGGCTTACAGCGTGCTGCTGATCGCCGTCCTGGCCGTGGTGTCGGTCGCCACCAGTTTCATTAACTGGGCCTTCCTAGTCTACGGTGTGGCAGCAGTCATCCTGCGCCTGCCCAGCCGGATAATCTTCAGTTCGGCCCTGATCTGCTTGATCATCGTACCGGTCACCACCACTCTCAGCCGCGCCACGCTGGCCGATACTTTTTCGGTCATGACCTTCTACTTCTTATTGATCGGCCTAGTCCGGGCCGGCCTGGAACTGCGCCGCGACGACCTCTAGTTAGCCAAGGTGATGTTGTAGTACACCACTGGGCCGTTTACCATCTCGCCGGTCGCTTCGCGGAAACGGATAATTTCTGAGCCGTTGTAATTGCCGGGTTGTTTGGTTCGAGCCAGGTACGGGTACAGGGCGCCGGGTTGTCCCGGCTGGAGATTGAATATCTGCTGCGGATCTTGGCCAGTCACCGCTACGATATAACCCTGGCCGCTGGTAGGCGGTGTCGCCGGGTTCGGCACGAGCTGGAATTGCGTGGCATGCGTAGCGATTATAACGACGTTCGTGCTAGTGCAGGTAATTAACCCGGTCGACTGGTTTACCTGGCCGCGGTTCAGGTTGCAACCACCTACTAGCTGCGACAGGTGGAAGTAATCGGTATAGGGCTGCTGGCCGGTCAAGAAGACGGTCAGGCTAATAGCCGGTCCGATCTTCCAGCGAACGCCGCCTGGAGCCGTGCTATCAGTAATTTCGTACTGTAGCCTGGCGCTGAGAGTCTGGGGAACCGGATTCGGGAGATAGCGGTCGGCATAGACAATTACCGGCTGTGTCTGGCCGGGCTGCAAGTTATTATTCGGGCCGAGAGCAAAGCCCGCCGACGCCGTATTGTTAGTTTTCTCCAAACGATAAGCCAGGGCCGTTTTATTATGGATTATAAAACCGACGCTATAGCCGTCAGCGGCGACAGGGTCGACGCCGGGGGGCAGCAAGCCGGTATTAGGCTGGCCGCGGTCGACGTTAACCTGGCCGGTTTTAGGCGTGACGCTCAGGTACTGGTTGCTAAAACTGATCGACTTGGGCTTGATAACTTCCGGCCCGGGCGTGTCGGCGTGGCTGCCGGTTAGGACATAAGTACCGATCGTGGCGATAACGCCAATTACCAGCAAGGGCAGCAGCACGTGGCTGAAGCCGCTAACATTGAGTTTTTTCATAGTATTTCCTTTAGGGAATTTTATTTTAGTTGTATCTGTCGGACATTATCGTATCCCCGTAGACAAAAGTCAATATTACATTGATTTGTAAGATTTTTCATTTGCCTAAAATAAGCATATAAGGTAATCTAGAATGATAAAAGGGAAGGAGTGGCATATGAGACTATTGGGTCAGATCAAAAACAGCAGTTTGGCCGCTCGGCTATCTCTCGGACTCGGCTCACTGACAATTGTCGGCCTAGTCGGTTTCGGCGCTGCTTCGGCGGCTACTTCTACCACCAGCGGTACTGGCTACGGCGGCAGTACCACGACTAACACTAACAACGTTACGGTCACCAACACCAACCACCAGTCCAGCCACACTGGCAACGCCAACGTCAGCGGCAACACTACTGGCGGCAACGCTACTAGCGGCAACGCCAGCAATAGCAGCACCAGCACGACTACCATCAATATCTCCAACTAGTATTCTAGGGTTTCAGGCCAGGGTCAGCATAAATTTGGCGCAATGTTTGCTGGTCGGGGAACATGTTTCGGAGGTTTGACAGCGTACTCTGTGTAAATGACTGCATGTCATCGTTACTCAGCTCATAGCCCGGGATGGGTTCTGTAATACACTGCCGGGCAGCTGGCTCGAAAGCCAAAAAGCTAAACCGTAAGGCCGCGATGGCTCGAACCAAAGCCGGGTCGGCCCGCCCGATGTCAAGGTTGCCGTATTCGACGACCGGCATATCTGCCTGTTCCAGCATGTTGAGCAGGGTGCCGCCGGGATAACGAACGTGATTAATTTCAATCGGTTTAAAGGTCAGCGTTGTCAGTTCGTTATTGGGCTTTTTTAACATAATCGGCTGGCCGCTGCTGTCAACCAGCAATAAAGGTGTTGCCTCCGGGTCGTGAGCTCCACCGTACGCGCTCTCGACGGCTTCCAAAAACCGCTCCTCGGCGTAACTGCAGGTGCCAAGCTTGTCAACTACGGGGCTAGTAAACTGTAATCTGCATAGGGAACCGGACCGTTCCAGGCTGTTATTCAATATGCGCATAGTGAAGCGCTCCAGCCGGTCTTCCGGTTGCGACAGCTGAAGCGGCCTAGCTATAACCGGCTCAGTTGGCTCAACGCGCAAGGCGTCCATGGCCGCCGTGGCGACATTGAACAGGCGCGAACCGACCAGGCTATCCTCATAGTCATCAACAACTATGCCGGCCGCTATCGGGTCATCCTCCAAGGCCGCGGCTATTTTGGGTACTGGGCCGGCGCCTTGGATGGCCGCTAATAATTCTTTAGACATTGCAATATTATAACAGTTTTATTTATAAGAGGCAAATCCAACAAGTAAATCTGGAAGAAAACGCCACCGATAATGATTGCCGCACCAAATATAATCAGGTTCCTTGTCTGACGATATTATATGTTACAAAAATTACATTATTTCTTTAACTCGATATATTTTTAGCATTACCAGAGTGCAACGGGGGTAGTCATGTTAATGGGGAAAAGTGCTTATGTATATAATAAACTTTACCTATTGTCATTTATATTAAAGTGGTGTAAAACTAATGTATATAAGTAATGTAAGGGGTTTTAACGTGAAGCGATTCATCCAAATTTTATCAACAGCATTAGTAGGCGCCAGCCTAGTCGTCGGTGTCGCCGCCGCTGCAGGGACCAGTGACGCATGTGACATTTTTAATACTGGTCCGGACTCACATAACAGTTGTGAGACCAACCTGACTAACAAAGTCTACGCGTCTTGCGTAAACAACATCGTTGTTGACAACAACAACTCGCAAATCGGTAGCACCGGCCAGGCGCTGGTTGACGGCAACACTACCGGCGGCAACGCCAACAGCGGTTCCGTTAACAACTCTAGCGTCGTCGTAACCAACATCGGTGCCAGTTGCGGCACTGCTACGACCGTAGCCGCTACTACGCCGGCTGTCGGCGGAAAAGGCGCTGCTGCTAGCACTCCTGCCGCCGCCGCTCCAGCTTCAGCCAACGTGGCTTCATTGCCACACACTGGCAGCAACGCTGTGCTTGACACGACTGTTGCCGGCGTCGCCATAATCGGCGGCACCCTGGCTGTATCCCAGTTGGGTGTTTCGGCTTACCGCCGTTTCGCGCTCAAGTAATAGATACGGATAGGCGCTATGCAAAACGAACTTTCTCTACGCCAGAAAGTTCGTTTTTGCTTTAACGTGGCGACGATATACCTGCTAACCATAGCATTTGGCTGGTTTGTCATTCATCCCGGACCACATGCTGGCTCAGCCCGTTACGTCGCTTTGAAAACTACCCCCCGTACCGCCGCGCCGGTCGCGCCAGCCGTCAAAGAGGTCTCTGGCTTGCCGGTGCGGTTAGTCATACCCGGCTCGTCCTATGCCGGCCGGGTCGTCGACTTGCCAGTCGATAAGGGCTACTACGACCAGGCCAGCGACTCCTGGACGCTGAGCGGCTACCACGCCCAGTTCATGACGGTCAGCAGCTTGGCCAATAACTTCGCCGGCGAGACCTACATCTACGGCCACAATAATAACGACGTATTCGGTGCCTTACGGCACGTCACGCCAGCCGTCGGCTCGACGGCCTTGGTCTATACCGATAACGGCCACGTTTTCTCCTATCGTTTCACCAGCAGCACTAACGTGCCGCCGGATGCCACTTCCGTCCTGGACTATCATGGCCCGCCTATCTTGACCATCCAGACCTGTACCGGCAGTTTTAATGAGATCCGAACACTGTATAGCTACAGTTTTGATAGGGTCGTCCAATGATCATCGGGCAGTTGTTTATTTTTACCGCTGTTATAGGGCTGATCACGACGGTGGCGAATTTCATCGGCGCCAGTATCTATGACATTCGCGCCGCCCGGCAGCGGCAGCACTTCAGCCGTCACCCCTATGCCAGCCAGTACCGCCAGCGACCGCTGGTAGCTGTAGTTATTAACACCAGTAATGACGAAAAGGTGATCGGACAATGCTTGGGCGGTTTGACGGCCGGCAGCTACCGTAAATTGGAAATACTGGTGATCGATCACGGTTCCACTGATAGTACCCGGGCGATTATCCAGCAATTCCAGGCGGCGCATCCCAAACGTCCTGTCCGCCTGGTCGGCCGCCGAACTGCCATGGCATCTGGCGCGGTCATCGCCGCCAATGTCAAGAAATACACCCACGCCGAACTAGTACTCCAACTATCTGCCGGCAGCCTGCTCGACAAACAGGCTATTACGAACTTAGTGCTGCGCTATAATATGGAGCCTAGCCTTGGCGTGGCTCGCCTCAACCGACGCGTCTTGTCGGCTTTCAGTACCGTCGGTTTATTCCAGCAATACCGGGAAATGCTAGGTGTTGGCTCTAAAAAGCTAGCCAGCCTGCTGAACGCGGATTACGAGCACGCCATAGATGTTATCTATCGCCGCGAAATATTCTTATCACTACACAAACCAGCCAAGCGGCCGTGGCGCACCGCCTATGCCAGCGACGCCGTGGTACGCTACCGGCCCAACAGCTTGTTTTATGGGCTTATGCGGCTGCAGTACCAAGCACAAGCCGAAGATTTCCGGTCATTCTGGCGGCAGCGCCGCTTATCGGCCTGGTTGCGGTTGTCGCTGGCTCTATGCAATGGCCTAATAACGCTTTTACTGCCTATCGTAGTTAGCTACTTCATATATATGGCTATCGCCTTGCGCGAACCGGCCTTCTTTGTCCTCAGTCTTATTATTACCGCCGGCCTGGTACTATTCGCTATCTGGGGCGACGAGCAGCTTAAAACCCTTCAAAAGGTCGCTTACAGCCTGCTAATCCCGGTAACCTATGGGCTTTTTTACGTTTTGTCAGTCGTTAAGGTCTTGGCTATGCTGCGCGGCCTGGTCGCACCCAAGAAACTTCTCGCCCGTAGCTAACCAGGTCAAGCAAGGGTTCGTCTGTATAAAGTGCTTGGATTAGGCTAAGCTAGGGAAGTGACATCACTGCTCTCCACCAGACTGGGCGCCGGGCAAACCGCCCCTGACTTTAACGCCCGGGACGTGTCCGGCCACAAAGTCAGCTTGGGCAAAATCGACGCCCGCTACGTCTTGCTGGTATTCCTACGCTATTCCGGTTGTCCATGGTGTAACCTGGCCATCCATCGCTTGTCGCTGGAGTACCCCCGTTTCAAGGAGCATGATTGCGCCGTGGTAGCCTTTATCCAATCTAATAAATCCGACATCATCAGCAATATCTACAAACGACACACCGTCAAGCCGGAATTCCCGATTATCGCCGACCACGCCCGTGAATTCTATAAATTATATGGCGTAGGCACTTCGCTGGCGGCCGCTGCCCGCAGTATCACAAAGATCCCGGCCTGGGTCCATGCCGTCAAGGACCACGGTTTCAAGCAGCCCAAAATCGACGGCAACTTGTTCCTGGTGCCAGCCTCTTTCTTAGTGGATAGACGCAACGGCAAGATCGTCAAGGCCAGCTACGGCGCCGATTACTATGACGAAGAAGCTTTTATCGACATTTACCAATCGGTCTTCTTTAACGAATTATAGCTTCGTCTAACTCTGCTAGGACTAAATCTGGCGGACGGCTTTGTGACTGCGGTTGTAGGTGACGTCTACGATGACATAGATTGTGAACAAGCTGAGGCTGACCAGTGGCAACCACAGGTTGCGGTGGGCTGATTGCAGCTGCGGAACCGGGGTGGTGCTCTTGGTTGACTTAGCGGCCAGGGCGGCATTGAATGGGTTGCTTGGGATGTTGCTGTTGCTGGCTACGGCCGCGGATCCATTGCCGGAGTTACTAGTAGCGCTGTTACTGCCGCTGGTTGGCACGAAACGGAAGACACGCATGGCGGCGGGCGTAAACGCCCCGCTGGCAGTAGCCTTGGCTTCGGCTTGGGCGATCGGGTCGCCGGCCGAGGTGTTGACGCCGAAGCTGCCGTGCCAGCTGCCAAAGACGTTAATGAACAGGATACCGAACAGGTGCGACAAGGCTATTTGAGTGCCTTCGACATTGAGCAGGTTGACGGCGGTTTTGGCGTCGCCGCTAGTAGCGTTGCCGCCCTTGGTGTTCCCGGTCACGGCGGCGTTGCCGCTCTCAGCGCCAACCGTTATGTTGTTATTGATAGTCTGGTTATTTTTATCATTGATAGAGGTGTTATTGGTGTTCTGGTTGTTGGTGGTGTTGTTGGAATCAGGACCAGTATTAGTGGTAATGCCGCCGCCCAGTTCGGCCGCTGTGGCGCCGGCCGGGGCGTTGACGATCATGCCGACCCAGTTGCCGAACACGTTGACGAAAACCAGTATGTCATTGGCGCCAATCAGCTGGCTGCCGGTCAAGTTAAAGGCCGTAATGTTATTCGAAGCGTTGCCGCTGGTAGCGCTACCGGCGCTAGTGTTATGGGAAACATCGGCCTGGCCGCTGCTGGCCGTCGCCTTGACGTTGTTGGTAATGCCTTGGTTATTGGTATTGGTGGCGGTAACGTTATTGGAATTGCTGTTATTGACTGAGTTGTTAGAGTCAGGGCCGGTAGTCGCGATAGTGACCGTCGGCACATTGCTGGCTACTAACTGGTCGATCAGGTTCGGCGGCACCAGGATATCGCCGTTCAGGTTGCCGTTAATATTAATGACGCCGACGAAGGAGCTGCCGCTGGTAATGGCGGAATTGATCAGGTTAACCACGTTGGCGATGGCCGTGGCACTGCCGCTGGTAGCGTTGCCGCCGGTGGTATTGTTAGCGACGGTGGCGTCACCGCTCTTAGAAGCCAGATTGATATTGTTGTTGATGCCTTCGTTAACTTGGTTGTTAATCGTCAGGTTATTATTGCCAGTCAGGGCACTGGCATTGTCGCCAGCCGGCTGGACGGCGCTGAGCAGGGACGAGTCAAGCATGAAGTCGCCATTGACGTCACCGTCAATATTGGCCACGAAAGTCACGGTATTGCCGCCGAGAGCGTTGCTGGCCGATTGCAACATGTTGATAGAGTTAACCAGGTTCGAGGCATTGCCGGTAGCAGCGTTACCAGCCGTAGTGTTGCCGATGACGATGGAATTGCCGGTGGTGGCCTGGCCCAGCAGGATATTGTTGACGGAAGCGTTGGTGCTGTTGAGATCGGTGAAACCGTTCGAAGCGGAACCGTTAATCGTGTTATTGGAATTAGGTCCGGTATTGCTAATCGAACCGCCGCTGGTACCATTGTTATTTATGGTGTTATTAGAGCTGGGACCGGTGTCGCCAATCGTGCTGACCGGGGCAGGGCCGCCAACTACGGTAGCACCGGCGGGGGGCTGGGCGACTGACTGGGTGTAGGTGACATAGTGGTTACTCGGTGCGTTATAAGTCCAAAGAGTGGTGTCGTATTTGCCAGAGCCGGCATTGTAGGTATAAACGGCGGCATCCTTCGGAGTAGTAGTGCCGGTAGCCGGATTATACGTAAAATGGTCGTTTTCCCAAAGACCAGTATCACAGTTATAAGAATAAGTACTAGCGTCGGCGCCGACCGGGTGGTGTACGCCCGTCTGGCTGTCCGGCGGCGGCGTGCAGACCGGAGAATCATCAGCAAAAACCGCCATTGGCGTCACCGCGACCAACAGAACGGCCAGCCCACTAAGTAAACCGCGCTGCAATATAGAACTAATTTTCACCATTGTATCTCCTCCTCGTGGGCTCAGTCTCAAGTCAATAAAACAATAATTTGGTGGGAAGAGCCCCAAAGGACCCTTCCCCTACCGGCACCGATTGGCGCTCTCGTTTTTCTAGCTAATTGGATTAGTTAGAAACGTTGAGGTCAGTCGTGCTGCTGGCAGTGTTAGAAGCGTTGCCGCTAGTGGCGTTGCCACCAGTAGTGTTGCCGCTAACGTTAGCGTTGCCAGTAGACGCACTCTGTGAGTTCGAGTTAGTAACGCTAAGGCAGTTAGTGTTATTAACTACGACTTTGTTAGAAGTACGTGAGCTGATAGTGTTGTTGGAGTCAGGACCAGTGTTACTGATGCTGCCACCGTTGCCACCATTGCTGCTGCTACTCATCCAGCTGCCGTTGGCAGAGCTGTTGCTGATAGAAGCTGAGGTGTTGAAGTCGCTGCTGTTGCTAGCGTCACCTGAACCTGCGTTGCCGCCGGTGGTGTTGTGGCTGACGTTAGCAGAACCGCTGCTAGCGCCCTGGCCATTGCTGTTGCTGGCGTGGACTTCGTTCCTGTTGTTAATATACTGGCTGTTGCTGGTGCGGTTTCGTACACTGTTGTGCGAACTCGGGCCAGTGCCAGAAATGTCAGCAGCTGCGAAACCAGTTGTCAGGCCTAAGCCTAAAACGGTCGTAGCAGCGACACGGATTAGTTGTTGTTTCATATCGTACCTCCCTTGGGTTGATAATGATTATTTTATAGTTCCGGGTTGATCACCCGACTTCAGGAAGTGCTAACCCTAGCGCTTGCTGAAGTCGATCGACCAAAAGGTCCGCCTCACATCTAATCCATTATTCTCCTCAATTGTCCTCACTATCTGAGGTAGAAATAATAGTCTGGCTAGTATTGCTGCTGCTAGCGCTACCGCTAACAGTAGTGTGACCGCCGCCGGGGGTGGTAAACGTCTTGGTGCCGTTTTTTGGTACGGTGACCGGCTGGCCATTGACAGTAACTTGGGTAGAAGTATTCGACCCTCCACTGGAACTGGTTGAAGTTACGCTGCTCGAAGAGATTGTCGTATGGTTAGTGCTGGCGCCAGCTGACGGGGCATCGCCGATCTGGGTCTCGGCACTGGCTGTTGTGTGCGCAGCGTCAGATGAGCTGGCGTCGTGGCTGACATCTAACTTGACTGAAGCGTCATGATGGACACTTTGGTCACTGCTGGCCTTGTTCTCTACGGCACTAGCCCGAATATCAATACCGGCTATCGCCAAAGCACCGGCGCACAGGACAGCCCCGGCAATTTTAACCCTGGAGAAATTATGAGCTTTCATCAAACTATCACTAGCATTAACATGGCTACCACTAACCGCTCTGGCTGCTGGCTTACCCTGATTAGTAACTTTGAACTTATCTAGTATGCTCATACTTCTTCCTCCCACGTAGCTTACAGTCTACCGCCAATACTAGATAGCATGTCAAGCATGTGCTGTAAGATTTTTCGCAACACTTATGGCTATTTTTACTAAAAATTTTGACTAAAAAGCCAATACATACAGAGGTAATCTAATCGCCCAACATGCTTAAGCATTTAATTATTAATTGTAGTAAAAACTACTTAAGCCGGTTAACATGTGCGTTTTGATTAATACCGCTTATGCTTAAATAATTATTACTGTCTAAGGTGTAAATTATTAAGCGGGTTAACGATCTGCATTAAATCTCATTTTTATATAAAAATTTCTTTATAAAACGTACTGTGGCTTTTTTAACTGCACTTGGCAGCTAACCGTTCCAAAATTATTTACCAACTTTAAAGTGATGGGGAATTTATGAATAAATTCGGACCAAAAGCCCAAAAAGAAGTCAAAAAAGCCGTGTATGAGACGAAGCATGGCCAGCTCAAGAGTGGCCAGAGCGATAAGAAGGTAACCAACCAGAAGCAGGCCGTCGCCATCGGCCTTTCCAAGCGCGCAAAAGAAGTGCCAAAGCTCCCCACCAAAATCAAAAATAGTGCTCCAATAAAAAAAGCCCCATTAGGGGCTTTTCATGAGGTTTAGTGAATGTGTGTTCCCATAATAAATAACCTCCTGTGCTTATCTGGCGAATTTAAACACCAGTAATATCATTATACCGCACGATAACCCAATAAGTACCTTGTTAAGAGCAATTGTCAATCAAGCCAGCGGCCAAAGCCAGCCTACGCCAATTGGTGGCCTTTTGCGCGGCGCGGCAAACCTAGCCACGGTTACAGCCTGCTAACGATCATACTTGTGGGAGACTGGGAAATATAAGATACTACTAACATATGGGTGATACCGCGCCGATCGCATTGCTGTCTGTCTACGAGAAGGCCGGCATCGAGGATTTCGCCAAGGGGTTGGCTGATTTGGGCTGGCAATTGTATGCCTCCGGCGGCACGGCCAAGGCCCTGGCGACCGCCGGCCTCAAAGTTACTGACGTCTCCGAACTGGTCGGCGGCCAGGCCATCCTGGGCCACCGCGTCGTAACCTTGTCGCGCGAAATCTCGGCCGGTTTGCTGGCCGACAAAGACAGCGCGACTGACATCGCCGAAATGGAGAAACTCGGCCTGCCATTGATTGATTTGGTTTGTGTGGATATGTACCCCCTAGAGAAGGCAATTGCTGCCAACGAGGATATTATAGAGAAAACCGACATCGGCGGCCCGACCATGCTAAGGTCGGCCGCCAAAGGCCGCCGCATCGTCCTATCCCACGCCGAACAACGCCAACCGGTCCTGGAATGGCTGCAGGCTAACAAGCCCGACGAAGCAGGTTTTGTAGATAAATTAGCTGCCCGCGCCGAGTACGAAGTCGCCCGCTACGTACTAGCCTCAGCCAAGTACTTAAACGGAACTGATGTGAGCGGTTTCACTGCCCGCTTGTCTTCACCGACAAAATACGGCGAGAACCCGCAGCAAACCCCCGCCGCCTTCTATGCCGACAACAGAGTCAACCCAGACCTGCTCGGCCTTGACCAGTTCGACCACGTCCAAGGCATGGAGCGCAGCTATATCAATATGACCGACATCGACCGTCTGTTACAGACCGTTACCCATATCGCGGCTGGTTTTAAGCGTAATTTTAACAGAGTGCCAGCGATCGCGGTCGGCGTCAAACATGGCAACGCTTGCGGCGCCGGCGTTTGCGACACGTTAGTCCAAGCCGTCGAAAAAATGATCGACGGCGACACCCGCGCTATCTTCGGCGGCGTGGTCATGCTCAACGGGCCAATCGATAAAAACGTCGCGCACTCCCTGATGCACTACGCCATGGCCGGTGAAAAGCCCCGGCTGCTGGATGGGGTAATCGGCTCGTCTGTAACCAAAGAAGCCCTGGAACTTTTAAGCCGAAACAAACTGCGTGTCATAATCAACCCGGCCTTAGCCGACCTCAGCGAAAAATCAATCGATACCACCAGGCGGCTCCGGCCAGTCCGCGGCGGCGTCCTGGAACAGCCCAACTATGACTTCATCCTCGATCTCAAAGCCGACTATGTCCAGCGCCACGGCGAGATCGGCGACGTAGCCATCCACGATTTGGTATTAGCCTGGGCCATCGGCGCCACCAGCAACAGCAATACCATCACTATCGTCAAAGAAGGCCGCCTGCTCGGCAACGGCGTCGGCCAACAAGACCGTGTCGGGGCGGGGCAATTAGCTTTAACACGCGCTACTATCGAACCGCCAACCTTAACAGAGCAGGGCGATAAACTCCTGCTAACCGTCACGCTCGACAAAGCCAAACTGGCTGGTGCCGTCGCCTACAGCGACAGCTTCTTCCCATTCCCGGACGGCCCGGCGCTTTTGGCTAAAGCCGGTATCACCGCCATCTTAACCTCCAGCGGTTCAGTTGGTGACGAAACAGTTATTAAGTCCCTCACTGACGCCGGTGCTGGTCTCCTAATGGTCCCTGATAAAGCCGCCCGCGGCTTCTACCTGCATTAAATTATTTGAATATAATTTGGTAGGCATGACGTAAACGTAAATAGCTTTTTAGTATTATATATGATATAGTTAAGAAAATTAAAGAGTTTGATGTATGTTAGGATTACCAGTTGGCTGCTAATTATGGCAGCGCCCGCCCTTCACCTGCCAACCTGTACGAAGTCGATTACGTGCCCCAAGGAATTGCTGCCAACATCGGAATCGCAAGGGAAGTTGGCGGCTCTGTTTTAATAGCCTGTCGAGACGGGCTAAGTACTGCTTTGGAAGAATTAACCCCCACGCAGTACGAAATACTTGTCTGCACAGCAAGCTCTATGAACTTTGCGTCAATGAGCTCTAAGTTCAAACTGACAAAAAACCGACTTGGCGACTCCATCCAAGAAGTAAGAGATACCCTGGGCGTTTGCACCAATGAACAAGCCGCCACTTTTATACCAATCCGTGAAAACCGTTTACGTGAGCTCCAGCTATATAGCCTGCATGTTAATGGAAACTGGGACCTTAACCTGGCCCGAACCCAAGTTGAAATTTTTGAACATATAAGTGATGGCATGAGCACAAGTCAAATTGCCCAGCAAATGGATGTTTCGAATGCAGCTGTCTCCAGTCGTAAACTGACCTTAAGCGAAAGGATTGGTACTAAGGACCGCACGGAGCTCCAGAGGGTAGCCGGAGCTTCCAAGAATCTCCAACGTTATGCCGCCGAAGTTGAAATAACCGTACAACGTTTACGACCCCAGGTCCAAAAAATTCTCAGCCACTTAGAAACTTTAGAGCGCGGCGGTAAACTCAAGCTTGCTTCTCCGGCCGTCGGCAAGATCAGTAATCCTAAAATCTTACAAAAATTATCCGATGGAGAGTACATAGATAAAAAGTCAGCTGACTCCGGTAAAGTTCCCTTGGTTGGCTTTATAGCCGGATTATTAATGAGGAGGGCCGAATCGATGGACGCCCTAGAGGATCCACTCACCCAGACAACGGCGAGAACTGTCATTCAAAAAGAAGTTCAGCGGCATCTAGCAGACCGCTAGTAACCTGTTAACAGCTGTCAAGCTGGGCTTCGTTAAGGATTTGCAGGTGGGTTTTGCCAGCGGTCGTGAGCGGCGAGGGCTCTTTGGGCGGCCAAGCCGGTGTAGTACTTTTCGGGTTCTTGGAGAATTTGTTTTTCGCGGGCGGTGAATTTGGCGAAGTAGGCGGCGATAGCCTGATCCGTTGAAGCGACTTCGTACAGCGGCTTGCCGGCTTCCAAGGCCTGGTGGGCCAGGGATTTGGAAACCTCATGGGCGGTGGTGTGGCCGTATTTCTCTAATAATAGGTACAACGGTTCCGCGGCAATGGCGCCCCCGCTGAGGTAAAGGTTGCGCTGCATATTGTCTTCGTCGACTTCAAGTTTACCCATAACCTTATCCAGCCTTTGGGCCATGGCGGCTACGCTTGCCAAAACGACGCCGTAGAAACGGGCCGAGGCCGAATCAGTCAGGTCGCGCTGGTGTTCGCTACTGAGGTTGAGGTTGGCATTGACGAGTTGGGCCGTGACTTGCTTGGACATACTGATGACATTCTCGAAGTTCCAGGGGTTGCGCTTGTGGGCCATGGTCGAGCTGCCGGTTTGGCCTTCGGCGAACGCCTCGCGGACTTCGGCGATCTCGGAGCGCTGCAAGTGGCGCATATCGTGGCTGAGATTGGCCATAATGTTGGCCGCGACAACCAGTTCGTCAATCAGGCGAACATAATTTTCGGCTGGGATAATCTGAGTCGAGTACGGCGCTGGCTCGATCTCGAGATAGCCAAGAACTTTCTGCTCGAATTCCAGCGGGTCGTCCACGAATAGGCTCAGGGCGTTATAAGCGCCGACAGCACCGGAAAATTTACCTTTTAGCTTGCCATTTAACACCTTGAGTGAATTAATGCTGCTACCGAGGCGGCTGACATATTCGGCCATAGCGAAACCGAAGGTAATAGGCACGGCGTGCTGGCCATGGGTACGGCCGATTTGGACCGTTTCGGCGTACTGTTTAGTCAAGTCCAGTAGGGTCTTTTCAAGAGTTGTGAGGTGGGGAATGACCAGTTCATTAACCGCTGCCCGCAACTGTAGCGACAGGGCCGTGGCCACGATGTCATAAGAGGTCGCACCAAAGTGAACATATGGCTTGGCCTCGTCGGGCAGGCCGGCTTTGATAACGTTGACCAGGGCTTTAATGTCATGCTTTGTGGTTTTCTCTTCTTCGGCGACGGCTTCGGCTGTCACGCCGACAGCGGCAGATTCAATCTGGGCAGCTATCTCTGGCGAACAGATACCGGCATCGGCTAAGGCGTGGGCTAAGGCGGTCTCGACGTAAGCCTGGTAGGTGATTCGGCTGGCCTCGGACAGGTAACGGGCGGTTTCCGGATCGTAGTAGCGGCCGTCCAACGGATCAATCGAGCTGTAATTGGCGGTCGCGGCCGGCTCGGGCAATTGGATCGGCTTCACGGGTTCTTCTCGAGGTACTGCGTCACGTTGGTCTCGATTCGTTTCATGACATCGGCGGCGTCAGCCTTAACGAAAGCTTCGCCAGCCATTTTTTCATATAATTCAATATAACGCTCGGATATTTGGGCGATAAAGTCATCCGACAAATCAGGCAGGGCTTGGCCGGTGTCACCCTTGAAGCCGCGCTCCATTAGCCACTCGCGGACAAACTCTTTGGATAACTGCTTGGGCTTTTCGGTGGCGTTATCGCCAGTGTAAGCCTTGTAGCTATCGGCGTAAAAGTAGCGCGAGGAGTCAGGCGTATGGATTTCGTCAATCAGGATAATCTGGCCATCAGCCTTGCCGAACTCATACTTGGTGTCAGCCAAGACCAGACCTTGCGCCTGGGCCATTTCTTGGCCACGGGCAAATAACCTGAGCGCGTAGCCTTCGAGCTGCTGCCACTCCTCGGCTGTGGCCAGGCCTTGGGCTAGAATTTCTTTGGGTGTAATGTTCTCGTCGTGGCCCTCGTCAGCTTTGGTGGTCGGCGTCACGATCGGCGTCGGGAAAGCATCGTATTCTTTCATACCCTCTGGCAAAGTTACGCCGCAAAGTTCACGGGCTCCACCCTGGTACTCGCGCCAGGCCGAGCCGACCAGGCAGCCGCGGACAATCATCTCGATCAGTACCGGCTCGGCCTTGGTGCCTGCGCTAACGTTCGGATCCGGCGTGGCTTGCAGCCAGTTTGGCACGATATCTTTTGTCTTGTCGAGGAAATGCGCCGCTAACTGGTTCAAAACCTGGCCTTTGTACGGAATCGGCTTCGGCAAGATGACGTCAAAAGCCGAGATGCGGTCGGTCACGATCATCAGCAGCTTATCGTCGCCAAGGCTGTAGACGTCGCGGACTTTGCCGTGATACAGCCCGGTTTGCCCCGGAAAAGAAAAATCAGTCGTGGAGATGGCCTGTGTACCCATTACCTCTATTATACGTTATAATGGAGCTTATGAGCAATCCAGTTGTCGGCATTATTATGGGGTCTGATTCGGACTTGGACGTTATGGGCGGGGCGGCTAAAGTCTTGGACGAATTCGGCGTGGCCAACGAAGTGCGCGTTTTATCAGCCCATCGCACACCTGCGGAACCCAGCGACTACGTCAACGGCGCGGCCGGCCGCGGCCTGAAAGACCGCCGCGCCGGCGCCGGCGGCTCGGCCCACTTGGCTG
>JBBSEN010000003.1:0-140369 GCA_038239685.1 Saccharimonadales bacterium (SeqCode) | reverse complement strand
TTTACCGGTTCCGGTAACCTGACCGGCACGGTCAGCGGCACGGCCGGCGGCGGCTTCACTACCAATACCTTAGCCCTGGTCAGCAGCCCGACCCTGGCCGGTAACCTGACAGTGCAGGGCAGCGCGGGCGTGACGGTGGGCACCGGCAGCGTGGCAGGTGTGCTGAATCTGACGAATAATACCAACAGCAACCTAAGCGCTCTGCAAGCCGCCGCCCCTACGGGCAGCGGCACTGCCACCTACACCTTGCCCAGCATTGCCGGGGGGAGCAGCGACGTTATCTGTACGAACACCGCGATATGCAGCAACTACGCGGCTTCAACCGGCGGTAACTATATCGCCAAGAACACTAATGATACGTCCAGCGCCAGTTTCTTAGGGACACTTCTGGGGCTTACCAACACTAACACCGGCGCCGCCGGTGTGCTAAATCTAACCAACTCAGGCACCAACTCCGCGTTATTTGTTACACAGACCGGAACGTCTGAGCCCTCTGCCAATCGAGCACTCATCCGAGCCAACAACAACACAACCACCCCTACCGGTAACCTGATTGATCTGGCGAATAAAGGGACGAGTGAATTTAACGTTGACGTCAATGGCAATGTAGTTGCCCTAGGAACCTACAATACCAATACCTTTAATTCGAATACCCTGGCCTTTGGGGCGAGCGGACCGGCTACTATCCAGGCTCTTGGCAGCGACACGCTGCAGCTCCAAACCACTGGCAACGGCGCAATTACTACCGGAACCGGCTTACTGACTGTAGCCGGAACCGCCAGCTTCACGGCTGCCGGCACCGGCCTGAGCGTTACCAACTCAGCTACTGTTGGGACCGGGCTTACAGTTAGCAGCGGAGGTGCGAGTATAACGGGTAGTACTACCATTAGCGGAACCACTATTGCCAATACCGCCACCAGCACTATTACGAATACTATAACCGGCGGTGTTGCCCAAACTAGCAATATTAACGGCACGTTCTTCCAGAATGCTGCCGCTCAGAACATACTGCAACTGGATGCGTCAGTAAGCAGTCTAACTCTAGGTTCACCGTTTACGTACGCATTGACTGCTCCTTCGGGCGGCGGCACTATAGGCACTTTCCAGACAGGCACATCTTTAGGGACGGGGTGTGGAGCAGGCGTGTATGGCGCCAGTTCGGTGGCGTACAAGGGCTATATTTACGAAATGGGGGGCACTACCGGTGGAACCAACGGAGTTAACACCGTATGTTACGCGACACTTAACAGTTCAACCGGCGCGGTTGGTACTTGGACGGCCACAACTAATTTAACTCCAACTAAGTTATACAATGCCACCGCCATGGTCTATAACGGATATGTTTACGTTATCGGAGGTACGGATGGCTTCACTGATCAAACGACTATTTATTACGCGCCGCTTAATAGCAACGGCACAGTAGGAGCTTGGAATACGAGTTCTTCGCCTCTGCCAACTGCCTTAGAAGAGGCTACGTCTGTAGTCGCCAATGGATACGTATACGCGCTCGGTGGATTAAGTAATGGTACGGTTCAAAGCGCTGTCTATTACGCGCCGCTTAGTTTGGGTAGCAACGGCGCCATCGGCACGTGGCGGACTACCACCTCTCTCCCCCAGTTGGTAACCGCCGCAGCCTCAATAGCAAATAACGGGTACATATATGAAATTGGCGGAGGTACGGGTGCGACATGTATGTCGACAGATACCGTTATTGTGTATTACGCCACGCTTAACAGTAACGGCACCGTCGGCTCGTGGACGTCCACTACAGCGATGCCAAACGGCCGTTTTGGGGCAAATGCCGTAACGGGGGGGGGTTCTGTGTATGATCTGGGGGGAACTGCTACGGGTGCGGGCTGTGCGGCAGCAAGCGTTACGGACCAGGGAGCAGCGCTTAACAGTAACGGTACAATAAGTTCCTGGCCGATACAGACTACTACGCCGTACCAGGGTTGGCAACCAACGACCGTTGCCTACAACGGCTATGTCTACCAGATGGGAGGCACTATAAATGGTAGTTCTGCACTATCAACGGTGCAGTACGCTTCACTATCAGGTAGTCAAGGGTCAAACGGCAGTGGTAGTACCGGCCAGAATATTAATCTGGTGGATGCCGGTACTGCTTTATTCCAGGCGAGTATTAATTCTATCTCCGCACTTCAGGTACAGAACGCTAACGGCAATAATATCCTGGGGGTAGACGCCACCAACAGCAACGTGGTGGTCACCGGTCAACTAACAGTTAACGGGGGTGTCAGTATAGCCGGTTTGAGCACCCCAACTGCACCCTCGATCAGTACCAACGGGAGCAATAATGCTGCCATATATAGCTACAAGGTAAGCGCGGTCAATGCCAATGGCAACTATTCTACGGCATCAGGGGCGGGCAGTATAGCCTCAGGTCCTTCGTCTCTTGGAGGCGGTACCAGTAATACGGTTACCTGGACGGGAGTACCGGGAGCCGCGAAGTATTATATTTATAGAACGGTTGTAAGCGGCGGTTCGCCGACATCTCTGGGATATATCGGTTCGGTATCTAATAACCCGGGGAATAGTAACGCCTATAGCTTTAGTGATACCGGTATTACGGCAACGTTCGCGAACGGAGCCGCGTCAAGCGGCGTGCCGGCACCGGCGACCGATACGTCGGGACAATTGGCAGCGACAGGTACCGCACTCTTCCAGAACGCGGCTAACTCTACCACGGCATTCCAGATCGATAACTCGGGCGGCTCAGTCCTGCTAAACGCAGATACCACTAACAGCCGTATCGGTATTGGCACGGCCGCACCGGGCAACTTATTGAGTGTTAACTCACTGGCAGCCACCGTAAGCACTGCCCAAGTTGCTATTGCTACGGGAGGCACCAACAATACCGGGCTGGTGGTGCAGGGGGCGAACAGCCAAACGGCTGACATATTACAAGTACAGACTTCCAGCGGGACTACCGCTACAAATGTGTTTTCTATCACTGGTAGTGGCAGGCTGAAGGTCGGTGCTTCGGGTGATAGTAGTACTGCGGCCGGCAGCGGTGTTCTATTACAAAACAACTCCGACTCGACTAATGCCTTTGAGATCCAGGACCTTGCCGGGACCGCCAATCTCTTAATTGCCGACACTACGAACAAAAAGATAGGAATCGGACAGGTACCTTCCGCAGGCGGTGCAATTTTGCAGGTTAACGGGGTTATAAGCGCTACGGGATCCCTAACTATCGGCGGCAACACCGTCTGTACCTCTACAGGTTGTACAGGTCCAGGAACCGGCGGTTCTCCGAGCTATGTCCAGAACAATTCTACCGGAACTGCCCAGACTGCCAACTTCTTTATCCAAAGCGCTGGCAGTGGTAATGTTGCCGCGACTATCGAGGCTGCAGCCAGTAGCACGTCTGACATACTTGATCTCCTCAACGGCTCGGGTACTAAAGTTGCCAGCTTCGATAAGAACGGTAGCCTCACCTTGGCCAATACTTCCACAACCGCCTTTGTGATTCAGAATAGCGGCGGCACCTCATTGTTTGCCGCTGATACGTCTAACCTGGTAATCACAATAAATGGAAACCTTAGCCAAGGCGCGAATGGCACCCAGGGGACACTCACTCTTAATGATGCGACGATAAAGTCCACCCAGACCAATGCCCTTACTACCGCGAGTAATCTTTCATTTACAAACTGTGGCACACCTACTTCAGTTTCTTTCGGAACAGGTTCCACTAACGCAGCAGGTTCCATAGCTTTTACTCCCAGCACATCCAGCGTAAACTGTACGGCTACCATAACCTTCGCCAAACCATTCTATGGGAGTACGCCAAAGGCGGTTATCATCACCCCGACTGCGACTAGAAGTGCGACCGCATCGCCCTTCGTAAACAATGTAACTAATCTCGGTTTCACAGTAGGTTTTGCCGCAACACCTAATACGCAACCGAACGGGTTTTACTACTGGATAATAGAGTGAGTCCAAGTGTAGCTATCCTTACAATGTTCTGTGACGTTCGGTTGCAAAATGTGCTGGCTTGCTTCAAAATGGAGCTTGAAAAGCAAAAGAGTGTCAGTGGGAATTTAAGCCCTTGGAAAAGGGAAGGAGCGTGATCATGAGTGTTAGTCACATCAAGCTGCAAGCAAAAAAGCATGTCAGCAAATCAATTGCCAGGAGCGTGGCCATAATAAGCATTTTAGCCTTACTCGTACCGAGTATTGCAACGGCTGCAGGCAGTGCGCCCAGCACCCAGTTTACTGATCCGAACCCTCAAGCTAACGACAGTTTCGGCTACGCCTTGTCTTTTGTCATCTGACGGTACTATAGCTGTGGTAGGCTCCCCAGGATCTACCGTTAATGGCCATACCGTTGCGGGCACCGCCTATATCTTCAAAAATACCGCCGGTACATGGTCCACAACTCCGATTGCGACACTTACACCAGCGGACACCATTGATAATGGTAACTTCGGCAGCTCGGTAGCTATTACTCCCGATGGCAAGACAATCGTTATCGGAGCCTACGGCCAGAGTAGCGCCTATGTATACACGGCTCCGACAGAAAACGCCTGGAGCGGTACGCCTACACAAGCCGCCGAGCTCCAGGAAAGCCCTACTTATTCGCAACCGGGAGACTATCTTGGCTGGTCTGTCGCTGTGTCATCTGACGGTACAACGGTACTCATAGGAGCTAAACAGCACGGCACAGACAATACTGGCTCGGCCTTTGTCTTCAGCGAGCAAAACAGTGACTGGAACAGCACTCCAAGCTTAACCGAGACTACTGAACTTACCGCTTCAGCTAGCTCGCTAAACAGCTATTTCGGCAGTGCCGTTTCTATATCCGGTGACGGTACGACAGCTCTGGTGGGCAGCCCGGGTCTTAATACAACCGCCAGCAACGCCTATGTCTATAACAAGTCTGCCAGCGGCTGGAACAGCAGCCAAAGTATGACTGAGAGTCAAACACTGACCCCAAGCGATAGCGGAACCGGAGACAATTTTGGACAATCTTTAGCGCTCAGTAGCGACGGCAACACCGCGGTCATCGGTGCCCCCGGCCACACCGTTAACGGTCATGGCTTTACCGGCGCGGCCTATGTCTACAAGGATAGCGGCAGCGGCCTAATGCAAACGTTTGAAACTATAGCAACTCCGGCTGGCGCTGACTTTGATGAAGATGGCTCGTCTGTTGCCTTAGCGCCGGACGGATCTTCTATGTTGATCGGCTCGCAAGGGCACAGCGTCAATGGCAATCTTCAAGTAGGTATTGCTTACAGGTTTATTCCCACGAATGACGGCAGCAACAGGTGGCTCCTAAGCGATACCTATTCGCCGGCATCTGACACGGCTGCACAAAAGTTTGGCTTCTCAGTTGCCTTGGTTAATAATGCTGCTACTGGCAATGCTTTTGTCGGTGCGCCAGGTTCAATTTCGCAAGCAGGCGCTAGCGCCGCTAAAACAAAAGCACAAAACCAGGCCGGAGCAAACGGTTCGGGCGGTTCGGCCTATCTGTTCAAAGCATCTACCCTGACTGTTACCAGCTTCAGCCCGACTACGCAGGGAGAAGGTGGCAAGGTTACAATTAAAGGTACAGGATTGCAAGGCGCGAAGGTGGCGCTTAACGGCGTTGATTTACAGATTCTGAGTAATTCCAAGACATCTATCTCTGTTAACGTGCCCCTAGACGCTGTATCCGGCTATCTGCTGGTGACTAATCCTAATCTGCCAGGTAATTCGCAGGCGTATACTTCCAGTCCTTTAACCGTCGCAGCGCCGGTAATCAACTCGGTACCGAAATCAGCCAAAGCTGGCGATACGATAGCTATCAAGGGCAAGTACCTGGCCGGTGTAAATCAAGTGACATTTGGCGGGGGAGTCCAGGCGACTAGCTTCTTAGCATCCAGTACCACCGTATTGGTAGTCGTCCCTAGTGGCGCAACTACCGGTCCGATCACCGTCAATGCGGCCAGCGGACAAGCTACCTCTAAACCGTTTACAGTGCTTCCTTAGACATTCGTATTCGTTCGACAAAAGAGACAGGGCCAGTAAGTCATAAGTGGTGGGGCTGAGAGGACTCGAACCTCTGACCTCGTCATTATCAGTGACGCGCTCTAACCAGCTGAGCTACAGCCCCTCATCCTAACAGTACGATCTCTCAATTGTTTCTAACGGATCATTTGGTGGAGCATATCGGATTCGAACCGATGACCCCCTGCTTGCAAAGCAGGTGCTCTAACCAGCTGAGCTAATGCCCCTCGTTGCCGCACGCAGGCAGCGTCAAGTACCGGAGTATTCTACCTAAAAAACCGCTTAAACTCAACTGCAGTCTGTAATATCCGAATCAAACACCTGAGTGCCAAGCCAAACAGTATATCCGGTTTGAAGCCTATTATTGATGTAATTGATACATTACAGTTATCCAATTAACACCTTTGAAGTATTATACTGAACAATGATTTAATCATATTTCTCTAAGCCGTACAGGGTCTGGAAGCTTCCTATCAGGTTGTGATGTTCTCCCAAAGATCATAGTTTACAAGGGATAACACTGGTATAATCGTAAGCAGAATGTGGCGTTCACGCAGGTTAAAATTATTTCTGACAGGGGTGCTCAGTACCTTCATAGTTTGTGGCGCGGCACCAGCCGCTGCCACTTCAGCCAATATCTCACACTCTTACCCGGCGAGCGATAGTATCCCAAACGGCAGTATTGTCGGTTTAGATGCTAAACATCAGGGTAGCGTTCAGTTGACTGACAACTCGAACGGCAGCCGTATCCTGGGAGTGGCGTTGGCGAGCAGCGATTCACTACTTGCGGTTGATCCGACAACGGGGCTGGTGCAAGTGGCTATCAGCGGCAATGTTAACACCTTAGTCAGTACGTTGAATGGCGCGATAAAAGTAGGTGACCAGGTAGGAGTTTCACCTTTTGGCGGTATTGGCATGAGGTCCATGCCCGGGTCGCATGTCGTAGGAGTCGCACAAACCGCCTTCGCTTCCGGCTCGGCCGGAGCCAGCAATGAAAGCGTAAAGAATAAGGCCGGGCAAACGCGGAAAATTCAGGTTGGTTATATCAGGTTAAGTATTGCTATCGGTACCAGCGGCAGCGCCGGGAATGGCGGCGGTGCCCAGCTTAACTTCTTACAGAAGCTTATTAAGTCGCTGACCGGACATACTATTTCCACGATTCGCATCCTGCTGAGCATCGTGGTGACCGGTATATCCCTGGTTTCGCTGGTAACGCTGATTTACGCTTCCATTTACGGCAGTATCATCTCTATCGGGCGTAATCCGCTGGCCCAACATGCCGTGTTCCGTACGTTGACCTCCGTTATGATCATGGCTATTTTGACAATTGCTATTGCCTGTATAACGATTTTTTACCTGCTGCACTAAGCGTCGATATGCTGGTTTTATCCACACCCTCTGGCTGCCAATATAATTTTTACAGGGGTAGAGAAAAGTAAAATTGAATACAATAATAGTATATTGCGGGACATTTTGTTTGCACCCTGATGATAAGAGGGGTAAAATGTACTCATGGCAAAGAGTACCTAAATAGTACTAAAACCCAAATAAAAAGGCACGACATAACAAATGGCACTCGAGAATAATAGTTTAGATAACGGCTACGCCGGCTCAGCCTACGACTCAAGTCTGGAAGCACCCCTATTGCCGGCAGAACCAACGGTCGCTCTTGAAGGCGCGCCTCGCCGACATTCACTCTCGTTCAAACATCGCAAGACGCTATTTATCGTAAATGGACTGGTACTAGTGCTCATTGCTATTGTCGGCGTGGCCAGTTTCTTAATGGGGAACGTGGGCAAAGCAACCGGGCCCAGCACCAGCCAAAAAGCTACCAACTACGCTAACGCCTCGTTGCCGGTAGATAAAGTCAAAGCCAATGCCCAGCTGCAAGTCGGAGAAGCCGACCATCTGAAAATTAATGGGCAGGTGAATGTAGGCAACACGCTTGTGCTATCACCGACAGCCACGCCGGCCAGCCCGATTACCGGCCAGATCTACTACAATCAGGCCACCAACCAGCCGTATTACTATAATGGTAAGCAGTTTGTTAGCTTCGCCCAGAGCAGTGGCCAGTCCACCTTGCAACAAAGCGTCACGTCGATTGGCGGCAGCAGCGGGGCTATCGGGTTGGGGAGCGGCCTGCGGGTTGCCGGGGGCCAATTGGGGCTTCAGCTACAGGCCGGGAACGGGGTAAGCGTGAATGGTTCCACCATCTCCAACACCGGGGTGGTCAGCCTGGCGCCGGGCACCTCCAACATTGTTATCGACCAGGACGGCAACGGCCACTACACGATCAGCGACGTGACTATCGGCTTGATCAGCGGTACCGGCACAGCCGGACAAATACCGTTATTCACTACCGGGCAGTCGTTAGGAGACTCTGTACTGAGCCAGAGCGGCGGCACGGTCACGGATGGCGGAGCGTTAGTCATCCAAGGAGCGGCTTCGGCGGCTTCGCTAAGCGTAGCGGGAGCCGCTTCTGCCAATTCATTATCTGTTACCAATGGGATAACAGCCGGGACGTTAGCCGTATCCGGTGCTGCCTCTGCCGGATCTCTGACTGTCTCAGGCGCGTCAACATTAACCGGTCTGCTGACTGCTGGCGCCGGTATTGGCCTGACGGGAGACTTTAACCAAGCCGGGGCAGGCAACTTTACCAGCGGCAGCGGAGCAGTCAGTCTGCAAGGCAACACTACTGTCGGCGGGACCTTAGCGGTTACGAGCGGAGCTACCAGCTTAGGCGGTACGCTGGCCGTGACAGGGGCTATTACCGCCAACACGCTGCAATCAACCTCCAATCATCAACTAGATATTAGAGCCTCGGGTAGCGGAATACTGAGTTTTGTGTCTAACGGTATAACCTTTAACCTGCCCAGTAATGGTAACCTCACCCAAACTATCTGTACCGCTAACAGTACGTGCGCGACCGGCGGCCAAGCGGCGGTCTTATTGGGGCCGGAAACAGGCAATGTTTCCAGCTTCCAATCAGATAATTCCGCTAATTCCATCTGGATTTATAATAATAACGCCGGTAACCTGTTGCGGCTGGAAGGCGGCGTTACCGAAACAACGGCCTTCTTGGTCGATAATGCCGGGAATGTTACCCAAGCCGGTACGCTAGCATTGGGGACTTCCGGGCCAAGCGGCGGCCTTAATGGGGCGATCACCTTTAAAAACTCGACGAATAACGCCAGCTTTACGCTGCAAAGCGGCGCGACGACTGGCAACCTGGTCTTTACGCTGCCCACCAGTGACGGTATTTCTGGCAACTGTATAAAAACCAATGGCAGCGGCGTCCTGAGCTTTAGCACATGTGCCAGCGGCAGCGGCGTTACAGTTGTCGGCACGATAGATTCCCAAAGTCCCAAATCTGCTGATGGCGCCAAAATCAGCGGCACCAGCATCTACTTGCAGTCAGCTGACGCTAACTTCCCAGGCCTGGTCTCCACCGGAACGCAGACCCTGGCCGGGGACAAGACTTTTAGCGGTGCGGTCACCATCCAAGGCGCCGGCACTGGCTTGAATGTCACTAACAACGTTAGTATTGGTGGTACCTCCACCCTCACTGGACTCCTCACCACTAATGGCGGCATCACCGATGCCGGCAACTTCCTGCAAACTGGCGCGGGCACCTTCACCACTGGTTCAGGTGCCGTAAGTCTCCAAGGCCCTACCTCCGTGAGCGGCTCAAACAACTTCACTGTCGGTACCGGTGCGACCTCTCTCGGTGGTACCCTGGCTGTAACTGGCACCTCCACCCTCACCGGCCAGCTCAACGCCAACGGCGGTATAGTCACCAACAATGCTAACATCAATGCTGGCAGCGGAACAATTACCTCTGGTACTATCAATGGTCAGACGATTAGCAGTGTCGCTAACTTTACGGGAACGGTTGCGATCCAAGGAGCAAATGCCTTAACGCTCGGTACGGCCAGTACTAGCACTGGTGCTATCGTCTTTAAAGGTTCCGGTGGCACCGGCACCTTAACCTTACAAGGCCCGACCACGCCGAACGCCGGCAACTTTACCCTGTCCCTCCCGGCTATTACGGGCAGTGACACTCTCTGTACCTTAACCACCTGTGCGGCCGGGGGCAGCAACAGTTATATCAAGAACCAAGCGACGGTGCAGACCACGGCTAATTATTACATCCGTTCGGCCGCTACCAATAGTGTGACTGGGGTGCTGGAAGGGGCCAATGGGCAGACGGCTGATTTGCTGGACCTTAATACGTTTGACGGCACGACTAGCTCAACGGTCGCTAAGTTTAGTAACATCGGCGCTTTAACCGCCGTCGGTCTTAATAGCGGTAGCGGTCTAATCCAAGGCAGCGGTGGCGCGACTATTAGCGGTACCAGCGCCTTGGGCACTTTGACGACCAGCGCGGGGGCTACTATCGGCAATGGCCTGGCTGTTACTACGGGTGCCACTTCCTTGGGCGGCACCTTGGCCGTGGCTGGTAGCGCTACTGTAACAGCTGGACTAACCGTGGGATCTGCTTCCCAAACGGGTACTTTAAAATTTGCTGGTACCACTGGATTCACCGTTAGCCTTCTAGCTCCTACTATCCCACCCAGTGCAAATATAGTATTAACTTTACCTAGCGATGCCGGTTTTAATGGGTTCTGCCTGAAAACAGATGGTAGCGGCCTATTAAGCTTTCAAAACTGTATTGCCGGCACTGGCGGCGGCGGGGGGCTTGCGGCCATCGCTAACGACGACCCGGCATCCGGCGCTCCAGGTGTCCAGCACGCCGCCGCTTTTAACATACAAGGCAGCGCTAATACCGTTGGCAATATTCTTCAGGAGGGCCCAAGTTTTGGAGGCACAGCGACTGACCTACTTGAATTCAAAGATAACACTACAAATTGTTCTGGTGTGGCATGCGTGCAGTCGGCCTTCGGCCCGGACGGGAAACAATTAAGGATTGATGGTGCCACAGCTTACGCCGGAGCCCTGACAATTGGTACAAGCGCGGCTACTACGTCGGCCGATGGCGTAAGCTTCGGCGGCGATACCTCGCTATATCGCTCGGCTAGCGGTGCCCTAAGCTTGCAAGGCGTTGGCAACGGGGTAGTTAGGTTGCAAGCCGCTTCGGTAACTGGTAACTTCACTTCTGGTACAACATTGAATGTATCTGCAGGCGGCGCAGTCGGTTCTAACTCCGGCGGCAGTCTGAACCTCCAGGTAGCCACGCCCCCGGCCTCTTCCTTCACCGAAAGCTTCATTAACTCCGGCGGCATGAGACCGGTGGTGACTGATTCCTCCTTCATATACTGGGTATATAAATCAACTACGTTCGGTGGCGCAGTCGGCCGCGCGAATTTATCGGACGGCTCCCAGGTGGATACAGCCTATGTATCCGGTTCTAGCGTCGCTCAGGCCCAAACCATAGCCAACGATGGCATTAACCTGTATTTCACAAGTATAAATGGATCCAGCTGTAATGCTGCGATTGGGTACGCGGTACTTAATAATACTACCGGTTCAAACGTTACGGCCAGCAGTGTTACCAAGCTGTATATTAATCCAGGCAGCCACATGTGTAACACGAAAAACGTGACTTATTACAACGGCTACCTTTATTGGACCAACACCAACGGCGACGCGTCTAATGGCGGCCAGTACTGTATCGGCAGGGCCCAAGTCTATAGCGGCTCAACGTTTTTGACAACACCCATCGTTACGACCAATTTTCTTTGCTCTACCAGTACGACGTGGATGAACGCGCCACTAGCCATAGCCGTCAATAATGCGGGTATTTTCTGGAGTAATACAGGTAGTACTATCTCTCGAGCAAATTTAGACGGCAGCGGAACGCCAACGACTATTATCAGCGCTACCGGTGGTGTCTCCAGCGGTATCTCCTTTGATACGACAAGTTCTCAGATGTATTGGACCAACTCCAGTTCGACTTTACAGAGCGTCGCCACGGCTAGCTATACTTTTTCGGCCCCGTCTACCTTTGCTATAACCCCAGCCACTACTAACACAACATTTGTTAATGAAGGTAGTATCGGTTCCGGCGGCGATGGGTATAATGGCGGGCCATGGGGAGTGGCAGCTACGCCAACAGCTATATATTGGGCGAACTCAACGAATACCACGATCGGTATTAAACGTATTGGCGGGGCCGCCAATCCGCCAGTCACCGTAGCCTCCTTATCGGGGATAAACGGCGCCGCCTCTTTCCAAAATAGTGTGAATAGCTCCAACGGATTCCTGGTTCAGAATGCTTCGGTCAATGGTAACGCCAGTCTGCTCAACGTTGATACGAGCACTACTAGTAATCTGCTAGGTAACGGTGACTTTGAAGCCGGTGACGGCGCCAATGGCTGGAACGCCAAAGGCAGCGGGCCAGCTACGCTGAATACCGATAGCAGCCAGGCTTGGCAAGGTAACACCTCGCTCAATATAGCCTCCACTACGAGCGCCGGGGACGGCGCGTCATACGCGGTGAGCCTGACTTCAGGGCAAACTTACACCTTAAGCTTCTATGCCCTGACGTCCAGCGGCTCCAACGTGACCGACTTAGGCGCTGGTTATCAAGTGAACGGGTCAACTGACACAAATTGTACGCTATCTTCTAATACCGTGACAGCCAGTTGGGCGCGTTATATCTGTACCTTTACGGTGGTTGGCACGCCAAGCGCCTCAGACATTTACGTCGACAAGACCGGTGGCGGGGCGAGCGATACATTTAACATTGATGGCATACAACTACAGAAGGGCAGTAATGTTACGCCATTTAATCCGGGAGGCCTGTTACAGCTCAATGCCGTGGTGGGTTCGCCGTTGGCTCTCCAGAACAAGTCTGACTCTACCACGGCCTTCCAGATCCAGAATGCCGTCGGCACAGCCAACATCTTTGACGTGGATACCATTAATAGCAGAGTAGGTATTGGCACTATCGCGCCTGGCGCGAAACTGGACATTCAGGCCACAACTAATATTGCACTCAATATAAACCAAACTGGTAGTAACGATCTGCTGGATCTCCAGAGCAATGGCTCTACGAAAGTGCAGGTAACCAGCACAGGCACGGCTACCTTCAGCGCAGCCGGCACGGCCTTGACGGTCACTACCACTGCTTCCATCGCCACCTTGAACGTCACGACCGCCGCTACGATTGGCATTAGCTTGACGGTCAACGGGCATATCATTACGGGTAACAGCTCCGGCACCACTACCGGTATAGGACTGGTTGGCGACTGTTCGGTGGCTGGCGCTAACCCGACAATTACGGGTAATGACACAGCTGGCCTGATTAGCTATACCACCGCTAATAGCGGCACATGCACCGCCGCACCGGGTACACTGGTACAGGTTAACTTTGGCAGTAACTACGCCGCAGGAGCTACGCCTTACGTTGTAGTTACTGGAGCTACGCCCAATGCCCCAACCTTGCAGATCTATGTAGATCCGGCTAATGTGAACAACACCAGTTTCAAGATCAGTGTTAACGCTAATGCCTCGCCCAATACGACGTACAAATTCTACTACCACGTCTTCCAGTAGGCTGGATGGATAAATACACTGCCAGTGAATTTTATATCGACAAAGCTGTAGCAAGTTTGACATCAACAGGGTATTGACCGCCTCTGTTAATTTTGATACAATAGTTCCCAGTTGCTTGAGTTTAGGTCGCGGCACGTCAGCGATTACAGCATGAAAGTCGGCACGTAAACTCAAGCTTCCAAGATCGACTGGGCGTTATATTACGTTACGTAACAGATACGAGGGTCTTGGGTTTGCGCGAACTTTAAAAATTTGGCAGTTAATATATCGAACCCGCTCTATATGGAAGCGGGGGAGATTAGATAAGCAATAAATATAAATGCCGTATAACCACGGTGTTTATATGTGACAAACGGCTATTGGTTAATTTTGATAATTACCAATAACTAGTCAATTGCACTTGATCAAACTCCATCCTCACCGAAGGAGTTTGGTTAATCGTAAAAAGTTACTCAAGCGCGCACAAAGAATGCCTTGACGTAAGATACCGATGAAGGACGCGAGGAGCTGCGAAAAGCTCCGGGGAGCAGCCTACTATGCTTTGATCCGGAGATGTCCGAATGGGGAAACCTCACCAGAGTTATGTTTGGTGGCGCCGGTCTGAATATATAGGACTGGAGAGCGGTAACCGGGGGAACTGAAACATCTTAGTACCCCGAGGAAGAGAAAATAACCAATGATTCCGTCAGTAGTGGCGAGCGAACGCGGATCAGCCCAAACCTTAATGACTTTTGCCTGGCAATTTATTGCCGAGCGAATAAGTTGTTAGACGAATGTTATTAGGGGGTTGTGACACATAGATACCCTTTTGCGGGAAACCGACTTCGGTCGGGCGCCTGCAAAAGGCAGGAAGCGCTAACACCAGCTTCCATAAAGTAAGAAATTCGTAATGCGAGTAGAACAGTTTGGAAAGACTGGCCAGAGACGGTGATAGCCCGGTATACCAAGCGTTACGAACTTTATAATCTATCGGATTTATCCGATTGAATATACGAATCGCTTGCGATTCGTATATTCGATGTTGTCGAGTAGGTCGGGACACGTGAAACCCTGACTGAATCCGGAAGGTCCACCTTCCAAGGCTAAATATATCTTACGATCGATAGTGAACAAGTACCGTGAGGGAAAGGTTAAAAGAACCCCGGAAGGGGAGTGAAATAGATCCTGAAATTGTGTGCGTACAAGGAGTTGGAGCCGGCTTGTCCGGTGACAGCGTGCTTTTTGTAGAACGATCCAGCGAGTTATTTGCTGCTGCTAGCTTAAGACATTTGTCGGAGGCGTAGTGAAAGCGAGGCTGAATAGGCCGTCCAGTAGTAGTGAATAGACCCGAAACCGAGTGACCTAACCATGGGCAGGTTGAAGCGTGGGTAAAACCACGTGGAGGACCGAACCGTAGTACTTTTCAACGTGCCCGGATGACCTGTGGTTAGAGGTGAAATGCCAATCGAACTCGGAGATAGCTGGTTCTCCTCGAAATAGCTTTAGGGCTAGCGTCGTACGGTAGCTGGTAGGGGTAGAGCTCTGTTTCGGACTGGGGCGCGTAAGCGTACTCACCCTTGACAAACTACGAATACTACCAGTGGAACTACGGCAGTTAGAACGGCGGGGCTAAGCTCGTCGCTCAAAAGGGAAACAGCCCAGACCTCCAGCTAAGGTCCCTAAATTTACACTAAGTGGGAAACGAGGTGAGATTTCTTAAACAACGAGGATGTTGGCTTAGAAGCAGCCATTCATTTAAAGAGTGCGTAACAGCTCACTCGTCAAGAGATCTCGCGCGGAAAATGTAACGGGGCTCAAGTGTAGTACCGAAGCTGAGGATGTGTGTGCCATTCGTGGCGCATGCGTGGTAGAGGAGCGTAGATATCTGCATTGAAGTCGGACTGCGAGGTCCGGTGGAGCGTTATCTAGTGAGAATGCTGGAATGAGTAACCATAAGGCAGGTGAGAATCCTGCCCACCGAAAGAGCAAGGTTTCCTGGGCCACGATAATCGTCCCAGGGTTAGTCGGTCCTAAGCCGAGGCGCGTAGCGTAGGCGATGGACAACGGGTTAATATTCCCGTACTAGTGTTAGATTGTTTGGAGTGCGCGGCATAATAGTCGGAGCGGATTCATGGTTATATCCGTCTAAGTTCGAGAAATGCGAACGAATGAAACGGCCTTCCGGCCGAATTCCGGTCAAGGTGCTGACTAGAAAAGCTTCCAAGCGCGTGTCTGACACTATCCGTACCGCAAACCAACACAGGTGCTCAGGTCGAGTAGACCAAGGTGTACGAGTGATTCTTCGTCAAGGAACTCGGCAAAACAGCGGCCGTAACTTCGGAATAAGGCCTGCCCCTTCAGGGGCCACAGCTAAGGAACCCATGCAACTGTTTACCAAAAACATAGGTCTGTGCTAACACGAAAGTGGATGTATACGGGCTGACGCCTGCCCGGTGCCGGAAGGTTAAGGTAAGAGGTTTTACGCTTCGAACTGAAGCCCCGGTGAACGGCGGCGGTAACTATAACCGTCCTAAGGTAGCGAAATTCCTTGTCAGGTAAGTTCTGACCCGCACGAATGGCGTAATGATATGGGTACTGTCTCGACGAAGAGCTCGGTGAAAGTGCATTGACGGTAAAGATGCCGTCTGTCCGCAGCAGGACGAAAAGACCCCGTGCAGCTTTACTACAGCTTGGCATTGAGCCGGGTTATAACATGTGTAGCATAGGTGGGAGACATAGAATCCGAGGCGCTAGCCTTGGTGGAGTCGCCAGTGAAATACCACCCTTGTTATGATCTTGTTCTTACCAGGACCACAATCTGTCTACGAACGTAGGCGGATTCAGGAATATTTGCGTAGCGACCGTGATTAGGTCGCGGAGTAAATGTTGCTGATATCCGTGTTCGCAGCCAGTTTCTGGTTCTGGGACCGTGTCTGGTGGGTAGTTTAACTGGGGCGGTTGCCTCCTAAAGAGTATCGGAGGCGTTCAAAGGTTAGCTAACTACGGATGGAAATCGTAGTGATAGTGTATACGCATAAGCTAGCTTGACTGTGAGGAATACAATCCAAGCAGGGACGAAAGTCGGAGTAAGTTTTCCGCTGTCAGTACATTTGTACAAGAGTGTGGTATCGGCAGCGCTTTCGGATAAAAGTTACGCCGGGGATAACAGGCTTATAGCGCCCAATAGTTCACATAGACGGCGCTGTTTGGCACCTCGATGTCGGCTCATCTCATCCTGGAGGAGGAGCATCTTCCAAGGGTCGGGCTGTTCGCCCGTTAAAGAGGTACGTGAGCTGGGTTCAGAACGTCGTGAGACAGTTCGGTTTATATCCGCTGTGGACGCAAGGAAATTTGAGAGGAGTTGACCCTAGTACGAGAGGACCGGGTTGAACGCACCGCTGGTGTATCAGTTGTTCTACCAAGGGCATTGCTGAGTAGCTATCGTGCGGCACGGATAAGCGCTGAAAGCATATTAAGCGCGAAGCCAGCCTCAAGATGAGATTTCCCTATGACCTCCCTGAAAGACGATCAGGTTGATAGGCGCAAGATGGAAGCACGGCAACGTGTGTAGTCGAAGCGTACTAATAGAGGCATTGACTTTTTACGACCTTAGATTCCTCCTGTTTACAGGGGTGAATCTAAGGTAGCAATTGACTAGTTATTGGTGTGTATCACACCGTGACGTTTGTCCACATTGACCTTTAACTTGCCAAACCAGCACCGGATGGGCACCATTCAGGCGTCTTCTTACGAGAAGATTGGCCTGATTGGTGCCCATAGCCCGAGGGCAACACCTGTTACCATGCCGAACACAGCAGTTAAGCCTCGGAGCGGTTACAATACTTGGGGTCCACCCCTGGGAAAATAGCACGGTGCCAAATTTTGAAAAGGGCCTCCGAAAGGGGGTCTTTTTCTTTGCTGGGCAATAGGAACGGAGGTTGCAACTTCATCTGTTGTGGCGTATAACTAGAGGGGTTAAATTAAAACAAAAATAATTAAAAGATCATGATAAATAAGCTGGTACTGCGCAGTCCGGCGGCACGTTGGAAGATAGCGAACTTAACTCGCCTTTTTTTGGTGCTGCGTGGGCTGAAGCGGGGCATGCAAGCCATCGGCGTGCTTTTGGTGGTACTGCTGGTAGTGCAACTACTGTATCCACGCCAGGTGACGCGGCCGTTCGAGCGGCTGGATAGCACGCGGGTCGGCGGCTGGTCGAGCAGCAAGCTGACGGCTTACCTGAATGGGCCAGCCGCCAAGCGCCCCTATGACTTTGCCGTCACGGGGCATAATTATAAGTTTTCACCATTGGCGCTGGGTATTTCGGTTAATGCCAATGCCACGGCTGTTAAAGCAACCCATTACTCCCTAGGCGAGCGGCTAGTGCCGTTCTCCCTGTTTAAACAGCGTAAGTTGGCCGACACGAAAACGGTGGACCGGGCCGCGCTGAGCAGCGGGCTGCAGAAATTTGCCGGGGCTAGGGCCCAAGACCCCGAAGACGCGACGCTGGCTAAGCAAAACGGTATCTATGGCGCTGTTTTGCCGGGCAAGCCCGGCTACGTGGTCGATGTCAGCGCGTTGCAAGCACAGGTGTTAGCGGCGGCTCCTGGCTCGCGCTTGAGGGTGCCCCGGCTAGCCATCCAGCCAAAAATCACGGAGTCTATGCTGCAAGGCAGCTTAGCCAGTTGGCGGCAGCAAACCGGCAAACCGGTAGAGTTAAAATTAGGTCCGCAGACCGTTACTATCCCCGTGTCGACTTTGCGAAACTGGGTTATTGTGACGCCCAACCAAAAACAGGACGCGGTGTTGGTAAGCTACGATACGATGGCCATCAAGGCTTGGCTAAGCACCTATGCGCCCCTCGTCTACGCCGCCCCTAAGCCTGCTGTCCGCTATATCCAAGATGAGGCCCTGGTCCAAACCACGCCAGGCTCGAATGGCGCCGCGCTGGATGTTAATAAATCGATGGCGGCGATCACGGCGGCCTTCAAAGCTCCAGGCAACCCTGTTCGCCTGGCCAATGCCAGCCTGCAGCCGGTGGCATTTAGCACGCAAGAGGCGCGCAGTTATTCGGCGACTTCCAGGGGTTTGCAGCTGTTAATTAACAGGTGGGCTGCTGGCTATAAACCCGGCAGCGTGGCCGTCAGTTTCCAAGAGATTGGCGGGCAGGGCCGGAGCGCTGCGCTGAATGATAGCCAGCAATTCTTCATGGCCAGTATATATAAGCTGTTTGTCGAAGCTTACGCCTACCATCTTATAGAGGCCGGCCAGCTCAATCCCGATTCGCTGGTGCTGGCGGCCGGCAAGTCTGTCAGCGCCTGCCTCGAGATCACCATAGTTAACTCTGATAATACCTGTCCCCAGGCGTTGGGCGACCAGTTAGGCTGGCTCAATATCGACGCCTACGCCAAGCAACAGGGTTTTACCGCTACTTCGCTGGTGGACCACCAGTGGTCAACAGATACGCATGACGCCATGGCTTACCTCAACGGCCTGAACGCTGGTTTGCTGCTCAACCCGGCCGATACTGCCGGGCTGCTGGGCAAGATGCAGCGCCAGGTTTACCGCAACGCCATCCCGGCCGGCTCGCCGGGCAGCACGGTGGAAGACAAGGTAGGGTTTTACGGTTCGTACTGGCACGACGCCGCGATTGTGCACGCCGTTAAGGCTACGTACGTATTGGTGGTATTCACCAACGGCCCGGGGGCGGACGCCATCAAGAACTTAGCAGCCTCGGTCCAGCAGACGATTAATCAGTAATTTTTAGAGCGGTTAGATCTGTTCGGCGAAGACGATGACGCGCTGGCTGAACTGGCTGGTGCCTTTTTTGACCTGGCCGGCGCAGGTAATGAGGTTTAATCCGGACTTTCCGGCCGTGACTGGGGTAATAGCGGCTCGCATGTCGACATTATCAGCGGGGTATAACTGGGTTTTAACAACCTGGTAATTCACAATGGTGCCGTCACCTTTGACGATTTGTAAAGTGTCACCGGCGGTTAGCTTGAGAACGTTATAAAACACGCCATGGGTGGTCCAGCCGGAGACATGGCCGTCGATCAGCGTGGCGCCGGCCTGGCCGGGCCTGGCGCTGCCAGTGTACCAAGCCGCGTCGAAGACGTTATTCGGCGTGCCAAGGGCGCCGGAACTGTTCACGCCGGTCTGCAAGACCCGGGCACTGACCCCTAGTTTAGGAATCTTAATATAGCGTGCCAGATCAGGCGCGACGGCGTAGTTATTAAAAGCCGCGCCGCTGGGCTTGGTGGTGCTAGGCGCTGGATTATCGCCTGACTTGTCAGTCCGCTTGGACAGGGCAGATACCTGGGCAGCAGCGTTATTATTGGTTTGCCAAGCCTGGAAACTGACAACTAAGCCGATCATGAATACCAGGCCGGCCAGGCCTACCAGGGACATTTGCAGCCTGGAACGATTATGGGAGCGTAGAGGTCGCGGCTGGTCTTCATCGGTTTCACGCATGAACTGGCGGGAAGGACCGGCAGTACGGCGCAGAGGAGCAGCCGGGGCGGGAACGACCGGTGTAGAGGGAGGGGTTGTCGGGGCAGACCGATAGCTTCGTGACGCCGGACGGTTAAAGCGAGCAGTATAATCGGTTCGGCGCGGCGAGGTGACGGCTGAGCGGAGCATGGATAATTGCCATTCATCGGGTGGGCGCAGGCGGCCGTGGAAGGCCGGATTATCGAGACCGATTGGCGGGGGCACGGGCGCTGGAGGATTTTGGTTTGGCGGATTCATGGCAGCCGCCGTTATTTAACCGGTTTTAAGCGGCGGGCTAACCCGAGCAATATACTGGCTGCCAGCATGGTGACAGCCAAAACAGTGGCCGGCCGGCCGGCCACTAGGCCGAAACCGGTATTTGGCGTGCCCGGCGCGTTAGCGCCGCTGCCACTGGCCGCTGTCGCAGGGTTAATAACAGTCAAAACTATGTCATTGCCGTCACCACCGACATACGAAATCTGAAAAGTAGCGCCGCCTAAACTGAATGTAGCCCCCTCGGCTAAGCCGTTGAATGTCCCGGTAACTGGGTTGCTGCCAGTATTATTTAGGATTGTAAAAGACTGGCCAATGGTAGGCGTAAAGCCGTTTAACAGGGATAACTGTAGCGTGGCATTAGTAACGTTTGCTGTGCCGGAGACCTGCAACTGGTCATAACCAGTGCAGGCGTTTAAGCCTTGAACCTCAGACAGGTAGGTGCCTGTAATAGTGAAATTATTGGCGCTGAGGCAGCCCGGGCTATTACCTGGGGCTACAGTTCCGCCTGATTGTATCGTAACGTTAGACAGGCCGCCATTGCCCTTAAGGAGGGCGCCGCTAGCCACCGTTATTTGAATCGCGGCAGAAAGCGAATCCGGATCGTCTACAAATAATGCCCCAACGTTTATTTGCACCGTGCCGGTATAACCAGGGCTTGCCGCTTGTAAATCTACACCATTATTGTCCCCCGGGTAGTTCGGGTCATTAATGATGAGGTTGCCGCTTCCGATAATTGGCCCGGTGACCAACACGTTGCCCAAAGTCAGGTTATTACTGCCAATCGTTACGTGCTCGGACCCGTTACCAAGCACCAACTGGTTGTTTGCGCCGGCAGTGAAGGCTTGCGAAGCCGAGGTAACGAGGTTAAGATCTATTTCATTAGAAGAACCGCTTGAGCTATCTGTTATGCCCCCTGTTATGGTGAGCACACTATGGTTGGAGGAGTCAGTAACAATATCGTAACCGCCTCCAGTAAAGGTTATGCTCCCGATCGTCAAACCGCTTACATTAAGTACCGGGCTAAAGCCAGCTGCAGTGCCAGGAAATACGAGGTTATATACGTCGCCTCCATTGGTACCAGGCGCTACACCGCCGCAGCCTGACCAGTTGCCGGCTGTACTAAAGTTACTGTCACTACCGCTTGCGTCCGTCCATGTACAGGATAACGTGGCGGCCTGGGTCAAAGGCATAGCGAAAGTGAGCAACGAAGAGAGGCTTAGTACAACAGCTGAGGCAAAGTACAATAACTTTTTCATTTTTACTTTTTTGGTCGCTTTAATTTTAAACGCTAGCTTTATTTAACACCCCCTAATGACAGAAGTCAATAATTTATGGCAATTTTTGTTGACAGATAAACAGTAGCGTGATATCATAAGCTTAGTTTCGAATGAAATAAGAGGGTTTTTGCCTGAATGGGCAGAAGCCCTTTTTATTTCCTTCGAGAGACTTATTAAGTTTTAAGGAGTTAAAACCATGGCAGGAACTAAAGCTGGCGGCCAAGCCGCCGCCGCAACCAATAAGAGTAAGTATGGCGCGGACTTCTACGCCAAAATCGGTGCTAAGGGCGGTAAGCTCGGCAAGACCGGCGGTTTCTACGCCAACCGCGACCTGGCCCGCCAGGCCGGCGCCAAGGGTGGCCGCATCTCCCGCCGCTCTAAAAAGACCGCGTAAGTAAATCGCGACTGTAGGAAGTCTCCGCTAGCAATGGCGGAGATTTTTTATGTAAATAATGGCGGGGGCTGGGCAACTTTTTTGGTGCTTCGGTAGGCGCGGCCGAAGCGGCTGGCGGTGACGCGCCAGACCGTGTGGCAATTAAAACAACGATAATGGACAAAGTCCCCCTGTTGGAGACATTTAGTCGTGCAGGTGGGGCAGATACTGCGCTTATATAGCCAGTCGCGGTAAGTGTCGAGGCAGTCTTCTATATGGCCCTCGTCGATTACGATGTCCAGGTCTCCGGCCAGGGCCTTGGCGCGCTCCCAAGCGGCTACTTCTAGCCGGAGCAATTCGAAATCTGCCTGGTAGGAAGTATGTTCCAGCAAGGCGTGGCCGGTTTCGTGCAACAGTGACCAGATGGCCCGTCGGCCGTCGGCGCCGGTCTTATAGAAGATCTTGCCGGTCTCCGGTGACCAGGAAAACTGCCGCCCGGCCGTAAAGCGCAGGGCGGGGAAACGGGCTTGCAGGTCGGTGATCAGGCTACCAATGGCCATGGCTTTGCCTGGCTAATTCATAACAGCCATAAATGACCGCCTCGTCGGGGCGCTGGGCGGCCAGGATGGCTTGGGGCTGGCGGACGACTGGGTGGAGGCGCTTGGCCAAGAACTCCATGATGACCGGGCTGAACTTATCGGCGTGGGGGCCGACGCCGCCGCCCAAAATGATGACCTCCGGCTGCAGCACCGAGCAAATCGCGCCAAGGCCGTAGGCAATGTTCTCGCCGATAGTGCGCCAGATAGCCGGGTCGGTGATTTCGGAGGCTTTTTGGTTGAAACGCTTGACGACGCTGCGGCCGCCAGCGAACTCTTCCCACTGCACGAACTCTCCGTTGTATAACAGGGGCATTTTGCCTATCTCCATGTCTTGAAGAGCGGTGGCGAGCTGGCCGTTTTTCACGAAAGCGCCGCCGATGCCGGTACTAACAGTGGCGAAGAGCACGTCGTGATATTGATCTTTGACCAATTGCGCCTCGGATAACCCGGCCAATTTGGCGTCGTTCTCGATAATTACCGGTTGGCCGCCGAGCAGCTTGGATATATCGTCGCGGATCGGCTTGTCACGCCATGGCAGGTTACCGAGGGCATGCACGACACCGGCCTGACGGTCCAGTTCGCCTGGAATACCGGCGCAAGCCTGGAGCGAACCTTCCAGCCGCAATTGCTGTAAATTTTCACCTAATTCGCGCAAGAATTGTTGGTAGTCCGACGGCGTCGGGAAACGGCGGTCATCAAGAATCTCACCGCTGTCCGACAGCGTAGCGGCCAGCGTCTTGGTACCTCCGATATCTATCCCCACGTACATGGTTTTAGTGTAGCACGGCCAGGAAGCTAGCCTCCTGGCGGTATCTCTTTACGAAAAGAGTTAAGCGGGTTATAATGGAAGTAATCTTACAGTCAGCAAATTAACTGGTTCTGTTAGTGAAAAGCGGAAGTTTATAGCTAAAGCCTCTGTTTGCTGCTGAAGAAATACATTACGAAGGAGGCATGGGGACATGTCAAAAGTACTAACTATGGACGAACTGCTGGAAGGCAGTACCGTCAACGGCTTAGCGGCCGGCGAGGTCATTGAAGGCGTCGTCACAGCGGTTAAGAAGAACGAGGTCTGGATTGACCTGGGGGCGCGCGGCGTCGGCCTGGTGATGCGGCGCGAGATTGGCTACGGCCAGAACCTCGAGGTCGGCCAGACAATCACGGTCAGCGTGATCGACCCCGAGTTAGAAGAAGGCTACGCCTTATTAAGCATGAAACGGGCCGTCAAGGACCGCGGCTGGGACGAGCTGCAACGGGTCCATGAGGCTAACGAAATCGTCGAGGTCGCGCCCTATGACGCCAACCGCGGTGGCTTATTGATCGAGCTGGAAGGCATCCGGGGCTTTTTGCCGGTGTCACAGCTGGCCGCCGGGCATTACCCCCGCGTTTCCGGGGCCGACAAGGACGAGATTTTACAGAAGTTGCACGCCCTGACCAGCCAGCCGCTGCGTATCCGCATTCTGGACGTCAGCCGCAAGGACAACAAGCTGATCTTCTCAGAGAAGGAAGCCGTTAAGGATGACATGCAAGCCCGGTTCTCCGAGTTGAAGGTCGGCGACGAGGTCGAAGGCGTTGTGACCGGTGTGATCGACTTCGGCGCGTTCGTTAATGTCGACGGCATCGAAGGCCTGGTACACATTTCTGAGATTTCATGGGAGCGGGTCGACAACCCCCGCAACTACGTCAAAGTCGGCGAAACCATTAAGGCCAAGATCATCGGCATCGACAAGGACCGCCTGAGCTTAAGCATCAAGCAAATGAGCGAAGACCCCTGGCTGGACCAGGTCAAAGCCTTCAAGGCCGATGACGTGGTCGAGGGCAAGGTGACGCGGATTACGCCGTTTGGCGCGTTCGTCCAGATCAGCCCCAGCGTCGAGGCCCTGGTCCACGTCTCCGAGATGAGCGATGATGAGGCCGTTGATCCCGAGAAGCTGTTCCAACTCAACGAGAAGAAGCAGTTCAAAGTCATCGACATCGATACCGAGAACCGCAAGATTGCCCTGTCCCTCAAAGAGGCCAAACCCAAAGCCAAAGCGGCTAAAACTACTAAGGCTAAGGCCGAAGCCAAGAAATAACATGCGTACGTAGCTAACCGGCCGAAGGGCCAGAAAGGAGTCGACAAGATTATGGCAGAAGCCGAACAAGCCGAGCAAACAACCATCGAAATCGAAGACATGATCACCGTCGGCACCCTGGCCGAGCGGTTATCTATCCCTGTGTCACGTTTAATTGCGGAGCTCATGAAGAACGGTGTGATGGCGACCGTCAACGAACGGATTGACTTCGATACGGCCCAGATTATCGTCGGTGAACTGGACCTCGGTGTCACCCTGGCTAAAAAGGCCGCCGCCGAGACCGAAACTACGGTCCGTGCCAAGCCGGCCGCTGCCAGCGACGCGCCTTTACGACCGCCAGTGGTGGCCGTGATGGGCCATGTCGACCATGGCAAAACCAGCCTGCTGGACGCCATCCGCGGCGCCGAGGTCGCCAAGGGCGAGGCCGGCGGTATCACCCAGCACATTTCCGCCTCCCAGATCGAGCATGAGGGACGGGCCATTACCTTCCTGGATACGCCGGGGCACGAGGCCTTCGCTGCCATCCGCGAACACGGCGCGTTGCTGACTGATATCGTAATTATCGTCGTGGCAGCCGATGACGGCATCAAGCCGCAGACCGTGGAGGCCATCCGTTTTGCCCGCAAGGCGGGCGTTAAGATCATCGTCGCCATCAACAAGATGGACAAGGAAGGCGCTGACGTCAACCGCGTCAAACAGCAATTATCCGAGAACGACCTTTTGATCGAAGAGTGGGGCGGTGATACCATCGTCCAGGAAGTCTCGGCTAAGACCAAGGCCGGCATTCCCGAATTATTAAATATGATCCTGCTGGTCACCGATGTCGAAGAGCTTAAGGCCGACGTTGACGTACCGGCTCGCGGCCTGATTATCGAAGCCCACGTCGAACAGGGGCGGGGACCGGTCGCCCAAGCCTTGGTTGAGGCCGGCCGACTCAAGCCCGGTGACTTCGTGGTAGCCGGCGATAGTTACGCCAAAGTGCGCAACCTGGAGAGCACCACTGGCCAGCCGCTCAAAGAGGCCACGCCCTCGATGCCGGTGGCGATTACTGGCTTCAAGACGTTGCCGGAATTTGGTGATGAGTTTAATGTGGTCACTAATGAGAAAGCCGCCCGCGCCCAGGCCGAGCAGTCCGCTGACGACAAACAAGCCGGAGGCAGCAATACGGACATCGGTAGCACCGAGCTGATCCGCCTGATCAACCGCGACAACAAGCTAGAGGAGCTGAACGTCATAATCAAGGCCGATGTCCAAGGCTCCCTGACCTCTGTTATTGATAGTCTCAAAGCGCTGGGTACCGATGAGGTAGCCGTCCGCGTCGTAGCTTCCGGTATCGGTCCGGTCAGTGAGAATGACCTGCACCTGGCCCACAGCTCCGGTGCCATCGTCTACGGCTTCAACGTCACGCTACCAACGACCAGCAAGCAGCAAGCCAGCCGCGACAAGATCAAGATCCAACTTTACAAAGTCATTTATGAGCTCATAGATGACGTTAAGACGCAGCTTACTACGCTACTCCGTCCAGAGATTGTCGAAACAGATCTAGGCCGCCTAATTGTCAAGGGTATCTTTAAGACCACCAAGACCGAAATTATTTGCGGTGGCGAAGTCACAAAAGGTAAGTTAATCCATCCGGCCTTGGCCCGCATCTCCCGCGGCGACGACGAGCTGGGCGAGGCGGAAGTCACCAACCTCAAACGCGGCCCGGCCGAAGCCAAAGAGGTTGTCGAGGGCGAAATGTGCGGCATGAGCCTCAAGACCGACAAGCGCATCGAACTCCAAGAGGGCGACCACATCGACCTCTTCAGCCGCGAAACCGTCCAACGCAAACTCTAAGCAAACAATGCTACAATACAAGTTAAGGTAATATAGAGATATGTTAAAGATAGACAATACGCTGCTGCAGGAAGTTGGGCTAGGCACGCTGCCGGACGCTGAGAAGAATAGCTTCTTACGGCATGTCTATGAAACGCTGGAAATGCGGGTCGGTATCCGGTTGGCTGACCAAATGACCAATGACCAATTGGACGAGTTCGAACGCTACTTTGAGGCCAAAGATGACGCCGGCGCCTTCAAGTGGCTGGAGACCAACTTCCCGAATTATAAAGATATCGTCCAGCAGGAATTTGACAAATTAAAGGCCGAAGTCGCCCAGTCGGCGCCGCAGATCCTGTCGGCTAGCCAGGCCCAAGCCGCGCAGCCGCAAGTCCAGGCTCAAGTCCCGCCGCCAGCACCGGCCCCTACACAACTCCAGCCGCCCGCACCAATGCCAGCCCCGGCCCCGCAGCCTTTCACGCCGCCAACACCCCCGGAACCGCAACCACCTACTCCGCCTCAACCGCCACAACCGCCGCAGCCCCAACCGTACGTTGAGCCAGCCCCGATCCTGCCGCCAGCCCAGCAACCAATGCCGCCAGCCCAGCCATCATTCCCGACAGCGCAGCCACCGGCCGGCCCCGGCCCGCAACAATAATTACTGGCCAGCTATAGAATTAGGGTCAAGTTTATAGCCGCTCAAGAAAGCCGAGACAGTCATTTCCGGCTTGCCGGCTGGTTGCAGGTGTTCAATTGCCAGTTCGTCCTGTCCGCAGGTAATGATGATCAAACCATCTTTCCGCAGCACATTGAGAGACCCCGGCACACTCCGTGTGCCTTGAGTGTGCCTTAGGTGCGCCTTAGTAATAATAACTTCTTTACCAGCTAGCCTGGTGCGGCTGCGCGGCCAGCCGGCATAGGCGCGAATTTCTGCTTCTAACCTGCCAGCCGGCTTAGTCCAGTCCAGCTGGGAGTCGGCTTTGGTGATCTGGCTATCATAGGTGGCAGCCGCGTCATCTTGCGGTTTGGGCCGCAATGAGCCGTCTAGAATTTTGGACAGGTTATCTGTTAGTAAGTCGACGCCAACAGTTGATAATTGGTGGGCCAGCGTCTGTTTGGTCTCATTGCCCTTCAGGGGCACGATGGCTTGGACGTAAACCGGCCCGGCATCCATTTCGGCGCTGAGTCGCATTAAGGAAACGCCGGTTTGTTTGGCGCCTTCTAAGATGACACTCTCGATCGGCGTCGAGCCCCGATGCAACGGTAACAGGGAAGGATGAATATTAATAATACCGCTTGGAAAGGTATCCAAGAGAGCCGTCGGGACTATCTTGCCATAGGCGATTAATACGGCCGCTTCGGCGTCAAACCCGGCCAGTTCGTCCCGCGCCGCGCTCAAGTTGACAGGTGTTAACAATGGTATATCGTGCTGCTTGGCGATAGCCGCGACCTCCAGCTGGCGCTGCTGCCGGGATTTACCGACTTCGTTTTGGGCGGCCACCACCGCGGCCACCTCGTAGCCATTAGCGATGAGCGCCTGCAGGGCTGACATACTGGCATGGACACCGGTGGCCAGCCGTTCGTTACCAAAGAATAGGATTTTTCGCGACATCTTTTTTGTAGTCCAATGGTTGCAGTTTACCTTCGTCGTCGAGCTGGAAGAAGGCCTCCGACTGGTCTTTAATGTGGTCGATGAAAACCAGGCCATTGCAGTGGTCGATTTCGTGCTGGAAGATACGGGCCAGGAAGTCCTCGGCAGTCACCCGGAATTCTTTGCCGTCAAGGCCGAGGGCTTTAACTTTGACGCGCGTGTGGCGAGGAACTTTGCCATAGACGTCGGGCACGCTCAGGCAGCCCTCGTAATCTCCTTTGACTTCGCCCTCCAGCTTGGTGATCTGGGGGTTAATGAAGACGGTGAAACCGTCATCGCTCTTGTCAGCGTGATTATTGCGCACCACGATGATCTTATATAACTGGTCGATTTGGACGGCGGCCAGGGCGACGCCGACCTCGTGCTCGCGGCTGCGATCCCAGTCCATGGTGGCGTCCTGCATATTGGCGGCAATTTGCCGGATTGCAGGGGTAATTAAACCAACTCGTTGCGATTTTTGCCTTAAATGCGGATTCGGCAGCGCGATAATGTCGTCTTTGGTCATAATTCTGATCTAGTATAACAGATGAAGTAATGAGCTTATAGCAGGTCCATAGGGTCTAGGTCATAGGCGACGGAGGCGGGCAGGGTGGCGATGACTTTGAGGAGTTCGGGGCGGCTGCGGGCTTTAATGATCAATTGCCATTGGTATTTGTTCTGGAAACGTTCGTAAAAACTAGGGGCGGGGCCTTCGACGCGGATACGGGCGCCGCCGCGCTGGATGTCATCTTTGAGCTTGAGGGCGGCGGTTTCGGCGGACTTGATGCTGGCGCGGCGAATAGTTAGCTTTAATAAATAACAGAAGGGTGGAAAGAGGAATTGGCGGCGGCTGGTGAGTTCTTGTTTGTAAAATGTCTGGTAATCATTGTCGATGGCGGTACGCAGCACCGGGTGGTCGGGGTGATAACTTTGGATAATGGCCCGGCCAGCGACGTGGCCGCGGCCGACGCGGCCCAGCACCTGGCTGACCAGTTGGAAGGTACGCTCTTGGGCTGAGAAATCCGGCAGGTAGAGACTGGTATCGGCCAATAATATACCCAAAGTACTGAGGCGCGGCAGGTCGAGGCCCTTGGCCAGTAACTGGGTGCCGACCAGGATGTCAACCTTGCCGGCCCGGATGTCGGCATAGTGGTGTTCGAAGCGCTCGGCACGCTTGTTGTCGGTGTCAAAGCGGGCCACCCGGGCCTGGGGGAAGAGCCGCTCGACGGCCTCGACGATGGCCTTGGTACCGGCCGTTTTGAACATAATGTCAGGGTGGCCGCAGCTGGGGCAGCTGCCGGGCACGGCGGTGTGGTAGTTGCAGCTGTGGCAGCGCAGGTCGTGGTGGTCGCCATGGTAGGTCAGGGGCAGGTCGCAGTGCGGGCAGGTGGCTTGCCAGCCGCAATTCTCGCACATTACCAGGCGGGCCGTGCCGCGGCGGTTCAGGTAGAGCAGGCTTTGCTCGTTGCGACCCAGGGCGCCCTCGATGGCCTGGACCAGCGGCGTGCTCAGGTAGGGAGAGCGGCTGAACAGGCTATGGTCCTTGCGGTCAATTAGCACGACTTCGGTGGGGGCGACTTCTTCCGGGCGGGCTAATTTGGCTAATTTAATAATTGGTTTTTGTTTTTGCTCGGCCAGGTAGTAATCGCCGACCGACGGCGTGGCCGAACCGAGCACCAGCGTCGAACGGGTGATTTGCGACAGGTAGGCGGCCACGCGGCCGGTTTGGTACTGGGGGGCTTGCTCCTGCTTGTAGGCGGTTTCGTGGGCTTCATCGAGAACTATCAGGCCTGGCTTGGCTACCGGGCTAAACAGCGCTGAGCGCGGGCCAACGATAATCACCGGCCAGGTCGCCCGGGTGGCCGCCAACCAGGCCTGCTGGCGCTCGGCGGGCGCCTGTTGCGAGTGCATGACGATCACGCGCTCACCGAAAACCTGGCGGAAGCTGCCGGCCAGCTGGGTGGTCAGGCTGATTTCAGGGGTCAGAACGATGGCTGATTTGCCCTCGCTGACCGTCCGGGCGGCCAGTTCGATATACAGCCGGGTTTTGCCGCTGCCAGTGGTGCCGTGCAGCAGGTAGCTGTCGCGCGCGGCCATGGCTTGCAGGGCGTCGCTTTGTTCGGCTGTCAGGGCCGGAAGTTTACTCAAGTCAGGCGCTCTCGGTTCATGATTAGGTTCAACGGCTAGTTGTTTGTCCGAAAAGCCGGTCGGCAGCAGTTGCTGGGCAATCATGCCGAGCGGTGCCGGGTAGTAGCCTTGCTGCCACTTGGCGACTTTCAGCAGGTGGGCTGGTAGGGGCGGCAGCGGTAGAACTCGTCGCACCGGCTTGGTCTGGAAACGCGGCTGCTCGGCCGGCCCGCTGACCACGCCCAGCACCGGTTCTTTCTGCAATTCGACCTCGACGATGCTGCCGGTGGCCAGCCGCTCATTGCTGGCGTAAGTCAACGGCTCGTCGCCGTGGTAGCGGCTGCTGCGTACCCACACAGAGTAGTAATTCATCCTTATAGTATAGGTTAAAAATAATTTTAAATTTCAGTCTTGCCAAAGCCGCCTGGGCGGACTATACTACCAATTAACGTTGTTTGGATAACAATAGGGAGACAGGCAAGTTAGTATGTTAGACGTTTTTATCACCTCCAGAGTTCGGCGCAAGATCATCGTGATCTATGCTAAATATCCTGATTTCAAAACCCATGTACGAGGGCTGGCCAAGCTTATCAAGGAAGACGCCGGCAATATCCAGCGCGAACTCAAGCGGCTCGAGAAGGCCGGTTTCTTGACCAGCGAGCGCCAGGGCAACACTAAGGTCTACTCGACCAACAAGCAGTTCCCAATCTTCCGCGAACTCCAATCGATCGTGTTAAAGTCACAACGCTCCGCCCAGCAAAAGCGCGTCACCGGCTAACAATGATTTTGCTTGGCTCTGCCAAGGGCTTGCAAAGATAACCCCTGTTCTGTACAATAACCAACTGATGATACAAGTAACCCGCAAAGATTCCAAAGAGTCAGCCGAAAACCTGTTGCGCCGCTTTAACCGCAAGGTGCAGCAATCCGGCGCTATCGCCGCGGCTAAGAATAACCAGTTCTTCCAAAAAGACATTAGCAAGGTCGAGCGCCGCCGTAAGGCCATTATCCGCCAAGAGCGCAAAGCTATTAAGTTCAAGAAAATCAAACTCGGACTCAAGTAGGATAGGAATAGCCCCATGCTGGAGCAAAAAATCGAGCAGGATATTAAGACTGCGCTGCTGGCGGGGGACAGCCAGCGGGTTTCGACGCTGCGCGGTCTGAAGTCCACCCTGTTAAACGTCAAGGTTGCCACCGGCAAGCGGGACAGCGGCCTGACCGACGAAGAAGTTCTACCGCACCTGGCCAAACAGGCCAAACAGCGCCAGGAGAGCGCCGATATGTACGTCCAGGGCGGCGACCAGGGCCGGGCCGACAAGGAACTGGCCGAGAAGGCCATTATCGAGGAATATTTGCCGGCCCAGCTGGGCGAGGATGAGATCGGCAAGCTGATTGACGAGGTTATAGCCCAGACCGGCGCCAGCGGCCCGGCTGCCATGGGCCAGGTCATCGGCCAGGTCAAGGCCAAAGCTGGCGCCGCGGCCGACGGCGCCGTCATCGCTCGCCTGGCCAAGGAAAAGCTGCAATGATTTTACTGATGGGTATTGCCGGGTCTGGCAAGGGTACCCAGGGCAAAATGCTGGCCGACGCCCGCGGTTTCCACCTGATTTCGATGGGCGACGTGGTGCGGATGTACATTACCGGCAAGCAGCGCGAGCGCATGCTGGCCGGCGAGCTGCTGGACGACCAGGAGATTATCAAGATTGTCGACAAGGTCCTGACATCGGTGTCGAACGGCGAAGAAGTGCTGATGGACGGCTTCCCGCGGACAGTCCCGCAAGCCGAGTGGCTGCTGGAGCAGGTTACGGCCGGCCGGTTTAAGTTGGATACAGCCATTCACCTGGTAGCCTCCCGTGAGGCTGTCAAACAGCGCCTGATGCAGCGGGGCCGCATCGATGACAAGGAACAGGCCATTGAGGCCCGGTTCGACGAGTATGAACGTTCTACCACGCCATTGCTGTCCTGGTTATCTGACCACGGTGTCCGGGTCGTCAATATTGACGCCGTGCGATCAGTTCAAGCCGTCAATGATGACGTCGTCAAGCAGTTAAGCGCGAGCTGAGGCATGGTTACGCGCGTCAAAACCGCCAGCGAAATCGCGGCCATGCGCGAAAGCGGCCGGATGCTGGCCACGGTGTTGCAGCTGCTCAAGGCCAGCGCCCAGCCCGGCATTTCGACCAAGGCGCTGGCTGACCTGGCGGCCGCCGAGACGAAGCGGCTAGGTGGCCAGGCTGCTTTCAAGGGCTACCAGGGCTTTCCCGATGTGATTTGCATCTCTGTTAACGACGAAGTCGTCCACGGCATCCCCAAGGCCGACAATCTCATCACTGACGGCGACATCCTCAGCCTGGACTTCGGCATCACCTACAAGGGCATGATCACTGACTCGGCCATCAGCCTGATTGTCGGCAAGCCCAAGCAGCGCGGCCACATTGAACTGGTTAAAAACACCGCCCAAGCCCTGCAAACCGGTATCGCGGCGGTGCACGACCAGGTCAGAACCGGCGATATCGGCGCCGCCATCGAAAATTACCTCAAGAAATACCACTATGGCATTGTCCGCGACCTGGTCGGCCACGGCGTCGGCCACGAGCTGCATGAAGACCCGAACATCCCGAATTACGGCCGGGCCGGCAGCGGTCCCTGGCTAGAGGCCGGCATGACCATTGCCATCGAGCCGATGGTAACGCTTGGCACTGACCGGGTCTACATCGCCGACGACGGCTGGACAGTGCTCACCGCCGACGGCTCGTGGGCCGCCCACTTCGAGCATTCCGTCCTGATCACTCCTGATGGCGCCGAGATCTTGACCCAAATATAAAATTGACGCCCAGATTGCAGTTTGCTATCCTGAATATAGGATTGTATTCACCGGACTGACTGATGTCGGTTCATAAATAAACCCCTTCCATCAGGTCGGGGTTTATTTATTGCAATCCTTTGGCGGTGGGGACGGGATTCGAACCCGCGGAACAAGTGGATTGTATTCACCGGTTCCTGAAGCCGGGGCAATAAGCCACTCTGCCACCCCACCTCGGTGAGCCCTGCTTAACAGGACGTTCCCATAATATTTGGCTTAAGTGGCCAGCTCCAAGCATGAGCGTTTTGAATCCCGCAGTAATTAATAATTCCTTAATTTTTCGACTAGTAACATCTCTTGGCTTGCTCTCAGTCAACCAATAGCGCTATACTAAGCGCCAAGATGCAAGGCTCAAACCAACAACATTTCATCGGCCTCGACATCGGCACCAGCGCCGTGCGCTGCGTGGTCGGTACATTTGACCCCAACGGCGGCAATATGCCGTCTATCATCGGCCATGGCCAGGCGCCCAACCAGGGCATGCGCCGCGGCGCGGTAGTCCATGTCGAAGAAGTCGCCGACGCCATCGTCCACGCCATAACAGAGGCCGAGCGCATTTCCGGCCTGTCTATCAAGCAAGCTACCGTCAACATTAACGGCTCGCATGTCAGCGGTATTAATTCCGAAGGCGTTATCGCCATCAGCTCGCCGGACCGCGAAATTACCCCTGAAGACCGGTTACGTGTCGAAGAAGCCGCCACCATTGTCAGCCTGCCGGCCAACCGCGAGATTATCCAGTTCTTCGCCAAGAACTACAGCCTTGACGGCCAGCGCAACATCAAGGACCCGGTCGGCATGCACGGCGTCCGACTCGAGGTCGACGCCCACATCGTGACGGCCTCGTCGCCCAATTTGCGCAACCTGGACATGGCCCTCGAAAAAGCCGAAATCCAGGCCACCCACCACACCGTATCTGGATTAGCCGCCGCCGAAGCCGTCATGAGCCGCCAACAAAAGGAGGCCGGTACGGTGTTATTGGACATCGGCGCCGGCACTACCAACCTGATCGTCTTCGAAGATGGCGAAGTCCAGCACGTCGCCGTCTTGCCAATCGGCGGCCAGCATATTACCAACGACCTGGCGATCGGCCTCAAAACCGATCTAGACGTGGCCGAAGCCGTCAAAGTCCAGCATGCCAACCTCAAGCGCCTCGACAAGAAGAACAGCGTCACCATCAAGGTCAACGACAAGAGCCACGTTTTCGAGCTGGAGGATATCAATATGATCGCCGAAGCCCGTGCCGAAGAACTGTTAGAATACGTCGACAAAGAGCTGCACAAGATCAAACGGGCCCGCAAACTACCCGGCGGCATTGTCCTGACCGGCGGTACTGCCAAGCTGCCAGGCATCGACGAATTAGCCCGCGAAAAGCTTCAGCTGCCAGCCCGGATAGGTAAACTCCACAACGTCGGTGGCCTGGCCGATACCGTTGAAGACCAAACCTTCACCACTGTCGTAGGACTCATGTTGTTAGATATGCTACTATTACCGAACCTGCCACCCGGCTCCGGCGGCGTTGGCACCCAGCAAGCCCGCGCCCTCCTCGACAGCGTCTTCTCTCGCTTCCGCCGTTAAATCTTGCAAAATATCTAATAACGTGCTAATGTTTATCTATTGTGCACACAACAAAAAGCTCGGCAGAATTACACAACAGTTCGTATTCTCTAGAGCTTAATGGCGATAATCGAGCTTCCCTCATTTTTAAAGATCCTTTCTCGGGTGAACGCTTACAACCTGACTCAGTGCCGACTTCCCTGGAACAGCAACCCAAAATGCATCAGGGTTTTGACTATCTTCGAGCACAGGCAGGCGAGCTTACAGTTTCTATAATGGGTGTCTCGCACGGCCAAGACGCAGAAATCGATAAACGGTATCTTCAAAAAAGCTTTCTCAGTCATGACTCGCTGTTTCTAGAAGGCCTGGGACACAGTCAATCAGATAGGGATCTAGTATGGGATTTGTCTGCCGGCAATAAATCCGGTATGAGTGATGATGAGCTTGGACCTTTTAACTCCTTCAACCGATCTAAGTTGAGCGCCCTTGAAGGTGTTAATAAGCCAGTCTACATCACCGATATATCAAGTGATGGCGAGGACTACGAACGCTCTTTAATGGAGTGGGGTTCGCTGTTTGATCAATTCCGGGATCAATCCGAACAGCCAGAGGCCTCTAACCAAGAGGGGCTAAAATTAGCTGCCGGAATAAACTTAGTAGGTACGACCATACTGCGTGAATGGTACATGATCGGGGGCATTGGTTACGAGTTGAGCACGCTACAGCAAGCTAACCATAAAAGCAGTAGCCCTTTATTTGTAGTAGGTAAGTTGCACGCCGAAACGTTACCGATGAAACTAAAAGCGTTGGGGGTGAAGAGTTCGGTTATATTACCACGAATGAATAATGCCGGAATTCGTGACCCGGCTGATATTCCTTTTGATTTTATTCAGGCGGTGGCAGAGTGCGCCACTCAAACAGACCTATAGAAATCGTTATTGAATAAAAAAAGAGATGATTAGTTTGCGCTACAGTGCTAGTTACGCATGGCTGAGCAATAATCTTGATAGCCATTGAATCCCCCAAAACTTAATCAAAAACAGCCGGACAAATTTGTTGAACTTTCAGGGGAGCTGGCGTATACTACGGCGTATATTAGCTAGAGTTTTTGAGGGATTGGAGATAGAGTTATGCCGCAAGCCGTGCAGCCAGCAATCGAGACATTCGCGCAGATTAAAGTTATCGGGGTCGGTGGGGCCGGTGGGGCGGCCATCAACCGCATGGTTGACGCCGGTATCGAGAACGTCGAGTTCATCGCTATAAACACCGATGCCCAGGCCCTGCATCACTCCAAGGCCCACCAGAAGATTCACATCGGCAAGGAAGCCACCCGCGGGCTTGGCGCTGGGGCTGACCCGAGCGTTGGCGAACAGGCTGCTAAGGAATCCAGGGACGACATCAAGGCGGCCATTGAGGGCGCTGACATGGTCTTCGTGACTATTGGGGCCGGCGGCGGCACTGGCAGTGGCGGCGGACATATCGTGGCCGAGATCGCTACCGAGATGGGCGTGCTGGTGGTCGGGTTTGCTACCAAACCCTTTGCCTTCGAAGGCGAAAAGCGCCGCAAGAATGCCGAACAGGCCATCGAGAGCTTGCGCAAAGCCGTTGACACGTTGATTATCATCCCGAACGACCGCTTGCTGCAGACCATCGACCGCGACACACCGCTGACCGAAGCCTTCAAGGTCGCTGACGACGTGCTGCGCCAGGGCGTGCAGGGTATTTCGGACCTGATTACCGTCCACGGCTTGATCAACCTAGACTTCGCCGATGTCAAAACAGTTATGAGCAAGGCTGGTTCAGCGTTGATGGGTATTGGCCGCGCCTCCGGTGAGAACCGGGCCGTTACGGCTGCCCAACAGGCCATCGAGTCGCCGCTGCTGGAAGTTTCCATCGACGGCGCCCGCGGCATCCTATTCAATGTCATTGGCGGTAACGACTTGGCCATGCACGAGATTAACGCCGCCGCCGAGGCTATTACTACGGCAGCTGACCCCGACGCCAACATTATCTTTGGCGCCACTATCAATCCGGAGCTTGATGGCGAAGTCATCATTACGGTTGTGGCCACCGGTTTCGACGCCTCCTACTTTGCCAAGCGGACCGGCAGTTCCGGTCGCACCTCTACCGCCAGTAGCAAAGGCCCGTCACTAGACAATTCCACCAGCAAGTCAGACGACAAGGCCTTGTCAGAGATTGACATGAACCTGGGCGACGACAAAGAGCCCCACAGTGACTTCAGCCGAGAGACGCCGATGCCCAACATCTGGTCCATTCATGATGAGGAAGACGAAGACGCCAAGCCAGCCGATGACGATAAGGACAAGGTGCCGTCATCCGACGAATCCGACTCAGACCACGAAGTAGTAACCAGCGGCGAACTCGAGGACGAACTCGACAAGCCTTCGTTCCTGCGCCGCCTGGGCCGTCGCCACAAAGACGACGACCATCACAAGCCTGAAGCCGACTAGCAGGACCGATTTGTTAAAAAACCATTAAACTTTACGACTTATGAGAAAAGAAAGTGTCCTAAGTGCAGATCCGGGTTTTTGGTTACGGCGCATTAATAATCCACGGCAGCACTTAACCAAAGACTCCTCGTTCAATTGGCCGACGACCCCCAGTTTCTGGGAGCATTGCGTATTAAATAATACAGCGTTTAAATACTTGCAAAGCACTACAGCTAGGGCTATATTAGAAACACGCAGCACTATATGTGGAAAATCAATAACATATAGCCTCATCAATGCTGAGCACATTTAATGGTAAGAGGAGGCAGCATGAAATGCACCCAATGCCAAAGCGACGACATCAAAGTGATCGAATCGCGGGACGTGGCAGAGGGCCAGGCTATTCGCCGCCGCCGCATGTGTAATGGTTGCGGACATCGTTTCACGACCTATGAGCGCCTGGAACGGCCGCAGCTGATCGTCATTAAGAATGACGGCAAACGCGAACTGTTCAACCGGGCTAAACTTTTAGCAGGACTCTATCGGGCCTGCGAGAAGACGCCGGTCACCAGCCTAGAAATCGAAAAGCTAGTCAACGGTATCGAACAGGAGCTCTACGAATGCGGCGACCAAGAGGTGCGCTCGACGCGCATCGGCGAAATGGTAATGGATCACTTGGCCCGGCTCAATGAGGTTGCCTATGTGCGTTTTGCCAGCGTCTACCGGCGCTTTAAGGATATCGCCAGTTTCGAACAGGAGCTGTCCTTAGTCAAGCAAGGCAAGCATATCGCGGCCTAACAAACACTATAAAAACAATAAAACCTTTAGAGAGCGAGGGAAAACAGCGATGGGACAAACGACCAGCTTAGGGGTAGCACGGCTTTTCACCCCTTCAAAAAGTAAAGCCTATGATCAGCTTACGTGGATTAAGCGTGATTCGATTATTAAAAATCCTATGAATGACACGCCGGTTTTCGAGCAGAAAGGCGTTGAATTCCCGGAGGGCTGGTCACTGAACGCCATTAATATCGTGGCCCAGAAGTACTTTACCGGCACGCCCGGCTCCAAAGACCGCGAGAGTTCGCTGCGGCACTTGATTGACCGGGTAGTTGATACGGTTACCCGCCAAGGCCTGCAAGAGAGCTACTTTGCCAACGAAACCGAGGCCGAGGACTTCCGAGAGGAGCTGAAGTACATCTTGGCGACCCAGCGGGCGGCCTTTAACAGCCCGGTCTGGTTTAATATCGGCGCGCCGGAGCGGGCCCAGCAGGCCAGCGCCTGCTTTATCCTTGGTATCGAGGACACCATGCCGGCAATTCTCAACTGGTACGTCGAAGAAGGCATGATCTTCAAGGGCGGTTCCGGTTCCGGCATCAACATCAGTCCTATACGATCCTCAGTGGAGAGATTAGGCAAGAGCGCCGGCACGGCTAGCGGCCCGCTGAGCTTTATGCGCGGCGCCGACGCCAGCGCCGGGGCGATTAAGAGCGGCGGCAAAACCCGCCGGGCCGCCAAGATGGTCATTCTTAATGCCGATCATCCGGACGTCTTAGATTTCATCTGGAGCAAGGCCATCGAAGAGCGCAAAGCCCGCGACCTGCAGACCCTGGGTTGGGACATGAGCCTGGACGGCAAAGATTCCTTTAGCGTGCAGTACCAGAACGCCAATATTTCGGTGCGCGTGACCGACGACTTCATGCAAGCCGTCCAAGACGACGCCGATTGGGACCTGCGGGCCGTTACTGACGGCAAACCTATCAAGAAGATCAAGGCCCGCGACCTGTTCCGGCAATTCTCCGAGGCCGCTTGGGAGTGCGCCGACCCGGGCATGCAGTTCGACACCACTATCAACAAGTGGCACACCACGCCGGTAGCCGGCCGCATTAACGGTTCCAACCCCTGCAGCGAGTACATGCACCTGGACAACTCGGCTTGCAACCTGGCCAGCCTCAACCTGCTGAAGTTCCTAAACAACGACGACACCTTTAATATCAAGGAATTCATCCACACCACTGAGCTAATGTTCACTGCCCAAGAGATCCTGGTCGGCTACAGCGAGTACCCGACCAAGTCGATCACCAAGAACGCCAAGGCCTACCGCGAACTCGGTATCGGCTACGCCAACTTGGGCGCACTGCTGATGGCGCTTGGCCTGCCGTACGACTCCGACGAGGGGCGGGCCATTGCCGCCGCCATCACGGCGCTGCTGACCGGCCAGTCCTACGCTACCAGCGCTAAGATTGCCAACCGCGTCGGACCGTTCAGCGGCTTTGCCAAAGATCGCGAAGGTATGCTCAAGGTCTTGCGCATGCACCGGGCCGAAGTTTCCAAGATTGATGCCTCGCTGGTACCAGAAGAGCTGCTCAGCGCCGCCGCCAGCGCCTGGGACGAGGCCGTTGAACTCGGCGAACTGTACGGCGTCCGTAACAGCCAGGCCTCTGTGCTGGCACCAACCGGTACCATCGGCCTGATGATGGACTGCGACACCACTGGTATTGAGCCTGACCTGGGCCTGGTCAAAGTCAAAAAACTAGTCGGCGGCGGTACCATGAGCATCGTCAACCAGACCGTACCTCGCGCCCTCAAGAACCTGGGCTATAACAAGCCGCAAGTTGACGCTATCGTGGCCTATATCGACGAGGAAAAGACCATTCTCGGCGCGCCGGAGCTAGCCAAGGAGCACGAAGCCGTCTTCGCCTGCTCGATGGGTGATAACTTCATCCATTACACCGGCCACGTCAAGATGATGGGCGCCGTCCAGCCCTTCCTCAGCGGCGCGATCTCCAAGACGGTTAATATGCCCGAAGAAGCTACCGTCGAAGACATCGAACAAATCCACATCGACTCCTGGAAGATGGGCCTCAAGGCCGTCGCCATCTACCGTGACAACTGCAAGGTCGCCCAACCGCTGAGCATGGCCAAGAAGGAAGGCGTCAAGGCCACGCAGCCGGTTGCTGCGGCCGCCAGCGCGCCTGCCGCCACCGACAAGTTCATTGTCAGAGGCGCCGTTCGCCGCGAACTGCCCAAGCACCGCAACGCTAAGACTTTCGCCTTCAAGGTAGCCGGCGTCAAGGGTTACGTCACCGTTGGCGAGTTCGAGGACGGCACCCCCGGCGAGGTCTTCATGAAGATTGCCAAACAAGGCTCGACCCTGGCCGGCATTATGGACTCCTTAGCCGTCTCGGTCAGCTACGGCCTGCAATACGGAGTGCCGCTCAAGAGCTATGCCCACGGCCTGACCAGCATGTCGTTCGCCCCGGCCGGCATTACCGACGACAAGGACATCCGGACGGCTTCCAGTCTGGTGGACTACATCTTCCGCCGCCTAGCGCTGAGCTACCTGAGCTTCGACGATCGGCTGGAACTCGGCATGGCCGATATCGACGACATGCCCGAACTCCAGACCAACCTGTTAGAAGTACCAGCCTCGGCTCCTGCTCCGGCAGAACCGGCCAAGCTGAAGCCAGCCCAAGTGGCCGTTGAACCGCTACCGGCCCTGAGCAGTTCCGAACCAGCCGCCAACGCCACCTCGCATGTCAGCACAGTCAAGCAGGGTGACACCGCGCCCATCTGTTACAACTGCGGCAATCAAACCCAACGGGCCGGCAGCTGCTACGTCTGCAGCTCCTGCGGCTCCACCACCGGCTGCAGCTAGGCCTCCTTGCGTTCGTCAATTCGCCTGATTAGGCTGATAGCGGCTAGGTAGGCTTTAATGCTAGCCGCATCGATACTTTCAGCCTCGGCGTAAGCTTTAATCGAAGAGCCATTACTGACAACATCTATGTAAGCCCCGGCTTCGGCCTCTAAAGTTTCACGCAAAGCATGAGACTGCAAGTGCGTGACTTTTCCATCAAAAGCCAGGGCCTCATTTATGGCCTTACCGGCTGTAGTGATTGCTTTTGAACGCAGATCAGCCCGCACTATGAAAGTTTTGCCGCGCTCTGACAGAATAATTTCAGACAGAGGACTATCCTCGATTTTGCGAATTTCCTCGAGAGCTATGGAGTTCTTGATTTGTTCTCCGCGGGACTCCGCCATGATTTTCTCGATATCTGGATCATCCAAATCACGTCCAATGACTGCAGCGTACTCTTTAGCGTACACCGTAATAGCGCGCACTTCTTCGTAATCTGGTTTAAAGCCAATCGCTCTCAGTCGACTGCGAACCCCGGCTTTGCCCGACAGGCTGCCAACAACAATTTCGGCGGGAATTTGGCCGTAATCTTCGGCATCTAGGCATTCATAAGTTTCTTTGTCATCTATCACGCCGTCTTGGTGGACGCCCGAGCCATGGGCGAAGGCATAACGCCCAGTTAACGGCTCGTTAACTGCTAGTGGCCTACCAGATAAGTCGGCTACCATTTGGCTGGCATAGGTTAGCTCGCCTGTGGCGACCCCCGTATATATCTCAGCGGGGAAGTATGATGTTCCTTCGTGTATGCCTGAAACGACTGACGCCAATCGGGCATTACCAGGCCGTTCCCCCTGGCCGTTTATTGAAACCTCTACCTGCCGCACACCAGCGCCTATCGCCTCCAAAGTATTAGCAGTTGCCATGTCGCGGTCGTTATGACAATGAGCCGATATAACCACGTCTGGGTGGGTTTTATGGATTCGTTCGCCGGCCAGGCGCATCATTTGGGCGTATTGTCGAGGATCCATATACCCAGTTGTGTCGGGAATATTAATGACGGTCGATCCTCTCTCAACAGCTTGCATACAGACTCCCATCATAAACCCGAAGTCGGATCGCGATGCATCCATAGGCGAGAACTCCACGTCATCGGTTAAAGATTTGGCATGTTCGATGGCGCTAATTGTTTCTTTCACGACTATTGCCGGTGTCTTATCCTGCTGCTGCATATGAACATCAGAAGTGGATATAAAAATATGCAGCCGCGCGCCACCTTTGTCTTTGGCCGGTTCGGCAGCTTCCCAGCCTTTTTCTATGTCGGCCGGCACGGCCCGGCATAAAGAAGCTACCGTCGCGCTGCCTATTTCCATAGCTACGGCCCGGACCGCTTCGAATTCATGCTCACTATTTGACTTGCCGGAGCCGGGAAAGCCGGCTTCGATGATGTCCACGCCCATTCGATCTAACTGCGTGGCGATCTCAATCCTGCCTTCGATGTCTACGTTGACGCCAATGGCCTGTAGGCCATCACGTAAAGTAGTATCGAAAACATCTACTTTATTCGGATCTCGTATTATTTCGTTCATAACTTCTCCTCAAAATTAAAAATCAGGCTCGGTTGAAGCCTGATTGGTGGTTCGGGTTGTGCTGAGCCGCGTTCGTAAGCGCGGGCTAGGCTTCAACCATGGTGAAGCACAACCCCGTAAGGGCGAGGAGGAGCAGGTCCAACTGGTGCTTCATGGTTTCAGTCATATCAATCTATTTATAGCACTGGACAAGCGGATTGGCAAACGGTTTTTATCATCTATGTTAAAATTAAAGTCATGAAAGTGCTTATCTTATACCGGCCCGATTCCGAGCATGCCCGGCTGGTCGAAGAGTTCGTGCACGACTACCAGTCGCGTCACCATTCCGACCACTTAGAGGTGCTCAATATCGACACCCGCGAGGGCAGTGCCACGGCCACCCTGTATGACATCATGCAATACCCGGCTATCATGGTGGTGCACAGCGACGGTTTCGTCCAAAAGATCTGGCAAGGCGACAGCCTACCGAGGCTGGACGAAGTCGCCTCCTACGTCCAAGTTTAACTTCTCTCCGATGACACCAAGCCGGCCATTACTTCTTATATGAAGGGTGTTTAAATAGATATACTTTTTATATATAAGTGATATAAAAAGTATATACATTTAAACAGCTTACTTTTTGAACATGCCAGCTATTCCCCCAGGCTTTTCAACTGGCGTGGTATAATTAACGTACAATTTGGTAAATCCGTCAGAGCGGCCATCAACCGCGAGGAGCGACAAGAACAGCTCACGAGAGTCCAGTAGAAGTCGCCGGAGAGGTCCGTTACAACCGTAAGCAAGTCCCTAAAGCAGGATGGTACCGTTCCAACAGGAGCTCCTGCAACCAAAGGGGCTTTTTATATGTAAGGAGAGCAATGAAGTTCAAAAAAGGCACGCGCCGCAAAGCCATCGAGTACGAGAAAGATCTCGTTAAGCATTGGAAGGACCACAAAACCTTCCAGAAGTCGGTTGACCAGCGGCCGGCCGCCGACGCCTATGTGTTCTATGACGGGCCGCCGTTCATCACCGGCACGCCCCACGTCGGCACGTTGCTGTCCAGCATCATCAAGGACGCCGTGCCGCGCTACTGGACCATGAAAGGCAAGCGGGTGGAGCGGACTTGGGGCTGGGACTGCCACGGCCTGCCGGCCGAGGTCTTCACCGAAGAAAAACTAGGCATTCACGACAAGCGCGATATCGGCACCAAAGTCAGCCTGGAAGACTACATTAACTTTTGTCGCCAGAATATGGTTCAGACCGGCGACGAGTGGGAGAGCACCATCGACCGGATCGGCCGCTGGGTCAACTTCGAAGGCGCCTACCGGACCATGGATAAGGACTACATGGAATCGGTCTGGTGGGCCTTCAAGCAACTGCACGAGGCCGGCAAAATCTACGAGGGCGAAAAGGTACTGCTGTACTGCGTCCGCGACGCCACGCCGATCAGCAAAGCCGAGGTGGCTATGGATAACTCCTACCAGGATGTCACCGATCCTTCAGTCTACGTCAAACTGAAACTGGCCGACAGTGACGCCTCACTGTTAGCCTGGACGACTACGCCATGGACGCTGCCGGCTAACACCGCCGCCGTCGTTAATCCCGACCTCGAATACGCCGAGGTTCTGGTCGGCGACGAAACCTTCATTCTGGCCAAAGAGCTGGTTCAAAAAGCCCTGACAGATGAGAAACATAACGTTGTTGACCATACAATCACGCGGACTTTCAAAGGGAAAGAACTGGTTGGCAAGGGGTATGAGCCCCTGTTCAAAGACCGCGGCGACAAAGCCCACCAGGTCTGGGCCGCCGATTATGTCAACTTGGAGGAAGGAACCGGCGTGGTCCACCTGGCGCCGGCCTACGGCGAAGAAGATTACCAATTATCTAAAGAACTGGGTTTCCCGCTGGTGCAAGACATTGATGACAATGGCTTCTACACCGAAGGCGAATGGCAGGGCCAGTACGTTTGGGATGCCAACAAACCCATCGCCAAGGCCCTGCACGAACGCGGCGTTATCTTGAAAATCGACTACATCCGCCACAGCTACCCGCATTGCCACCGTTGCGGCACCAAGCTGATGTACCGGGCCCATCCCAGTTGGTTTATGAATATAGCCGACCAGCGCGAACGGATGCTAGAGGAAAACGGCTCAATCAACTGGTTCCCGGAACATATCAAACAGGGGCGCTTCGCCAAAACCGTCCAATCGGCGCCAGACTGGAACATCAGCCGGGACCGTTTCTGGGCCACCGCCATGCCGGTCTGGAAGGGCACTGACGGTCAGGGCAAAGAACATCTCAAAGTCATCGGCAGTTACGCCGAACTAAAGGAATTATCAGGGTTAGAACTGGAAGATTACCATCGCCCCTGGATTGACGATGTGACATTTACAATCGACGATGCCACATATAAACGGATCGATAAAGTCCTGGATTGCTGGTTTGAAAGCGGCTCCATGCCATTCGCCCAGTTCCATTATCCCTTCGAGAACACCGCCAAGTTCGAGCAAAACTTCCCCGGCGACTTCATCGCCGAATATGTCGGCCAGGTCAGGGCTTGGTTCTACTACCTGCACGCCGTTTCGACCGGCCTATTCGACACCAAGGCCTTTAGCAACGTCATTGTCACCGGTACGCTGGCTGGTAACGACGGCCGCAAGATGAGCAAGAGTTTCGGCAACTACACCGACCCCAACGAACTGATGGACAAGTACAGCGCCGACGCCCTGCGCTTCCTGTTGCTCAGCTCGCCGGCCCTGAACGGGGAAGATTTCTCGCTCCAAGATAAGGATGTCGCCGATGTCAGCCGCAAACTGGCCATGGTCTGGAACATGTACGATTTTTTCACCCTCTACGCCGATGTCGACGGCTGGGAATGGGACGGCGAGTTAGTCGATCCGACCCAAGACCTAACTAACCCCCTCGACCAATGGGTAGTCAGCCGCGTCCACCTGCTGACCGAAGAAGTTGACCGCCACATGCAAGCCTACGACCTGCCTAACGCCCTCAAGCCTCTCCTGCCATTCATCGACGACGCCAGCAATTGGTACGTCCGCCGCAGCCGCAAACGCTTCTGGAAGAGCGACAACGACGCCGACAAGGCCGCCGCCTACCGCACGCTGCACTACGTCCTGGTCCAGCTTAGCCAGGTCATGGCGCCTTTCACGCCGTTCCTGGCCGAAGAACTCTACCGGAAGCTCACCGGCGGCGAATCTGTCCACCTCCTCGACTGGCCTCTCACTGGCCACATCAACCAACTCTTGATTGAGGAAATGGCTACCTTGCGAGAACTGATTACAGAGGGCCTAGCTCAACGCGCTGAGGCCGGTATAAAAGTCCGTCAACCTTTACGAAAGGCTGAAGTTAGGAACCCCCAAGCCGCACGTCTTGAGCCATTCAGCGACATCTTAAAAGAAGAATTAAACGTTAAATCCGTACTTTTCAACCAGCAGACTTCGGTCAAAGGTGATGACAGAACAAAATTCATCATAGAGATTAACATCGATATCGACGACGAGCTCAGGCGTGAGGGTATGATGCGCGAGGTCATTCGCCACGTCCAGCAGGCCCGCAAGCAGGCCGGCCTTGAGGTCGACGACCGCATCTACCTGGCTTTCGGCGCCGCGGATAGCCAAGAGCTAAACAGCCTGCTCTCTGAGAATACTGATCTGACCAAGCTGATGCTAAGCGAAACCCTGGCTATCCCGGAGAAACCGGACGGCATCACCACTAAAGATTTCTCTACCACTGTTAAAATCGACGGCAGCGATTTGAAGATCAGTCTTTCAAAAGCCAACGCTGATTAATCATGCCCAACACTTTACAGGGGCGGAGAATTTTGCTATGCTCCTATGAACGTTATGAAAAAAGCAGTTATCCAAACCGGCGGCAAGCAGTACTTGGTTCGAGAAGGCGAGACTATTAAGGTCGAGCTGATTAAGGCCGACGCCAAGGCCAAGACAGTCGACTTCCAGCCCCTGTTAATTGTCGACGGCGATGCCGTCCAGATTGGCGCGCCATTGCTGGACAAAGCTAAAGTCACTGCCGAGATCGTCCATCCCGATATCCAGGCTGACAAGGTAACCTCCATCCGTTACAAGGCCAAGAAGCGTGTCCACACCGTCCGCGGTCACCGCCAGCACCAGACCATCCTCAAAGTTACTAAGATAGTCTAAGCTTTTATCAAAAGTCGCTGTGGAAAACTTTTCGGCTATTTTGCAGTCGTCATAATAAAAACAACAGTTCGCATAAGCATCATGGCCTCATGTTTGACACGATACAGGTGTTTCTATAGGTTGCGGTAATCTTTACGTATATTAATTAACAACGATATTTATATAAAAAGTCATTTAAAGACACTGCTAAATTGCATAGCAAATTTATTCAGAAAAGCCTTGCAGACCTCTGTTGAGTGGGCCATACTGAATGCATAGGACTGGCCTTGATTTTGAGAGACTGGTCCTAACCAACAAACATTGGTTAAAACCAAACAAAAAGCCAAACGGGTCTTGCCTGAGCCCCAAAGCCAGGCAAGACCCACCAAATTCGCTTTGTTTGTGGTTAGACCAATACAAAAACTTTCAAAAATGCCGGCAAAAATAGCCCTCGCAATAGACCACGTGAGACCTACCCGTTAGCCATAAGGCCCGCGGGTATTTTGCCATTTACATAAAGCTTAATGCATCAAATCAAAACTATGCCCAAAAAACCCAAAAAACAGCAAGACGACCGTCTGCTAAAAAGACTATCCTTAAAAGAACGGCGCCAGCAAGAAGCCCTGCGGCGGCTGATTCTTGTTGACCCACTGTTTAAGCTCACCTAGTACTATACGGCTAGCTCTAGAGGGTCGGTAGTACGCTGAGCCTGAGGTGGTATACTGAGGGAGAAGAGAGTTATATGACACAAAGAATTATTGCTATGGTAAACCAGAAGGGCGGCGTCGGCAAAACGACTACGGCAATTAACGTGGCGGCACAGCTGGCAAAAGATAAAACTTCAGTGCTGCTGGTTGATTTGGATCCGCAAGGTAATGCCACTAGCGGGCTGGGCCTGCAAAAGGAACAGGCTGTCGGGACGACTTATGAAATTATGGTCGGGGGGGTAAAACTGGTCGATGCCGTCCAAGAAACGCACGTCGCACAATTATACATGTTGGCCGCCAATGCCGACCTTGCCGGCGCCGAGGTCGAACTGGTCAGCCGCGGCCGCCGGGAGTTTGCCTTGGCGGACGCGCTGCAGGCAGCAACAGATTATAACTACGTCATTATTGACTGCCCGCCATCGCTGGGGCTGCTAACCTTGAACGGTTTGACGGCGGCGACGGATGTGTTGATCCCGGTACAAGCCGAATATTACGCGCTGGAAGGTTTGAGCCAATTGCTGAGTACCATCCAGGCGGTGCGGGGCAGCACTAACCCCCGTTTGGAGCTGCTCGGAATAGCCCTGACGATGTTCGACAAGCGCAATTCACTCAGCGAGCAGGTTCTGGCTGAAATCCAGAATTACTTCGGTGAAAAGTTGTTCTCGACGATTATTCCGCGCAATGTCCGGCTGGCTGAAGCACCCAGTTATGGCCGGACAATTTACGAACACGACCGTTGGAGCAAGGGCGCCCGGGCATACAAGGCCTTGGCTAAGGAAGTTAAGAACCGTACGCAGGAGTGAGAACGCATGCAAATCGTTAGAACCAGGTGGCAACAACTTAGCAAATTATATCGTTCAGCCTGGGGACGGCGGCTAATCGTCGGCGGCGGCGGGCTGTTGGCTGTTTTCGTGCTGATTAACCTAGTGCTGGGCGCGGTGTTTTGGCACCGCACCTATCCGAATAGCCGGGTGGGGCGGCAAGTTGTCGGCTCGGTTTCGTATAATGCATTGACCCGCAAAGTCGCGGCCTTGCCGTTGTTGCCAACATCTGTAATCCTGCAGCAGGCTAACCAAAATATAAAGTTAACGCCGCGCGACCTGGGCATTCAAGTCGATTCGCCGAGGATCGCCAGCCAGGGACGGAAACGGGCCTGGCTGCCGCTACAAAACTTATTCAGCCGCCATGACACCCCTGTTTATACGGCGGTCAATCACGCGGTTTTAGTTCAAAAACTGACGACTGTGGCGGGGCAGGCCGAGCAAGCTTCATCCAACGCGCATATTATTTTGCAAAATAACCAGTTTGTCTTAGCAGATGCGGTCAACGGTTCACAAGTTGATATAACGGGAGCGGTTACAGCCATCACGCGGGGCATCGGACAGGGCCGGACCGTCATTAAATTGCCGATGACGGCCATCGCGCCAACTGTCAGTGCTGCCAGTTTGCAATCGAATTTGCGACAATTGCAGGCCGGGCAGGCCGTCAGCCTGAGCTATACCTATAATAATAAGACTAGCAAGCCCTCGGCGGTGGATATCACCAGTTGGTATGCCCAGAGCGGCGATAGCTATAGCCTGCAGACAGGGAAGATCCAAACCTATATCAACCAGCTGGGCACGGCCGACGGGATACGGGTGCAGAATTTGGCACAGGCGGTCAGCGCTACCGAGCAAGCCTTGCAGACGGCTAAAACGTTGGCCTTTACCCTGGTGGCGGTGCCGCCCGGCGTCTGCGCTAATAACGCGCTCAGCCAAGTGGTAGTAGTCAGTATCAGCCAGCAGCACATGTGGGCTTGCGAGGGCTATAACCAAGTTTATGACACGGCTATAACTAGCGGCGCCTATCTGGCGGGCACGCCAACACCGACGGGCACGTGGCATATTTATGCCAAGCAGCGCAACCTGGTGCTGAGGGGGCCGACCTGGAATGACCCGGTTAGCTACTGGCTGCCGTTTTATACGGATTACGGCTTTCATGACGCCAGTTGGCAGACTTTTCCGTTTGGCGATCCGGCCTATGCTGACCAGGGGTCGCACGGCTGTGTCCATTTGCCGACACCGGCCATGGCTTGGCTGTACGGCTGGTCTCATGTCGGCACGGCGGTGACGATTAGCGCTTAGAACAGGTTGATGAGGCGGTCTAGCTCGGTGTCGTCGGCGAAGTTGATTTCGAGTTTGCCGCCCTTGGCGGTGCGGCGGATGGTGACGGGCGTCTGGAGTTTTTTGCTGAGGGATTTGGTGGCTGGGGTTTCGGTCTGGGTGCGGGCGTGGGCCTGTTTGGTCTCTTTGACGCCTTGTTTGACGCTGGTCGCGAAACGCTCCGCCTGGCGGACGCTCCACCCCTGTCTTTGAATGGTTTCCAGCAGGTAGGTTTGGCGCTCCAAGTCGCCCTTTAGCGACAGCAGGGCGCGGGCGTGGCCTTCGCTGATCTTGCCGGCCGCCAGGGCGCCCTGGGCGGCTTCCGGCAGCCCGAGCAAACGGACAATATTGTTGACGGTCGAGGTGGCCTTGCCGAGGCGCTCGGCGATGGATTCGTATGATAAGGAGAATTGCTGGTGCAGGCGCTCGATGCTGACTGCCTGCTCGAGCGGGTTGAGATCGACCCGCTGGACGTTTTCGATCAGGGCTAGCTCCAGCTGCTCCAACTCCTTGCGTTCGCGGATAATGGCCGGCACCGTCTCGAGGCCCGCCAGCCCGGCCGCCCGCCAGCGGCGCTCACCAGCGATCAGGTTGTATTTGCCGTTTTTGAGCGGCGTGACGACCAGCGGCTGAATTATGCCGTGGCGTTTGAGCGAATCAGCCAGCTGCCGTAAGGCAGTTTCGTCAAAGTGCTTGCGCGGCTGGTAGGGGTTGGCCTGCAATTGCTTGACGGGAATCTTCTCAATCCGGTCGTCGGCCGTTAACAGCAAACTCTTATCGAAATCATTAGAAATTAAGGCCTCGAAACCCCGCCCCAACCCTCGTTTTGCTGTTTGGCTCATAGACCAACTATAGCATATTTAGAAGGCTTTGGATTGGCTGATGGGGAAGACGCGGAGGATTAGTTTGCCGATAACTTGGTTGGCGTTGATGGGGCCAAAGGCGCGGGAGTCGAGCGAGTCTGGGCGGTTATCGCCGGAGACGAAGAGTTGGCCTTTACCGAGGGTAACGTCGACATTACCCGAGGTGACGGGGATGTGTTTGCCGTAGGGCAGGGTCTTGTCAGGGTCGAAGCCTTGAGGGTGCGCCTTATTATATATGTTGTAAGCGCCGTCCTTGAGCACCAGGTGGTCGCCAGGCAGGCCGATAACGCGTTTGATAAGCTGCTTAGTGTCGGTTTGGCCGAACTGGCTAAGGCCACTCTGGCTGAAGACGATAATGTCGCCGCGGCTGGGGATGTAGGGGTGGCGGGTGACATGGGCCCAACTGCGCGGTACCTTCCAAATGATTAGCTTGTCGGCGTTTTGAAGGGTGTTTTCCATGCTGGGGCCGTCGACCTGGTAGGAACGAAAGACGAAGCCGATAATGAACAGGGCGACTAGCAGGGCGATTACCAGGATGCCGACGGTCGAGACCAGCTCGCGCCAGCCGGAGCCGCGCGGCGGGTCTGGTATGACCGGTTCGGAAGAAGGCGGCGGCACTGACGGCAGTGGGAAGTCATTCATACAGTCATTTACTATAGCACAAAAAAAGGCTTTACTCATAAGCATGAGTGGTTTATACTGGAATTTGTAACAGAGATGGAACCGTCAAAATTCAGACGGCCCGCAATACAAACAGCGCGCCAAATAACAAAAACTCATCTTGGAAACCCCCAACCCGTGCCGAGAGTTGTATTGCCACGCCCGCGGCCAGCCACGATGGCCCGCCCGGTACTGCGTCCGCGGCCGGCTGCCATCGATGGCATCGTGCCGCCTGCCCGCAAACTGCGCCTGCCGGCCATGGCCGTAGCTGCCGCGGTTGAAGCGCCGGCCCCCGTTCCAGTCCAGGCGCCAGTGCCGCCAGCCACCCCAGCCGGCCGTTTGCCGATTGATATGGAGCTGCCCGGCGCTGACAGCCCATCGCGGTTTAGTTTCGTGAAGCACGTTCAATGGCCCTGGTTACGGCGCGGCCTGGCTATCGCCATGGTTTTAGTCATCACCTTGAGCGGGCTGGTATTTTCGCAAAGTTACTTGAAACTGCACCGGGTATTTAAGGGTACCGCCGGTACGGCCGCCGCCTTGAAAGAAAACGTTAATCCCGATTTGCTCAAGGGCGAGGGCAGCGGCCGCGTAAATATCTTGTTAATGGGCCGGGGCGGCGGCACGCATGACGCGCCGGACCTGACCGATACCATGATGCTAGTCAGCATTGACCCGGTCAACCACACCTCAACCATGCTCAGCCTGCCGCGCGACCTGTGGGTCAACGTGCCCAATTCCGGCGTTATGAAGATGAACGCCGCCTGGGAAACCGGCGAGTTCAAGTATCTCGGCAAACAAGCGGTCGGCAGTACCGATCCCAAAGCGATCCGGGCTGGCTATGACTTAGTGGACCAGACGGTCAAGAGCGTAACAGGGGTGAGTATTAATTATAACGTCCTGGTTGACTTCCAGGCCTTCCAGCAAGCGGTTGATACCCTGGGCGGTGTCCACGTCAACGTGCCGACCGACCTGGTTGACCCGACTATGGCGTGGGAGAATGGCGGCAATCCGACCCTGGCCACGGCAGGCGACCACGACTTTAATGGCAAACAGGCCCTGATTTATGTCCGGTCGCGCGAGACAACCAGCGATTTTGCCCGAGCCGAACGCCAACGGACCGTGCTGACCGCCCTCAAGGCCAAGGTTGCCACCCTAGGCACTCTCAGCAACCCTATCAAGCTGAACGGACTGTTGAATACCTTCGGTAATAACTTCCAAACCGACCTGTCGCTGGGCAATGCCAACCGGCTGTACAGCATCTTAAAGGGTGTTAATAACAATAATATTACCTCGGTCGGCTTGAATGCCACCACCCCAGGGGCCACGCAGTACGTGACCGATGGCAACATCAACGGCCAATCAGTGGTGCTGCCCAAGGCCGGCCTGTTCCAATACGACGATATCCAGCAGTTTATCCGCGGCCAGCTGAAAGATCCATACCTAGTCAAAGAAAACGCCCGCGTATCTGTCCTAAATGGTACGATTACCCCCGGCTTGGCCACCGCCAAGGCCGACGAGTTAAAAGCCTACGGCTATAACGTGGCGACGGTCGGCAATTCCCCAAGCAGCGGCTGGACCACGACCACCCTGGTCGATCTCAGCCATGGCAAAGATAAGTACACTAAGCACTATCTGGAGCAGCGTCTGGGCGTTACGGCCACGACCAGCTTGAGCGACAAAACCATACCGACGAATGGCGCTGACTTTGTTATCATAATAGGTAGTGATGAGGCCAACCCTACGCAAACTCAAGCCAACTAGCGGTATCGCGCATTTTTTGCACCTTGGTTTATTAATCGTATTACCGATCGTGGTATTCGTGCTGGTGCGTTTGAACTTCGTTCAGCTAGCTCTCGGCATGGTGGTGTTAAGTAAGTGGCGTATGTTTGCCGTTAAACCGCGCTTCTGGGCCGCCAATATCCGAGCCAATGCCATCGACTTGATGGTCGGCTTATCGATTGTCTTATTTATGACCCATACCAGTAGCGTCTGGATACAGTTGTTATGGGCAGTGTCGTACGCGGCCTGGCTGCTAGTTATTAAGCCCGGCTCGGGAGTACCCCTGGTAACGACCCAAGCATTTATTGGCCAGTTCGCGGCCTTATCCGCCCTGTATGTTACTTGGGCTGATGGCCCCGTCTACGGCCTGACGCTGCTCAGCGGCTTGTTTTGCTTCATGGCGGCCCGGCACTTCTTGGATGCTTTTGACGAACCGTATGCCAGGATGCTGGCCTACATCTGGGGTTACTTCGGGGCGGCCCTGACCTGGCTGCTGAGCCACTGGCTATTATTCTACCGTGGCGTTGCCCAGCCGACTTTGCTGCTGAGTACCCTGGGGTATGGTATGGCGGTGCTGTATTACCTCGATCATAATGACCGGTTGAGTAAAGGCGTGCGGCGGCAGTTTATCTTTATTATGGCAGCCATCGTGCTGGTAGTCCTGGCCTTTTCGGACTGGGGCGATAAGGTAGTTTAGGGGGGTGACATGATCATGGCAGAAAACGATAATAGGACAGATAAGGGCAAGACGGTCAGCTTTACGGTACCGCCAATGCCAAAGCCGAAGTTGCGCCAACCGGTAAGCCGGCAAAACCGCTTGGTAGCCGTATTGGTAGTATTCGTGCTGGCTTGCGGCCTGAGCGGCTATAGCGGCGCTTGGTTGGAGGTCCACCACAACCAAAACACGCTGTTATCCGGCAACGTAAGCGGCCAAAAGAAGATTGTCACTAGCCAGAGCCAACTGATCAGCCAATTGGCTAAGACAGTCGGGCCGAGCGTCGTCAGCGTCAATGTTAATATTACTAGTTCGTCGAGCGGCAATGATAGTAGCGGGCTAGGGGCCTTGGGGTTTTCGCAACCGACTAATGAGCAGGCCGCTGGCACCGGTATTATTATCTCCTCGGGCGGCTTGATCATGACTAACCGTCACGTCGTACCGGACGGCACGACCAGTGTTAGCGTTACGCTCAGTGACGGTACGGAACTCAAGAATGTCTCCGTTATCGGGCGTACCGGTGATAGCGACAGCCTCGACGTGGCCTTCTTAAAAATTAATGACGCCCAAAGCCACAAATTAACACCAGCAGTCATAGGTGACTCTTCAACGGTGCAAGTCGGTGATGACGTGGTGGCTATCGGCAATGCCCTGGGCCAGTTCCAGAACACCGTCACCAGCGGCATTATCTCGGGCTATGGCCGCAGCGTCCAGGCTGGCAGTGATAATGGCGACGGCACTACCAATTCAGCTGAAAACCTCGATGATTTGTTCCAAACCGATGCTGCCATCAACGAGGGCAACTCTGGTGGTCCGCTGGTCAATTTAAACGGGCAAGTGATCGGTATAAATACTGCCATTGCCGGCAATGCCCAAAGCATTGGTTTCGCAATCCCAATCAATGACGTTCGCGGCCTGATCGACCAAGTAATTAAAACCGGTAAGTTCGCCCGGCCGTACTTAGGCGTCCGGTACATCCCATTGACGGCTGATGTCGCTAATGAATACAAATTAAGTGTTAACAATGGCGCCTTCATTGCCCCCAGCAATGACTCCTCCAGCCCATCAGTCCTTGGCGGCAGCCCGGCGGCCAGTGCTGGCTTGCAGCAAAACGACATAATCACCGCTGTTGGCAGCACCAAAATCGACCAAAGCCATAGCCTGACCAGCTTGCTCGACAAGCACCAGCCCGGTGAACGGATCACGCTAACTGTGTTGCGAAGTGGCAAGACTATTACCATTAACGCCACGCTTGGCACGGCTCCTAGCAGCTAAGTAATCGCAAAGTTTACTCAATTCACGGTCATAAACGTTTACGACGTCCAGCTTGAGACGACACAGTAATATTGGCTAGAATATCCATATAAGTATTAAAATTTGTTCTAAGAGATAGAATTAAAAAGCAAAATAAAATCCTCAGTTTGCTGTAAGCGATAGTTAGACAGGGCAGCGATAGATACTAGCGCATTCTGCTGGAAAGGCAGACACTCACATAAAATATACAACGGTTGTTTGTTAAGTTTTTGGACATGCTGAAAGAGTCGACGATAGATATCCAGGCCGTCTGAACCGCCAAAAATAGCTAGCTTTGGTTCGTGTCCTGCTGATAAATTAATATTATAGTCATCTGGTACATAAGGGAGATTACACAGTAAAACGTCATAATCATGGCTTGATGACGCCAGCAAATCACTCTTAATGACTGGTATGGCTAGTGTAAAATTATCTACATTAATTTTGGCGATCTTTATTGCCTTTGGATCAATCTCAAGCAGCTCGACTGAGGCTTTTGTCAGCTCCAATTGGGCGGTAATACCTAGCGCGCCGCTGCCGGCACCAACATCAGCTATTTTAAGGGCCGTTCCCGGCTGAATTACTTTTTTAAACATATCAATCATAGTTTCTGATTCGGATCGCGGCTGCAGCACGGCAGGCGTGAGCACAAATTCGCGGCCGTAGAATTCGGCTCTGCCGCGTATGTAGGCCAACGGCTCGTGCTCCGCCCGCCGTTTGAGCAAACTTTCGAGTTTCCGTTGCTGTGCGGCATGTACTTCGAATTCAGGATGCGCCAACAGCCATGCTCGATCTTTGCCGGTCACGTCCTCCAGTAAAACCTGTGCATCTAGCCGCCCTGTGCCGATGTTGGCCAAAGCCAACTGTTTCCCAGCACTTATTAGCCAGCTTGATACCTGCATAAAGCCAGTTAAGATTGGTTGCTTAGTAGTTTGTGCTCGGCATTTTGGAGGGCCGCTATGAGGTCGTCGATGTCGCCGGCCAAGGCGGCGGGGATGTTGGAGCGGGAGTAGCTGATGCGATGGTCGGTGATACGGTCCTGGGGGAAGTTATAGGTACGGATTTTTTCGCTGCGGTCGCCGGAGCCGATCAACTTGTTGCGGGCGTCTGATTGCTGCTGGCGCTCTTCGTCGATTTTCATCTGTAACAGGCGGGAGCGCAGGATGCCCATGGCTTTGGCCTTGTTCTTAATCTGGGACTTTTCGTCCTGGTTGGTGACGACGATGCCGGTCGGCAGGTGGGTGATGCGGACGGCCGAGTCGGTGGTGTTAACGGATTGGCCGCCGTGGCCGCCGCTGCGGAAGACGTCGACGCGCAAGTCATTGGGGTCGATATCGACATCGGTTTCTTCGGCCTCTGGCAGGACGGCGACAGTGGTAGTGGAGGTGTGGACGCGGCCCTGGCTCTCCGTGACGGGCACGCGCTGGACCCGGTGGACGCCGGCTTCGAACTTGAGATTCTTGTAGGCTTCGGCGCCGCGGATGGCGAAAGTGATTTCCTTAAAGCCACCGACTTCGTTTGGCGATTCGCTCAACAGCTCGGTCTTATAATCATGCGTCTCGGCCCAACGACTGTACATGCGGAACAGCTCGCCGGCAAACAGGCTGGACTCGTCGCCGCCAGCTGCTGCCCTGATTTCGATGATGACGTCGCGGTCGTTGTTGGGGTCTTGAGGGGTTAGGGCGGCGGTTAACTTTTCATTATTATCAGCGATTTGCTGGTCGAGGGCTTCGATTTCGGTAGCGGCCATTTGTTGCATGTCAGCGTCCGGGCCGTTTTTTAGCTCTTCGGCAGATTGTTTGTCTGAAAATAATTTCTTTTTCTGGTCGAACAGGGCAACCAGGTCGTCGAGCTGGCTTTTGCGCTTGGCCAGTTTGGGATAATTTTTGTCGCCATAAACCGCCGGATCCTGGAGCTTGGTGTCCAGGCTTGCCAGTTCGGTTCGTAATTGTTGTTCTTTGTCGTCCATGATGTGCTTCTTCAGTATATAGGTAAATAAAAATCACCCGAAAGAATCTAGGGAGTGATCAGGGTCGACGGTAACTATTGGCCGGGAGTTTTGACGTTGTCGGCTTTGGCTTCGGCCTTGGAGATCTTGGCGGCGGTGCGCTTGGATTGCTTTTGGGCGGCAGCGGCGCGCTTCTTCTGGGAGGCTTCGCCGGCGGCGGCGCGGGCCTTGAACTTGTCAACGCGGCCTTCAATGTCAAGGATGCGTTCCTCACCGGTGAAGAAGGGGTGCGAGGCGCTGGTGATGTGGACCTTGACGAGCGGGTACTCCTGGCCGTCATCCCACTTGGTCTTGTCGTCGCTGGCCACGGTGGAGCGCGTCAAAAAGCGCGTGCCGTTGTTAAGGTCTTCGAACACGACGAGGCGGTAGTTGTCGGGGTGCAAACTCTTTTTCATATCCGTCCAGCGTACCACATCTGTTATCACGGGGTCAACTACCGGCGTAATATTTAGGAACTATTGACCGGTCATGATATAGTTATTTAGTATTAACAATTTGGTAAATATAAAGAGTGCGGTGAGAGATCTAGCTCATTGACCCGCCAGCAACCATTCATGAGTTCCAAATTTTGGAATGTCGAAACGGTGCTTCTTCTAGCCCGATAATCGGGAAAAGATATTGAACTATCGAAAGTATCCTTTTTCCGTAACCTCGGAGAAAGGATTTTTAATGTCCCAAGCCCCAGAACTATATTTACCCGCTCCGCTGCCCGCTGCCTATACAGATGAGGAAACTCTCACTGCTTCATTATCAAGGAAGGGTACGCCCGAGCCCGGTCCAGGGCTTTATTCCCGTGATGGCACGGTGGAAGTAACCGATATTGAGGCGGCTATTTCTGAGTTAACCATACCCAGTCAAAGACTTAACGTAGTGGTGTCATCCGGTATGGCAGCAGTCTCTGGTGCTACTGAGTTTGCTTTATCTTGCCAAGGGGAAAGCAAAAGAGATCCGAGGCCTGCACTAGCGTATGCTATGGAGCTTTATTCCCAAACTCCCAAGTCTATTAAACATTTGACCAATATGGGAGTGCGTACAAAACGTTTTTATGTCAGTGATGGAGAGTATGTTGAGAACTTATTTGAAAAAGATACCCCGGATGTTATATTTGCTGAAACAGTTGCTAATGCGGCTTCAATGCCTGTCTTAAATATGTATGGTTTACTTGAAAAAACTCGGGCGGCAGGTGAGGATGGACCTATCATGGTTCTGGATAATACGCTGCCGCTTTCGACTGGTTTGGATTTCAAAGATATTCTAAGGCCAAACGACAGGGTATTAGTAGTCGAAAGCGTTACCAAGAGTGGTATGCATAATAGCGGGCATCTCGGCGTGGTATACAGTAGGAATACTGAGTTAATGGATGCGTTTCGGAGATACAAGGCGACAAAAGGACTAGTAACTTCGACATATGCCGATGCGGCGATTTTAACGACGCTCGAGGTAACGACGCCTGGTTTCCATGAGCGTAACCAGGCTTTATCTGAAAGCACCGGTAAGGTTGCCAGTGCACTGGCCCGAGCAGAAGTAGAACTTGGAGTTGATTCGGATTTCACAGTTTCTTTCCCCGGGCTGCCTGAGCATCCTAATAATGCTTACGTTGAAGAGTTTTTGCCCGATGGGGTGTCGCCGGTAGTTTTTATGGGCTGCCGAATATTCAAACCGGAAGCGGCCAGAACATTGTTTAAGAGGATTGTTGAACATCCCCGTGTTAGAGAACAGATTCAAGAGGGGCAGGTATTCCTGGGACAGAGTTTTGGTTTCAAAGAGGCGAGAGTGTTATATGACACTGATACTTGCCAGATGAGAGTATCGGGCGGCTACGATATAGATGCTGATGCTTTAGCGGGGGCTTTGTTTGAAGCTGCTGTTGAAACCTGAGTCTTGCGGCGACTGATCGTATCTGTTACACTAGGGGCACGATCAATTAAGCAGGTTTGGGGTTTTGATCCTCTTTGGCGGTTAGCCGTATAGGCACGCTCAAGGTTCCCGGACCGAAGACTAAGGAGACAAGATGGCGACAGATGTCGATATTAAACAGTTATTAGAGGCCGGCGCGCACTTCGGCCACAAGACCGCGCGTTGGCACCCCAAGATGGCACCCTACATTCACAGCAAGCGGGGCGGTACGCATATTATTGATTTGACCAAGACGGTGGTGGCATTGGAAGAGGCGCTGGGGTTCTTGTCGCGGACGGCGGGGTCCGGCAAGCAAATCCTGCTGGTCGGAACTAAGCGCCAGGCCCAAGATATCGTTAAAAAAGTCGCCGTCGAGACCGGCATGCCCTACGTCACCGAGCGCTGGCTGGGCGGCAACCTGACCAACTGGAATACCATCGGCGGCCGGGTTAAGCACCTGCAAGACTTGGAGAACCGCATGGCTAGCGGCGAACTGGCCAACAAGTATAACAAGCTGGAAGTGCTGAGGTTCCAGAAAGAAATCGAGCAGATGAACGTGCTCTACGGCGGGGTTAAAGAGATGAGCGCCCGGCCGGGTGCCGTCTTCGTGGCTGATATTATTAACGACGCCAACGCCGTCCGCGAGGCTAATAAGCTCGGCATTCCGATCGTGGCCATCGTCGATACCAACGCCGATCCCAGCCAGGTCAAGTACCCGATTCCGGCCAATGACGACGCCATCAAGACCATCCAGCTGATTATGGACTACGTGCAATCGGCTATCGAGACCGGCAAGGCGGCCGCTAAGAAGACGGCTGACAAGGCCGCCAAACCTGACAAAGACGAGAGATCAGAGCCGGTTGCCGCCGAAGCCAAAGAGACAGAGACTGAGACAGAGACAAAGACCAAGGAGGCCGCGTAATGGCCGTCGATATAGCAGAAATTAAAAGACTTAAGGAATTGACCGGTGTCGGCTTGACCGATGCCAAGAAAGCCTTAGAAGAATCAGGCGGCGACTTCGATAAGGCCCTGGCCGCCATGCGCAAGAAGGGCCTGACCAAGGCCGAGAAACGCGGCGAACGCGAAGCCCGCGCCGGCCTGGTCGGCAATTATAACCACGATGGCCGCATCGGCGTACTAGTCGAAGTTAACTGCGAGACCGACTTCGTGGCCCGCGGCGAGACCTTCGTCGAGCTGGTCAAGGACGTCGCCATGCACATCGCCGCCAGCAACCCGCAGTATGTCAGCAGGGACGCGGTGCCGGCCGCCGAGCGCGACAAAGTAAAAGCCGAAATGACCGACAAGGCCAAAGCCGACGGCAAGCCCGCCGACATGATCGGCAAGATAGTCGACGGTCAGCTCAAGAAATATTTCGCCGAGCGCTGCCTGCTGGACCAACCCTTCGTCAAGAATCCTGACATCACCGTCGCCGACCACGTCAAGCAGCAGGCCGCCCTGATGAACGAAAACGTCGTCGTCCGCCGCTTCTCCCGCCTCGCCCTCGGCGAACTTAATTAAATTCACAAAAGATTTAGACAACTTCTCATCCAGTAGTGTACACATAGTGTACGTATAGTGTGTGTACACAACACAAAAGAGGTGTGTCATGTCCAAGCGGAGACTTAATAAACGTATTGATATAACCATCCCGCCAGATTTATTAGGCCGAGTAGACCGGAGTGTCGCCCACTACTCTAGTTCTCGCAGCGATATTATTCTTTGGGCTTTACATGAATGGCTGGAACGGCATCCTTTCAAGGCTGAACAGATCAAAAATGAGGAGAATACGGTTACAAAAAAGTCATTTCATGAACTAATTCGGCCAGGTATGCGCCCCGATGAATTGCTAGATACGTTAAAAGACTATGAAGCGGACCAAAGTAATCAGGTATAATACGATCTATGGATCCGAACCAGATAGTTAAGAGCGCGCAAGCCAAGTTGGACCAGGCGGTGGAACGGTTTCGCGAGGGATTGAAGAGCCTGCGGACGGGACGGGCCAGCGCCAGCATGCTGGACGGAGTGACCGTCGAGGCCTACGGCGTGCAGATGCCGCTGATCCAAGTCGGTACGGTGGTTGCGCCGGAGGCGCAGTTGCTCCAAATCACGCCGTTTGACCCGAGCAACCTGCAGGCTATCGTCGAGACGATTCGCAACAATAGCAGTTTGGGTTTAAACCCGTCGGATGACGGGCGGGTAGTACGGATTCCGGTACCGCCGCTGACCGAGGAGCGCCGCCGTGAACTAGCCAAACAGGTCGGCCAGAAACAAGAAGAATCAATGATCAGCCTGCGCAATATTCGCCACGAAGCCATGGACGCGATTGATAAAGCAAAAAAAGATAAAGACATCGGTGAGGACGACGCCAAGCGGTTATCCGGCCAAGTCGAAGCGGCCATGAACAAGGCCCGCGGTGATATCGAAGCTATCGGCAAAGCCAAAGAAACCGAGATAATGAAAGTTTAATCTTATTGAACTTCAGATTTAAACGTGGGTGATGACGGTGGTGCCGATCGGCGCCCAGTCATAGACCCATTTGGCCTGGTCAACTGGCAGGCTGACACAGCCGTGCGAGGTGTTGACAGCGCCGAAGACACTGCCCGGCCGCCAATAGTTGCCATGGACGGCATCGCCGCCGCTGAAGTAATTGACCCAAGGGACACGCGGCTGGAAGTATTTGCTGCCGTCCGGGTTAAAACCGCGCATATCCTGGACGGCGTATTTGGCAAAAATCTTAAATTCACCGATATTGGTCGGCGTAGCTGGCGCGCCGGCGCTGACGGCGAAACTGTTCACTAATTGGCCGGCCTGGTAGGCGTACATTTGCTTGGTAACGACATTGACGTCCAGCAGCTTATCAAAAGCGGCCGGCGTGACCGACTGGAACGGAACAGTTTGCAGCGGCGTATTGAACTGCAAGCCCTTACTGTCCATGACAGTTTTGGCTACCTGGTCGGCCTGGGTCTTGAGGCTGTCCGGAGCAGTCAGGGCAGTGCCGGCGCGGCCACCGACGACCACCCGGTCAGCGCCGGCTTCAGTAACGGTGACTTGGTTAACCGGGGCCTTGACGAGCTGGTTGGCCAGCTGGTTAAGCGAAGTGGCGATGGTACCGGCCTTGATGCGGATATAATATTGGGATTTATCAGCGCTGGGGGTAATTTGCAGCCAACTGCGGATGGTGTCGGCGCTGACCGGGACAGCCTGGGTACCGATAGTAAGAGTGGCTGGCTGGGCAGTGATGGTTTGTAACTTGGCCTGCAGGTCTTTGGCCGGCACGGTCAAGTTCAGGCCGCTAATGGTAGGAGCTTTGGCGGCCAAGGCAACGGCCGGTTTGGTTTGGCTGATAACGCGGGCTGACCAATAGTTGCCGCCGACGATAATGCCGGCGCTGCCAACAGCTAAGAAGAGCAGGGCGAAGACCACCAAGCTGTAGTGGTGCAAGAAGTTTAATAAACGCGTACCAGGCGATTGGGCGGCCGGCAATAACTCGTCGGGCGGCGTGAAATCACGACTCTGTGGCAGCGGCAGGCTTGGCGCGCCGGGAATGGTAGCCAGCGAAACACCCGCGCCAGCCAAGCTATGTTGGGCGGCTAATAGAGCGGCCGGCGGCGTGGCGGCAGCATTAACTGGTTTCTGTAAGAACTCCTCAAACATACCTATTCCGGGCATGAAGCCTCGTTTCATTATCTGACCTCTGTTTTTAACTTTGTTTTGGCCACACATGTACCTAGGATGGCACTTATGCTCTACTATACACCGCTTAAGCCATTTGTAAAGTGACCTTAGGCATGATTGTTTAAGGTTAGTTTCAGACTGTTTGCTACAATAGGTAGTAATGTCAATCGTGCTATTAGTCGTGGGCCTGATGCTGTTTATCGGCCTGGTGGTGGTGCACGAGTTCGGGCACTTCATCGTGGCCCGACGCAATGGCGTCGAGATCGAGGAGTTCGGTATTTTCTTCCCGCCGCGCCTGTATAAGCGCAAGACTAAGGGCGGCTGGCTGTTCACCATCAACTTGCTGCCGTTAGGCGGTTTCGTCCGGCTGAAAGGCGAACACGACAGCGATACCGAACCGGGCACATTCGGCGCCGCCAGTACTTGGGTAAAGAGCAAGATTATGGCTGCCGGGGTAGTTATGAACCTGATCACGGCGCTAGTGCTGTTCACGATTTTGGCCCTGGTCGGCATGCCCAAACTGATCCCGAACCAGTACACCGTCAAATCGGACACCCACTTAACCGCCCAGCGAGTGCTGATCGGCGACGTTGATCCGGGATCGCCGGCGGCGCGGGCCGGCCTGCAGCCGGAGGACGAGATCACTGATATCAGCCTGCCGGGCTACAGCCCGGTTAGTCTCGACAACGCTACCAAGCTGCCGTCGATCACCAAAAGTTTTGCCGGCAAGACGGTCAATATCTTTTATATCCGGGCCGGGCACGAACAGCAGGCCCGGGCAACTTTGCTGAGCGCCAAGGCCGTCGCCGCCAGCCAGCATACCGCCAACCCTAAGGGCTACCTTGGTATTTATCCGACGCAGCTGACTACCCAGCGTTCGACCTGGTCGGCGCCAGTAGTGGCGGTCGGCCTGAGTACGCAGGTGACGGTCTTGACCTTCCAGGGGCTGGGCCATGCCCTGGGCGGCTTGGGTAGCCTGATTGCCGGTGCCGTGACGGGCAACACGACGGCCCGCCAGCACGGCCAGACCACTGCTTCGGCGCAAGTCGCCGGACCGGTCGGTATCTTTGAAGTCCTGAAGAACGGCAGCCTGCTGGGCTACCAGTTCATGCTGTTTATCATCGCGGTTATTTCGCTGACGCTGGCGATTATGAATATCCTACCTATTCCGGCGCTGGATGGCGGCCGGCTTTGGATTATGCTGGTCAGCCGCCGGCTCAATCGGCCGTTGTCGGCTAAGCGCGAGGAGGCTATCAACGCCGCCGGCTTCGTGGTACTGATTGGCTTGATGATCCTGGTAACCATCGTGGATATCCACCGTTTTTGACGGTTCCGTATGAAACCTGTGCAATCCCCCCCGCCGGCCGCGGCCGCGCCGCCTAACGTGCCCCGCGTTCCCTGGAGCGTCTGGTTGGGGTTGATTTTTGTAATCCTGGTGTTCGTCGGGTCGCAGTTCTTCGGCGGCCTGCTGGTATCGGTCTACCCTTGGCTCAAGCACTGGTCGGGCAGCCAAGCCAGCGACTGGCTCAATAATTCCGTCACTGCCCAGTTCTTTTTTATCCTGCTGGCCGAGAGCTTTACGATCGGCGCGATTTACTGGTTCCTGAAGCGCCGCCGGTTGGGACTGGCTATTATTGGCCTCAAGCGCCCCCGTTGGAGCGACTTGGGCTACGCCTTGCTGGCGGTGCCGGCCTACTACTTCATCTACCTGTTAACCGTCGGCGTGGTCAGCCACTACGTGACCGGCCTGAACGTCAACCAGCAGCAGCAGATCGGCTTCAATAATGTGCACGGGGCATTCCCACTAGTGCTGACTTTTATCAGTCTGGTCATCCTGCCGCCGCTGGCAGAAGAAATCATGGTCCGCGGTTTCTTATACAGCACGCTTAAGAAAGCCATGCCACTGGCCGGCGCCGTCGTCGTCACCAGCGGCCTGTTCGCGGCCGCCCACTTGCCGGAGGGCGGGGCCGCTGGTCCGCTGTACATTGCCGCCCTCGACACCTTCGTCCTCAGCCTGGTCCTGATCTACTTGCGCGAAAAAACCGGTAGCCTCTGGGCCTCGATCACTCTCCACGCCACAAAAAACGGCATTGCCTACCTAGCGCTATTTGCCTTTCATCTCAAATAGTGTTATAAATAATACATTGTGAAAGAACGCGTCGTCGTAAAGTGGGGTTCGCCTACTGTTACAAATGAGAATGGCCCGAATCCAGTCAAGCTTAACCGCCACTCCAATGAAGTGTACCGGCTATGGAGACGTTTTGGCGTGGTCGTTGTAGCCTCCGGCGCGATTGTCACCGGACGGGCTATGGAGCAAGAAAGAAAACCACAAACTGAGACGGAAGATTCCAATGCCGCGGCCGTAGGCAGCGCGGAAGCTTTCCTGGCCTGGCAGAGAGAATTTATTATCAAAGATATGTCTGCCGGTATGGTGCCGGTGACAAACCATGAAATAGTTTCCAGAGAAGGCGCCGTGCTGCGCCAGTCCCTATTTCGTCTAATGGCGGCCGACATCGTGCCAATAGCTAACGGCAATGACGTGCTTTCCGAAGAGGGGAGCGAAGAACTACGCATCGATACAGATAACGACCGCCTGGCCGGCCATATAGCCGAATTGATAGAAGCCCGGCATTTAATTCTTTTAACAGATAGACCGGGCCTGCAAGACCACGCGAAGCAGGTAGTTCAATCGGTAGGTACTGCCAATCTGGAAGAGGCGCGCAGTTTCGTGCAAGACACGGACAAGGGAGGCCAGCGGGGTGGCATGCATTCTAAGATCGACGTGGCCTATGGTTTCTCGCACAACGGCCCGGCATCAGGCTTCGCGCACATAGCCGAGGCGATGGATGACCTGCAAGGCGTAATTGCCGGCCAAACCGGCACGCATTTTGCCCCGCTTGGCTAGCAAACATAGTAGAATAGGGAAGTCACCATGAGACTTTCCCGATTATTCACCAAGACCAGCAAGAACGTGCCGGCCGATGAGACTGCTAAGAACGCGCAGTTGTTGATCCAGGCCGGTTTCATTCACAAGGAAATGGCCGGCGTATATAGTTTTTTGCCGCTTGGCTTAAAAGTCGTCAATAATATAAGTCAAATTGTCCGTGAAGAGATGGATGCCATCGGGGGGCAAGAATTGCTAATGCCGGCCTTGCAACTCAAAGAACGCTACGAGGCCACCGGCCGCTGGGACGATAAGGTCGTGGATAACTGGTTCAAGACCAAATTGGTGAATGGAACAGAATTGGGCCTCGGTTTTTCGCACGAGGAGAATCTCTCACCGATCGTCAAGCAGTTCATTAACTCTTACAAAGACCTGCCGATCGCGCCGTACCAGATCCAAACCAAGTTCCGTAATGAATTACGTTCTAAGAGCGGGCTGATGCGCGGCCGCGAGTTCATCATGAAAGACATGTACTCGTTCGCTATCTCGCAGGAGCAGCATGATGAGTTTTATGCCAAGGCCCAAGCGGCTTACTTGAAGATTTATGACCGGCTTGGTATTGGCGATAGTACGTTCCTGACTTTTGCCAGCGGCGGCAGCTTCAGCAAATACAGCCATGAATTCCAAACACTCAGCGAGGCTGGGGAGGATACTATTTACCTGAACCGGGAACGGAAGATAGCCATTAATAAAGAGGTCTACACTGACGAAGTTTTGGCCGACCAGAACCTGAAGCGCGAGGAACTCGAAGAAGTCCGGGCCATAGAAGTCGGTAATATATTCAGTCTCGGAACCAAGTTTTCCAAACCGTTTGACGTAACTGTAACAGATGAGGCAGGCAAGCTGGTGACACTGCTGATGGGTTGCTATGGCTTGGGTGTGACCCGCCTGATGGGAACGATTGCCGAACTATTCGCCGACGACAAAGGCCTGGTCTGGCCAGAGGCCGTAGCGCCGGCCAAGGTCTATATTGCCCGGCTGGGCGACAGCCCGGACGCGGTCAAGCAGGCTGACGGGTTGTACGATCATTTGACTCAGGCTGGCGTTGGAGTATTATATGACGACCGCGACATGCGGCCCGGCGCCAAGTTTGCCGACGCCGATTTGCTCGGCATTCCATACCGGGTAGTGGTCAGTGACAAGACCGCCGCGGCTGGCAGCTACGAGCTAAAAGCCCGCCAGAGTGAGGAATCCCACCAACTCGGCTTGCCGGAACTGCTAAAATCACTAGGCACGACCAGCTAACCCCTGCTATAATAGCTGAGCTAACAAGAGAGAAGTACGCCTATGAAGAAATTATTCAGGTTAACCCAATCGGGTGTCGATGAGCTCCAGGCAGAGCTAGATACCCTAGTCGGCAAGCGCCCCGGCATCGCCGAAGCCATCAAGACCGCCCGTGAGCTGGGCGACCTGACCGAGAACGCCGAGTACCAATCGGCCATGGCCGAGAAAGACCGCAACGAGGCCCGCGTCTCCGAGATCGAGAACATCCTGCAGAACGTCGAGATTATCAAGAAACCGCGCGGTGACAGCAAGGTCCAGCTTGGCTCGGTCGTCAAACTCAAAGGCCAGCAAGCCGGCAAAACCAAGGAGTTCCAGGTCGTCGGCACCGTCGAGGCCGACCCGCTGAGCGGCAAAATCAGCGACGAATCCCCCATCGGTCAAGCTCTTATTGGCCAGAAAGTCGGCGAGACAGTCCAAATCTCCACCCCCACCGACACCAGCGCTTACAAGATCGTCAGCATTTCGTAACAAGAGAACCTCAGTTATACTGAAGGTTAATCATGCATTGGTTAAGTAAAATTGTCGATGAACTGATACGGCGTCAGCCGGAAGGCGAAATTATTGTGTCATCTGGAGTTTCGCCCTCGGGAATGTATCATTTGGGAACGCTACGCGAGGTAATGACAGCTGAGGCGGTGGCCTATCAAATCAGACGCCGTGGCCGCCAAGCCCAGCACATTCATGTGGTAGATGATCTCGATATCTTCCGTAAAGTTCCAGTCGGCGTTCCAGACGATTTTAAGCAATATCTTGGTATACCACTGTGCGACGTACCGGCTCCGGATGGTTCCGCTATGTCATACGCTGATTATTTCTTACAGGACCTCACGGCGGCCGCTGGTAAGCTGCATCTCGAGATGGAAATATTTCGGGCCCACGAGAAGTATCGGAGCGGCTTCTTTACGGAGGCTATCGAGAAAGCGCTGGGTAAAAAAACCGAAATACAAACAATACTAGAAAGTATTTCTGCACATAAAGTTGATGACAACTGGTCGCCAGTCCAAATTATCGAAGACGGCTATCTCAAAAACAGGCCCTTCGTCAGTATTGATAATGAGAGCAAGACCCTGGTTTTTAAAGATAAAGATGGTAACGAACGGCAGACTAGTTACGCTCACGGCGAAGTAAAGCTAAATTGGCGGGTAGATTGGCCGGCTCGCTGGTGGCTGCTAAGCGTAGACGCTGAACCCTTTGGCCGCGACCATGCGACTAAGGGCGGCTCTTACGATACCGGCGTTGTCATTGCCAAAGATATTTTCGCAACCAAAGCACCACGACCACTGCCGTACAATTTTATAAACCGGACAGGTGAGACCAAGAAGATGAGCAAGAGCGCCGGCGGTACAGCAACGGCCGCCGAACTCCTGGAAGTGCTGCCGGCCGAAGTAGTTTGGTTTTTTATCGTGCGCTATGCGCCGGACAAGCAACTATTTTTTGATGAGCAAGAGGCATTGGTCCGTTTAGTTGACGAATTTAGTGAGCTACTTGCTAAGCCCGATAAAACTGAGGCCGACCAGCTGCTTATCGATATCTCCCTGCATGGCGTCGAGCAGCCGACTATTAGCCGCGTACCCTTTTCCCATCTTGTTGCTAGCTACCAGGCGGCATTAAAAAACCAGGATCATACACTAGAAATTATTAGCCGTTCGGAGTATGCCGAGGTTGTAGCCAAAGACGCTGATATTATTAAAAATGAATTACGTTTTATTGACGTCTGGCTGCAGAAATATGCTCCAGAAGATATTAAATTTGAGCTAGTTGAAAAAGTGGATGCTAGTAAATTTACAGATACTGAGCAGCGGTTTTTGCTAGCCTTGGCTGATAAAATCAGTGCGGCGCCAGACACTGCTGACGGCGCTTGGTTCCACCAGGCTATTTATGAATTTAAAGATAGCAGCGGACTTACGCCGCAACAGTTATTCAACACCATATATAGATTGTTGATCGGTAAAGCTTCCGGGCCGCGGGCCGGCTGGTTTTTAAGTATTTTGCCGCGTGACTGGTTGCTTAAGCGGCTGCGGCTGGAAACCTAGATGATAGAAGTCAGCGATGAGGAATTCCAGCGGCTGATTGACGAGGCGCTCGGCGAACTGCCGGGCGACCATGTTAAGAATATCAAGAACGTTGCCATCCTGTACGAGGAAGACCCGACGCCGGAGCAGCGCTTAAAAGCCGAATTACAGCCCAACCAGACGCTGCTCGGCCTATACGAGGGGGTACCGCTCAGCCAGCGGCAGGGCACAACGCGCGTCTTCCCGGATAAAATCACGTTGTTCAGGGGCCCACTCAGCCGCCGGGCAGGCACCGCCGACCAACTCAAAGAAGAGATCAAGCACACTCTGTGGCACGAAATCGCCCACTACTACGGCCTCGACCACGACCGCATCCACGAATTAGAATAGATTTTCGCCGAGTGCCGTATACTGTAATGATTGGAGGCAATCTATGAGTCAGTCAACCGGTCCCGACCAACGTCACGATCTCTGGTCTAAAATCTGGAAAGACCGTCACGGGCACGTGGTTATCTGGCAGATGCCCAACATCCCGTTGATTGCCTGGGCAGTGCTGACCGCCATATCATTATTCTTTAGTGGTAGCGTAGCCAATATTTTGTCAGGGCTGGGTTCAGCCGCCTTGGTCATCTGGGCGCTGCTGGAGGTCTTCCGGGGCACCAATTATTTCCGCCGGGCGCTAGGGCTGCTGGTATTGGTCGTGGCCGTTATGTCGCTGGTTAAAAGTTTGTAATATGCTGAGGAGAACGTCATGAAAGCAACCTGGAACGACCAAGTTATCGCCGAGGCCGATAAGGACGATTTAATTTATATCGAACAGAAGTGGTATTTTCCGCCCAATAGCGTCAAGCAGGAGTTTTTACGCAAGAGCGACACGCCGTATACCTGCCCATGGAAGGGCGTCTGCCAATACTTCGACGTCGGCCAAGGCGACAAGTGGAGCGACGACAGCGCCTTCAGCTACCCCGAGCCCAAGCCCAGCGCCATCGACACCGTCAAAAAGGACTTCAGCAACTACGTCGCCTTCTGGCGCGACATCCAGGTCACCGATTAATGCAGAAGGCGATTTTCGCGGCGGGATGTTTCTGGGGCGTACAGTTTTATTTCGACCAAGTGCCGGGTGTTACTAAAACAACGGTGGGCTATACCGGCGGACACACTGAGAACCCAAGTTATGAGGCGGTCTGCACGCATACGACCGGGCACGCCGAGGCGGTATTGGTAGAATTTGACCCTAAGCAAGTGACGTATGAGAGGTTGTTGCGGCAATTTTTCCGCATGCATGACCCGACCCAGCTGAACCGGCAGGGACCGGATGTCGGCGATAGCTATCGGACAGCGATTTTTTACTTCGATGACGACCAGAAGGGGCAGGCCGAAGCCACTAAGCAAGCCGCCCAAGCCGATTATGACCAGCCGATCGTGACGGAGATCACCAAGGCCGGGGCGTTTTACCAAGCCGAGGATTACCACCAGAAATTCGCCGAGCGCACCGGCCGGGGCATGTGCCACGTTCCATACGAAGCTGTTAACTAAGAAGAGTATAACAAGAACAGCTGATAGATGTATGAAGTTTGGGGTGTGTACACATAGTGTGTGTACACTAAGGGAGTGGCCGCGATTATTTTCGACTTTGACGGGACGATTGCCGATAGCTTTGACTATGTAGCCGGTTTTTTGGCGGCAGGCGTTAAAAAATCATTAAGTGCCAAGCAAAGGCAGGAGCTGCGCGGCCTGTCGATGGCGGCCATGGCCCGTCGCTTGGGTTATAAGTGGTGGCAGATGCCCATCACGCTGGTTAAGGGCCGGCGACAGATGCGTAGCGTCGTTGAGCAGCTGGAGCCATTCGCCAGCATAGCGGCCGTTATTCATGAACTTCATCGGGGCGGGCATAAGCTGTTCATTGTCAGCAGCAACAGTCCGCGCAACATCCGCGGTTTCCTGCGGCACCACGATTTGCAGGCCTGTTTTATACAAATTACCGGTAACATTGGATTGTTCAGCAAGGCTGGGGCGCTGCGCCGGTTGTTGATGAAATACCGTTTAAAGCGGACAGGGGCAGTCTATATCGGTGATGAGTTGCGCGATGTCCAAGCGGCCCAGTCAATCGGCTTGCCAGTGATCGCCGTCAGCTGGGGTTTCGCCAAGACAACAGACTTGGAAGCCCTGAAACCGACCGCCGTGGCAAAAAAGCCGGCTGATCTCATCAGTATTATTAAAGAACAGTTGCTACAATAGGGGTAATGACTTATTCGAGTAGACAATCCGCGCCCTACCAACCGGGGCAGGCGGCGGTATATAAAGTTTCGCGCTCCAAGATCGAGCTGTACAAACAGTGCCCGCGCTGTTTTTGGCTGGACGCCCGGCTGAAGATCAAGCGGCCCAGCGGCCCGCCGTTCAATATCAACAAGACCATCGACGAGCTGTTTAAGAAGGAGTTTGACCGCCACCGCGCCGCCGGTACCCCGCACCCGCTAATGAGCGAGAACCAGATCAAGGCCGTGCCGTTTCAGCACTCAGATTTGGATACCTGGCGCTACAATTTTACCGGTGTCACGGCCTTGCACAAGCCGACCAACCTGCATGTTTTCGGTGCCGTTGATGATGTCTGGGTTAATGAAGACGGCGAGCTGATCGTCGTTGACTACAAAGCCACCTCTAAGAATAAGGAGGTCAGCATCGACTCCGACTGGCAAATCAGCTACAAGCGTCAGCTGGAGGTCTACCAATGGCTACTGCGCCAGAACGGCTTCCAGGTCAACAACACCGGCTACTTCGTCTACACCAATGCCCGCCTGGACCCGGAGGGCTTCGGCGACCGCCTGGACTTCTACACCAAAGTTATCCCGTACACCGGCAGCGACGCCTGGATCGAGCCGACTCTAGCAGACATGAAAGCGTGTCTGGAGGGTGACATGCCGCCGGTCGGCAGCGCGGCCATGGGCGGCCCCTGCGACTTCTGCACCTACGCCCGTGCCCGCACCGAGCTGACGCTTGACCATATTAAAAAGAAGTAAGTTATAATACCGGCATGCTAGATATTCAGTTTATTCGTGACAACCCTGAACAAGTGGCCGAGAAGTCGCGGCAGAAGGGCTACGACGTCGATGTTCGGCAGTTGCTGGGCTTTGACGTTGAGCGCCGGGAATTATTAATCCAGGTCGAGGAGGCGCGCCGGCAGCGCAATGAATTGACCGAGCAAACCAAGGGCCAAAAACCAAGCGACGAACAGATCACGGCCGGGCGGGAACTGCGCGACAAGTTAGCTGACCTCGAGCACAAACTGGCGGCCATCGACAAAGAATTCACGGCGCTGCTCAAGGCCGTGCCAAACATGCCGACGGATGACGTGCCGGTCGGCGCGACCGAGGCCGAAAACGTCGTGGCCAAGACGGTCGGCGACAAGCCACAGTTCGATTTCCAGCCCAAGCAGCACTACGAGCTGGCCGCGCCCCACGATTGGATTGATAAGGAGCGGGCCGCCAAGGTGTCCGGCAGCCGTTTTGCCTATCTGAAGGGCGATCTGGTCCGCCTGCAATTCGCCATCATTCAATGGGTTATGCAGACCTTAGGCGACGAAAAAGTTATTCAAAAACTGATCGAAGACAATAACCTGCAATTATCACCCAAGCCGTTCACGCCCATTCTACCGCCGGCCATGCTGCGCACCGAGCCGTATGAGGCCAGCGCCCGCCTTAACGCCGAAGAAGTAACGTACAAGATCGAGCAGGATGACCTCTGGCTCAACGCCAGCGCCGAGCACACCCTCTGCACCATGTACTGGAACGAAACCCTGCCCGAGGCCATGTTCCCGATCCGTTACCTCGGCTACTCGACCTCGTTCCGCCGTGAGGCCGGCACCTACGGCAAGGACACCGAGGGCATCCTGCGCATGCACCAGTTCGACAAGCTCGAGATGGAAGTTTTCAGCACCGGCGAGACCGGCCTGCAGGAGCATTTACTTTTGGTCGCCATCCAGGAATACTTGGTCCAACAGCTCGGCCTGCCGTACCAGGTTCTGCAAAAATGCACGGCTGACATCGGCAAACCCAATGCCCGCGGCATCGACATTGAATGCTGGTTGCCGGGGCAGGGCCAGTACCGTGAAACCCACACGGCTGATTATATGACCGATTATCAGGCCCGCGACCTCAAGATCCGCGTCAAGCGCGGCGATGGCCAGACCGAGCTGGTCCACACTAACGATGCCACCGCCTTTGCCCTGGGCCGCGTTATGATCGCCATTCTCGAGAACTGCCAGACCGCCGACGGCGGTGTCATTTATCCAGAGGTGCTGGCGCCGTATTTAGTAAAGGGGTGAACAGATACCAGCAGCGATTTTCCTCGTCAGGCCCACTGGGATAACTAAAAATTGCCTCTTGGGCATAATCAAAATCGTAGGATTTAATTGACGAAGTCTTTGGTTTGATTTCACCGCCTAGCTGTTTGACCCTGACTTTGACATTACCCTCCAGGATTGTCAGCCGCTCCTGCCTTTTAATCTCATAGGCGTTCAATATTCGCAAACCGACTCGCTCCGGGTCGTTCCTCATCCAGCCAATCCTCGCTACCTTACCAAGCAGGGCTATGGGCATTTCTCCCAACATTTCACCGTGGCCCCGGTATCCTGATGAAATGTCTTGGGCTTTTGCCCAAGCCAGCAATTCCGGACTCTCAAATTTAGTGTTACCATCTGGCAAGGCATTAATAGGGACTTCTAAATTAGGTACTATAAGATCGGCTACCTCTGACATGTTTGCATAATAACATGCAGTGGTAAAAGTTCAAGATGAGAGCGATGGCGTATACTAGGGTTATGATAAAAAAATTCGAGATCCAAGGCGTGCATGCCGACGTCGATGACAAGCTGCGGGCTTACGTTACCAGGAAGATCGGCGGCTTGGATAAATACCTTTCCCGCCACAGCCGCGAAAGTGCCCACGCCGAGGTCCACCTCAAGGAAACCAAGCGCACCAAGACCAATGACCACTGCCACTGCGAGGTGACGCTGTACCTGCCGCACCAGACCATTATCGTCAAGGAAAGCGCCCTCAACATGTATGCCGCTGTCGACATCGTCGAGGCCAAGCTCAAGCTCCAGCTCAAAAAGTACAAAGACCTCCACGAAAACGGCAAAACCCGCCGCCACCTCTTCGCCCGCCTCCGCCACAAATAAACGGTCGCTTTTGAGGTGAAAAACAGCTATAATTGGATAACGTAATTTGTGATATTTCGTAAGGGAGATCGGAGCCGGTAAGAAGATTTAATGAATATTGTTTTTAAGAAAATTTTGGGCGATCCGCAGGCCCGGACGGTCAAGCGGTTGCGCAAGCGCGTCAAACTGGTCAATGACCGGGCCGACACCTACAAAAAGATGTCCGACAAGCAGCTGCGCGAGCAGACTGACGTGCTCAAAAAGCGCCTTGAGAAAGAATCAGTCGACGCCCTAGCGCCGGACGCCTTCGCCGTGGTGCGCGAGGCGGCCACCCGGGCGCTCGGCCAGCGGCACTTCGACGTCCAGCTAATCGGCGGCATGGTGCTGCACGAAGGCGACGTCGCCGAGATGAAAACCGGTGAGGGCAAGACGCTAGTAGCGACGGCGCCGGTCTACCTTAACGCCTTGTCTGGCAAGGGCGTCCATGTCGTGACCGTTAACGACTACCTGGCCCAGCGCGATGCCGGCTGGATGGCCCAGGTCTATAGTTTCTTAGGCCTACAAACAGGGGTCATCGTGGCTGACCTGTCGTTTATTTATGATAAGGATTTCACTAATAAAGACCACGAGGACGAGCGTTTCCGCCACCTCAAGCCATGCAGCCGGCAGGACGCCTATGCCGCCGATATCACCTACGGCACCAATAATGAGTTCGGCTTCGACTACCTGCGCGATAACATGGTCCGCGAGGAGGACCAGTTGCGCCAGCGCGACCTCCACTACGCCATCGTCGACGAGGTTGACTCCATCCTGATTGACGAGGCCCGGACGCCGCTGATCATCAGCGCGCCGAGCGTTACCAGCGGCACGGCCTACGCCCAGTTCGCCAAAGTCGTCCGCCAATTGGTCAAAGATAAGCACTTCGAAACCGACGAGAAACGCAAAACCGTCATCTTGACCGACCCCGGCACCGAAAAGATCGAGAAAATCCTCGGCATCGACAACCTCTATGGTTCCGAAAATATCCGGACCATTTACCACCTGCAGCAGGCACTCAGGGCTCACGCACTGTTCCACCGTGACAAGGATTACGTGGTGACGCATGACGGCGAGGTAGTGATTGTTGACGAGTTCACCGGCCGCCTGCTAGCCGGTCGGCGCTATAACGAGGGCCTGCACCAGGCCATCGAGGCCAAAGAAGGCGTCGAGGTCCAGCAGGAGTCGATGACCCTGGCCACGATTTCATTCCAGAATTACTTTCGCCTGTATGACAAGTTGGGCGGCATGACCGGTACGGCGCTGACCGAGGCCGAAGAGTTTCACCAGGTCTACAAGCTCGACGTCGTCGAGATTCCATCCAACCGGCCGATAGTCCGCCAAGACCGCCAAGACCGGATTTACCGCACCGAGAAGGCTAAGTTCAAAGCCATCGCCAAAGAGGTTAAAACCCTGCACACCAAGGGCCAGCCGGTGTTGATCGGCACCGTCTCGATCGAGAAGAACGAGGCCCTCGGCGCGCTGCTCAACAAAGAAGGCGTGCCGCACCAGGTACTGAACGCCAAGAACAACGAGCGCGAGGCCAAGATCGTCGCCCAAGCCGGCGAGACCGGCGCCGTGACGCTGGCCACCAACATCGCCGGCCGCGGTACCGACATCGTGCTGGGTGAGGGGATAAAGGCGCTGGGCGGTTTGTTCGTGCTCGGTTCTGAGCGGCATGAGTCGCGCCGTATCGACAACCAGCTGCGCGGCCGAGCCGGCCGGCAGGGCGACCCTGGGGTTACCCAGTTCTTCGTTAGTACCGAAGACGATTTGATGCGAATCTTCGGCGGCGACCGCATCAAGAACGTCATGGCCCGCCTCAACGTCAACGACGACATCCCAATTGAGAACCGCCTAATCAGCCGGTCACTGGAAGGCGCCCAGAAGAAGGTCGAGGGTTACCACTTCGACAATCGTAAGCAAGTCGTCCAGTACGACGACGTCATGAACCGCCACCGACGAGCGATTTATGCCATGCGCCGCGAGATCCTGCGCGCCAAGACCATCAGCAAGCGCGTCAAGATCCTGATTAATGACGAAGCGCACGCCCTGGCGACATCGCCGCTAGTGACAACCGACCAGTTCGAGGACGTTGTCCGCGAGATTTTCCCGTTTGACGAAAAGACCTTGGACAAGCTGTTTGATTCCGACGCCACCGAGTTCGAGAAAGTCCTCAAAAGCGAAGGCGCCAAGTTATACCAATCGCGCGAAAAGGCCTTCACGACCGACGTAATGCAAAAAGTCGAACGCGATATCTACCTGCAAGTCCTGGATAATCTCTGGATGCAGCATCTCGAGAATATGGACCACCTGCGCGAGGGCATCCACTGGATGAGCGTCGGCCAGCAGGACCCGCTAGTCGAGTACCGCCGCCGCGGCCAGATGCTGTTCGAGGAGATGCAGAACACGCTGCGCCATGATGTCTTGCTGCACCTGTTCCATGCCCAGCCGGTCTCAGCCGAAGAGTTGGAGCGGGCGACTGAAACCGACCTGACCCGGGCGGCGCGCGGTTCGGTCGATAACGCCTCGCAGATTACCACGGCTGAAGTCGAGTTTGAAGCCAGTGATTTTGACGATAAAGCAGCCAGCCAGGCCACTAAGAAAAAGCAGGTGACGGACCGCAAAAAGTCCCGCAAGAACGAGCGCCAACGCAAAGCGGCCGCCAAACGAAGGCGCAAATAACCTCCATGCGGCACACGGTTAATGAACTGATCCTGCATAACGGTGCCCGCGGCCTGTTCGTGCATATCCCAAACGCCTCGGTCATGACTTTTGATTTTAACTTTCGGGCCGGCGAATACCTGGTCGAACCGGATAAATGGGAGGTGCCGCACCTGATGGAACACGTCCTGTTGGGGGCTAACGAGCTGATTCCCAAGGCTCGCGACTTCCAAGCCGAGCTCGAGAAAAACGGTGCCTACAGCAACGCCACGACCGGTGTCTATGACATTAATTATGAGGCGGAGTGCGCTGACTTCGAGTGGGACCGGGTCTTTGGCCTGCTGCTGATTGCTATCAGCAAGCCGTTGTTCCTAAAGGAAGAGTTCCAGGCCGAATTCGGCAACGTCCAAGAGGAGATGGCGGCTCGCAGCAATAACCACTTCCGACGTCTCAGCTTAGAAATGCGCAAAAGCCTAGGCCTGATCGCCAAGACCGATACTGAACGGCTGGAGCTGATGGACAATGTAACCGTTGACGACGTCCGCGAACATTACAAGCGGACACACCACGTGCCTAATATGCGGTTCGTGGTGGCCGGCAACCTATCAGCCAGCCGGAAAGCAGCTATTACGGCCTTGCTCGAAAACATTGATTTACCCAGGGAGGGCGAGCGGTTTGCTTTGCCGACGGAACACCCGCGCCGCCTGCGCCAGCCGGTCTATGTGCCGAACGATACTGTCGAAAACCTGTACTTTTATATCGATACCTTTAAGAACCGGCGGCTGAGCGATCCCGAGACAGACGCCCTCAACCTGGTCAATACCATGTTAACCGAGACTTTATACTCCAAGATCTTGGGCACGGCCCGCGAGCGCGGTCTGGTCTACGGCATGAATTCCGGCCTTAGCCAAACCAAAGACGCCAGCAACTGGTGGTTTGGCGCTCAAGTTTCCGACAAGAACGCCGCGCCGCTGCTGGACATCACCGTCCAGGAGCTGGCCAAAGTCCGCCAAGGCAAAATCGACCGGGCTGAGATTGCCGCCACCAAGCAGTACAACTTAGGCCGTTTCCAGCGCAGCGGCCAGACCGTCGGCGGCACGGCGGCCGGTTACGCCGGACGATACTTCTTCGACGGCGTCATCGACAATTATTACCAGATCCCGTCCCGCATCCGGGCCGTCAACAAGCGCCGCATCGTCGAGGTTGCCAACGCCATGTTCGAAGAAGATATCTGGGGCTTCGGTGTTCTCGGCAACTGTGGCCCCGATTTCGCCAGCCGTCTCCAGGACCAGCTTGGACCGCTGTGGTCTAGTTGAGCGGCAATCATTAAATTTCATCCCGAAACGCTTCAGATGAACGACACTCCATACAGCATCCATAATCGGACGACACCCTGGTATACTGCATAATCATGGAAGAGTTAAAAAAGCGGACCGATGCCGTCCAGGCCCAAGTCGAGGCAGCACTTGCCCAACTCAAGGTTACCGAACTAGAGGCTGAGCTGGCTGACCAGCGAGAACTAAGCCAAAAACCCGACTTTTGGAACGATTCCACCCAAGCACAGCAGGTTATGAAGCAGATTTCTAAATTGGATGAGCGGGTGAAACCCTGGCTGGAGTTAAAGCAAGGCGTGGCCGACATTACTGAGCTGGCGAAGTTACCGGACGATAGCCTGCAAGCTGAATTAACCATCCAACTTAATGAGCTGGAGGCCAACTTCGCAGACTTAAAGGAAGAATTAAAATTCAGTGGAACCTATGATGACCATGATGCTATCCTAACCTTGTCGGCCGGCGCCGGCGGCACAGACGCGCAGGACTGGACACAAATGTTATTCAGAATGTATGTCCGCTGGGCGGAAAATAACAGATACAAGGTGACGACTGTAGACGAATCGCCCGGCGAAGAGGCCGGCCTGAAGAGCGCCACGATCGAGGTCAGCGGGCCGTTCGTGTATGCCAAACTAAAGGGCGAACACGGCGTCCACCGCCTGGTACGGCTGAGCCCGTTCAATAGCGACAACCTGCGCCAAACCAGTTTCGCCAAAGTCGAGGTCATGCCCAAGCTCGACACGCCCGATGACCTGGCGATTGACGACAAAGACCTGAAGGTCGACGTGTACCGCAGTGGCGGACATGGCGGCCAATCAGTTAACACCACTGATTCGGCGGTTCGCATCACGCACCTGCCAACCGGCCTGACCGTCGCCATCCAAAACGAGCGCAGCCAGTTGCAGAACAAAGAGACTGCTATGACTATCCTGCGCTCCCGCCTGGCCCAGCTCCAGCTGGAACAGCACGCCGATAAACTCAGCGAGCTCAAAGGCCCCAACCAATCAGCCGAATGGGGCAACCAGATCCGCAGTTACGTCCTCCACCCCTATAAACAAGTCAAAGACCTGCGCACCAAGTACGAAACCTCCGACCCCGACGCCGTCCTCGATGGCCACCTAGACCCTCTTATCAATGCCTACTTGGAACAGACCCTCAATAGCTAAACCGGCAATTATGCTAAAATAGACCTAATGATTCTGTTAGATCGGGTAACAAAAACCTATGGTCGCAACCTCGGTTCGGCGCTAGACCGGATCAGTTTGCATGTTGATCCCAAGGAATTCGTCATCGTGGTTGGGCAGAGCGGGGCGGGTAAGACGACGCTGCTCAGGCTGCTGACCCGCGAGGAACGGCCGACCAGCGGCAAGATCATCATTGGCGGCATCGATTACGATAAATTAAAAGATAGTGAAATCCCACAGCTGCGGCGCAAGATCGGCGTGGTCTTCCAAGACTTCAAGTTGCTGCCCAACCGCAACGTCTTCGAGAACGTCGCCTACGCCCTGGAGATTGTCGGCGTTAGCAACCGCGAGATCCGCCACACCGTGCCCAAAGTGCTTGATATCGTAAATCTCAAGGGCAAAGAAAAGCGTATGCCCCGCGAACTTTCCGGCGGCGAACGCCAACGCGTGGCCATAGCCCGGGCCATCGTTCGCCAACCGCGCATTCTTATTGCTGACGAGCCGACAGGGAACTTAGACCCTAAACACGCCTGGGACGTCATCAAGGTCCTAGAAAAAATTAATCGCTATGGCACCACCGTGCTGTTGACCACCCACAACCAAGAAATCGTTAATAAGCTCAAGCGCCGCGTCGTCACTATCCAGGACGGCAAGATCACCAGCGACCGAGCCAATGCTGGGTATAAGGTTTAGGCATGAAGCGGCGATTTATCACGTTCTGGCGCATCATCCATACCGGCATAGTTAACTTTATCCGCAACGTGACGCTGGCCACGGCCGCCATCGCCGTTATGGTCGTGACGCTGACCATCGTGCTGTTTTCACTTATTACTAACGCCACCTTTACTAATACTATCGCCCAAATCACCAATAAGATCGATATCTCGGTCTTCCTGAATGACGCCGATACCCCAGTCCAGACCCAGCAACTGATTGGCCGGCTGAAGAAGTTACCGAACGTCAAGTCAGTCAGGTATCTGGATAAAGCCGCCGCCCTGCGCCAGTACGAACAGCAAAATGCCGGCAACCAGCAATTGCTGACAGCGATTAATGAGACGACCAACCCGCTGCCGGCGACCATTCTTATTAAGCCGGTCGATCTCAACCGGATCCAGGATATTAAGACCTTCCTCAGCCAGCCCGATGTGGCCAAGTTGCAGTCCGACCAGCCCAGCTACAGCGGCGACCGCAAGGAGGCCATCGACAAGATCACCCACGCCACTGACGTGCTGCGCAAAATCGGTGTTATCAGCATTGTTGTTTTCGCGATTATTTGCGCCCTAATCATCTTCAATACTATCCAAATGGCCATCTTTAACCGCCGTGACGAGATCAACATTATGCGCCTGCTGGGCGCCAGCACCAGCTACATCCGCGGACCGTTCATCGTCGAAAGCGCTATTTATGGCCTGCTGTCGGCCGTTTTTTCGGTACTGATCGTTAACTCGGCCTTCTTGGCCTCCAGCAACGCCTTGCAGGCCAGCTCTCTCGGCCTGCTCGATATCAATTACGCCAACCAGTATTTTGACGCCCACTTTTGGCAGCTCTTGCTCGTGCAACTGGTGATTGGTATAGTGTTAGGAGCGGTTTCTTCCACCATCGCGACCAGCCGCTATCTAAAATTCAAGACAAAGTAAGACAGTTAATTGGCAGGCGAGGGGGTTTTACGATTTGACCTGGTATGGTAAGCTAGTAGCTAGCATAACCAAAATAAACAAAACCAAAAATATGCCAAAAATAACCCCGGTCACGATTTATTCTAAACTGCGCCTAGCGGCCCTTATCTTAGCTTTAGGCGGCCTTGTCGGCGGCGCTGCCGTCGTTCACGCTGATCAATTCGACGAGCAAATCAAGTCTCTCAGTGCCCAAAATGCCGCTAGCAAGGGCGTGCTAAACGGCCTGGAAAGCCAAGCCGGCAGCTACCAAGCGGTGATCGGCCAGCTGCAGTCACAGATTAGCGCTGTCCAGTCCCAGATCGCCAGCAGTCAGGCCCAGCAGGCCCAGCTAGAACAACAGATCGCTGATGACCAGCAGCAGATCACCGTCAAAAAAGGCCAGCTGAGTTCGGCTATCAAGGCCCTCTACATCGACGGCCAGACTTCTACCATCGAAGAGCTGGCGACCAGCAAAAACCTTAGCGACTACGTCGATAAAGAAGAATACCGCACCGCCGTGCAGAACCAGTTAAACGCCAAGATCAAGGATATCGGCGTGCTGCAAGCCCAGCTGCAGAACAAGAAAGGCCAGGTCGACAACTTGCTAGCCTCCCAAAAGACCCAGAATGCCCAGCTCAACAACGACCAAGCCCAACAAGACCAATTATTGTCTTTCAATCAAGGCCAGCAGAGCGCGTATAACGCCCAGATCAGCGCCAACTCCAGCCAGATAAACAAACTGCGCCAGCAGCAGATCGCCGCGAACGCCCGCTTCAGCGGCAGTACCGGCGGCGCTCCGGGTAGCGGCCCCACCTGCGGCGGCGGTTACCCGTCAGTCTGGTGCAACGCGGCGCAGGATTCGCTGATAGATAGCTGGGGCATGTATAATCGCGAGTGCGTTAGTTACACCGCCTTCAAGGTCGCCGCTTCCGGCCGAAATATGCCGTATTGGGGCGGACGGGGCAATGCCAACCAGTGGGTAGCCGACGCCCAATCAGCCGGCATCCCGGTCGACCACAACCCGCAAGCCGGCGACGTCGCTATCAGCCTGGCTGGCGCCTTTGGCCACGCCATGTACGTCGAGAGCGTCAATGGCAACGGTACCATCAACATCAGCCAGTACAACGTTAACCTAGACGGCCGCTACTCCACGGCCACCATCACGCCCGGCTCGTTATATTTCATCCATTTCTAAAGCCTTGCGCGGACTGGCGGATGCCAACTTTCCGTACCCTGATTAAAGTGATATATAAAGTATATACATGTGATATACGCTGTCTATCACCTTAAATCCCATGCGAATGAAGCAAGTGTTGTCGTCCAAGGCTGCTATAATGTAGGCCAATGGGTTTAAAACGAAAACTCGATGGCATTAAACGGCCGGCTGGCCGCCAGGCATGGCTACAGGGAGTCACCAAGCTAATTGTATTATTGGTTATTTTTTTGGTCGGTTTGGGGCTGGGCAATGGCTGGCTAGGGCGCCAATTAACTTGGCACCAGACTAAGCCGATAGCGACCGGGCTGCCGGCTAACCTTGATTATTCGACGGTTAATAAGGTGTACCAATCATTAAAAAATAATTATGACGGCCAACTTACCCAAGGCCAGCTGCTGGACGGCCTGAAACACGGCTTGGCACAGGCCACCAAAGACCCGTACACCGAGTATTTCACGGCCAAAGAGGCCAAGTCATTTAATGACCAGCTGAACAATTCTTTCAGCGGTATCGGTGCCCAGCTGGGACAGGATAGTGACGGCAACCTGGAGGTTATCGCGCCAATTGCCGGGCTGCCAGCCGCCAAGGCCGGTATCCAAGCCAAAGACCTGATCGCCAGCATTAACGGCACTAGCACGACCGGACTGTCGGTCGACGATGCCGTCAACAAGATCCGCGGGCCGAAGGGCACAATCGTCACGTTGCAGATCGTCCGCAATAAGGCCCAAGCTCTCAGCCTGGCCATTACCCGCGACAACATCACCTTGCCGAGCGTTACCACCAAAATACTGCCTGGCAATATCGGCTACATGCAAATCAGCACTTTCGCCGATGACACCACCAACCTGTCGCAGAAGGCTGCTGACCAGTTCAAGCAAGCCAGCGTCAAAGGTGTCATTCTCGACTTGCGCGACAATCCAGGCGGCTTATTAGACGCCGCTGTCCATGTGTCCAGCCTGTGGCTACCGTCCGGCCAGAAAGTCCTCGACGAGAAACGCGGCGATACCGTCATCCAGACTTACAACGCCCAGGGCAACGACGAGCTAAACGGTATCCCGACGGTAGTATTGATCAATGCCGGCAGCGCCAGCGCCAGCGAGATCACGGCCGGCGCCCTGCATGACAACAAGATCGCCTACCTAATTGGCCAGAAGAGTTATGGCAAAGGCGTTGTCCAACAGATCATTTGCATCACCGGCCAAGCCCAAGACAGCGGCGGTTCGGATGGCACGCCTGTCTCGCAACAATGCCCGGCCGACGAGCTCAAAGTCACTGTCGCCAGCTGGTACCGGCCAAATGGCCAAAACATCAACCACCGTGGCATTACTCCCGACCAGACTGTTAAGGTTTCTGCCGCCGACCAAGCTGCCGGTACAGACAGCCAGCTCCAGGCCGCCCAAGCCTACCTGGCGGCGCATTAAATCCATGCTTAGCTACTGTAAGCGCGACTGTCCTGGGCGGCTTTGAATTGATGTACACAAGGTATCGTGACAACCAGTCATAACGCGAACTTCAGTAAGATCCTAAAGTGTGAGATTTATAACAGCCTACGGATGCGCAGACGGGTATAGTTAATATTATGGAAGCAGATATCAGACCGGAATTACCAGATCATGAAAGCCAAACCGCGGGAGTAAAGTCTCCCGTTATTATTACCGCGCTAGGCACGCTTCAGCTTGAGAGTTATATGGTTCCCACCGATAGGGGAGAAGCTACCGCCGTCACCGGCGAACCGGCTGCGATTCCAGCCAAAACGATAGAACAAGCTAATCATACGCCTTGGGGCAGGTCTCATGATATCAGCATAAGAAATGCCATAGCTATGGCTAAAAAACAAAAAAGACCCTCTTCAAGCTAAAGCTTTTTCTTGCCAAACAGATAGAAATAGCGTAGCATAGAGCAGTTAAGTGAGGAGTAAGTCGTGGCTAAGGCGACTAAGTATGTGTTTGTAACGGGTGGCGTCCTTTCCGGATTAGGAAAGGGTATTACGGCCGCTTCGCTCGGCAACCTCCTCAAGGCCCGCGGCTTGCGGGTCAATCTCCAGAAGTGCGACCCATACCTGAATGTCGACGCCGGCCTGCTCAACCCGCGCGAGCACGGCGAATGTTTCGTCACCCGCGACGGTGCCGAGACCGACCTCGATCTTGGTCACTATGAACGGTTTGTTGACGAAGAAATGACCAGCCGCAGCAGCCTGATGAGCGGCCGCGTGCTGCTCAAGCTGATCCAAGACGAACGGGCCGGCAAGTTCGAGGGCGACGACGTCCAGATCATTCCGCATGTCACCGGCGCCATCCAGGACTGGATCCAGAAGGCCGGCGAAGGCTTCGACGTGCATATCGTCGAGATTGGCGGCACGGTCGGCGATTATGAATCGTTATCTTTCGTGGAAGCTATCCGCGAACTGGGAGTCAAAGTCGGCCTGGAGAACTGCGCCTACGTCCACGTTGTCTACCTGCCATTCCTGCTGGCCAGCAACGAGACCAAGACCAAACCGGCCCAGAATTCGGTCCGCGAGCTGCGCGGCCTGGGCATCGCGCCGGACATCCTGGTGGCCCGGGCTCAGCACCCGGTCAGCCAATCGGCCATCACCAAACTCAGCCTGTTTGCTGGCGTGCCCGAAGAGGCCATCGCCTCCTTGCCAAACGCCGAAAGTATTTATGAAGTTCCGCTCACTCTCGAAGACAGCGGCATCGGCGACGTGCTGGTCAAGCACCTGGGCTTGAAGGCCAAGCGGCCGGACCTCAAGGACTGGCGTGCTACCGTTAAGCTGGCCAAAACTAAGTATGACCGCACCGTGCGGGTCGGTTTCGTCGCTAAGTACATGGACAATACCGATACTTACATGTCGGTGTTCGAGGCGCTCAAGTCGGCGGCCTGGCACAACGGCTGCAATGTCGAGATTGATTGGATTGACGCCTCCAAGTTTGACGCTAACGGACCGGATATTGCCAGCGAACTCAAAGCCTATGACGGCATCGTCGTGCCCGGCGGCTTCGGCCAGCGCAGCCTGGAGGGCAAGATTAAGGCTGCCCAATACGCCCTCCAGCACAAACTCCCGTATCTGGGGCTTTGCTTAGGCTTGCAAGTGGCGGTTATCGCGGCGGCTCGCAACGCCGGCGTCGAGCAGGCAACCACTTTTGAACTTGACCCCGGTAGCCCGGACCTAGTGATTACGACCATGGCTGATCAGGCGGGCAAGCACATGACTGGCGGCACCATGCGCCTCGGCGACTATGATTGCCGACTCGCGAAGGGCAGCCTGGCGGCCAAAGTCTATGGCACGGACAAGATCGTCGAACGCCATCGTCACCGCGGCGAGTGCAATAACGCCTACCGCGACCGCTATGAGAGTTGGGGCATCCGCGCCACTGGTATCAACCCTGATAATAACCTGGTCGAAGTCATCGAAGGCGTGGATCATCCGTTCCTGCTGGCCAGCCAGTTCCATCCGGAATTCAAAAGCCGGCCCAACCGCCCCCACCCGATGTTCGCAGGCTTTATCGGAGCCCTTCTTAAGTAGGTTGCCATTTTAGCGTGCCTACGATAACATGAGCAGTATGGAACCGACCGAAACAGCCGCCCCAGCCGCGCCCGATAACCCCGCTCCAGCCGCTGGGCAGCCCAAACGTTTATTACTAGTCGAGGACGATGACGCCCTGGCCAATGTCTATGTTGGCCGCCTGCAAGCCGAAGGCTTTGACATCCGCCGCGTTAAGAATGGCGAAGACGCCTTGGCCACCACCCTCAGCTACCACCCGGACCTGGTGATCCTGGACGTCATGATGCCCAAGGTCAGCGGTTTCGACGTGCTGGACATCCTGCGCAACACGCCAGAGACGGCTAACCTCAAGATTATAATGCTTACCGCCCTTAGCCAACCCAGCGACCAGGAGCGTGCCAAAGCTCTCGGCGTTGACGACTACCTCGTCAAATCCCAGGTTGTGATCGCCGACGTGGTGGAAGCCATCCGCCGCCGCCTCGCCAATTAAATTTATTCGACAGTAACTTCGGTGCGGGAGACGGAACGGCCGCTGAAGAGGCGGACTTTGCGCTGTTTATAATTGACAATGCCGTCGCGGGCGGCATGGATGGTGAAGTTGCGGCTGACTGAAGTGCCGACGCCGCCGCGCTTGCTCATACCGACTTGTCGGACGATAACCTGGCCGACTTTGACCTTTTGGCCGCCAAACAGCTTAACGCCGAGGCGTTGCCCCGGGCTGTCATGAACGTTTTTGGCTGTACCGCCGGCTTTGACGTGCGACATAGGTGTACTGTTACTTCCTTGTTATTACGAGCAGCTGCCGGGCGGTGGTTTGATTACTGCGATAGTAGATTAAAGCCTCGTCCCGAACATGCTCAAAACTGATTCGATTATAGCCCAAATCGCCAATCTGGTCAACCAGGGATAGATGCTTAAACTGGCCGGGCCCAGTTTGCCAGGCCGGTACGGCTAAGCATAACCGCGCGCCAGGCTTGATTTGCTCACGAATATTGCGCAAAAATTTTTTAATAATTAAGTTGCAGTCGGCCATGGTCTGCGCCAGCAGCTCGGGAGATGGTCGGCTAGTGAACGGCCGTCCCAAGTAGGTTTCGCTGGCCACGAAGTCAAATTCAGCCTGCCACTGGTGAACGGTGGCGTCGGCCGCTTTTACGGGGGAATCTTTGCCATTAACAGGGAAGTGGCTGCCTAGCCAGGCGATATTTTCAAGCGTATAATCGACCATTCGCGGCTCAAGGTCAGTGCCGGTGACGCGGTAGCCCATCAGTAAAGCCTCCTGGAGAATAACACCGGTGCCGCAGAACGGGTCAATTACGGTTTTATCAAGCAGCGGGGTTGGGATGGGTTGGCCAGCCGGAATGTCGCAGATGGATTCCAGCTTGTCCTCCGGTAGTTCGCCAACGGCCAGGTTGACGATGATTTGGGCCAGCTTGGGCGGCAGCATACCGACCTTGGCGTCGCGTTTGGGCCGGCCGCGGTCGCGCGTGGTGTAGGACTCGATATCCTGGACTTTGACGGATTGGGCGACGATGGTTTTGCCGCCGTCTTTGACAAAAACCAGCTCCCAACCATTTGGCTCGGTCAATTTGTTGTGCAGGCTTTGGGCGCTGCTGATTTCCTCGGTTTTGTTAGGTACCAGACGGACGGGACGGCCGGTCTTGCGGATGGCTTTTTTGAGGCTCAGTCCGGTGGCTTCGATGCGCTTGGGCTGCTCGTGGAAGCCGTATAGGCTGAGGCCGAGCGTCATTTTGCCTTCCGGCATGGTCTCGGATTGCCCAGGCGAGACTTTTATTAAAAACTTCTCGATTTCCGGCCAGCTAACCGTGTCAAGCGTCGTCAGGATCTTGCAAAACTTAAGGCTGCCGCCCAGCCGGTTAAAGGCTAATAAACAGGGGTCGACATCAACAATAACCGCCTTGTCGCCAACCGGCTGCAATTTGCCGCCGCCGTACAAACTCTCCACCTCGGCCAGGCCGAGCGCTGGCTGCCGCCCCAAGATTAATAAACTCTGCATCTTTCTAGTGTAACCCGTCAGTTATAATAGGGACAATGAGTGACATGCATTGGTTGCGGCGGCGCTGGAAACTGATATTGAATATTATGACGCTGGCGGCGCTGGCCATCCTGGTTTTCTCCGTCCATAAGCAGATTGGTGATACTGTCGGCAATCTTAAGCATGTCCATGCCTGGGCATTGTTGTTGCTGATTCCGGCCGAGGCGCTGAATTATGACGCCCAGGCTCGTCTCTATCGCCGCCTGTTCGCTATCGTCGGTAACGATGTTTCCTATCGGTTCCTGTACCGCGCGTCGGTAGAGCTGAACTTCGTCAACCACGTGTTTCCGAGCGGCGGGGTCAGCGGTATCTCGTACTTCACCTTGCGGCTGCGCAAGGGCAAAGAAATCAGCAGCGGCAAGGCGACGTTGGTGCACATCATGAAGATCGCGCTCTATTTCTTGTCGTTTGAGTTAGTGTTGGTCTTCGGCTTGTTCTGCTTGGCGGTAATGGGGCGGGTGAACGGACTGGTCATCTTAGTGGCCAGTTCGCTCTCGACCTTGCTGCTGGTCGGTACCGCGCTATTTGGTTATATCGTGGGCAGCCGCGACCGGATTAATACTTTTTTTACGGGTGCCACCAAGCTGATCAACCGGGTTATCCAAGTAGTGCGGCCCAGGTATCCGGAAACAATTAACATTAAGCGGGCGCGTGATCTGTTTGATGACTTCCATGACAGTTACCGCGAGATCCAGCGCAGTTATGCGCAATTAAAGCTGCCATTCGTGTATGCCTTTATTGCTGACCTGACCGAGCTGTTCGCGTTGTATGCGATTTACATAGCCTTCGGCAAGTTCGTTAATGTCGGTGCGGTAATTCTGGCCTATGGCATAGCTAATTTTGCCGGCTTAATATCGGTTATGCCCGGCGGGGTCGGTATTTATGAGGCCTTAATGACCACCGTGCTGGCCGCTACCGGGGTGCCACCTGGCCTCAGCCTGCCGGTTACGGTAATGTATCGTATCCTGAATAGTATTTTGCAGCTGCTGCCGGGCTATTACTTGTATGAGAAAGCCCTGAAGGCCGGAACACCGTCGCCGGGGAAGACCCGTGCCACCTGATAATCTCCCGGCGGAGCTGGACTTGAGCGTCAGTGACTTCGTGGCGTTGCTGAACCAAACGCTGGAATATGTCTTTCCGAACGTTATTATCACCGGCGAGCTGGCTAACTTCCGGATCAGTAAGAACAAGTGGGTGTATTTCGACTTGAAGGACGAACAGGCCAGCGTCAAATTTTTCGGCACGGTCTATAATCTGCCGGGACCCCTGGAAGATGGCATGCTGCTGCGGGTCCGCGGCCAGCCGCGGCTGCACCAACTGTATGGCTTCAGCGTGACAGTCTTGGATATGCGGCCGGCCGGCGAGGGCAGCATTAAGAAGGCCGCCCAGTTGCTGCAGGCCAAGTTGGCGACCGAGGGCTTGTTCGACGAGGGGCGCAAGCGCCTGCTGCCATACCCGCCCAGACGGATCGGCCTGGTTACTTCCAAGCAGTCGGCGGCCTACGCCGATTTCATCAAAGTCCTCGAGGCCCGTTGGCGCGGTCTGGACATCCAGTTGATCGACGTCCAGGTGCAGGGCGAAGCGGCGCCAGGCCAAATCACAGCGGCCTTGGAGCGGTTTAACGCCGAAGCCGAGACGCCGGACATTATCATCCTCATAAGGGGCGGTGGCAGCGCCGAAGACCTGGCCGCCTTCAGTACCGAGCAGGTGACGCGGGCCGTGGCGGCCAGCCGCGTGCCGACACTGGTGGCGATCGGCCACGAAGTCGATTGGTCGCTGGCCGAGCTGGCGGCCGACCGCCGGGCCAGCACGCCCAGCAACGCCGCCGAGCTGTTAGTGCCAGACCGGGCTCACGTCAGGGCAGCTCTCAAAACGGCTGTTTTACACTTGCGGCAGACTGGCAATCACCAGCTGCAAACGGCCAGTCAGCGTTTAGGGCACCAGGCCGGCAGCCTGGAGCAGGGACTAGCGCACAGCCTGCAGCGGGCCCTGGAAAAACTTCGTAACCAAAGCCAGCTGCTGGCGGCCGTCGACCCGGCAGCTATCCTGCGCCGCGGCTACGCCATCGTCCGAGCCGCCCAGCAGCCGGTCCGCAGTATCCGAGCTCTCGATAGCGGTGCTATAGTGGATGTACAGGTTAGCGATGGCGGCTTCAGGGCCACCGTTAATACCGTTAATAAAGTGAGAGGCCGATAACTATGCCAGCCGCTAAAAAACCAGCGCCTAGCTATGCCGAACTGCAGGCTGAGCTGGACCATATCCTGGCCGAGTTGCAACGCGACGACCTCGACGTCGATGACGCCATCCGTTACTACCAGCAGGGCATGGCGCTGGTCCGCCAGCTGGAAGCCTATCTCAAGACGGCCCAGACCAAAATTACCGAGCTCCAGGCCAAGACCAAACCTGGCCTATGACCTGGCTTCTATTTATCATCGGGCTAGTTATGGCCTGTTTCGCCGGAGTTTTGCTGGCCGGCGCGCCCTACCTGCCGACATTGACGCCGCAGGTCAAGACAGCTTTGGAATTAGCTGGTTTGAAACCAGGCGAAACCTTGCTGGAACTAGGCTGCGGCGATGGCAAAATCCTGATCGCGGCCGCCAGGCAAGGTTATAAGGCGGTCGGTTACGAACTGAATCCGATCATGGCGCTGGTGGCCTGGCTACGTACCCGCCGCTACCGCCGACAAGTGAAGATTATATGGGGTGACTTCTGGCGCCGGGACTGGCCGCCGGCCGCGGCTATCTTCGTGTTTTTATTACCAAAACACATGGCCAAATTGGATAAAAAAATTATGCTCTATCCCCACATGCCCGTCAACCTGGTCAGTTTCGCGTTCGCCATACAGGGCCGGCGCCTACAAGCCGAGAAGCAAAACGTCTACCTATACAAATATCGCTGAGCGCCGGGATATTGCCAGGCGCCCGCATCTGGGTTACCATTGACAGGTAATGAAGCATAACCAAAATGGCGCGGTTAGCGGCGTAGGCATTTCCCTGGTCCTGGTCATACTGCTCCTCATCGGCGCGGCCGGCTTTGGCGGCTGGGCCTTCAATAGCCGGCAAGATTATAAGAATCATACTGACGCCAAGGTCGCCGTCGCCGTGACGGCCGCTAAAACCCAGCAAACCAGCGCAGACCAAGCCCGCTTTGCCGAAGAGGCCAAACAGCCGCTGACCACCTACCAAGGGCCGGAAGCCTTCGGTAGCCTGTTGATCAGCTACCCGAAAACCTGGAGCGCCTATATCGACTCAACCGGTAATGGTAATGCCCAGATAGATGGTTATTTCGCGCCCGGCATCGTGCCAGCCATCTCCGCCCAAGGTTCGGTCTTCGCTCTGCGGGTGCAAGTGCTGAGCCAGGCCTACACACAGGCCATCCAAAACTTCAGTAGCCAGCAAAAAAACGGCAAAGTTACCATTAGCGCCTACGCTTTGCCCAAGTTACCAAAGGTAGTCGGTATCGAAGTATCCGGTCAACTATCTAATCAAGGCCCGACCACCACCATGGTAGTCCTGCCGCTGCGTTCCTCGACCTTGGAAATATCCACCCAGGGCACGACCTACCTGGCAGACTTTAACAACAACGTCCTGCCCAATTTCAGCTTCTCTCCCTAGTGTTATAATCAGGTTATGGGTAATAATGGGAGCGGACCGCTGGTTTTGTCGCAGCAGCTATTGCTCAGCGTGGCCGAAGAACTGAAGTTACCGTTACTGCAGATCAGCCGCCAGGCCGAGCAGGCCCAACTGGCCGGGACGCTGGGCTTGAAAACCATCCAGGCGACGGCTGGTTCGGCCCTGAACTTATTAGATAATTACGTCATGGGCATTCGCCTGGCCCTGGAGCCGGGCGACCTGGCGATCGAAGCTGTCTCAGTCTCCTCGGTACTATATGACACCGGCCAGCAGCTGGACGCCTTGGCCAAAACCTACGGTGTGGCCCTGGAGTTAAACATTGCTGGCAAGTTTGGCCCGGTGCTGGCCCACCGCCAAGGCTTGCAGGCAGCCCTGGCCAGCCTCGGCGCGGCCCTGATCGAGGCCTTGCCAGCCCAAGAAAAGCCCCAGCTCAAGCTACAGCTAGCCACCCACCGCAGCCGTTACGGCATCGTGGCGGGACTGTATGCGGACACCAAGCAACTGAGCAATAACGCCTTGCAACGCGGCCGGGCCTTGCAGCGCCACAGTCGCCAGCCGCTGATGAGCCTGACGCCAGGCAGCGGGGCGGGTATCTTCGTGGCCGACACCATCCTGCGGGCCATGCGCCTCCACCTGACGGCCTCACGCCACCACCGCCTGTACGGCCTGGGCACCGTCCTGCAACCGAACCACCAACTCCAATTGGTCTAAACCATGGCAAATATCCTCCTCATCGAACCCGACAAAGTGCTGGCCGAAATCTATGCCGCTGTCTTAGCTGCCGACAAACACGACGTAGTCACCAAAGCCACCGCCCAAGCCGCCATCACGGCAGCCGACCACGCTAAACCCGACCTTGTTATCCTGGAACTCCAACTAGTCGAGCACTCCGGCATCGAGTTCCTCTACGAGTTCCGTTCCTACCTGGAGTGGCAGGCCATTCCGGTACTAATCCACAGCCAAGTCCCGCCCGGCGAATTCGCCAACAGCCGCCAACTCTTAGAACGGGAGCTAGGCGTCACCGATTACCTCTACAAACCGCGTACAACTTTAGACCAGTTGCTAACAGCCACCCGCGGCCAACTATCCGTACCGGCGTGAAACAGCTCCAGACCCAAGGCATCATCCTTAGCCGCACCAACTATGGCGAGGCCGACCGCATCATCACGTTGCTAACACCGGAGCAGGGCAAACTGCGGCTGATGGCCCGCGGCGTGCGCAAACCCAAGTCCAAGCTGGCCGGCGGCATCGAGCTATTCAGCGTCAGCGACATCACCTACTTACAGGGCAGGGGCGAAATCGGCACGCTGGTTTCCAGCCGACTAGACAAATATTACGACAGCATCGTCAAGGACATCACACGCGTCCAATTAGGTTACGATTTAATTAAACAACTCAACCGCGCCACCGAGGACCAGCCTGAGCCGGACTATTTCGAGCTGATGCGACGGGCTTTCCAGGCGCTAGACGACCCGCAGATCCAAACCGACCTCGTACGCCTCTGGTTTGAGTCCACTCTCTTGCACCTGAGTGGGCATAGTCCGAACCTTCACACCGACACTGCCGGTGCCAAGTTAAAAACTGATGAGAACTACAACTTCGACTTCGAGGCCATGACCTTCACCCCCCACGCCAGCGGCCATTTCACGGCCGACCATATCAAAACCCTGCGCCTCCTCTTCAGCCACCACCAACCCCAAACCCTCAGCCAGGTTCAGGGCCTCACAGCGCTCCTCCCCGACCTAACCCCGCTCGTCCGCACTATGCTAACTTCTTACATCCGCACCTAGGATATTGATTAAGTTTCTATAAAATGTTACTGTATACACTTCTACAGAGTTATGAATACGTTACAGCGCCAAACAATCAGGCTGGCAACCGGATTAACTATCGGGTCACTCGGCTTGTTTATGGGTCATGCTTTCGGTAAAGAAGATGCCCAGTATGACATTGCTGCCCTCAATAAGGCAAAAAACTGTGCGGCTCACTTGGGTGAGACAGTAGTGAAGGCTGTACCGCCGCCAGTGTGCGAGAAGGCCTTTGGCTATGCAGACCAGCCGCTGCCTCATCATGCCGATCATTCTTCGGAGCGTTTGCTGCCAACCGCCAAGACCGTTCTGGCTAGCTCAGCTTATGAGGGAGAACAATGGTTTATTGACGATACTATACACAGGGAAGAGCAGCTCGGCACGATAATCCTTATTACGCTTTGGGGTTTGGTGGTACTAGGTGAGGCCGAAGATAGACGCATGATGAGCAAGTAAAATTGTACGACAGCCCATCATGCAGTTATAATTTAGCTAAGATGAACAATGTATCCCTAGAAACCATAGTCAGCTTGTGCAAGCGCCGCGGCTTTATTTACCAGGGCAGCGAAGTCTACGGCGGCCTGGCCGGCACCTGGGACTACGGCCCGCTGGGCGTGGCTCTCAAGCGCAACATCATGCAACTGTGGTGGAAGACCTTTGTCGATGACCGCGATGACATGCTCGGTGTCGATGCTGCAATCCTAATGAATCAAAAAGTCTGGCATGCCAGCGGCCACGTCGACACCTTCACCGACCCGCTAGTGGAATGTTCCAATTGCCGCAACCGCTTTCGCGCCGACAAGATCAACACCGGCAAATGCCCAAGCTGTGGCCAGAAAGATACCTTCGGTGAACCACGCCAGTTCAACATGATGTTCAAGACCAATGTTGGGCCGGTCCAGGACGAAAGCTCTGTTAGTTACCTCCGGCCGGAGACCGCCCAAGGCATCTTTACCAACTACAAGAACGTCGTCGACAGTTTCTACCCGGATGTGCCGTTCGGCATCGCCCAGCAGGGTAAGGCCTTCCGCAACGAGATCAGCCCGCGCGACTTCGTCTTTCGTTCCCGCGAGTTCGAACAGATGGAGATCGAGTATTTTATTCATCCAGACCAATGGGAAAAGGAGTTTGAGAAATGGGTGACGGACATCGAAGCTTTCTTAAAAGAACTTGGCTTACCTGACGACAAGATCCACCAGCTAGAAGTCCCCGACGCCGAACGCGCCCACTACAGCAAACGCACCATCGACTTCGAGTTCGACTTTCCGATCGGCCGCGAAGAATTATTAGGCTTGGCCTACCGCACCGACTTTGACCTGATGAACATCCAAAAAGCCTCCGGCAAGAGCATGGAATACCGGCCCAAGGACGGCGCCGCGCCATATGTACCGCACGTCATCGAGCCCAGCTTCGGCTTGGAGCGCGCCATCATGGCCGTCCTGTCAGCCGCCTACACAGAGGACGAAGTCAACGGCGAAAAGCGCGCCTACCTCAAGCTGCCAGTCCGCCTGGCTCCAGTCAAAGTCGCTGTCAGCCCGTTGCTCAAGAACAAGCCGGAGCTGGTCGACAAGGCCAGGGAAGTCTACAAGATGCTCAAGCAAGAGTTCGGCGCCGTCATGTGGGACGACAACGGCAACATTGGCAAACGTTACCGCCGCCAGGATGAAATCGGCACCCCGTACTGCGTCACCGTCGACTTCGACACCCTCACCGACGACACCGTTACCGTCCGCTCCCGCGACACCACCGAACAAACCCGCATATCGATCACAGAGATAATTACTAAATTACAGTATTCATGATATGAACGAGAAGCATGAATTCATTAGTTTGCCGCCTAAAGAGTGGATTGTTGATTCAGAAAAACTGCTTGAGCATGGCGTAGAACCTGGCGTCTACCAGCATGTTGAAGGCGGAGAATATCTTACATTGTATATCGGTAGAGATATTGAAAGAGGGCCAGAGGGACACATTATCGGACAACCAAAAGTGGCCTATGTGGCGCTGTTTGAAAGTCCCGATTTCGGCCCATATGCAGTTTGGCAACGTGATGTAGAGGAGTTTAAGAGCGGTACTATAGAAGTAGATGGTGAAAAATTAGGTCTTGTCAAACGTGCCGGCGCTCTTATAGCAGTGGCCGGCATCATCATTTTGAACGCCGTATTATTGATACGCGCATACTAAACTTGCTAAATCAATAAAGACTGCTGTAATATTAAAATATGGAAAAGAAATACCTGTATTATTCTGGGGAAGAGATTGAGTTCTTTGCCGGCGAGAACGCAGTGAGCTTTAATGAAGACGATTTCAAGCAGCGGATAGAATATGCCGCTAAAAAGCTGAAATTCATCGACTCAACATTAGAGGAAGATGAGCTGGATGATTTAGTATGCGTGCTGACTAACCAAGAGATCGCCGATCCACCATCTGCACTTGCAGAACATCTTGAAGAAAATCAGGATGTTTTAAGAGGCGGCAGTACTATGTTCAGTTCGTTTGCGTATTGGATGAAACGGCTGATTTTTAGGGAGGCCGTGCTCGATCAAAAGCTGCTTGATGGAGAATTGGATGTTGACTTTGATCCCAAGGCTGGCGTCTTTACTTATGTGCAAGTGGACGCGGAGCGAACCGTCTTGGAGCTGACGCCCACTCCATCGTGGGAACATATCGCCTATCGGCGAGAGTCTTAGAGCGTCTGATATGATTAGATTATGAAATTCGTCGAGCATTATCTGGTGGCGGGGGGCTTGTTCCTGGCCTTTGACGCGGTCTGGATCAAGTTCGTGGCTAACGAGTTTTACAAGGCGCAGCTGGGCAGTTTGCTGGCTACCAAACCGCGCTTCGGTCCGGCTGTGGTGTTTTATCTCTTATATATAGCTGGAATTGTTATTTTCGCACTGGATCCTGCCTTAGTACAGGCTTCGTTCAGCTACGCGCTGGGGCATGGCGCGCTGCTTGGTCTGCTGATGTACGCCACTTATGATTTAACCAACCAGGCGACGCTGAAGCGCTGGCCGGCCGCAGTCACTTACGTCGACATGACCTGGGGAACGGTCGTCACAGCCGTCGTCACAGTGCTGACGTTCTTAATTTTTAATTAAAGAATCTGGAGTTTTGCGGGGGCAGGGGGTATACTCCGAATATAACTAATCGAGGAGTTGTGTGATGAGCGTCGATATTAACTTTTGGGGCGTTTTACTCGGTGGTGTAGCGAGCATGGTAATTGGCATGGTCTACTACGCCGATAGTATGTACGGTAAGGAGTGGAAAAAGCTAGCCAAAATCGACGATAAACGATTCCAGAAGGAGATGCGCCAGGTTATGCCGCTGGTCTTCGTCGGCGCCCTGATTACTTCTTATATCGTGGCCTACGTAACGTCGTTGTACCACACATTCTACGACATGTCATGGTTGCTGTCAGCGGTGACAACCTCACTTATTATTTGGCTTGCAGTGGCTACCAATATATACATTCATAACGTGCTCGACCAGCGGCCCAGCAAGCTAACGGCGATTTCGCTGGGCAACCGCTTGCTATCGATCCTGGCCATGGGCCTGCTCATTGGCTGGCTGCACCCATAATCGACTGACTTCTGCTACAATCGGAGTCTATGCGGCAGAAGCAAGCGTTAGCGGTAATGATGGATGGGGTGAACGTCTTTTTGACGGGCGCGCCCGGGGCGGGTAAGACCTATGTCCTGAACCAGTTCATTAAACGCGCCGAACGGACAGGTCGGCGGATAGCAGTCACGGCCAGTACCGGCATCGCCGCCAGCCACATCGGCGGTAGCACCATTCATTCCTGGTCTGGTTTGGGCATCCTGGATGCCTTATCGCCGGAAGATTTGCGCCGTCTGGGTGGCAGCGAGCGCTTAATTAAACGTTACAATGGCACCGATGTCCTGGTGATCGACGAGGCCTCCATGCTGCACGGCCAGCGCCTGGACATGGTCAACCAGCTGGCCAAATTGCTGCGCGGCAATGAGGCACCGTTCGGCGGCCTACAGGTCGTCTTGGTGGGCGACTTATTCCAATTGCCGCCGATCAGCCCGGGCAATGCGCCCTTCGATTTTATCCATCTTTCCAACGCCTGGGCCGAGCTTGATCCGCGGATTTGCTACCTGACTGAGCAACACCGCCAGCAGGGGAATGACGCCTTACTAAGTTTGCTGGAAGCCATGCGCCGCGGCGAAACCGACGAGACCCACGACCACATGCTACGGGAGCGGCTGGACCAAGAACCTGGCGAACACGCCGTCGTGACGCGTCTCTATTCCCATAATCTCGACGTTGATGCCATCAACCGGCGCCATCTAGCGGACTTGCCCGGCGAAGCCAAGCAATTCCACCGTCTCACCAGCGGCAGCAAGGCCAAGGTCGAGCAGCTCTCCAAAGGCCTGCTGACACCAGAAACCCTAGAACTTAAAACAGGCGCCGAGGTCATGTTCGTGGTCAATAATTTTGGCGCTGGTTTCGTTAACGGCAGCCGCGGCCGGGTGGTAGATTTCAAGGGAAGCGCGCCAATCGTCGAGCTACTGGACGGCCGTGTCATCACCGTCGAACCGCACACCTGGAGCCTCACCGAAGATGGCCGCGTCCGTTCCGAAATCACCCAGCTACCGCTGCGCCTGGCTTGGGCCATCACTATCCACAAGAGCCAGGGAATGAGCCTCGACGCCGCCGAGATCGACCTCAGCCGAGCCTTCACGCCGGGCATGGGCTATGTCGCTCTCAGCCGAGTGCGCAGCTTGGCCGGCCTGTACCTGCGGGGCGTCAATGCCATGGCCCTGACTATGCACCCGCAAATTCATGAGCTGGACAACGACTTGCGGCAGGCCTCGACGGCCTTGGCGGCCGACACCGAAGATATCGCCGACGAAGTTGTCGCCAAAACGCCGCCCAAACCCCTAATTGACGAAGCCCTGTTCACCAAGCTCAAAGCCTGGCGCTTTCAGCGGGCCCAGGCCGACCAAGTGCCAGCCTTCATGATCGCCCACAATGCCGCCCTCAGCGCCGTGGCCGCCACGTCGCCAGCTACCACCCAGCAATTATTGGGTCTGTCGGGCTTCGGCCCGCGCAAAGTCGAAACCTACGGAGCCGACATCTTAGCCATTGTGACGAAACACCAGGCTTCTTAACTACTTATTAAACCCGGCTAAATAAACGGCTAAAAATTTGACCCATAGGCCGGCCGCCTGTAATCATGGTCTCCACTATCTAAGCAGGAGGCGTATACCAGCCATGAAAAAATTTAAAACTTTTAAAACCACGCGGCGCACCTTAGGCATCGTCGCGGCAATCCTTATTCTGGTAGGCGGCGTAACGTTCGCGTTCCTGCAGAGCCAGCCGAACGTCCTAACCGGTAATACTATCGAGACGGCAGTTGCCAGCCTCGGCACCGGTACCGACGGGGTAACTTTTGGCAATTCACACAGCGGCTTTGGCTTTAGCGGCCTCATTCCGGGCGGTCCGGCCCAACCAGCGACCGGCAATACTATCTATCTCAAGAACTTCGGCACCACGCCCTTAAGCCTGAAGCTATTTGTGAGTAGCGTGCCAACTAACCCCGATAATGTGGACCTGAGCAAAGTGTACGTACTCTTGACACCCCAGGGGAGTAGTAGCAGCTCGCAAAGTTTCAGCCTGCAGTCCCTCCTCACTGGAGCCGCTAATGGGGGAGTAAGTATCTCCGGCAGTAGTTTAGCGAATAATTCGGTACAGCAATATATATTACAGATCTCTATGGATAGTGACGCCGTGCATAGCACCGTAGCCGCGATTGGGAATATAGATTTAGCTTTCAATGGCGTAGCTCAGGCTGACTAACAGCTGCCCAATACCTATGCCCGCCCGTTCCACAATGCTAGACTAGAGGTATGAGTGCCAAAGCTAACCGGCCCAACACCTACGCTTTCGTGGACAGCCAGAACCTCAACCTCGGTACCCAGCGCATGGGGTGGAAGCTCGATTGGCGCAAATTCCGCCAATACCTGCGCGACAAACACGGCGTCAGCCAGGCATACATGTTCATCGGCTACATGAGCGAGAACGAACAGCTCTACGAATACATGCACGAACTCGGCTACCTGGTCGTCCTCAAGCCTACCGTTGACGTCTCCAATTCGCACGAGCAAGCCGAAAAAACCGCCGCCCAGAATAAGGACAAGCCCGGCTCTGGCGACAAGGACAAAGACAAGCCCATCATCAAAGGCAATGTCGACGCCGAACTGGTCCTTTACGCCATGAAGGAGCTCAACAACTACCAGCAGGCCATAATTGTCAGCGGCGACGGCGACTTCTTCAGTCTAGCCGAGTACCTGGAAGAGCAGGGCAAGCTGGCCCACATCCTGACTCCCAACTGGCAATATTCCAGCCTACTCAAAGCCTTCGATGACAAGATCATCCGCCTCGACCAAATGCGCCGCCAACTCTCCTATCACGACCGCAAAAAGAAATAGTCCAAGTAGAGTACACTAGATATATAAGAGGAGGTGAGCTACATGGCGGACGACTCTAAAAAGTACGATTTTTCAGGCCTGAAGGCCATAATCTTCAATGGCACGCTGACCAAGTCGCCGGAGCCAAGTCACACCGAGCGTCTAATCAAGGTCAGCCAGGACATCATGGAAAAACAAGGCGTCAAGACCGAACTGATCCGTACCATCGACCATCCCGACATCGCCACCGGTGTCTGGCCTGACATGCGCGAACACGGCTGGGACAAGGACGACTGGCCGGCCATCTTCAAGCGCGTCATGGACGCCGATATCCTCATCCTGGCCGGCTCGATCTGGCTGGGCGACAACAGCTCCATGACCAAGAAGATTATCGAGCGCCTCTACGCCTGCAGCAGCATCCTCAACAAGCAAGGCCAATATGCCTTCTACGGCAAAGTCGGCGGCTGCCTGATCACCGGCAACGAGGACGGTATCAAGCACTGCGCCATGGACGTGCTGTACAGCTTGCAGCACCTCGGCTACGTCATTCCGCCGCAGGCCGACGCTGGCTGGATCGGCGAAGTCGGCCCCGGCCCGAGCTACGGCGACGATGATGACAAGGGCGGCCACTACGGCTTCGACAACGATTTCACCAATCGCAACACCACCTTCATGACCTGGAACCTAATGCACCTGGCCCAAATGCTCAAGGACGCCGGCGGCATCCCGGCCCACGGCAACCAGCGTTCCGAGTGGGACGCCGGCTGCCGTTTCGACTTCGCTAACCCCGAACACCGTTAAAGAGAGGAGATCAATACCCTTATGAAGATAACTAAATTCGTCCATTCCTGCCTATTGGTGGAAACACCGGACCGCACGGCCATATTTGACCCCGGCGTCATGAGCGAGCCAGTCTTTGATTTCGACGGGCTCAAGCGCTTGGACGACATCTTTATCACCCACGTCCATCCGGACCACTTCAGCCCGTCGTTCGTTAAGCAGTTGATGGCCAAATTTCCCGGCGCCCGCATAACCAGTACTCCGGAAGTCGTTGCAGCCCTCGCCAAAGATAATATCAAGGCCAGCGACCAACCGCCGGTTGGTGTCACGTTCTTCGACTCGCCACATGAAGATGTTAAGCCGGTCTTCCCGGTACCGCAACAGATCGGTATCCACTACCTGGACGTTTTGAGCGACCCGGGCGACAGCCATAGTTTCAGCGAGACAAAGTCGGTATTGGCATTGCCGGTCACGGCGCCTTGGGGCAGCAACATCAGAGCGATCAACCTGGCATTGCAGCTCAAGCCTAAGTTCGTGCTGCCTATCCATGATTGGCATTGGAGCGACGCCGCCCGCGAGCAGACCTATGACAAGATGGAACAGATTCTCAAAGAGCAGGGCATTACCTTTTGCAAGCTTGAAACCGGCACACCAGTCGAAATCAACCCATAAGACTGATAGCATATCCTTGACAAAACCGCTAATGTTTGCTACAGTTATGTAGATGCCTTCTAAAACAAAAACCAAAACTACCACCGACCAGTTGTCCAGCCTAGCCCAGCAGGGCGGCCTGCTGCTGATGACCGCCGCCATTACCCTCGGCATGTTGGAATTGCCGGAACATCCTAATTCCAAGATTGTCTTGCCGAGCCAGCCCGCCTTCGCCATGGCCAACGAGAACGAAGAAATGAATAACCCGATCCGCCGCGAAAAGGAAGAGTCGGCACCTCATTACATGAGCTACAGCGTTGCCCAGCGTACCCAATCACGCAGCGGCCGCCACTAATCTTGACCATTATTAACTAATATGATAAGATATAACCATGAACCCCCAATCACAAACTTCTAATGAACTCAAAGCCTCAGATGCCACCCCCCTCCGCGCAAGGGTACTAGAAAGTGCCGGCCGTTTAGCAACACTGGGGAATCTGCACAAGCTTTCACCGATTGAACTTCGTCGAATAGGAGCAGGCGCCTTAGCAATCGTGGCTCTTGCCCCGGCTTCATTTGTCGCCAAACGTATCGAAAGGGGAGCTGATTACTCTTTATCTTCTGATATTCCCACTACTAAGGCCAGCCTTGATCCTGCTAAAGACAAGTTAGTTTCAATACCTGAGACCGGAGCATTTAATTTAGCTTCAAAGGTTGATCCTGGTCATGACCCGCGTAATGGAGTTAATGACTTCACCGAACAATTGGGTCATGACCCACAGCCCGGCGATATGGTAGCTGTTCCAGTGCCTGGGCCTGGCGAACAAACTAAGTAGAGGCAACATCTAGGCGTTGAAGTCAGGCCTTATACCACGTATATAGCGTCCGAACTCATTACAGAGGATAAACTGTGGATAAGTGGTGTGAGAAACACCACTTTTTATCATTTTAGGCTTGCAGGGGGTTATAGTGGGTAGTACACTCATGTGAGTGGGTAGAAATGGTAAGATAAAAAATAACTTACCGGCTCCAAAAATAAAAAACCACTAGTAGCTTAAGGGACACCATGGGAACCGTAGATTACTTCGAACGTAAGCTTGATGACAAGCGTCGGCTGACAATTCCGCCGGAACTTCGAGACAAGTTCGCGAGCGGAGCAGTCGTCACCCGTGGCTTTGGCAAGTACCTGCACCTTTACCCCAAGGATGTCTGGGAAAACCTGGTCGAACCGCGTTTGAGCGGCGACGTCCTAGACGAGCGCATCGCCGACCTTAATATCCAATTTAGGATGGGCAAGGTTGACATGCGTCCCGACGACAAGCAAGGGCGAATTACGCTCGAGCAGCATTTGCTGGACTTCGCGGCTATCAAGCGCGACGTCGTAGCGGTCGGTGTCGGCGGGCAGTACTGGCGCGTCATGTCGCCGGCGGCCGCAGCTGCTGCACATTAACAATTTGGTAACGATAGAACCTCAGATACGAGGTCAGCTATCCGGTAGTCAACAAGTGGAAATCGATAGTAAACCACTTAAAAATAAGTGCTTTGTACCTTTCAAAAACACCTCCCAAAACTCCACCTCACACATAAGTCTCTCAAACTTGGTTTGGCAAATTGTATTTATACGATGAGCTGAACCACCACAAAAACAAAAACTTTTCAAAACAAAAAAGTTGATTACCGGATAGGTGACCTTGCGAAACAAAAACGTAAGCCAAGATGCACCAAAACAAACACCAAAATACAAACCAACAGCACGTACCGGTATTACTCGACGAAGTTCTGCAGTACCTGGCTCCGCAGGCAGGGGAATCATACCTCGACCTGACGGCCGGTTACGGCGGACATGCGGCGGCGATATTGGCACGGACTGGAAGCCTCACACCAGCAGTGCTGGTTGATCGCGACCAAAACGCGGTCGACGCGCTGCTAACGGACTTCGCGGACAGCAATGCCAGCGTTCGGCACCAGGATTTCTTAGGTGCCAGCCAAGACTTGCTCGGCGAAGACCGACAGTTTGATCTTATTTTGGCGGATGTCGGCGTATCGTCACCGCACCTTAACGACGGCCAACGAGGCTTTGCCATTAATCTGGACGGTCCGCTGGATATGCGTATGGACCAGTCCCAGGAACTGACTGCTGGCGCCATAGTTAATGGCTACAGCGAGAAAGCCCTGGCTGATATGTTAAAGCGCTACGGCGAAGAGCCCAAAGCCCAGCGGATCGCGAGCCTGATCGCGGCCAACCGCCCGATCGATAGCACCAGCCAATTGGCGGCCATCGCGGCCCGGGCCTGGCCCGGACACAGCCGGACGCATCCGGCGACCCGGACTTTCCAGGCGCTAAGGATTGCCGTCAATGACGAGCTAAACCTGCTGGAGCACAGCCTACCGTTATGGATACGGCTACTGGCCCCCGGCGGACGGCTAGCCGTTATAAGCTTCCACAGCTTGGAAGACCGGCTGGTCAAACAGGCCTTGCAAGAAGCGGCCGGTGAGCGTTACGACGCCGACCTCCGGTTGCTGACAAAACGCCCGGTCTCGCCAGGTGCCCCCGAATTAGTCCTTAATCCGCGCGCCCGCAGTGCTAAACTGCGCGCCGCAGTGAAAATAAAAAAAGAAAGGGAACGCTAATGCCAATCCCGGTAAAAAGCAGCTCCCGCGCCTACAAGATTCGCGTCAAAGTGATCTAACAGGCAAGTAGCGCCCCGCTCATTATGTTTCGGCATAATGAGCGGGAAAAAAACTAATAAACATAAAAACAAAAAGATAGACATGACATACTCAAGTTCCTTGGCCATGAATCGCAGCCGCTTTCAGGGCCGCAACCAAAATTCGGTCAGCTTCCGGGCCCAAACCCGCACGCTTGGCCCGGTCAGCAACACCATCACCCTCATCGTGTTGGCTTGTTTGCTGGGTTTGCTGTATTTGACGCAAGTCACTAAGACAAACGCCTACGGTTACCAAATTAACGCCCTGCAGCAGAAGCAGTCCAGCCTGAAGAGCCAATATGACGACCTGCAAGTCAGTTCGGCCCGCTTGCAATCGCTCAGCCGGGTCAGCGGCAGCGCCGTGGCTAAGAACCTGGTGGCAGTTGCGCCATCGGCTACCGTCCAAAACTAGTGTCCGCGCCTTGGGGATCCGGCGCGGACGGCTTATAATATAAGAAGTTATGGCTTTGCCAAACACAAACAACTTCGCGCAAGCAGTCAAACGGGTTCGTATCTGGTACGGCCTGCTGATCGTGGTGCTGCTGGTTTTCGGGCTGCGGCTGTTTTATATCCAAGTTATTGATTACGGCCATTACCGGGCGGCGGCCCTGAGCGACCAGCTCAAGCAGTACCAGATTCCGGCTAACCGAGGCATTATAGAGGCCCATGAGGGTAATGAAGTGTTGCCAATTGTTTTAAACCAACAGCTCTATACTTTGTATGCCGATCCGACCTACATCAAGAACGCTGACCAAACAGCCGATAAGATCGTGCCTATTGTCGGCGGTAATGCTGGCAGCTACGCCCAGCTCATGAAAACCAAGAAGTCGCGCTACGTCATTCTCGGCAAGAAGCTGACGGCGGCCCAGCAGGCTAAGATTACGGCCCTCAAGGTGCCTGGCCTCGGTACCCAGGGCCAGGATTACCGGACCTATCCGCAGGGCACGCTGGCGTCGCAGGTGCTGGGTTTCGTTAATAATGACGGCCAGGGCAGTTATGGTATTGAACAAGCCTTGAGTAAGCAGCTGCAAGGCGCGCCGGGCGAGCTCAAGGCCATTACTGATGCCAGCGGCATACCATTGGCCGCTACCAAGGGCAACATCGAGACGCCACCCAGCAACGGAAAGGACGTGGTGCTGACGCTGGACCTGTCCATGCAGGCCCAAATGGAAAAAATTCTCCAAGACCAGTACCAGAAAACTAAATCCAAGGGCCTCAGCGCCGTCATCATGGATCCCAACACCGGCCAGGTTAAGGCCATGGCCAACTACCCGACCTACGATCCGGCTAACTACCAGAACGTCACCGATCCTAGCGTCTACCAGAACGCTGCCGTCACCAATGCCATCGAGCCGGGTTCGACCATGAAAATCATGACGACGGCCGCCGCCCTCGACCAGGGCGTAGTTCAACCCAATACCAGTTTCTATGACCCGGCCCATTGGATCGTTGACGGTTTTAATATTACCGATATCGAAGAGGACGGCGGACCACGCCAGCAAACCATCGCCAGCCTGTTGAACTTGTCACTTAACACCGGCGCCACTTGGCTGCTGATGCAAATGGGTGGCGGCCAAATCAATAACAAAGGCCGTGATGCCTGGTATGACTATATGACCAAGCATTTCCGGCTGGGCCAGACAACCGGCATCGAGCAGGGCTACGAGGCCGACGCGCTGGTACCTAAGCCGCAAGACAACGGTGCCGGTATCGACCTGACCTATGCCGAGACAGCGTTTGGGCAAGGCTTGCAGATGACAGCTTTGCAATTAGCGGCAGCTGACTCCAGCATCCTCAACGGCGGTACGTATTATAAGCCGTACTTGGTCGATAAAACCATCGGCGCCAATGGCCAGGCGACGACCACCCAGCCGAAAGTACTGGTGCGCAACGTCGTATCGCCGAAGGTCAGCCAGGAAATGCAGCCGCTGATGGAATACGTCGTCCAACAGCACCTGGCGGAAGGTTTCTCCTATCTGAACTTCAGCCCTAATTACAGCGTGGGGGGCAAAACCGGTACGGCCCAGATCGCCGCGCCCGGGGGGACCTATTACGCTGATAAGTTCAACGGCACCTATGTCGGCTTTGTCGGTGGCGATAAGCCGCAATACGTCATCGTGGTCTTCAACATGCAGCCCGGCGTGGCCGGCTATGCCGGGTCGTATGGCGGTCAGCCGGTTTTCGCCGACTTGGCCCACATGCTGATTGATAATTCCTACGTAACGCCAAAACGGCAATAATAGCTTACAAAATGGTATAATTAAAAATAAAAATACACCTATGAATACCCTCCATCTCGTCATTACCACCCACAACCTGATTCATATCTTATCAATCGGCTTTTACAGCTTTTTGCTGAGCATGCTAATCACGCCGGTTTATACCACCGTCGCCTATCGCCGCCAGTGGTGGAAGCGCCAGCGTACTGACGCCTGGTCGGGCGGGGCGGCCTCGGTGTACCAAAAACTGCACGCCGCTAAGCATAAGCGGCATATTCCGACCATGGCCGGTTTGATTTTCGTCGCGTCTATTACGACGGTGACGCTGGTTAGCAACCTGAGCCGCGGCCAGACCTGGTTGCCGCTGGCCGGCCTGCTGGCCGCCGCCGCCATCGGCATGATTGACGACGTTATGAATATCAGGAGTACCGGCGAGGGCGTGGCTGGCATGCGGGCCCGGACTAAATTCGGGCTGTACAGTGTCATCCTGCTGGTTGGCGGCTGGTGGTTTTACGCCAAGCTGGGCGTGACCTCAGTCTATTTGCCGTTTTTCCACCAGTTGCATATCGGCGTGCTGGTTATTGCCTTGTTCTGGCTGGTCGTGATTGCCACGGCCATATCGGTAAATATTACCGATGGCCTGGACGGTTTGGCCGGCGGCTTGCTGACGTCTTCGTTTATGGCCTACGCTATCATCGCTGTCGTGGAGCGCAAGTTCGCCTTGTCCGGTTTCTGCCTAACGGTGGTCGGCAGCTTGCTGAGCTACACCTGGTTTAATATTTATCCGGCCCGTTTCTTCATGGGCGACACCGGTTCGTTCGCGCTCGGCACGGCGCTTGGGATCATCGCCCTGCAGACCAATACTATCTACGTGCTGCCAGTTATCGGCGCTGTCTATGTCATGGAAACCGGCTCGGTCATTATTAACCGCACCTCGCGCAAGCTGAGGCACGGCAAGAAAGTCTTCTTGTCGTCGCCTATACACCATCACTTCGAGGCCATTGGCTGGCCGGAAACTAAGGTGACGATGCGTTCCTGGATCCTGGGACAGGTGGCCAGCGTGCTGGGACTGATTATCTTCTTAATAAGCGGGCAGGTCTAGGCCATGAGACCTTCCGTAATGGCACCACGGCGCCGTTCGCAGCTGCTATTGCAGGAACTGAACCTGGGCCGCAAGCATCGTCCGGATTACTGGCTGTTGATCTGGTGTGCCATCCTACTGGCCATTGGCCTGGTGGTGGTTTATGCCATCAGTCCGGCTCTCAGCGTGGCCCACCATGTCAGCGGCAATTACTATGTCGGCAAACAACTGGTGGCTATCGGACTCAGCCTGGTAGCTTTCGTTATCACGGCCCGGGTGCCGCTAAAGTGGTGGCAGCAAGCTTACAAACCGTTACTGGTAGCTGCCGGCCTGGCTACGTTGCTGGCCTTGGTCCTGCCGGTCAACCCGGCCTATCCGGCCCACCGCTGGGTACGGCTGGGCAGTTTCTCCTTCCAATCGGTCGAGTTGGTGAAATTCGCCGTTATGATCTGGATGGCCGGTTTCCTGGCGGCACGCATTAAGGAGGGAACTATCCGCAGCGCCAAGCTGACCTTGCAGCCGTTGGTTATAGCCTTGCTGGCGATTAGCGTGGTGGTCGTCGGCGTGCAGAGCGACCTGGGTTCGGCCGGGGTGATGGTGGCGATTATGGGTACGATGGCCTATGTCGCTGGTTTGCCGCTGGGGCGGATTACTTTGATTGGCGCGGCAGTGCTGATGGTGTTGATATTGGCTATCTCAGCCACGCCGTATCGCCGGGAACGCTTGAGCAGTTTCCTACATCCCGGCTCCAATTGCCAGAGCAGCGGTTACCAGGCCTGCCAGGCCCTGATTGCCGTCGGTTCGGGCGGTACGATAGGGCTGGGATTGGGCAGCAGCGTGCAAGCCTACGGCTATTTACCAGAGGCCGCCAACGACTCTATCTTCGCCATCTACGCTGAAAAGTTCGGTTTCGTCGGCGCAGTCATCTTACTGGCTGTTTTTATGGCCTTTTTCACGCGATTAAAAACGATCGCCGAGCGGTTGACGGATGATTTCAGCCGTTTATTGGTTATCGGCGGCTTAGCCTGGTTGAGCGTCCAGACTTTTATTAATGTCGGCGCTATGATCGGGCTATTGCCGCTGAAAGGCATCACCTTGCCATTCATAAGCTACGGCGGCACCAGCGTGGTCTTCGCGGCGGCGGCTGTCGGCCTGGCTTTCCAGGCCTCGCAGTACGCCGCCTATAGCGCGCCCCGGGTCAGCGAGCGAGAAGTGCCTGGCCGCCGCAGCGGCTATGACAGCTTGCCGCGGAGGGCTAACTATTGACTACCATTGTCTTAACAGGGGCCGGCTCAGGCGGCCATATCACACCGGTGCTGGCCGTCGCGGCCGAGCTCAAGCGGCTGCGGCCAGAGCTGCGCCTGGTTTACATCGGCCAGAGCGGCGACAAGCTAGGTGATATCCCGGCCCATCATCCGGCCATTGACACCGTTTATACGGTGCGGGCGGGGAAGTTCCGCCGCTACCACGGCGAAGGCTTGCGGCAGCTGCTGGACATCCCGACCATGCTGCTCAATACGCGCGATACGCTGTATGTCCTAATCGGTTTGTACCAGAGCTGGCGCCTATTGCGACAGCTGCGCCCGAACGCCATCTTTATAAAAGGCGGCTTTGTCGGCGTGCCGGTTGGCCTGGCCGCGGCTGCTTTGCGCATGCCATACATAACCCATGATTCCGACGCCGTACCCGGCCTGGCTAACCGCATTATCAGCCGCTGGGCCAGTAAGCACGCCGTGGCCCTACCGCCGGAAAACTACCGCTACCCCTCTAATAAAACCGTCATGACCGGTATTCCGCTGCGCCGCGACTTCGTGCCGGTGACAGCCGCTCTCAAACTAAAGTATCGGGCCCAACTCAAACTGCCGGCCAAAGCCAAAATCTTGTTCGTCATCGGCGGCGGCTTGGGCGCCCAGCGTGTCAACCAGGCAGTAGCCGCGGCTATTCCGCACCTGATGCGGGAATTCCCAGATTTGTACGTGGTACACGGGGCAGGGCGGGCCAATGAGGAGGATATGCAAACTATTTATGACGCTAAACTTTCGCCGGCGGAGCAGAGGAGGCTGCAAACCTATGGCTTTACCGTAGACCTCTATCTATATAGCGGGGCAGCTGATGTAATAATTACACGAGCAGGCGCCACCAATCTGGCGGAATTTGCCGTGCAGGGCAAGGCCTGCGTGGTAGTGCCCAGCCCATTCTTAACGGGGGGCCACCAACTCAAAAACGCCGACTATCTGGCTACCCAAGGCGCCGCCCTGGTGATTAACGAAGCTGACCTGGCTGCTGACCCCAACCGTCTGGCTCGCCAAGTTAGCGACTTGCTACGCGATACTGACCAGCAGCAGCAATTGGCCCACCACTTGTCTGGCCTGGCCCGTCCCAACGCCACGGCCGAACTGGCCCAGTTAATCCTGGATGAAGCATGAAGTGGCGCCGCGCCGCCAAGCCGAGCAGCCGCAGACAGCGCCAGGCGGCTGAGAGACTGGCATCTACACCTTCGTCCTTACTCTACGCTTCGCGCCGCTCCCAAGAAAAGCGCCAGATGGGCCGCCAGCCCGATAACCAGGCCATGCCAAGCCGCCGGGACTTCGGCCGTTTCTGGCTGCAGCGCTTTGGTCTTATCGTATTGTTAGTGGCCGCGGTCGCCTCTGTTATTAACGTCCTCAGCCTTTCGTCTGACGCCAAAGTCGTCTCGCTGGCTGGCGTTGCCAACAACTCCTTATTAAGCCCGACCCAGGTTTATGAGGCGGCTGCCAGCCAGCAGCTCAGGAGCTCTATCTGGAACCGCAACAAAATCACAGTCGATACGGGCCAATTACGCCGCCAACTGCTCAGCCAATTCAGTGAACTAGACGGCGTCAGCGTGACGCTGCCGTTACTAGCCCACCGGCCAGTGGTGTATATTCAACCAGCCCAGCCGGCGCTTATCCTGGCCACCCAGCACGACGCCGCTTTTGTCATTGATACCTCTGGCAAGACGTTGCTCGAGGCCGTCAACCCGAGCGCCTTCAACCAGCCAAACCTGCTGGTTATCCAAGACCAGAGCGGTCTAAGCCTGGCCCTGAACAAGCAGGCCCTATCGGCGGATAACGTGCGTTTCATCCAAACCATAGCCGCCCAGCTAGCTGCCAAGCAAATAACCGCCACCGGCATGACGCTGCCAGCTGCCGCCAGCGAGCTTGATGTCCAGTTAGCCGGCCGACCATATTTCGCCAAATTTAACTTGCAGAGTGACAATCCAAAAGGGGAGGCCGGTACGCTGCTAGCTACGCTGGCCCAGCTAGGCCAGCAGAACATCACGCCGAGCCACTATGTTGACGTACGAGTTGACGGCCGGGCATATTACCAGTAACCCCCGCTGTTCTGCCCCGCTAGTTCGCCTTTTGTTCAGTATTACCTGTACGTGTCTAACCTAAAAAAACTATATAAACATACACGATAGGGCAAAAGTCAAATTTTAATGACTTAAGCGGCAAGGCAGGGCAGTAAAATAAATTAAAACAAAGTCATGAAAAAGCAATACTTTCACGGCAATCCTGTGGAAAAGTCAAATAGTGACTTGTGTTACAAAACATAACGTAACACTAGGCCTATATAGAGCAGATTACACCTATTTTATACGTTAGGATAAAGTATGGATGAGGCCACACCAGCAATGAGGGTAATACTTGCTTTAAACGTAAATACTCCCCTGCAGCAGGGGTATATGGAACCATCTATCAATCAGATATAAGAGTCGCAAAATATACATTGTACGACGTCACGTCTAGGTCCAGATTGGCTGCTCTGCACCACGCCCGCCCGCTAAAATCTTGCCTCACAACTTTTAATTTAAAATTTTTGTTAGCTATCCTGCTCTGCCATGTAGCCCCATGTCAAAACATGCATTATCGAATTGCCCATTCAAAACTATCCAAACTACTCTGTTCGTAATTTGTACGTTATCAAAAAGTCGAAACAGCTTTTCGACCGATGGCGTGCATGAAAGGCGCATGAACAGAACTCACGCTATCTAAATCAATATCACCTTGATGGGCGTCCTCATACCACCGACCGCCGATAGTAGTAACCTGTTCCACCCCTATGCTTTCAAGCTGATGTTTTGCAAGTTCGAGAGTATAACCGGAGGAGCTGTATTCATCAATTACAGTGACGTGCCCCATGGCTTGACGAAGTCTACTGCTTAAGCGCAGGCGATCTATTTTTACCCCGATGAGCCTAGAGAATACCTTATATGGTCGCGGCGCATGGATATAGTCAATAAGAGGTGCCTCAACTTCCACTTCTTCATAGTAGCCCCGGACGCTGTCGGCAAGCGGGACAGCTGAGTAGGCTGTTAATAGAATTGCTTGTGGATCTTTCGGCAATAGTTCAACCATGGCTTGCGCAAAAGAAGGATTTCGTTTCGTAGAAGCGGTAGTAAGCATACGGGCCTCGATTGCTCCATATGAAGATCTTTCCAGGCGAGATGGAATGTCGGTATATGATAAAGAACCATTGTTATACATATCGGGTGATAACATCGCTGCAATAATTATATATTACTCGGCGTCGGCCAGGTCGTAGGTGGCTTTGGCGACGCGCTTGAACTGCGGCTTGCCCTGGAGGTTCAGGAGGATGGTGGTTTCTTTGACGAAACGGCTCTTGAGGACGCGCTTGACGATCTCGTCGCGGTGCAGCGGCTCTTTGGCCTGGCGCAGGACATCGCTGATAATGTCGGCAACGGTACCCTTCTGGTAGCCCCACTCTTTGAGGGCGTAGATGCCCCGCCCGATCAGAACGAAGCGCTTGTCTTTGATCAGCTCGTTATGGATAGCCTGGGTGGTGACATCCTTACGCTTGAAGTCACTGCCCTTGATGGCATCGGCGATCTCGTTGAAGTGCATGTGCTTGCCATTCTCTTTGAGGATAACGTAAATCTTGTCGCGGATGTTCTTGGGGTTGACCATGGGCCACTTAACAAGGCCCCAGCGGCCGTTAAGGGTAGCTAATTGCTTGGAAATGCTGGCCAAGGCGGCAGCCTCTTCGGCACTGGCTATGCCACCGGTCTTAGCGATTTCTTCGATGGTTTTCGGCTCGCTGATTTGCTTAATGGTTTCGATTAGTTTGGCGACGCGGTCCTTGAGGGCCTTTTCACTATTGGCGGCCTTAGCGCTGACGGCGTGGTAAAAGTTGTCGTCTTCGGCAATAACCACCAGCCCTGGAGCCAATTGGCTGAGGAAGGCCACCCTGGCCTGCTCTTCGCGGCTGGTCTGGTCGGTCAGCTTGGCACTCAACTCGCTGATGCGGGAAACTTCGCCAGAAGCACGCAATAATTCTAATACTTGTGTCTGGAAATCACTGATGTGGGGTAAGGCGCCCTGCTCTGCCGTGCTGCGCAAGCGGGTGATAACGGCCTTTTCGAGCTGGCGGACCCGCTCGCGGGTAATGCCTAACATTTCGCCGATCTGCTCAAGGGTTTCTTTGCGGTCGAATAGTCCGAAACGCCGGGAAATGATCTCTCGTTCCCTGTCGCGTTCAATAGTCGCTAATACGTCGGTAACCAGTTGCTCGGTCTTTATCGGGGGGGCAATTGCGTCTTGCGCCATAGGACTTCTTTCCTTAGATAACTAATAACTTAACTAGTATTATAAAACCTATAATTTTAAAAGTCAACACCTTTTGGCATTTAAATGTATTGTAGCACATTCCTGACAGCCGCACCTATTAGATGTTGTAGAAAGCGTATCAGGCCACGACCTCTGTCAAGTCGCAAGTTTACAGCGTATTAAAGTGACCACAAAATTAATAATTTAGCCTAATACGGCTATTTTTGGGCCTTAGCCGGTCGTTTGCCGCGCCGGAAACCGCGCTTTTTGGCGGGGGCGGCAACCAGTATGGTCTTGGCTTCGGCCTCTGTTAATTTGGTAGGATCCTGGTCTTTGGCGATGCGGGCGTTTTTCTTGCCGTCGGTGATATATGGGCCGTAGGGGCCGTTTAGGATCTTGAGGCCGCTGGCGAACTCTTTTATGTTCTTGGCGGCGTCTTTAGCTAGTTTGGCTTCATATAATTCACGGGCTTCGGCCTCTGTTATGGTCTGAGGGTCAAGCGGTTTTATAGATACGAATGTCTTATCTACTTGCACATAGGGGCCGAAACGGCCAATATTGGCCTTCATCTCTTGGCCGTCGGCAGTCTTGCCTACCACGCGTGGTAACTTGAACATCTCCAGGGCTTGATCCAAAGTAACGGTATCAATAGTGGTGCCGGCTGGCAGCGGCGCGAAGACCGGTTTCTTGGTCTCATCCTCGATGTCGCCCTTCAGTAGCATCGGTCCGTAGCGGCCAAAGCGGGAAAATATCGGCTCGCCTGACTTGGGGTCGAAGCCGAGCTCGCGGGCTTGGGAGACCTCGCTGCGGGGTACACTCTCTGACTTCTCAACCAACGGATGGAAATCCTTATAGAAATCAGCGATCATTTTAGCCCAGGCCTCTTTGCCATCGGCGATGGCGTCAAAATCTTCCTCGACGCGGGCCGTAAAATCGTAATCGACCACCGAGCGGAAATATTTAACTAGGAAGTCATTAACAACTTCGGCAATGCCGGTTGGCAGCAGCTTATTGCGGTCGGCGCCGGTCGTAACCTTGTTGACTGATTGGCTAAGCTGCCCTTTTTCTAAGGTTATAACGGTGATGTCGCGTTCCGTGCCCTCAGGATCGGTTTTTTCGACGTAACCCCTAGTCTGGACGGTCGAAACGGTTGGCGCGTAGGTGCTGGGGCGACCAATGCCAAGTTCTTCTAGCTTGCGGACCAACATGGCTTCGGAGTAGCGGGCTGGCGGGCGGCTGAAGGTCTGGGTGGCGGTCATGGATTGTAGGTCAAGCGCCTGGCCGGCTGCCAGGGCTGGCAGCAAGACGTCGTCCTTAGTGCCGCCGTAGACCTTCATGAAGCCGTCAAAGCGCAGGATCTCGCCTTTGGCCAAGAAGGTTTCAGGCTGGCTGCTGACGCTAATGGTAACTTCGGTACGCTCCAGTTGGGCGGGGCTCATTTGGCTGGCTAAGGCCCGCTGCCATATGAGCTGGTAGAGCTTCTTCTGTTGGTCATCCTCACCGGCGGTGGTTTTGCTGAAACTAGTCGGGCGGATAGCCTCGTGGGCCTCTTGGGCGCTTTGGTTTTTGGTTTTGTACTGGCGGAACTGGTGATACTTGTCACCGTACTCTTTCTTAATAAACTGCTCGGCGGATTTGACGGCCTGGCCAGCCAGCGTAGTGCTGTCGGTTCGCATATAGGTGATATGGCCGGCTTCATAGAGGCGCTGGGCGACACTCATGGTCTGGCGAACGCTGTAACCGAGGCGGCGGCTGGCCTCTTGCTGCAGGGTGCTGGTAGTGAACGGCGCGCCCGGGCTGCGGCTGCCGGGCTTTTGCTCGATACCGGCGATCTTATAAGTGGCCCCCATGACGGCCTCTAGCCAGGCTTGGGCGGCAGCGGCGTCGGGCAGCTTGGTGCGGAGCTCGGCCGGGATTGCCTGTCCGTCAGCTTGGAAGATGGCCGTGATTTTGAAAGTACTCTCGGACTGGAAGTCGCGGATCTCGCGCTCGCGTTCGACGATCAGGCGGACGGCGACCGATTGGACGCGGCCGGCGCTAAGGCCGGTGCGAACCTTCTTCCATAACACTGGTGATAATTCGTAGCCGACCAGGCGGTCCAGGACCCGGCGGGCTTGCTGGGCGTCAACCAGCTTAATATCAACGACGCGCGGGTTTTGGATAGCGGCTTCGATGGCCGGCTTGGTGATCTCATGGAAGACGATACGCTTGGTCTTGGCGGGATCGAGCTTAAGGGCCTGCGTCAGGTGCCAGGCAATCGCCTCGCCCTCGCGGTCTTCGTCGCTGGCCAGCCAGACTTCGCGGCCGGCAGCGGCCTTCTTGAGCTTGGCGACCACTTTTTTCTTGTCGGCGCTGACCTCGTAATGCGGAGTGAAACCCTTCTCGATGTCGATGTTGAGGCCTTTTTTCGGCAGGTCGCGAATATGGCCGAAACTACTCTCCACCGCGTAATCTTCACCGAGGAATTTTTCGATGGTTTTGGCCTTCGCGGGGCTCTCAACGATAACTAAATTCTTTGCCATGACGTCCTACATGTAAGCGCACTTACGCTTATAATGCAAACTTTGGGGCTAGAGAAAATATTGCCCGGCCTTGTAGCCGCCCCAGATGCCGGCGAAGGAGCCGACGGTGCTTAACAAAATACTGGCGGCGCTGAACCAATTGCCGTGGCTCATGGCGGCGCCGAGCCAACCACCAATGCTGCCGCCAATCGTGATGCCGAGAAAAATCATAAGCTTCATGCATTTAGTCTAGCATCTTGCTGTTTAATTGATGCACCATTGGTTGGCGCCGAGGGGGCGGACCAGGCCGCCGATTTCTAGCATGGTCAAGGCTTGGTTGAATTCGCTGGTGGTCAAGGTGCTGCCCTGTAGTAGCTGGTTGCCGTCGCTGATACCTTGCTGCATGAGCGTTATAACGGCTTGTTCGTGGGCGTTGCGGCCGCGAACGGCGTTGACGGGCCGTCGGTGGACTGGCAACCCGAGGACTTGCAAGATATCAACCGCGGAAGTTATCGCTCCGGCGTTGCCGGCTTTAATGAGGTTATTGGTGCCGACAGAGCCGCGGCTGGTGACATTGCCAGGCATGGCTAGCACCTCTCTGCCCTGGTCCAGGCCGAAACGGGCCGTATACAGGCTGCCGCTCTTCTCAGCGGCCTCGGTTATGACCACGGCCTGGCTGAGGCCGGATACCAGGCGGTTGCGGGCGATGAAATTCTGCCGAAAGGGTATCTCACCCGGGCCATACTCGCTGACTAGTGCCCCGCCCTGCTCTAGGATCTTCCGGCCTAAAGCCTGGTTTGTGACCGGTACTATGTTATCCAATGGGCCTGGCAGCACAGCGATACAGAGGCCGCCCGCCTCTAGCGCCGTGCGGTGAGCTAAGCCGTCTATGCCAATCGCTAGGCCGCTGATAATGACAAGTCCCTGCTCGGCTAGCTCGCGGGCCAGCTGTATGGTCATTTGCCGGCCGTAGGCCGAAGTATCGCGGCTACCGACAATTGCCACCCGCTGGCGTTTGAGCAATTCACGCAACGGTGCGCCTTGGTGATAGAGCAACTTGGGAGGACTGGGAATGTCACGAAGGGGCGGCGGGAAGTCGGCCGAGCTAAGCGTGAGCGTATTGATATTCATAGTAAAATATTTTAAAGTATTGACATAAGGTCATGCATTTGCTAAAATAGCAACTTGTAATTCCTTATACAGGAATTTGTACCTTCTAACCCCCATTCTAACGCCTCTGTTCCAACAGCGTAAGCTGATTTAATCATTCTTTAATCTGTTGGCCGAGGAAATTGTTAGATTGTTTTAGAGCGCGCTTGGGACAAGTTGTTACCCTCCACTTTTCTTCGCACGCCAGGCTCCGGCCTGGCACGCTCTAAAGCATACTAACCCCTTTAACTAGATTCCTTGGATTGCCTTCGGGCAATTCCGGTGGTCCCCGATCAACGCGAGCCTAAACGGTAGCCGTTCCCCGGAATGGCTGACACGAGTCATTTTTATATTAGACATCGATGTTTCGCCGGGGTGGGTTGAAGGGTGCAATGAGCCTCCAGCGGTGCCCACCCCCTCTGGAGGCTCTTTATATGTATGCTAGTTGCAAAAAAGACTTTGACCTTAATCCCGTAGAGTTAAATAATGCAGAATAATATAAATGTCACAAATAGAATCACAGTTGATTGAGGTTCATAGTCTGCCCTGTTGGCCGGAGTCATATGATGTGAATGCGGTTGAAGCAGGTCCGTCTGTTGCAGGCTATTGTCCTCCAGAACAGGCTGCAGTTAGAGACCGAAGCTCATCGTTGCTGGCCGGAAAATTTGCATTAGGCATGATGCTGAGCACTGCGGTAATGGCAGCTAAAACAGCGATAACAATCGAATATCCTATTAATGCGGCCCTGCCTGTAGCGGTAGAGGCCGAGCCACGCGCAGTTATAGCCACTGTCCCCAGGGCAAAACCAGCCGAGCATATTGGAAAAATTACGTCGCTGGCTGCCGGGTTGCATGCGCAAGCCCCTGCTCAGCAAAAGATAAATGTGCCCGAACTTGTACTTGGCCATAAAATCGAGCTCGTCGAACCATATAAAGTGCGCCCTAATGCCGGTATTAATTGGGTTAAAGTCACTACCGGTCCAGATGGTCTATATGAGGGTGACTTTAACAAGTCAGACCAAGCACAGGTTGTCGCGACCACAGTCGGAGAGGACCTTAAGGGAAAAGTCTATCTGTTTATGGGCGTAAAAATGCACCGCCAAGGCGAAAAGCCTTTTTGGAAATGCGCATGGGGCGAGTCTGGTGATGTCACCAAACTAAAAGGAGCTGACGCCCACAAGGTGATTCCTAACCCTTGCGCCAAACAAATCGGTAGAGACGCTGACCCATTCAGCATTGGGCACGACTATAATTGTGCGCCAGGAAGGTGTAGCGGCGGAACTTATTTTACACCCTTGACGCCCGAGTGTGACGGCAAGCTTTTTAGAAATAATGAAGCTATAGATTCTTTGACTGCCGGCAAGTCTGTAGAGTATGCCCGCAGCATCAAACATCCGCTTTATGATTTGAAAACTATAGATAGAGTTTCAACGTTCACCCATTTTCGTTTCCGGCCATTAGACGACCAATCTATTAACACTATGAGCGACAAATTTAACTGGGTTTATATGGACGGAGACTGCGCGCGCGATCACCTTAAGGGTGGTCCACCGTTGAACCCAATACGGTGAGGGTGATGTAACGGGAGCAAAGGCTAAATAATAAAGCTGCGGGTGTCGTGGGGGAGCTCGGTGCCATAAATGTACTCGCTGAGGACGGCGCTGACTTCTTTGGCTAGGTTAGGCAATTGTTTATGCTCGGACACGGAGAATTTTTGCAGGACGAAGTCGGTGCTGTCGATCTTAGCCGGCTTCTTAGGGCCGACGCCGACACGGACCCGGCCGTAGCCTTCCCCGATCTGTTGAGTGACTGATTTGATACCGTTGTGGCCGGCCGAGGAGCCGCCGACACGTAAGCGGATCTGGCCGAAATTGACGTCTAGCTCGTCGTGGATGACAGCGATGTGCTCGGGGTGAACCTTATAAAAATGGGCCGTGGCCTGCACTGCTTCGCCGCTGAGGTTCATGAAGGTGGTCGGCTTGATGGCAATCACGCGGCTGTCGCCGATCTGGCCAGTGCTGAGCAGGCATTTCAGGTCCTTCTTAACCATCCAGTCGGCCATCTCGCTGGTTTTAGCAACAAAATCATCAATACATAAGTAGCCGACGTTATGTCGGGTCAGGTCGTACTCCTTGCCCGGATTGCCCAGGCCGACTAGCAAGATGGTCTTATTAAGCCCGACCGTGTAAAACATCGTCGGGTTACTCACTTGCGGTCGTTTCTGCAGCCACGCCATCGCTAAACCGTTTCCTTGCTTTTGGTGGGGCTGACGCCGTGCTTATGGGCGGTGTGTTTTTCGATGAACCAGAGTTGGATGGGAGTGCCGGCGTAATCGTAGGCTTCGCGCATTTTGCGCTCCAGGTAGCGGCGGTAGCTCCAGTGGACGAAACGGCTGTGGCTGCCGAAGATCTTGAAGGCCGGCGTTGGGTTGTCGGTCTCTTGGACGATGTAGTTGAGCTTGGGGTTGCGGCCTTTGAGGCCGGCCGGGGCGTGGGCGTTGACGGCTTGGCGCAGCCAGCGGTTGAGTTCTGGCGTGGCGATGCGCCTGTGGCGCTGGCTGTCGATGTCGAGGGCCAGGTCGAACAGTTTGGTGACGTTCTGGCCGCTGACGGAGCTGGTAAAGATCAATGGCGCCCAGGGCACGAAGTCATAGTTGGCGGCGATCTGCGGCGCTAAGGCGTCGCGGGTGTAAGCGTCCTTATCCTCGGCGGCGTCCCACTTGCTGACCACCAGTACCAGGCCTTTGCCGGCGTCCTTGACCATGCCGGCGATCTTTTGGTCAAGCTGGACATTGAGCTCATTGACGTCCATCAATAGCAAGCAGACATCGGCCTGCTCAATGGCGGCCAGCGCCCGGATGACGCTGAAACGCTCGATGCCGACCTTGATTTTGCCACTACGGCGGATACCGGCGGTGTCCAGGAACTCAACTTCCCTGCCTTGGTAGCGCACGACCGTCCGGTTGACGTCACGAGTAGTGCCGGCGCGGTCGGCGACGATGGCCTGCTGCTTCTGGGCTAAAGTGTTGAACAGTTGGGATTTGCCGACGTTCGGCCGCCCCACTATGGCGATGCGCAGGCGGTTGTCATCGGGTTGTTCGGTGCCTTTGGGAATTATTTCGACCAGCTCTTTCAGCAGTTTTTCGATGCCTGAGCGCTGGGTGGCGCTGGTTCGGATGATGGGTTTGATGCCCAAGCGGTCGAAACTGCTGAGGTCCTGCCCTTTGGCCCGGTCACTCTTATTAATAAGTAAGAAAACCGGTTTGCGGCTCTTGAGGGCCATCTTGGCGACCCGGCGGTCTTCTTCGGTGATGGGGACATCGGCTTCGACGACTACCCAGATGACATCGGCGCTGTCGGCGGCCTGGGTGATCTGTTCCTGGATAGTAAACTCGAAGTCATCGTCTGGGTCTTTGATACCGGCCGTATCAACCAGCCAGAAATGCTGGCCATGGTACTCGGCCTTGGCCATGATACTGTCGCGGGTGGTCCCGGCCTCGCGGGCCACGATGGCCTCGCGGCGTTCCAGGATGGCGTTAAACAGGCTGGACTTGCCCACGTTGGCTCGCCCGACGATGGCGACAATTGGTAATCTTTTGCTCATTAACTCTATTTTATAACAGATAAGAAGTATTGACAAATTATATAAATGATATTATTTATAAATCGTCAAACCGGCCTAAATTTTCCAGGCTCTAGATCAATTAGATTGTATGGGCCAAATAATGTTCGGTGGAGGTTTTTTACAGTGTAGCCGAGGGTGGCGAAGGTGCGACGGATTTGGCGGTTGCGGCCTTCGTACATGGTGATTTGCCAGCGTTGACCAGTTTGGTCCAGTTGTTTTAGTTCAAGTTTACTGAGGCCGTCTTCAAGCTGGATACCGTTCTCAATACTGGTTTGGTCAGCTGGCGAGAGAGGTTTATCTAATTCGACTTGGTACATTTTGGATTTGGCGTAGCGCGGATGGGTTAGCCGATTGGCTAGGTCGCCGTCAGTGGTTAGCAGCAGCAAGCCGGAAGAATCTTTGTCCAGGCGGCCGGCTATGTTGAGCTGTTGGTATTCGGCTGGCAGCAACTCATAGACTGTCGGGCTGCCCTGCCCATCCCGGGAACAAACATAGCCAACAGGTTTATTAAGGATAATTGTCGCGGCTTCAACCGCGGCGGCCAGTGAGCGGCCGTTGAGCGTAATGATGTCCGTATCTGTAACATTATCGCCTACTTGGGCCGCGTGACCATTAATAGTGACCTGGCCGGCTGCAATGGCCTGGTCGGCGGCACGGCGGCTGAGTCCGCTGGCCTGGGCGATGAACTTGTTAATACGCATCTTACCAGCTTAGCCTGAATGACAGCTGCTACAAAGCGATGTTGTTGGGGTCGGCCGGGTCGTTCGGCGTGGTTACTACTGGCTGGGCTGAGCTAGCCGGCGCACCTGAAGGCGCGTCCTCGCTAAGTGGGGCTGGCGCGATCACTGGGCTTTGGGCGGGAGATGCGATGTGCTCCCCTGGAGTATCGATCACCACAACCGGTGCGGCTGGTGGCGGCGCGGTTGTCGACGCCTCTTTGGCTTCTTCAAGCGCTAACAGCGTGTCTAGGTCTTGCTTAGGGCCGGTATCAATAGGTTGGATGATCCTTTTGGTGCGGCGTTCATCGGTTTCGGCTTGGGTCATCTTGGGAGCATCAGGCGCGGCAGCGGTAGTCGGTGCTGGTGTTTCGGCAGGTTTGTCTTCGGTACTGGCGACCAGCTTATCGGCGGCATCGGCTACCAGCTTGTCGTCGTTAGCCGTGTTGTCCGCGCTTGGCGCAGTCGGTTCAGCGGGCGGAGGTGTAGGATTCGGGGTTGGGCTGGAATCCAGCGCGGGGGTAGGTTGTGGATCAGGAGTTGCGGGAGGTATTGGTGGCGGCGTCGGTTCCGGTGTGGCTTCTATGGCCGGTTCGGCCGGCGTGGTGATCGATTCGGCTGGGGCGTCTATGCTGGGCGTCGCGGTGGCAGTGGGTTCCTCGGTGGCGCCGGCCACGAAGTCCTCGATCCGGCCGTCTACTGAAGCCTCCTCTTGGACGGTGGATTGGGCCGCGTCGCTTACTTCGTTATTGACGGGCGAGTCATCGCTTGCCGATGGGGTTGGAGCGGCCGAGACCGCAGGTGTCGCAGGTGCTGGCGTTTCTATAGCTGGCGGCGTTGTTGGCGGCTCGACTGGCGTGGGGTTGGGCGTAGGCTCTGGCGGTGGCGGCGCTGGCGTTGGATCTGGAGTAGACGCGGGCGTCATAGGAGCGGAGACAGCTGTAGCGGGAGCGCTTGGCGCGGCCGCCGCGGTATTTGTTGCTGCTACTTGATCACCAAGTAGTTCATGCGTCACTTTGACGATATCCTCGAGGGTTACCTGGGATTTGGCCAGGTAGCGGTCAGTGCCCAGGCGATTGGCTAGTTTCTGGTCGTCGTTTTGGCCGAGCGCTGTTAGCATGACGACTTTGACTTGCTTGAGGCCTTCCGTATTTCGCAAAATATCGAGCATTTCAAAACCGCTGATTTTCGGCATCATGACATCAGAGATAATCAAGTCGGGTTTCTCGGCTTTAGCCAGTACCAGCGCTTCTTCGCCGTCTTTGGCGGTCACGATCTCGTAGCCTTCGGCCTGCAGCCGGGCTTCGTAAATCTCGCGCAGGTTATTATCGTCTTCGACCAGCATCAATTTTGGCATGGTTTGGTTCCTGTTAATTGCTTATGCTTAGTTCAGGTTTTATTGTATCATGGCGAAACATCATTTTTACCAGTTATAAGCCGCCTTGGCTAGCGGCGGCCGTCTGCAGCTGGGTGGCCTTCTCCTGGCTCAGACGCGGCAGGTTGATATAGAAGCTGCTGCCCTCGCCCAATTTGCTCTCTACCCATATACGGCCGTTATACATTTCGATAATTTTACGGCAAATGAACAGGCCCAGCCCGGTGCCGCCGATGGTGCGGGTGGCCGAATTATCGACGCGGTAAAATTTCTGGAACAAGTGCGGCACGTCATCGGCTGGTATGCCTGGCCCGGTATCGCGAACGTGGCACTGGACGACTTGGTCATTGCCGGTCAGGCCGAGCGAAACCTTGCCTTCAGGCGTGTACTTGACGGCGTTATCGAACAGGTTGGTAATAACTTCCCGCAGGCGGTCGGGATCGACGTTGACATAGTACAGCGGCCGGACCATACGCTCGCCGCCATGGGTCTTGGTGGTATTGATGGTGCCGCTGCTGGCGAAATCCATGGACAGGCCTTTTTTTTCGGCTATCAGCCGCAAGTCGCCACTCAGTTGTTCTAAGAATTCGCCTAGCTCGATAACCTGGGGGTGGCTGGTCAGCCGGCCATCCTCGGCTTTGGCGCTGGTCAGCAAGTCCTGGAATAACTGGCCAAGGTGGTGCGTTGAGCTGCTGGCCTTCTCTAGGTAGTCGCGGGCCCGGTTGTCGATAGTGGCGACCTTGTCATTGAGGGCCAGGGCGATGTAGCCTTCGATGGCGGCTACCGGCGTGCGCATCTCGTGGCTGGCGGTGCTGATGAAGTCGGCCCGCTGCTTTTCCTCCGCCCGTTCCTGGCTAACATTGCGTAGGATAGCCACGGCAGCGGTGACCGGTCCGCCCTGGTCGTTCAAGGGTGACAGGTTGAGACTGATAGGAATTTGTTTCTTATCCCTTGTCATTAAAAAAGCGTTGCTGACCCGCAGGCTTTGGTCAGAAGTAAAGATTTGCTTAAAGGGATCTTGGGCGTCGCCGTATTGTTCGCCTTTGTCGTTGACCAGTTGGATGACCGTGCTGGTCGCCAGGCCGGTCGCCTCGTCGGGCGGCCAGCCGCAGATAACACCGGCCCCGGGGTTCATCAACTGGATGGTTTGCTGGCTGTCGATCATAATTACGCCGTCCTCGATACTGTCGATGATCACCTTGAACTTACGGGTATCGTCGTTTAGGTCGGCCTGGAGGTCGGTGCCGCCGCTGTCACCTTTGCCAAAGAGTTTAGACAGGCCCATACGCACTATATCCAGAAGCTCGCGCTGCCTGACCCACACCTATAATGATCGGTTTTGTATTATACATAAGGATTAATTGCCTGCTGACAGTTTAGCAAAATTTTGCCAATCTGTTTATGCTTGCCGGCCGCGCTGGACGGTATCTAACAGATGTGGTAGGATAAACCAGCCCGAATTCACGGCCTCATCGTCTAGCGGCTAGGACACCAGGTTCTCATCCTGGCAACCGGGGTTCGATTCCCCGTGAGGTCACCAAAGAAAAGTTTTCCAGACAATCACTGAAAGTGCCCCTGTGTCTGTTGATTCTAAAAATACTCTCAATCTACCTAAACATATGATTTATAATAAATCTTATATTCTCTTTTTTGCGCAAGATTTAGTAATTAACACAGTATCTTAACTCACGAAGTGCTAGTCTTAGTCTATGAAGGATATCCTAGCAGTCATCGCTGCAATTATTGCTGTGGCTGGTAATCTCCCATACATTAGGGACGCATTCACGAAAAGGGTTAAACCACACCCCTATACATGGTTGGTATGGACAATAGTTTCAGCAATTGTTTTCTTTGGACAGATAGCAAAAGGTGCTGGAATAGGGGCGCTACCAGCTGGTGTTGCAGAGATATTTACGGTAATAATCTTTTTGTTCTCGCTACAATACGGTTTTAAGTATGTTCGTAAAACCGACACATACTACTTAATAGCTGCCTTACTCGGTATTATCCCTTGGCTCATTTTTGACAACCCAACATTCTCGGTTATAATTGCTGTCACAATTGATTTAATAGCTTTTGTCCCAACCCTAAGAAAAACCTATTTACACCCAGAGACGGAAACACCAATTCTATATGGTTCAAATGTATTGAGACACATACTCACATTGTTCTCGTTGCGGGCTTACAATATTGCAACAACGCTTCATTCTATTGCCATGATTATTACTAATACTACAATGGTCGGATTAATTATGAGGGGTAAACTATTTAAAAGGAGCGTGAAACCCCTAAAGCAGGCTAAAAGCTAGCTTTCCCAATAAAATTATTAGCCCTATCCCGATACTTCCCGTAATAATGCCAATCACGCTCAGTAACGAGTCCTCGAACATTAAGCCAAGAGATACAAGCACTACGCCTATGGACGGTAACGTGTCCAACCCAGAAAACGGTGGCGCTAGAAATGCAAAGGCGGCAAAAATTAGAACCACCAGGCCGATAATTCTACCGTACAATTTGCTCACTTGAACTCTCATTAGTCTTGGATGTGAGAATTTTTCGACCCAGCTCACCATTTTTACGAATCTAGGCAAGGCTGAGGTTTGCAGACTCTTTGGCAACTCTTTATACAGCCAGCGACGCGGTAACCAAACGGTATTCCTCCCAATTATTAGTTCAAGTGCAAGAAGCATGGCGATAATCTCTAATATATGAGTAACCCCGCCTGTTGGCAACGGTAAAGCGGACATTGCGAGCAATAACAAAAATAAAATTGCAAAACTTTTTTCTGCAAAATTATCAATCAATATCTGTAAGGTTATTGGCTGTTTGCTTGAAAGCAGTTTTTGTAGCTTATTACTAAAAGTAACCACGTATTAAGTATAACTATTAAAACTCTGACCGAGTAGCTCGATACCTTTTAATATACGAACCCATCTGGTAATTTCATTTACCAAAGCCTTATAAACCGAGCGGTCTAGGGTCACCATTAAATCAGCTATGTCCCAAGAAGTCAGCTTATCTGATGCGCTCAACCTGGACGATCTTGATGACTGGCCTGTACTGTAGGTAATTCTTGCCAGTTGGTGGTGTAGTGGGGGCTGGAGTGGGCGCGTTTGGGTTGCCAGACGGCGGATAGGTCTTCGGCGGCGTAGCGGATGGTCCGCTTGCCGTAATGGTCATTGATAGCGTCAAAGGCTCGCAGGCGTTGCTGGCTGGCAGCGGAGGCGGCCAGGTCGAGGTGGCCCAGCAGGTCGGCTTGCAGGCGTTGCTGGCTGACCAGGTCGTATAAGTAGACTTCTGCCTTGTGGTACCAGAGCTTGTCGTTGAACGGCGCTTCGACGGCGGCCATCAGGCGGCTGGTGATCAGGCCGGTGTCGGCAGTAGGGGTGGCAAAGCTGACATGGCGGCTGGTCCGCTGGTAGCCTGGCTTGTGGCGGTTGGTGGCCAGGCGGACGGCGGCTCCCCTGGCCAATAGATTCTCGGCCCGCAGCTTGCTGGCTGCCCGGGCGCCCAGACTGGCGACGGCGGCCTCTATGACCGCGAAACTGTTGGTATCCTCGCCGAACTGGCGGCCGTGCATGACGGTCTGGCGGATCTTGCCGAATGGTTCTAGGCGGTGGCAGCAGGTGCCGTTCAGCTCGGCTACCATTTGGCGGCCATGAATACCCATTAGCTGCTGGGCCAGCTGGGGACGCAGTTGGCTGAGATCCAGAGCGCTATGGACGCCCTCGGCCCGCAGGCGCGGCCCCAGCCGCCAGCCGACACCCCAAACGTCTTTGATCGGCGTGCGGGCCAGGTAGGTATCCTGCATGGCCTTAGGGGCATCGACCAGGTTCAAGACACCAGTCGCGCCCTCGTCGCGCTTGGCATGCTCGGAAGCCAGCTTGGACAGGGTCTTGGTGGCGGAAATGCCGATAGAGACCGGTATGCCTACTTCTCGTAGCAAGCGTCGGCGCAACTCATTGCCCCACTGCTCATAATCTGCCAGCTCCAGCTGGCTGAGGTCGAGGAAGGATTCGTCTACCGAATATACCTCGGTCCGCGGCGTCACCCCTGTCAGCAAGCGAGTGATCCGCTCCGAGATATCACCGTACAGCTCGAAGTTGGCACTAAAGCGCACAATCCCCTGCTCCTGGAAGAGTTGGCGGTATTTGAAGACCGGCGCCCCCATTGGGATGCCTAGCGCCCGGGCCTCGTTGCTGCGGGCCACCACGCAGCCGTCGTTACTGCTCAGGACTACTACCGGCCGGTTTTCTAAATCGGGCCGGAACAGCCGCTCGCAGCTGACGAAGAAGTTGTTGCAGTCAATGAGGGCGAAGATCGGTTTCATGAATCATTAATGATATTGATGGATAACGGCGGTTACCGCGCCCCAGGCTGTCTCGTCAGCGCCGAGCTGACGGCGCCGTTGCAGCGTAAAGCCGGTCTCCTGCCAACTCAGCACCAGGTCAGCCGGTCGCGGCGGCACGCTGCGGTCGATAACGGCGATGTCGCCGTCGTAAATCCCCTGGTCACTCCAGTGGTGTCCGGCTATCCGAAACAGATAGGTACCCGATGGGTGCCGGATCAGCAGTTGATTGAGATCGAGGGCTAGGGCCCGGGCCTGGCCGCGGCGATCTAGCGCCGGGTTGGGAAAACCGCTGTGGACCGACACGCCGTCGCTGCCGGCCACAGTTTGTGGATCGTTGTCCATACTTGCTCCTGTTGTTTCATGTTTCTATTAATTCGTATTCGTGGCCTTTGTAAATCAGGCGGCGGGGGTAACTTTCAAACCGTATCTGGTTTGCGTCATGCCGAAAACGGACGCTGGTGATCTTAATTTCTTTTTCCAAAAAAGTTGATGTTTCCATAGTTCAAGCTCCTAGTTCAAGTAATAAAAAGACTAACTGACAGAGGCCAGTAAACGGGTTTGAAGTGGAGCTTACAGCGGAGTTTGACTACCGTTCAGGGCCAATCTCTGGATGCTGGAAACTATTGCTTGAAGTGTAAGAAGACAGGGACCGGAGTATATCTGCTTGTGAATAAGTCTGCGAGGTAAATGCGGTGCAAGTCCTCACATGGCTAGTTTCTATTATACCCCACTGTCAATAGCTGGCGGAACAGGACGTTCGGCTCTACTTGACGGTGTTGAGGAAATCGAGCAGCTCGTGCGGGGTGAGCTCGGCCTTGACCAGGTAACCATCGGCTTGCTTTTCGATGTCGGCCCGGACTTCTTCACGCTGCTCCAAGTTGGTGATGATAATGATTTTGGCAGTGATGGGCGGCACACGGGCCGGGTCGCGCAAGGTACGCAAGATATCGATGCCGGACAGCGTCGGGATCATCAGGTCGAGCAGGATGAGGTCGTACTGGTTGGTCTGGGCGGCCTTCAGGCCCTCGGCGCCGTCGGCCAGCGTGTCAACGACATAACCGCCCTTGGTCAGGGCCCGGGCGTACAGTTCGCTTATAAAGTGCTCGTCCTCGATACAAAGGATTTTGCGGCCGGTGGGTGCCGGGGAGTCGGGGGTTGCAGGTGGGTTGGCGGAGCTCATGGTCTTATTTACTATAGCATGCCCGGACGGTTTAACGGCGGTACAGCGAGTGGTTTTTGATCCAGCCATGAGCGCTGCGGGTGATTTCCTGGTCGCCATTTTGCTCGAGCTTGCCAGCTAGCTGGTCATATGGCAACAGCGTGAAGCCGAAGGTACTGCCCTGGCCTTCCTGGCTGCGTACCCATATATTGCCGCCGTGCGCGGTGACGATGGCCTTGCTGAGGTAGAGACCCAATCCGGTGCCGCCGATCTGGGACCGGTTATGGTGGTCGCGGTAGAATTTCGTGAATAAATTCGGCAGGATGCTAGCCGGAATACCGCCCCCGAAATCCTGCACCGTGGTTTCTACCAGCCCTGCCTGGGTCAAGTGGGTATCGATGACGATCACTTTGCTGTCTTGGCTGTACTTGATGGCGTTATCGACCAGGTTGTTAATGACCTCCCGGATGCTCAGGCTGTCGATGGCTACCGGCGGCAGGTCGCGGGCAATGTGGCATTTGAGAGTGATACCGCGGACTTTGGCGCGCAAGCCCATCATCTCGATGGCGTTCTTGAGGGTGTCATTCCAGGGTTCGGCATGGAGTTTGAGTTCTAACTGGTCATCGTCAACCCGGGCAACGTTTAAGATGTTATTGACAAAAGCCGTCAGCTGTTCGGCTTGGGCGCGCATTTTGAGCATGAAACCCTGCAGCTCAGGATCGCTGATAGTCGTCCCCAGCTCCTCTTCAAACACTTCGATATAGCCGCGCAGCAAGGTCAAGGGCGTGCGCAGTTCATGCACGCTCAGGGCGATGAAGCTAACGGCTTGGTCATCTTGGCTGTACTGCTTGGTGTGGTCAAATAGTACCAGTATGGTTTCGTTATGCTCGGGGTTATCGCGGTTATAGTAGGCGGCCAGGTCAAATAGGCGGGTCGGATGGTTGTCGCGCAGGTTGAGGCGGACCCGTTCCCAGCTGCTGGCGGCGGTAGCATTCTTATCCTTAACGGATTTGAGCCAATTATCGAAGGTCGCCTCGCTGGGGAATGACATATCCAGTACCATGTAGACGTTTTTACCAATCATATCGGCGGCTTTAATACCGATATAACGGGCGGCAGCTTCGTTGGCGAAACGTATGGTTTCACTGGCATTAAGGACGATCAGCGGCAATGGCAGGTTTTGGGCAACAAAGTTATGCTCCAGGCTGGCACTGGCCTGGCGGGTCTGGGCGGCAGTTTGCTGGGCCAACGTTACTAACTCATAAATATGGGCGCTGAGGCTAGCCACCAGTTCCCTGCCGAAGCGCAGGCTTTCCGGTTTGGGAGCGGCGACATCGTTGCCATTCGGTGCCAGGTGCAGGATGGTTTGCCATAGGGCTTTCAGCGGCTGGCCCAGATAGTTGCCAAGGCTGACGGCGATGATGGCGGCTCCTAAGGCGGCAATACTTACTGATAAAGCCATTAATTCCAGGCCGTGCAGGCCGAGAACGGCGCTACCGAGCCACCAGCTGCCGACTAGGACGCCATTGTCAGCCAGGATGACTATTAAGATAAGTAGCTTAGTGCTACGGCTGAGACGCTGCAGGTAGTCCATGGCGGGCTATGGGGTGTAACTGACTTTGGAGGTGGCGCTGACGGCAGTGAGCCAGGTCTGGCCGGGGTCCAGCTGGATTGGCTGCCCGGCGGCGTTGGTGAAAGTGATTTGGCTGGTATTGGCGCTTTTGGTCCAAGTGCCGGTGATGACCGTGCCATCCTGGAAAATATAGACTGGACCGCTGCCGATAACAGCGTATTCCGAGTAATAAGCGTTGCTGCTGTCCAGGGCGCCGTTGTGCTCGGGAATGACCATGGCGATGACGACCTTGGGGCTGATCTCAGTGTTGGTATTAGCGTCGTTATGGGAAGCTCCGCCCTCACTGCGATTGTAACTATTGGCAACCGAATTATAGTCGTAGTGGACATTATAGGCTGGTCCGGATAAGGTGAGATCGATAGTTCTAGGATTAGGCTGTTTACTGGGAATCTGTTTGAGCTTGCGGACAAAGCCGGTATAAGTGCTCGTGGTGTAGCCTTTAGCGGCTTCAAGCTGGTTTAAAGTAGCAATCGAGGTGTAAACATTGTGCGGCGCGGCGCGGCTGGTGACACGGTGGTAGGCGCCGCTATTGGCAAACTGGTCAAGGTCGCGGACGCTCCAGGCTTTAATATCAGCCAGGCCGTCGGGGCTGCCACCGACGTGGGCGTAGCCGGCATCAAAGCCTAAGGCCCACTGAATGTAATACGGCCGGGCGCTGCGGATGGGGCCGACATTGTCGGGGCTAGTGTCTTGGTAGAGGGCCATGAAGCGGGTTACGCCGCCTTCAGCTACGGCCTCGAAGACTACCCCGGCCTGGCTAAGGCCAGATTGCGGCCGGGCATCGGTGCTGTTCTCTATCATAACGCCGGTAACCGTTCGCTTATTGACGCTGGGATCAACCGGTAGGCCGGTTAAGGTCGAGGGTACGGTAGTTGGTTTAACGACTTTGGCAACGGCTTTTTTAGGGGTTGGCGCCGGCTTTTTGGAATGGTGGGTGGCTAGAAATATCCCCAGACCGCAGAGCAGAAGTACGACAGCTGCCACTGCCCACTCTTTTTTGCCGGGCGGCCAGTGCAGTGCCAGCTTGTCTCGCCAGTTAGCGCTGGACGGTTGCTTATGGCTAATTGGCGCCTCAATCGGTGTAGTAGCGGCAGAAGCTGACTGCAAGTCCTGCTCGGCGGCTATTTCACCAGGCGTGCGAAAGGACTCCCCTGCGGGAGCGGCTTGGCTATTTTCAGTTTGGGTATTGGTGTCCGGTTTGGTAGATCCGGATCGGCCCGGCCGCTTGGGCGGCGCAAAGTCGCTATCCATGGCACCTATTGTAGCAATGCTTATGCTAATCAGCTAGAGGCTAATGCTGATAATTGGCTTTCCAGGCGCTGCAAGCTGCGATCTTTACCAAGCACGGCCAGCGTATCAGCCAGCCCGGGGCTGGCCGGCGCCTGGGTGGTAGCAATACGGATTAGGCTGAATAGGACGGCCGGTTTCTGGCCGGTTTGCTCTAATAGCTGGTTGAGCCGCTTAGTCAGATCTTCGGGGGTGAAATCACTTTCCTCGATAGCAAGCTTGGCTTTTTGTAGTAAAGAATGGAGCTCAACTGGCGATAGCTTTTTAAGCTGCTTGTGTTCGCTGATGAGTTTCGGATCGACTGATAAATCGACGAAGAAGAAGCGGCTCAGCTCGGGCAGTTCGGCGAAGTATTTCAAGCGCTCTTGCACCAGCCCCAGCACCTGTTCTCTGTATATCTCGCTAGCGTCGCTGGCTTCTGGCGGCCAATATCCTTGGACGGCCTTAAACAGGTCATCAAGGGTCATTTCACGAATATAGTGCCCATTCATCCACAGCAGACGCCGCTCGTCGAAGTGGGCGCCGCTGCGTTGAACCCGGCCCAGGCTGAATTTCCGCAGTAATTCGTCGCGCGAGAAGATTTCCTGCTGGCTGCCGTCGTTCCAGCCTAGGCAGGCAATGAAATTAACCAGGGCATCTGGTAGAAAGCCTTCCCTAACATAATCCAGGACGTCTTTGGCGCCGTCGCGTTTGCTAAGCTTTTTGTTGCCGTCCGGACCGAGAATATGCGGCACGGTGGCCACGACCGGCGGCTCTAGGCTAAGCGCTTCGTACAGGTTCAGGTAGTTCGGCACGCTGGCCGTAAACTCCTGGCCGCGGATGACGTGGGTGATCGCCATGGCGTTGTCATCGATGATATGGGCGAAGTTATAGGTTGGGTAGCCATCAGATTTAATAAGAATAAAGTCGTCGATGACCTCCGGCCCTGTCGACAGGTTACCCAATATGGCGTCCTGCCAAGCGTAAGGCTTGGGGTCGGACTTGAAACGGAGGGGCTGATGGCCATCCCAAGCTGGGGGCTGGGCGGGCCGATGATCGCGGTAGCGAAAGGGCCGCTTGGCGGCTTGGGCTTGCTCGCGAAAGGCCTGCACTTCAGCCGGGGTGTAAGGGTCGGCATAGGCCCGCCCGGCCTCGATCAATTTTTGGCCCCACTGCTTATAGCTGTCTAGCCGATCGCTCTGTCGGTATGGGGCGTAGGGACCGCCGATATCGGGCCCCTCGTCATAATCCAAGCCAAGCACCCGCAGGCATTCGATCAGGTGCTTATCCGAACCAGCTACTTCGCGCTGTTTATCAGTATCTTCCAAGCGCAAGACGAACTGGCCTTTGGCTTGGCGGGCGACCAACCAGGCGAAGATTGCTGTCCGGACGCCGCCGACATGCAAATAACCGGTCGGGCTGGGCGCAAACCGCGTTCTGACTGGTTTCATGGCCTCTATTATATATGACGCCGGCTTTTCTTAGGCCCAAGTCGACGGGCGCAGCAATTTGCGCCTGCTACTGCGTCCGCGGGCCGCCGGCGGCGGTTCCAGGTGGCTGGTGGACTGCTGCAAGGCATGTTCCAGTAGATCGGCGGTGGTTTTCGGTCGTTTCGTGAGTTTTGGTAATTGCCGGGTGGGAATGGCTTGGGCGGGCCGTCTGGCTGGCGCCGCGACTGGAGCAGCCGCAGGGGTTATGGTCGTACCAGTTGAAAAGCGGCTGACTAACCGGCTCTTCCGAATATGGCGAGCATGTTGCAAGCGCAAAGTATCAAGCCGCTTGCTAGATTGCTTAGGCTTTACCGTTGGCAGCGGTCGTTTCTCAATTAAGCTATCGGTAGGGCCGTTGGCCTTGTTGCGGCGTTTGAGGCCGGCGGTCGGCTTGCGGACGGCTTGGCGCATCAGGGTTTTAGCCGGTGCTGGGGTACGGGACAGCGAACGCGGCTTGGATCGGCCCGTCTGGGCGGTATGCTTTACGGCCGCGGTCTTAACCGGCGCCGGTTTTGGCGAGGCCTTCGGCTTCGACGCGGCAACTTCGGCGTCGGACGACAGCAACGCGCCCGTGTGAGTGTCGTAGCGTTTACCGTTAATTTCGATGATGTTGTTGGTTTTGCGCACGTTGTACCTAACGCTAGCTTAAGCGGCTTACCTATATCTTAAACCCTCTTGTGGTTGGAGGCAAGTCAATTCATACTATATCCTAGTGGTCACATGGATTATTTAGATCTCAATAAACAGTTGCGTCACCGCATCATCCTGCTGGTCGGCTACGTGCTGGTCGCTATCGCTATCGCTATCGGCGCGATCGTGCTGCTCTACCAGGCCTACGGCTTTGGCGTCACCCGGAATGGCACGGTTACCCAGAACGGCTTGACGTTTTTTTCCAGCCAGCCCCATCCGGCCAGTATCTATGCTAATAATAAGCTTGAATCGGTGGCGACGAACACCCGCTTAGTGCTGCCGGCTGGCATTTATCATATGAAGCTGGCCCGCGACGGCTACCGCGATTGGCAGCGCACTATCGAGCTGGATGGCGGCAGCGTCGAGCACTTCGACTATCCTTTCTTGATCCCGAAAAGCTTGACGACCAAAAAACTACAGACCGTAACTGGACAGCCCAGCCTGGTCACCCAAAGTCCGGACCACCGCTGGCTACTGGTCGACCCGGGCGGTGCCAGCCTGGCTAACCTCGAATTGTATGACCTTAAGAACCCTACCCGACCGGCCGTCGACATATCCCTGCCGGCCGACCTGCTAACCAAGGCTTCGGCCAGCGAGACGTGGCAGCTTGGCGAGTGGTCAGATGATAACCAACATGTCTTATTGCAGCATAACTATGATGGCAAAGTGGAATTTGTTTTAGTTGACCGGGTGGCTCCCCAGCAATCCCTCAACCTCAACAAAACCCTGTCGACTAATCCAGTCCAACTGACGCTAAAAAATAAAAAGTATGACCAATATTACGCCTATGACGCGTCGACGGCGACCCTGTTGGCTGGCTCCTTGAAGACTACCTTCACGCCTCTATTGCAGCATGTTTTGGCTTATAAATCTTATAGCGATGACACCCTCCTCTATGCCACAAGTAGTGACGCGCCCGCCGGTAAGGCGCTGGTCAAGCTGCGCATCGGCAACCAAACTTCGACTATCCGCAGCCTGCCGGCCAGCGCCACCTATTTGTTGGAGCTGACTAAATACAGCGATGTCATGTACGTGGCGGTTGGTGATAATACGGCTAACAGAGTCTACATCTTTAAAGACCCGGCCGGCCAGCTGGCCCGGCTGCCTGACCACGCCGTCGTACCGGCCCAGGTGCTGCATGTTCCCCAGCCTAATTACCTGAGTTTTTCCAACAACGCCCAGTTCATCGTGACCGCTAACGGCAACCGTTTCGGTGTCTATGATATTGAGAATAAAGTGGGTTATAACTATACCGTGCCCGCTCCTCTGGACCAGCCCCAAGCGCACGCCACTTGGATGGACGGCGACCGCTTAATGATGGTTAGCGGCGGCAAGTTGGCAATATTCGATTATGACGGCACCAATTTACAAACCCTCACCGGTGCCGACAGCGATTATGTAGCCGCCTTCGCTCCCGACTACAAGACGCTTTATGCCTGGACGCCAGCTGCCACTGCCGGCCAGTCGGAACTTGTCCAAACTTTCCTGCTGACACCGCCAGACCGCTAGGCTTAACCCAGCAGTTCCTGGACCCGTTTATTGGCCCACCGGGCTCCGAATATAATTATTAGGCCAATAACACCTACCGTAACTACTTTACCGGCGGCTGTCTTAAGCAGGCGTCCCCAGAGCGTCGGGCCGTTGCCCGGCAAGGCCACGGCCGCGGCCGGTGTGGCCGTCGTGGCGGTTTGGGTATTGGCTGAGGGATCGGGACTGATTTGTTGCCCAACCACGATTAAACGGTGCAGGCTGGTGCCTGGCGGGTCGCAGGTAATGAGGGTCGCCGTAGCCGTTTGGCCCGGTATAGCGTTCAGGACGCCAACGTCGCTGGGCTCGACGATGTTGCGGCTAATAACTTTGTAGACATACATTTTGCCACTGTATGACAGGTAGAACGTATCGCCCGGTACTAAGGTGTGGAGCAGCACGAACGCGAACTTATATTGGCCTTTGTTGAAGATATTATTGCTGCTATGCCCGAAGAAGGCGGCATTGCCGGTCTGCCCGGGCAAGGAAGTGGTCGGATAGTGCACCACCCCGCTCTGCAAGTCGTTTTCGATGGCGTTTTCATCTGTTGAGGCCTCGTTATAATTAACCGGTATCTCGACGTTAATTTTGGGAATAATCACTTCCGGATTGGCGGACGAGGCCGTATTATTGCCATTCACGATGAGCGGCGTGGCGCTGGCGGTGCGGCTGGGCTGGATAAAGGGAGCAATGATAACTTCATTAAAAAACCCAAATAGGAAGATGACTAATACTACGGCTCCCATGCCTAGCCCGAACAGCAGCGATTGCAGGTGATGCTTAGTCTTCAGTTTGCCGCCAGCGGTCACACTGTGCTTGATGGAGGCCTGGATGTCCTTGGTGCTGCGGGCCTCGCGCAACTTCCGCGGCTTGCTCGGCTGGGCCGCCTGCTGCTTATGTTTGGCGAGTTTCTGGGGCGCCTGCTTGTCCGCTTTGGCCTGGCTACTTACTTGCGGTTGGCTGGCATAAAACTCCTGCCAGACCTGGTGTTTCTCTTTGGCCGGTAATTTCTGGTAATAATTATGCCATTCGGTCTGGATGGCAGCCAAGTCCTTGCCAGATGTACCCAGCTCGTACATGAACTGCTGGTGCTTGCTGCGTGGCGTCTTGCCGGGTTCGCCAAGTTCCTGCTCGGCGGCTGGCTCTTCGTCATAAATTCGGGCTACTTTATCTCGAATAACCGCTGCTGCCGAATCGCGGTCAGCCAGCGGCGAAAACGAGCCGACTTTAGGCGTATTGTCATCATTCGAAGAAGTATGTTGTTGGTTTGTAGCCATAATAAAGCCAAGGGCCGAGCTAGCCCTGCCCATCCAAGTATAGTACAATTACCCCTTGTAAGCCATCGGTGGTTGCACTGTACGACGCTTCGTTCGTGTCTACATTAAGCCACACCGTGGCTTAATGGGCGAGTGGCGGAACTGGTATACGCGCACGACTCAAAATCGTGTTCCTTACGGAGTGAGGGTTCGATTCCCTCCTCGCCCACCACAGAATGATTTTCTTTATTTTTTAATAATTGGACCCGACTTCTAGATTTAGATTTACGATACTCTAGAGCCCTGTCACGCGTTTCTTGAAGTACTACATCAGCCTTATAATTAGCGTCTGCTAGCACAGAATGTTCATTTTCACTCAAAGCTTTTAAAAGTTTTCTTGGACCTTTTGAGGGTAGCCAGGTTAATTCAGCAGGCGTTAAAATTGCCACCTCGGGATGATATCTAGCGCAATTTTTTTCCGTTTCGAGCGTAGTTTTTACTTGAATAAGTTGCCGCCCTTTTACTCCGCTATGACGCATAATTATGTCGGTCCCTCGTAAGTATCCATCTTTGCTAATTCCATGATCCTCTTGCCTTGTAGAAGGAAGCATATAGCTCCTGGCATCCCTATAGCCATTAGCGATGCCCCACCATAGGGTACCAAGTATAGCCGTTTCGCTAAGTTTACCAATTACTTCCATTTTTTGTGGATGCTGATCTAACCCAGCTATAATATTCGCCGAAAAAATGTGATCAGTTAAGTCCTGTAAATTAGCCGTTACCGCTCGTGCAATATCTATATCATGAGTTTTTGATGAAGCCACCGTATTTATGCTAGGTAGGCACGAATAGACAGTGGCTAAATGAATCCCGGGCACTGTATAGTTTGGCTCATATTCCCAACTCTCTAATAGTAAAGTTGCAGCTTTTTGTTGGAGAGGTTGTAGTTTTTGGCCCTTACTTTCTCTATGAAGAGGATGAGGAAAAGCCACCGCTAACAACTGATCAGGAAGTTGAAGATAATCTACAGAGAGGTGCATGCATATATTATAGTATAAAACCTATTATAATACAAATAACCTAGGAGTTAATGACCGAAGATGTTATAGATTTGAACTTATTGGCAGGGTTTTGCAGCCACCAGACGGCGGCGTGGGCGGCGGTCTTGACGCGCCAAATCTCTAAATCTTCTGGCAGCTTAGTAGTGCTGACCTGGCCGTCAACGGCCACGAATATAGTTTGCAGATGCTTGACGATAACCGCGGCTTGGTGCTGTTTAGTAAACTCATGCAGGGCCTCAATAAGGCGCAAGAAGTCCAAACTGAAAGTAAAGGCTTTTGGGAAACCGCTGGTCGTGCCCAGCTTTTGCAATTGGGCGAAGCTGAGGACCAGCAATGTGGCTGGCCTAGACAAAACTGCCGCTGGGGCGGCGGTAAAGTAGTCGGCCGCGTCTTGGGTGAGCGTGAGGAGGCCGGAATATTTAGCCAGAAATTGCTCCAGCAAAATGGCGGTTTCGGAGTTGTGGCCGAAGTCCCCTGCCAGCAGCACGGCATCAGCCCATTGGCTCAGGGCCAATACTTCGGCCAAGGCCCGCTGGCTGAAACTGCCGCTGGGCGTGCTTGGGGCGTACTCGCCGGCTTCGAAGACCCGGCCGACGGTCTTCTGCAGGCTGTCAGGCAGCAAGACACGGGCGGTACCAATGCCGGCTTTGGTCGCTTGGCTGTAGGCCTCGCCGGCCGCCGCGAAGCCATGGGCATTGCCACCGACAATCAGCAGCTTGCCGGCCTGCGCCCGATTCTCCGGCCGGCTCCAAAGCAAATCCGGGTACAGGGGCTGCTCCGCCGTCTGCCTATGCCAGTGCGTAGCCGCCATTGCCCGGTTCCAATCGATAAATCATGTTCTTACGCTCAACCACGACAGGCCATTGATGTTTGACAGCGTATTCATAGAGATTGCGCGTCGGGTTAAAAGCGATGGGTTGCTCGATCGTCGTCAGCATCGGAATGTCGCTTTCGCTGTCGCCGACGCCAATACTGCCCGTCCAGAGGGCACCATGCTTTTCGACCAACTGCTTGAGATAAGCTGGTTTGCGCTCGCTCCGGAGCACGTCTTTACGGCCTGTGAAGTAACCATTCTTGATCTCATAATGCGAGCCGCCAAAGTCGTCGAAGCCGTAGTAATGGGCCAGTAGTTCGACAATCTCAGCCTGGGAAGCCGAGATAGCGAATAACAGGTAGTCTTTGACCTTGAGTTCTTGAATCAAATCGCGGGTGTAGATATATACCTGGTCTTTGTACTCCATAAGCACGCGCTGGCAAGCCGCTTGGAGATCCTCTGCCCTAATGTTGGTGATAGCCTGGTCGATGAGCTTAACCAGGGTTTCCTCGTAATCGTTAAAGGAAGTTTCGCGGACTCGCTTCTTCCAGGCCATTCGGGCGATGCGAACCTTGTCGAATTCATGGGGGTCCAAGTGTCCGGCCTTAGCGAGGTCATCTGCCAGGGCGTGGTAGAGCTGCCACCGGATAATCGTGCCGTCGATGTCGAAAACAGCGAATCTCTTACTCATATATCTAGTGTAACAGATACCGGACAGTGGTCAGAGCCCATGACCTTGGGATGGATGGCGGCGGCCTTTACCTTGCCTTTGAGCTTGTCGCTGACCAAGAAGTAGTCGATGCGCCAGCCGACGTTGCGAGCCCGGGAGTTGGCGAAGTGGCTCCACCAGGTGTAGTAGCCGTTGCCCTGCTTGAATAGGCGCAGCGTGTCGACGAAACCGGCATCCAGGAAGGCTTGGAAACCGGAGCGTTCCTCGTCGGTGAAGCCCTTTTTGCCGCGGTTGGGCTTAGGGTTGGCAAGGTCATCCTCGGTGTGGGCGACATTGAGGTCGCCGCAGAAGACGACCGGCTTGGTTGTTTCCAGCTGCTTGCAGTAGGCCAAAAAAGCCGGGTCCCAGTGCTTGTGCCGCAGCGGAATGCGGCTGAGGTCATCCTTGGCGTTAGGTGTGTATACCGTCACCACCCAGAACTTGTCGAACTCGGCCGCGACCACCCGGCCCTCTTGGTTGGGGTCGCCGTAGGTGTCGCCGCTGACCTTATACTTTTTAATTATATCTTGTGGGAAGCCGTTGATGACCTGCAAGGGCTTAACTTTGCTTAGGATGGCGGTGCCGCTGTAGCCCGGTTTGTCGGCCGAATACCAGAACGCGTCATAATTCTCGATATTAACCTCGATCTGCTCCGGCTTAGCTTTGAGCTCTTGCAGGCAGAGAATGTCAGGCTTCTCTTTGTCTAAGAAGGGCTGCCACAAGCCCTTTTTGCTGACGGCTCGGATGCCATTGACATTCCAGGAGTAGATCTTAATCATGGATAATGGTTTTTTCTAATGTGGTTATCCGCCTGTCATGGCCGCGGAGGTCTTTATTGGTATCCGTAACGACTCGCCTGATAGTTTTCACCTCTGTGAATAGATCATTGAATTTGTCACGGGTGACCATGTCGTCTAATCTGGTTTTAATAAAACCAGTCGCCTCCAGTACTAAGCCGATGTCATGCTCCATCTCTTCATGATAGAAACCAACAGTGCGCTCTATGGCTTCGTTAATGCTTTTTTGGGTGGTGACCGCCGAGTCCGCAAGCTTTTTATCCAGACGTTTCTCTGCTACGGCGAATCGCTTGTCCATGCGTTTCTCGACACGGTCAGCCGCCCGGTCGATCAGGCGTTCAATAGCAGCGTCGTCGTAGGTCGTCATCAAAGTCATAGGCTTAGTATAAGACGCGGCCGCGGTGATTACCATTAAATGCTGGTAAATTTAAGTTCTATTTAATACATCATGGCGTCTGCTATACTGAATCTTTAGATGGCAAATCCTCCTTATAAAAGAGTCCTGCTGAAACTATCAGGCGAGCAATTGGCCGGCAAGTACGAATTCGGCGTTGATCCGGAGATTGCCGCCTTCTTAGCAGCTGAAGTTAAAAAAGTCGTCGATACCGGCTGCCAAGTGGTGATGATCTGTGGCGGCGGTAACATGGTGCGTGGCGCCGAGCTGGCCGGTCACGGTATCCGCCGGGTGACGGCTGACCAGATGGGCATGCTGAGCGGCCTAATCAACTGTATGGCTATGACCGATATCTTCGAGACTAATAATGTTAAAACCCGCTGCCTGAGCAATATCTTTGCCCAGCAGGTCGCTGAATCATATTCTTACCGCTTGGCCGAAAAACACTTGCAAAAAGGCCGCGTGGTAATCGTCGCTGGCGGTACGGCCCGCCCTTACGTGACGCATGACACGGCGGCTGTCAGCTTTGCCCTTGAATTAGATTGTGAACTAGTACTCAAAGCTTCTAAAGTCGACGGCGTGTATGACAAAGACCCGGCCCAATTCCCCGACGCCGTCAAGCTCGATAAGGTCAGCTTCCAGGAAGCCATCGAAGATAACTCGATCAAAGTCATGGACAAGGCGGCCATGGGCCTGGCTATGGAACAAGATAAGCCCATTATCGTCTTCGACGCCATGAAGCCGGACAACTTCGTCAAAATCATCGCCGGTCAGCCCGAAGGCACTACGATCAGCTGAGCCTTATTAGTAGGTAATTATTGCTGAGTCACAACGCAGGACTATTGCTGTCTGCCGGAGCGCCATGCCGAGACTCATGTCGGTGACTATGTAAAGCAGTTAAGTATCCTGCCAGCAGCGCACCACCTACACTAGCTATTATTCTTTCAGATAGAGGATCTCCTAGAATTATGGCATTACCTTCAAAGTCTATAGCAAATGCCACGGGAGAGAATAAAATTGCATTTTTCAATACTTGAGCTACACCTGGCTGACCTCTCTTTTCTAATTTGTTAGCCAATAGTTTAGTCATAGGTGAAATCTGAGGTTTTTTTGCGGTTTGATAGTCATCTACGACCCTATGCAAAAAACGCTCATCTTTTACATTTTCAATCATCTTTTCAACGTTTTCGGCTACTTGCGTACCTGTTACTGCGATGCCTCCAATTAGTTGTGAGGTTCGATACTGTAGATAGTAGGCGGTGGCGAGTTGTTCGGTCTCACTTGGCTCCCGGTCTAGCGCACCTAGGAATGTAGCTGCATCCATTTCACGCTCATAAGCTAATGGTTGCACTAAAGCTTCAGCGCTCAACATAGGAGCGTCGGTCACGGTATGCATATTAATATAGTGCCATACATTGCGGTATTTGCGAAGCTTAGTTCTCTAAGGAGAGGTCTGGGACATCGAGGAGGACTTGGTCACCGGGTTGGGCCTCGCCGCGCAGGATTTTTTGGGCTACGACGTCTTCAACGGCCCTTTGCAGCATGCGGCGCATCGGGCGGGCGCCGAGGCGGGGGTCGTAGCCGGCGGCGACGATTTTCTCGACGGCGGCCGGTGTTAGTTGGACGGAAATGTTCTGGGTGGACAAGGTCTGGTTAATCTCGTTCATCATCAGGGCGACTACTTGGGATAGTTCCGCCGGAGTTAACGGCCGGAAGAGCACGATTTCGTCGAAACGGTTGAGCAGTTCGGGCTTGAACTGGCCGCTGTTAATCAGTTCGTCGGTGAACTGGTCTTGGAAGGTCT
>JBBSEN010000002.1:0-317994 GCA_038239685.1 Saccharimonadales bacterium (SeqCode) | reverse complement strand
TATATGAACGTGCGAAGTTTATTGTCGATGGCACAGATTGATACACTGCACCAAAAAAGATATATAGGCAAAGGTGGGGGTATAGCTTAGTTTTATAGAGTATTTAGACTAAAATTAGATAGGAATAGCGTTCTGACTTCAATAAGGATGCTGTACCACAGCATCACCAACAGGAATCGAAAGTGACCTAGTTTTTTACATAGCTTTGGATTTACTTCTTAGGGATTTGTTCGAAAGTAGGTTGGTTCCATATCGTGGTTGGCTTTTTAATATATTGAAGTTCGCTGTTAATCCAGTAATTTTCGGTATATAATAATAAACATGAAAGCAACTCAAGCATACACTGCAGTTATTGAACAGGATACCGCCACTGGTTACTATGTGGCTTATATTCCTGATTTACCCGGCGCGCATACACAAGCAGAAACGCTTGAGGAACTAAAAGGCAATCTTGAAGAAGTTATTGCTTTGGTATTGGAAGACAAGCCACAACAAACCCCTGAATCACACTTTGTTGGCACTCAGCTTATTACTATCTAGTTTTTATGGGTAGTAACTTACCTGTTCTAAAACCGAAAGAAGTTGTAGCAATTTTAGAAAAGTTGGGTTTTCGTATGGTACGACAACGAGGTTCGCACCAGCAGTTTCGTCATAGTGATGGACGGGCGACAACTGTACCAATGCATGCCAAGAGAGACTTTTCGCCTATACTGTTACGACAGATATGTAAGGACATCAATATTACAACTGATGATTTTCTAAGGAAAAGATGAATGACTTTGCCAGCTCCATTTCCTTGGCTACGTCAGTAACTGCCTTGTGATATCTTGTTCTTAGTATATGTAGTCCGGTGTACCACACTAGTTATAAATAAAAGAGAGAGCCGGTGATGGCCCTCTCTTGTTTAAGTTAATGTTTATTTAGTTATTGCTGATGTCGACGTCCGTGCTGCTGCTATTGCTGTTGGAGGCCGAGCCGGTCGTGGCGTTGCCGCCGGAAGTGTTACCACTGACGTTGGCGTTGCCGCTGCTGGCGGATTGCGAACTGTTGTTCGAAACCGAAACGTTGTTACTGTTGCTAGAACTGTAACTATTGCTGCTGGACGAAATGATTTTGTTCGTTGAATCGGGGCCAGTGTTGCTGATCGAACCGCCGGAGCCGCCATTGCCGCTGAAGGTATTCACGCTGCCGCTACCACCGCTGTTGGTGATGCTGACGTCCGAGCTGCTGCTATTGCTGTTGGAGGCCGAGCCGGTCGTGGCGTTGCCGCCGGAAGTGTTACCACTGACGTTGGCGTTGCCGCTGCTGGCGGATTGGCTATTGCTCGTGCTAGACGTTACCGAGTTATTGTTCCTCATGCTAACGCTGTTGCGGGAGCTGGTCCTGATGATGTTAACGGAGCCAGGGCCAGTGTTGCTGATCGAACCTCCGGAGCCGCCATTGCCGCTGAAGCTTGAACTCCAATTGCCGTTGGAACTATTGCTAATACCGACCATGACATGGTTAGTATTGGAATTGTTGACGTTGCCGCTAGTAGCGTTGCCGCCGGAGGTGTTACCGCCGCCATAGCCGCTGTTACCCATCCAGTTCGAGTTCCAGTTCATCCAGTTATTACCGGTTAAGGAACCGAGCAGGCGACTGGACCAGTTGCCATAGCCACCGCCAGCTTGGCAACCGCCACCCCAATTGCCGCCGTTAGTGTTGCCGCCGACGCTGGCCGAACCTGTCATAGCATGTTGGGAATTGCTACTAGATATATAAATGCTGTTGTTATTGCTCATCCTCGATGAGTTACTGTAGCTTTGCCAGATTGCGTTATATGAACCGGGACCAGTCCAACTGATACTGGACGCGCCGGCCAAGCCGCTAAAGCCCAAAACGCCAGCCGATAACGCGCTGGCGCTTAAGACTTGTAGCCTAGTAATTAGTTTCTTATTCATAGATCACCCCCATACTCACGCCAAAACGCAAGCTATTAATAATTATGCTTCTTAACGATAATGCTTTTAGTTGCGGTCGGCTATAAGATATTTCGCTTGACTAATATTGTTAAAATCGGCTAGGTATAAGCTTAATTGCTTGTGGCTGCCGGCTCTACTATCATAAGGGTATGCAGATTACCGTATTTGGAGCCAACGGCAAGGTCGGCAGCTTAGTTGTGGAGCAAGCGTTGGAACAAGGCTACGAAGTAGTCGCTTTCGTGCACCGTAAGTCCCAGTTGCCGCCTCATGCCGCTTTGCGGATCGTTAAGGGCGATATCTATGACGCGGCAACAGTGGCTACAGCCATTAAGGGTTCGACGGTCATCATCAGCGCGCTCAGTAGTTGGGGAACTCCCGAGAAAGATGTTTTGTCAGCCGCCGTGGAGCACATTATTCCGGCCATGAAAGTTCAGGGCACAAAACGCATTATTTCGTTAACCGGTTCGGATGCTCGGGCTAGCGGGGATGTCTTAACGCCGTTGCACCGGTTAAGCCATGGCTTGATCAAGCTTGTTCCTGGCGTTCGTAAAGTCCTGGCTGACGGCGAACAGCACATTCAGTTATTGGAGGCCGGTGGCCTAGATTGGACAGTAGTCCGATCCCCGGTTATGAACAAGCGCGGCGATATTAAACACTGCCGACTGACCAGCCGCCGGTCCTTGCCCTGGGCAACCATCAACCGCCATTCCGTTGCCCAAAGCTTAGTGGGCTTAGTCGAGGATGACAGCTATAATGGCCAGGCGCCATTCATTGTCCGGACGTAACTGCTGTTTCCGGGTTTGTCAAAAAGTCATCCGTCGAGTATAATCACCTCTGTTCGTGGCGGGCGTAGCTCAGTTGGTTAGAGCGTCGGGTTGTGGTTCCGAAGGCCGTGGGTTCAAGTCCCATCGCTCGCCCCATATACATGTTTTAAGATTGCCTCATTTCTTCTCTGACCTCGGGCAGGTACCTGCCGATAATTACGCCGTCGGCTTCAGGATGAATATCTGAGAGGGTAGAGATGTTGCTGGCCTGTATCAAGAATCCGTCAAAAACTTCGCGGGCCTGGCTGAAGGTTTGCTTTTTTAAACCCATCGTCCGGAGATCGCGGCTATTCCAGACAGCTCTGGTGTCCGGAGGCAAGAGCTGCAAATCTTCCAGACTATATGGCTCAACAAAGCATCGGTCCCGCAAGTCAGCCCGTATCGGCCGGTTGCCTACTACCAGTGCGTTCGCGGCGCCAAGGGCAAATGCTCGTTCCAGGTCTTTGTCGTCAGCATGAAAACCTTTCGCCATAACCGGCTTTCCGGCCGCCTGTGCCAGTAATACAGCCTCCCCTAATAAAGCGAATGACCCATCCCAGCGTGCATGAGTATGAATAGAGACCATATCGCTGACCTCCAGCGCCATACGGACTAGCTGCGTCCATGAGTATTCAGAACGCCACCCTTCCGGAAACACAGGTGAAGGCGGAGACAGTGGCTTGGCCTCGCCTATTATTATCATAGGTAGTATTATGCAACATCTTTGACTTGAATAACAACTTTGCCGCGAGGGTGACCGGTCTTGAGACATTCCAGGGCTTCGCCGGCTTGGTCGAGCGGGAAGACTTTATCAATGTTAACCTTGAGTTTGCCGTCATCAACCAGCTCGGTAACTTTGGCGAGCCGTTCAGGTGTCGCTTTGCTGGATTGTTGCACGTAATTGATCCCCTGCTGTTTGGCCAGAGCTTCGTCAATTGGTTGGACCATGGAAACTAGCGTGCCATCGTTTTTCAGGACTTGGTATGATTTGGTATTAGTTTCGCCGCCGACGGTGTCAAAGACAGCGTCATAATCCTTGAGAAGGGTTGAGAAATCTTGGGCTTGGTAATTGATGACCTCATCAGCACCCAGGCCTTTAACGAATTCAGCCTGGTCCGCGCTGGCCGTGGTAGCGACATAAGCATCGAGACCCTTGGCTATCTGGATAGCCAGCGAGCCGATGCCGCCGGCACCGCCGTGAATCAGTACCTTCTGCCCGGCTTGCAAATCGATGTGCTCCACCAGGGCTTGGTAGGCACTGGTAGCGGCTAGCGGCAGGGCTGCGGCCATTACGAAATCCAGGCTCTTCGGCTTAGGACCCAGCTGGTCGGCTTTAACAGGAGTATATTCGGCAAAGGACCCCTGGCCGCCGGCCGCGCTGGCTTGCCCGTAGACCGCCTGTCCAACTTCGAAACCACTGACTCCCTCGCCCAGCTCCGCCACCGTGCCGGCCAGGTCGCCGCCCAGGGTAGCCGGAAACTTCAGCTCTATAAATTCTTTCATCATGCCATCGCGCAGCTTCACGTCAAAAGGGTTGGTGGCGGCCGCGCAGACCTCTACTAGAACTTGGCCGGCTTCGGCGCGAGGCTTCGGCGCGCTATCATTTATTTTTAATACATCTGGTCCGCCGTATTCGTTAATCTGCGCTGCCTTCATGCTGTTCCCTTCGGTTAAATTCATTACTATACATAGTATAGTATCATAGTCCGGCGTGGAAGTCAGTCAGAATATTAATGGACGGCGGCGTGTCCGGTCCGGCCAGTTTGGTTAAGTCCCTGCTCTCCATATTTTCACTATACGACAGACTAAGTTGGTATACTAAACTGACGGAATAAAAAGGAGTGTAATGAAACGTCTCACGCGATTTGGACGTTTATATAAGTTGTTCAGCCTGTCAGCCCTGGCAGTTATCGTCGGGATAATCTTGGAGCTGGCTGGACAGAACGTGATTGCCCGCTGGCTGCTGAGTGTCGTGGCGCTTGTGGCGGCCGGACCGCTGCTCTGGGATATGTGGCAGGATTTCCGGACCGGCAAATACGGTATCGATATCTTGGCCGCCACGGCTATCATTACCGCCGTTATTCTTGGCCAATACTGGGCGGCTATTGTCGTAGTCTTGATGTTGAGTGGCGGCCAGGCACTGGAAGATTTTGCCGAGCACCGGGCCAGGAGCGAGCTGGACGACTTATTGCGACGGGCCCCGCGCACCGCCCATGTCATCCGCAAAGGCAAGACATTGGAAGTCGATGTCGCTCAGCTGCACGCCGGCGATAAGATCCTCATTAAGCCCGGCGAGGTCGTGCCGGTCGACGCCATCATCATAGACGGTACGGCCAGCTTTGACGAGTCGTCACTGACCGGCGAGAGTCTGCCGCAAGTCAAACAAGTTAACGACAAATTATTAAGCGGCACTATTAATCTCGACGGCGCCATCACCGCCAAAGCCACCGCCACCGCGGCCGACAGCCAATACCAGCAAATTATCAAGCTGGTGCGCGGCGCGGCAGCCAGCCAGGCACCGTTTGTTCGGCTGGCTGATCGTTATAGCATTCCTTTTACTTTCGCGGCTTATGCCATCGCTGTAAGCGTCTGGGCCGTTAGCGGCCACGCTATCCGCTTCTTGGAGGTTATCATCGTCGCCACGCCCTGCCCGCTGCTGCTGGCGGCGCCGATTGCTTTGGTTAGCGGCATGGCCCGGGCCAGCCGCTACGGCATTATCGTTAAAACCGGCTCTGCCCTAGAACGCCTGGCCGCCGCCAAAACCATCGCTTTTGATAAAACCGGCACTCTCACCCATGGCCGCCTGGTGATGGATGAGGTTATCTCATTCGCCGGCCTGGACGAAGATACACTTTTAGGTTTAGCCGCCAGCCTGGAGCATAACTCCAATCATGTCATCGCCCAGGCCATCGTCGAAGCCGCCCGGCAGCAAAACATCAAACTTACCAAAACCAAGCAAATTACCGAAGCCCCCGGCCTAGGCCTGCGCGCTACCCTGAAGGGCCAGCAAATACTGGTTGGCCGCTTGAGTTATATGGAGCAGCACGACATTATCTGGCCCGCCAATAGCAAATCTAAAACCACCAACAAAACCGCGGTATACGTGGCGCTTGGCAACGAAATGGCTGGCGTCATCACCTTCAAGGATGAGTTGCGAGCCGAAAGCCAAGCTACTTTAGATGAATTACGTGAGCTGGGAATTCATGAAATTATCATGGTGACCGGCGACAACCAGGCGGCCGCCCAGGCTATCGCCAAACAACTCGGTATCGCGCGGGTCCACGCCGAGACGCTACCGGCTGACAAGCTGCACATCCTGGAAGAAGCCAAACAGCGGCCGCTCGTTTTCGTCGGCGATGGAATCAATGACGCGCCGATCCTGGCCGCGGCCGACGTCGGTATCGCCCTGGGTGCCCGCGGTTCGACCGCTGCCAGCGAATCAGCCGACATGGTCATTATGCTCGACGACCTCGGCCACGTCGCGGCCGCCCTGCGGATCGCCAAGCAAACCTTCCGGATAGCCCGCCAAAGCATCCTGGTTGGCATCGGCCTCAGCCTGGCCTTAATGCTGGTTTTCGCGACCGGCAAATTCCCGCCGCTGGCCGGCGCCGTTATCCAAGAAGTCGTTGACGTGGTCGTCATCTTCAACGCCCTGCGAGCCCACCTCATAACTATCAGTGATTAACTAACAGCAACGCCACGGCCAGTGGAACCAGTAGGTTGTCCAGGCCCAAGGCCCCTATATTCTCCAGTATCGTCGCCAGGGCACTGATAGCCGCCAAGTGCGCCACGCCCAATGACATACTGCCCCATTGGTTAAAACCTAGCAAAATAGCAAACGAAATGACAAAAAAGGTTAGCGTACCGGCCACGCTTTTAGCTTGCTTAAACACCAGGTACTTCAGCGGGTTGCCGTACTGCACGCCAATAATCGCCGCGAAGCCGTCGGCCAGGCTCATCTGCAGCAGTGACGCCGCGTAGATCCATTTGTCATGTGTTGCCAGCGCGACTAGACCTACGGCCAGCGCGAAAAACATTTCTCCCCAGGTTGGTCTCTGCACGCTGTGGATGGCTTTAAACAAATTAAAATACTTCGATATCCCTACGACCACCACGAAAGCCACGCTCAACAGCTCAATCTGGTGCCAAGACAAGAAAAACGGCCAGGCCGCTACGAAGCTGCCGACCGTAATATGGATAAACTTGCGGTTAATCTCATCATGCGCGGCCCGCACCCGCCACCACAATTCATTAATTACCAACAGCGCAAAAACTGTGACGACCGTCAATATAACGAACAACATCCTTCGATTGTACAGCAAAAGCTGGTCGGGGTGGCGGGATTTGAACCCACGACCTCCGCGTCCCGAACGCGGCGCGCTACCAAGCTGCGCTACACCCCGATTAACAGACCCTGATTATAGCTAACAACCCACTATTTACCTAGTCTAACAATATCCTCGACCTTTAGTTTTTTACCGTCATAAGTAAGCTTTATATAGTCTCCGTTTTGAAACGACTTTCTCGGGAAGTCCTTGTACGCCAACTTCTTAAGTCGCATCAGCATGCTTCGGGCCGTACCACCATGTGCTCCAACCAAAATTATTTCACCTGGATGGTTTTTAGCCAGCTTTTCTAATTCGTTGACAAACCTTAACGACAGCTCTGCGTCACTCTCCATGTCAGGCACGTGCTTGTATTGCCAGCTGTCTTGGTCGGACATGGCCAACATTTTTTCGTGAACGCCGTCCATTGTTTTCTCCGACTTACCGTCTATAGAACCGAAAGTGCGCTCGCGCAAGCCAACTAGTTGCCGCGAGGGATGAATTGGTTTGCCAAAAATAATTTCCGCTGTTTTAGCCGCCCGTTGCAAATCTGAACTATAGGCCATATCAAAACGCACGTCCTTTAAAGCCTGCTTGGTCCTACGAGCTTGCCGGCGGCCTTTATCTGTCAGCGACGGATCAACCTGGCCGCTGAGAATACCATCCCGGTTATATTCAGACTCGCCATGCCTGACCACATAGATTATGGCTGGTTCTCTATTCATAAATTTCCATGGTCGGGGTGAGAGGACTCGAACCTCCGACCTCCGCGTCCCAAACGCGGCGCGCTAGCCAACTGCGCCACACCCCGAAAAATGCCGGTGGCATTTTCGGTTGGGACAAGCGAAGCGTCCTTAGTGAAACTATGCCACCCGTAACACAGGCTATGTGTAACAGAGGCGATTATAACGTAAAAAGCGCCTAACTTATAGTGTCTTCTGGATTTGCTCGATAGAATTAGCCCGGCCGGAGTTATTAGATTCAACCAGAACGGCATTGAATTGCAGAGGGCCAGAGGTTTCCAAAACATTGCGGGTGCGGGTGCCGTCATACCAGCGGGGGATAATACTGGCGTAAGTTACGCCCAGTGAAGCGTCGAGCGCGCCGCACATGCCGACATCGGTGATGTGAGCCGTGCCTTCCGGCAAAATACGGGCGTCGGCCGTCGGTACGTGCCAGTGATCACCAACCACGGCCGTCACACGGCCGTCAAGATAATGGCCGATGACGACTTTTTCGCTGGAATAATCACCATGGAAGTTCACGATCGTGGCGATCTTGTGGGTAGTTTTCTCAGTCTCTAATATCTTATCAATTATTAAAAGTGGGTTGTCTATCGGCTTATCGGCATCCTTACCGACAATCTGCCCGAGCAAGCTAATAATTAATATGTCATTAACGTACTTGTAGCCAAGGCCGGGGGTGCCGGCAGGGTAGTTGGCCGGCCGGATAATCGGCTGGGCCGGGTCGCACAGCGCCGGAATAATCTCTTCACGGTGCAGGCTCCAATTGCCCCCGGTACAAAAATCCACGCCAGCCTTTCGCAACCGCTGAAAGTCAGCCAGCGTTATGCCTTTACCTTCGCTCACATTCTCGGCTTGGGCAATGACCAGGTCGATTTGTTTTTCTTTGACTAGGCCGGGCAAGACTTTCTCAACCACTTCAATACCCACCTCACCCATCACGTCACCAACATAGAGAATGTTCATACCAGTAGCTCGAGTAATTGCGGAAATTCCGTAAAGCCTGCCTCAGTATTTAAGTGGCCGCCGTTAGGTATAACCATGGGTTGGACTGCCAAAGAATCCGCAACGTACTTCAAGGCAGCTTGCGTCACATACGGATCATTGTCGCCGTACACGACCGCGGCCCAACGCAACTTATCTCTCACTTTATGAAAATCAATGGATTTTTCACTGAGGAAATAACTGTTTAACTCCGCGCCGTAATCTTCGGTAAAACCTGAAACCGCCAGTAACCTATTAATTTGGCTGGCTGCCTGTTCGACAAAATCAAGGGCCGTGGTGACGCCGAGCGAATGCCCAACTATAGTCAGCTGGCCAAGATTAACACCGTCGAGCAGTGTTTTTATTTCCGTTAGCCAAGTCTGGCGATTTGGATGATCTGGCTCCGGCAAATCAGGCATCAAAACTACCGAGCCTTGCCGTGTCAGCTCGTCATGCAGCCACTGCTGCCAGTGAATGCCAGCGTGGCCACCGATGCCATGAATGATTAAAACGGTTTTCATCTTATTACTAAGACTAACTGTCCGTCAGCGAGAGTGCAATCATTAACACTACTTAATATTCAATTGATTCGATTCGTGGTTTGGATCATTTTGGTTAGTTGTACTTGGCCGGCTTCTAGTTTGTTAAGCCTGTCGTTAACCTTATCAAGCCGGGTTTCGACCCTATCGAGCCTTTCCTCTACGCCATCAAGCCTAATCTCTACTCTGTCGAGCCTGGCTTCGACTTTATTGAAGCGATTGTCAATATGGGTCATGAACTCCTTTAAAACATCTATGATGTCATCAACGATTTGCTTACTTAAAGCTTCGCCGAACCTTTGGAGGTCACTAACAGTTACATTATCGTTAGGCGTGGCAGTCATGGGCATAGCCGTAGTTTACAATGCCTGTCTTTCGCAAATCAAAAGTATGTTGAGGGTTTTAACAATTATTTAATTAATTGCGTCGTGGGTTACTTGGCGAATTCGACTGCGCGGGTTTCGCGGATGACATTGACCTTGATGGTGCCTGGGTACTGCATAGTCGACTCGATCTTGGTGGCGATATCGCGGGCCAGCTTGATGGCACTCAGATCGTCGATGGCCTGGGGCTTAACAAAGACGCGGACTTCGCGGCCGGCGCTGATGGCGTAGGACTTCTCGATGCCTTTGAAGCCGTTGGCGACGTTCTCCAGGTCGCGCATGCGCTCGCCAAAGTTCTCGGCGCTGATGTTGCGGGCACCGGGGCGGGAAGCGCTGATGGCATCGACCGTCCGAACAATCAGGGCGACCACGCTGGTGGCTTCGACGTCATCGTGGTGCTGCTCGGCGGCTAGGGCGATTTCCTCGGGGGCGCCGTACTTTCGCAGAATTTCGCCGCTTATATGGTGGTGCTTGCCCTCCATCTTATGCGTCAGGGCTTTGCCGATGTCATGTACGAGGGCGGCGTACTTGGCGGTCTTAACATCGGCGCCCAGCTCTTCGGCGATGACGCCGGCAATGTGGGCCATCTCGGTGGAATGCTTGAGAACGTTCTGGCCGTAGCTGGTGCGGTACTTCAACTCGCCGAGCAATTGCACGATTTCTTTGGGAATGCCAACAATGCCGACTTCGCGGGCAGCGTCTTCGCCGGCCCGGATGACTTCTTTCTCGACGTTCTTCTGGGCTTTGTCGACGACTTCTTCGATGCGGCCAGGGTGGATGCGGCCGTCTTTCATTAGCATTTCCATGGTCATGCGGGCGACTTCGCGGCGGACCGGGTCAAAGCTGCTCAGCACGACATAGCCGGGCGTATCGTCGACCATAATGTCGACACCGGTGGCCCGCTGCAGGGCCTGGATATTGCGGCCTTCTTTGCCGATAATCCGGCCTTTCATCTCGTCGTCGTCCAGTTTGATGCTGGTGATGGTGCGCTCGGCCGTCACTTCGCTGGCCATGCGCTCCATGGCGGTGGTAATGATCAAGGCGGCCTTCTCGTCGGCGTTATCGCGGGCCTCATTCTGTAGCTTAGTCACCAATCCGAGTAGGTCATTCTTGATGTCACGCTCAGTCATCTGCATCAACTTGTCGGCGGCGTCGGCCTTGGTCAGCTTGGCGATTTTTTCCAGCTTGTCCTGCTGCTTAGTGCGGATCTCGCGGATCTCGTTCTTGAGCTGCTCGATCTCGTCTTCGCTCTTGCGAACCGATTCGTTGCGCTTATCGAGTTCGTCAAGCTTTTTGTCGAGGTTTTCTTCGCGGGTGACTAGGCGCTGCTCTAAGTCTTTTAGCTCTTTGCGGCGGCCCTGTTCCTCTTTGCGGGTTTGTTCGACGGCTTTATTAGACTCTTCGCGGGCCTGGTCTACCAGCTTCTCGGCCTCTTTTTTGGCTTTTTGCAATTCCTTCTTGGCTCGCTCCTCGGCGGAGCCCATGCGCTGTTTATTGACGACGGTGTTGGCGCCAAAACCAGCAACCAGCCCTACTATAGCGAGCAATACTGCTAACATATGCTGTCCTTTCTACGCAGACAAGTCTGTGATCAGACAATCGCTATCACTTCTCTAGTCTGAAAAACTAATCTGAAAATCGAATAATTAGAATTTGGGTTAAACGGATCTGTCGCGCTCTCAAACGTGGCAATTCCTGCTTTTAATATACGGCAAAAAACCGGGCGCGGTCAATAAAACTACTTGCGCGGGGTCGTAATGTTAGGCATGGCGCCGTATTCTGGCAGGACAACTTGCTGGCTGTGGCCTCGTTGTAGTGATTGAACGGATTGCTCCAGCCAATCATCACCGGTGGTGGCCACAATCGGAATATCAAGGCTGTAAGCTAAGGTGTTGGCCACGCTTAAACCGATACGCAGCCCCGTAAAACTGCCGGGACCCTGAAAAGCCGCGATGCCCTGTAGATCGTCCAGATTAAAACTTTGCGACTCTAACAGCTCCTTTATTTGCAGGTGGGTGGTTTCAGCCAATTGCCGATGTGCCAGCCAGGTAGAGTAGGCAAGCTTGACACTATCCCTGAACAATCCTAACTCAGCCTCTGGCTTGTCGGTCCGGATAGTCAGTATCAACATATACTTAACACGTTAAGTATTATTCTGTACAAGGTACTTTAAATTGTCAGGATACCTAAAAATAAATTCCCTGCCTGACTCACCGTTAGTCTCAATGCGTATCATTAAGCGCTGGGCAGGCAGGACGTCTTCCACGATATCCCCCCATTCGACTGCTACGACGGCCGTTTTATCCTCGAGTATCTCAGCCAGTTCGTCCCGCATTATGCCCGGCTCGGCCAGGCGGTAAAAATCTAAGTGATGCAGGGTGAGCTGGCCGGCCTCGTAGCGGTTCGCGACCGTGAAGCTGGGGCTGCGCACCATATCAGTACTGCCTAAGCCCTCAGCTAAGCCGCGCACGAACGTGGTTTTGCCGCCCCCCAGGTCGCTCACGAGTTCGATGACCTCACCGCCGCGCATGTTATGGCCTATCCACGCGGCGAGCCGCAAGGTAGCGTCTAAACTGGTAGACTTTGTTCGCCAGGTCTGTCCGGTACTCATATGCCCCGTATAGTAGCGCGAGGATAGCGACCAGGGCAAGCGTCCAGACATGAATCGGCGTAGTGCTGGCTGGATCATCGCCACCGTATTGGCTACTGGCTGCCGTCTTAATCTTCGTCTTCTTCGGCGCTTTGGCTTTGACGGCGGCCTTGGCGCTTTTGGCTTTGGCGGCGGCTTTTTTGCTGGCTGGAGGTTGGTTAATGACATTGGCCGCGCCCGGTGTCAGCTTGGTCGTCCAGTACCATTTGCCGTTGGCCAAAGCCCAGGCCAGGCCGTCTTTAGCGGTGCCGTAGACGGCGCTGGCGGCAATGGAGTTACCAAACGGGTCAAGCAATTTGGCTTGGCCGCCGGTATTGCTGAGACTCAGGCCGGTAATTGAGGAATAAAAAGCGGTGAAGCCGTGCGCGGGCATAGTAGTCCCCGATGGGAAAAGATAACTATGGAGCTTTGTCGTGCCGACTTGCAAAGCAAAACCACTCAGGTCAAAAACGGTGTCATTTGGATTATAGACTTCGATGAACTCATCAGTGGCGTCATTGCCAGTACCGGCCGGATTCGGCAGCAGTTCGGTGATAGCCGGGGCCATAAGCCCGATATCGGCTGGCGGCATAACGGCGGCAAGGGCTGGCACTCCGGCATCGTCGCCATTGAGTGAAACAATCGCGGCGGCCGGTTCGGACGTGGGCAGCAATTGGCTGAGTCCAGTCTGGATAACGGTAGTGCCGTTGGCGCCGACCAGCCCGCAAATATTATTGGCGTCAGGTTGGACGGTTTGCCAGCTGCCGCTGCCCGCGGTAGCGATGGCGGGATTGTTGGCGATATCGACCGGCTGGCGCTGCAAAAAAGCGTTGGTACTAACCGGCAATGTCTGGGCGCCGGCCGCGGCCGTCTTGGACCAGCCGACATAATCTTGCAAGTCCGGGCTGACCGAACCGCCGGGACTGGACTGGTTAAAGGCTAGGACTTCTACTAGGCCGGCTGTACTGGACAAGCCTAACGAAACCGAATCCACGGTTAATTGGAAACACAATGTCAACGAGCTGTCATTGACCATAAAATAACCATGCGGCGGTACAAAGCCGGACAAGCTAATCAGCCGGCTGCTGGTAGCTTTGCCCAGATCGTAGTTGTTGAAATACTCCAGTTGGTACTTGCTCATATCCAGCGTCGACCCGGTGGAGTTGTAGAGCGTTATGAACTGACCGTTACTGCTGGTGATCTTGAGCTGGCTGATGACGAGGTAAGGTACATGAGCCGTGTCTGCCCGTGCCGGCAGGGGTAATCCGACCGCGAGCGAACTTGCTACTACGATTACCGCGCTGCTTGCCTGGAGTATTGCTTTGATCCGCCGCATAGTAAGGCAGATTGTAGGCGCCGATTCTAGCCGCGACAAGCAGCAGCGTTTTGCAAGTCTTCCATAAATTAAAACTTTTAATTTATACTAAGGGGATGCTCCAGCTTAGTGCCACCTTGCTCAACAAATCAGTTTTATCGCTGCGGACCGGCTCCGTCATAGCTACTATTCAAGGGCCGATTATTAATCCTGATAACCTGAAGATCGAGGGCTTTTATTGCCAAGACAACGTCGACAAAAGCCAATTAGTGCTGCTCTATCAGGACATTCGCGACGTATTAGCCCAGGGTTATGTCGTTAATGACCATGACGTACTAAGCGAACCCGAGGAACTGGTCCGCCTCAAAAAAGTCATGGACCTGGACTTCGAATTGCTTGGCAAGCCGGTGGTGACGGTTAGCAAGCAAAAGGTCGGCAAAGTCAGCGACTACGCTACCGAGACCGCCACTATGTACGTCCAAAAAATTTACGTCGCCCAGTCAATTATCAAAAGTCTGACCGGCGGCTCACTGAGCGTTGACCGTACGCAGGTCCAAGAGATTACGCCGCGGCGGATCATCATTAACGACTTGCTTAAGGACGCGCCGGCCTCGGCCACTGCCGCTATCGGTTAGCCTGTCCAGAGGCCCTTACAAACGTTTCGAATAATTTACGCCACTCTAGTGCGGATTCAGCCTCCAAGGCCTCGGGGTGTGACTGGATGCCGATCAGAAACCGCGCGTCCGTCAGCTCGATGGCCTCGATTATGCCGTCCTCTGAGCGCGCCGTGGCAACCAGGCCATCTCCGAGCTTGTTGATTGTTTGATGGTGAAGGCTATTGGCGGCTATAGTATCGATTCCGAGGGCTTTGGACAGCTGCGAACCGGGATTAATTTGCAGCCGGTGGGCCAGATGGTGAAAGTCTTTCTTATGAATATTAACCTCGTGGTCATGGGCCGAAGGCAGGTTAATGGCGATATCAGGATGCAAACTGCCGCCCAGAAACACATTGATGAGCTGCATACCGCGACAAATACCTAGAATCGGCTTGTCATCCTCCAATGCCCATTTGAGCAATTGATACTCCTGATCATCACGCCGCCGGGAAACTTTGGTTAACGAGGGGTGGGTGGTGGCATTCACCTTATTAGACGAATGCGGCATAGCATAAGCTTCGGGGTCAACATCGCTGCCGCCGGTTAATAATAAACCGCCGCATTGCTCATAAAGCCGGCGGAGCACGGTTGTATCGTGTGTAATTGGCAAGATGAAGGGCGCGCCGCCAGACCGGACAATCGCGTCCGTATAGGTATGGGACTGCCCGTAGACAATTGGCAGCCACGTTTCGCCATTATTGATAACTTCGCTGGCCGTGATCGCTATGATCGGTTGCATGACTGTTACTTACTGTAACACGGGTGGGTTCTATTTATTCCGCCTGCTCTTGGCTGAGGGCCATTTTTATGTCACCATAATTGAAACCCTGGCGGGCCAGGTATTGCATGAGCTTTTGATCGTCCTGGTACTTACTCTGGCGGCGTTTGCGCTCGATGATCGCTTGCAGGGCAGTGGTTTCTTCTGCCGGTTCATCCCCGAGCGCCTCTTTGATCACTTCTTCGGCCACATGTTTTTGACGGAGCTCGGCCATCATTTTGCGACGCGAGGTAGGACGGAGGAGGCGCCGGTCGTTAACAAAGGCTCTAGCGAACCCCGCATCATTTAATAAATTATTAATACTTAACTTGTTAAGTATTATCTTTATAAGGGCAGGGGAGGCTTTTTTACGCTGCAGGTAGAACTCCATCTCCCACTGGCTGCGCGGTCGTATAGCTAAATAGCCCAGCGTCTGGTTATAAAGCTTGTCATCAACTGAAGCCTGCTTTAAGGCCTTCACTTCCGCCGGGCCGAGCTCTTGGCCGTGGGTCAGTTTACTATCCAGCAACGCTGAATCGCTTAGACTGAACGCGTACTTCTCGTCAATAAAGACGGAGTAGCGGCCTGCCCGCTTAAGCTGCTGCTTAATGCTGGTGATTTTCATAATGCTCAAGGCATGCCACCAGGCCGGCAGCAACTGTTTGGGGTTGCTCTTTGACCAGTCTTTTGGTTTCATTAACAGTCAGCCATCGCGTATCGCTCACTTCTGACGGCTCTAGGGAAAGCTGAATGTCATGAGGAATAATTGCCTTGTACATTTTACAAAATCTCTTTAGCTGCCACTTACCAGCGTCGGTCTCGAGGTAAAAATCACTGATTTCGCGAAGCTCAAAGCCTTCTAGGCCAAGCTCTTCTTTAAGTTCGCGTCGGGCCGCCGTTTCATAGGTCTCGTCCTCATCAACATGGCCGGCAGCTGAGGTGTCCCAACAATTTGGGTTGGTTGCTACACCAGACGCTCGCTTTTGAAGAAGGACTTTACCGGCCGGGTCCATACAAATAATGTAAACAATGCGGTGGAGCAAGCCATTGCTATAGACTTCTTCCAGGGAACCGCCGCCGATCGGCTGATCGTCTTTATCGACAATTTGGATCGGCGGATACTGCTTGGTCATGGTGGGCGCTGTAGCTTACTCCTTGGCGGCAGCGAGGTCGGCGGCGCGGACCTGCTTGGCTAGGTCGGCGAGGATTTTGGGGTTGTCCTCGAGATATTTCTTGGTGGCTTCGCGGCCCTGGCCGATTTTGTTGCCGTCCAGGGAGTACCAGGCGCCGGCTTTCTCGACGATATCGCGGGCGGCGGCCAAGTCGAGGATGTCGCCGGAAACGCTGATGCCCTCGTTATACATGATGTCGAATTCGGCCTCGCGAAACGGCGGCGCGATCTTGTTCTTAACGACTTTAACGCGAGTTCGGTTGCCGATAACATTATCGCCCTGTTTGATCTGGCCGATGCGGCGAATATCCATGCGGACCGAGGAGTAGAACTTGAGGGCGTTGCCGCCGGTGGTAGTCTCGGGGTTGCCGAACATGACGCCAATCTTCATGCGGATCTGGTTAATGAAAATAACGCTGGCTTTGCTGCGGCTAATAACGCTGGTCAGCTTGCGCAGGGCCTGGCTCATCAGGCGGGCTTGCAGGCCCATGTGGCTATCGCCCATTTCACCTTCGATCTCAGCGCGTGGCACCAGGGCCGCCACGGAGTCGACGACAATCAGGTCGACGGCGTTGGAACGGACTAAAGTTTCGACAATCTCCAAAGCCTGCTCGCCATTGTCGGGCTGGCTAAGTAACAAGTTCTCAACGTCCACGCCGATGCGCTTAGCATACGCGGGGTCGAGGGCATGCTCTGCGTCTATGAAAGCGGCGGTGCCGCCCTGGCGCTGGACCTGGGCAATGGCGTGTAAGGTCAACGTGGTCTTACCGGAAGATTCCGGCCCGTAAATCTCGATCACCCGGCCGCGCGGAATGCCGCCGCCCAGGGCAATGTCCAGGCTCAAAGCGCCAGTCGGTGTCGTCTCCACGGCAGTGCCATGGGCCTCGCCGAGTTTCATGATAGCGCCCTTGCCGAACTGCTTCTCGATCGTCTCCAGAGCCAGTCCCAAGGCCTTAGCCTTACCGGTCGCCGCCGGGGCTTCCGCCTCGGTCTTAGTAGTTTTCATCGCTTTCGCTGTCTTGGTATCAGCCATCATTACCCTCCTCAAGGTCACTTGCCACCCGTTACTAATATTTTAGCACTATAGGGGGCTGGAGGGCTGGTGAAAATTGCTACAGCTTAGTTTGTTACCAGATTTAATTTTTAATTAATATTCGATTACCCCTGGAAACGCTTCTGCTTTTTGGTAGGAGTTGCTATGATGTGATTAAGATGGGTGAGCTTTCTAAGATAAAAAGGATTGAGCGTGCGCATACCTGATTCGCTGGTTGAAAAACTGCTGTCCAAGAGCGGCTCGATTAGCAAGCAGCAAGTGGCGGCCTTGCGCGGACAGGAAAACGGCAACAAGCTGCCGTTGCAAGACCTGGTTATTAGAAATAACCTGTTGAGCGACAAGGAGCTGACCCAGCTGTACGCTGACGAGATTGAGGTGCCGTTCACCGAGCTCAAGGCCGGCGAGATCAAGCATGACGTGCTCAAATTGCTGCCCGAACGGATCGCCCGGCAGTATAAGGCCGTCGTGTTTGACGTGGATGACAAAGACACCAAGCAGGTGGCCATGGAAGATCCTGACGACATCCAGGCCTTGAACTTCTTGAATAAACAGCTCGGCCATAAGATTAAGATTCACATCACGACGGCTGCCCTCTTGCAAGCGGCGCTGGACCAGTACCGTGGCAATATCAGCAGCGAACTGACCAAAGTTATGGCCGACAACGAAACTGAAAGCGAAGACAGCGAAGAGGTTGACGAGAATGACCTGGCCGAGGACTCGCCGGTTGCACAGACGGTTAACATCCTGATCGAATACGGCATCAAGGCCGGCGCCAGCGACGTCCACATCGAGCCGCGCGAAAATTCAGTGGTCATACGCTACCGGATCGACGGCCTGCTCAAGGAAGCCAACAAGCTGCCGCGCAAAATGCTAGGAGCGCTGGTCAGCCGCATCAAGATTCTCAGCAACCTGAAGATTGACGAGCGGCGGGCGCCACAAGACGGCCGTTTCAAGGTGGAGGTCGGCGGCCAGGTCTATGCCCTGCGCGTCTCTACCCTGCCCATTCTCGATGGCGAGAAGGTAGTAATGCGAATACTTAACGAGTCAAGTAAGCCGGCTGATTTTACGGAGCTCGGCTTTTGGGGCGGGGCATTGAGCGACCTCCAGCAGGCCATCGTCCAGCCACACGGTATGGTGCTAGTGACCGGTCCGACAGGCTCGGGTAAATCAACCACGCTATTCAGTGTCTTGAGCGTGCTCAACACTCCCAACGTTAACATTTCAACTGTCGAAGATCCGGTAGAATACCACGTCATCGGCGCCAACCAGACCCAGGTTAATCCGGTAGCCGGCATGACCTTCACTAACGGCTTACGCGCCATGTTGCGTCAGGATCCGAACATCATTATGGTCGGCGAGGTGCGCGACGGTGAAACGGCTGACTTAGCTGTCCAGGCGGCGCTGACCGGGCACCTGGTGTTTAGCACACTGCACACCAATAACGCCGCCACTTGCCTGCCGCGGCTGCTGGATATGGGCGTCGAGCCCTTCCTGATCGCCAGCACGGTCCGGGTGGTTATCGCCCAACGGCTGATTCGGCGGCTGTGCCCGGAGTGCCGGGAAGTCTACGCGCCCGACGCGGCTACGCTCAAACAGTTGGAAAAATCCTTCCGGCTGGCCGACAATGGCGGCTTCAAGCGCATTCACGAGTTAGAGACTATCGCCCTGCAAGACGGTATTGGCAAGCAAGCCGCCACCAACGACCTCAGCACCTCGGCCGCTAGCATCAGTCGGCTCTGGAAAGCCCATGATGATGGCTGCGAGAACTGCAACCACACCGGCTATAAAGGCCGGGTCGGCATCTACGAGGCGCTAGACAATTCAACCGAGATACAGAAGCTGATCGTCACCGGCAGCACCAGCGAAATCATCGAAAACACCGCCATCAAAGAAGGCATGTTGACCATGCAACTGGACGGCTTGATTAAGGCCCTGCGCGGCCAAACCACCATTGAGGAAGTGCTGCGCGTGACAGCCCAGGAATAACGCTACGCTATGGAATTTACCTACAAAGCCACTAATAAAGACGGTAAGACCATCACCGGCAGCGCCGAGGCCAGCAACAAGGCCGCCCTGCTGGAACTGCTGCACAAGCAAGGTGTCCATCCCTTGCTGATCGAGAAACATAAGGCTCGGCGAGCCGGCCTTAAGCTGTTTGGCCCGTCCAAAAAGGTTAAGCTGTCCGACCTGGTGATCTTCACGCGGCAACTGTCGACGATGATCTCGGCAGGGGTGCCACTGGCCCGCTCGCTGGCGGCCCTGCAAGCCGATAGTTCCAATCCCTACATGCACGAGGTGCTGGCCAGCATTACTAAAGACGTTGAGAGCGGGTTACCGCTGGGTGAAGCCTTCACTAAGTTCCCACGGGTGTTTTCGGAAGTATACGTCAACATGGTCAAGGCCGGAGAAGAAGGCGGTATCCTCGACGAAATCCTCAAGCGCCTGGCTCTCCAAGTCGAGCTGGACGCCAGTATCCGCAAAAAGATTAAGAGCGCCATGATGTACCCGGTTGTTATCCTAACCGTAACCGTTATTGCCTTCTTCGGTATCATGCTATTTATCGTGCCTAAACTAGGCGGTATCCTGACTAGCTTAGGCGGCCCGCACGCCAAGCTGCCAATTTATACCCAGGTATTGCTGGATTTCAGTAATTTTTGCTCTAAACCAACTATTCTTGGTCACCTGCCAATCCCGTTGGTTAATAAAATCCCCAACCTGATTCTATTACTGATACTAGCCGCTATAGCCACTTCCTATGGGCTGCGTTATATCCGGACGCCGGTCGGCAAGTTCAAATTCCATAGCTTATTATTGCGCTTGCCCATCGTCCGCACCATCGTCCTCAAGGTCGCCATCGCCCGCTTCTCGCGGACCTTCGCCTCACTGATGGGCGCCGGCGTCAACGTCTTGGACGCCCTGGAAGTCACCGGCGCGGCCCTTGGTAACAAAGTCATTGAAGCCGAGTTGACCGCCGCCGCCAAAGAAGTCAAGAACGGCAAGCAGCTGTCCGAACCGCTCAGCCGCAGCCCGCACTTCCCACCGATAGTGGCCCAAATGCTGATAGTCGGCGAAGAAACCGGCCAGATCGATACCGTCTTAACTAAAATAGCCGATTTTTACGAAGAAGAGGTAGAAGTCCTAATTGACGGCTTGGCGGCCGTTATCGAACCGGTCATGATCATCTTCTTAGGCGCCGGCGTCGGCCTGATTGCCGCCTCAGTCATGGGCCCGATCGCTAACCTCTCGAAGAACATCGGCAGCTAAAAAGCTTGACCTTATGCCGCTTATGGCTATAATCATAGCCAGATGATTGTAGCCAGTCTATACTGCTGCTTTCAAGTTCATAATAATTAACACAATAAATCAGGAGGGTGGGCTCTCATGATCTCCCTTAAAAAACGAAACCAAGGTTTCACGATCGTCGAACTGTTAATCGTTATCGTAGTCATCGGTATTTTAGCGTTACTCGTCATTACGACCTATAGCGGCATCCAAGCAAAAGCACGTAACTCAAAGCGGCAAACAGATGTCCAGTCGCTGCAAACCCAGCTCGAAGCCTTCTTCAGCCAAAACGGCTACTACCCTTCGCTGACTGATATCAACAGCAGCTCATGGCTCGGCACTAACATGAAGAGTCTCGACCAGAACGCCCTGATCGACCCGTCTAACCCGACCAACAGTAAGACTTTGCTGGCGGCACCGGCAGCGAAGTCGTACGCCTACGCCGTTACGAACAGCAGCGGCACGAGTTGTGAGAGTGATGACACTACTTGTGCCAAGTACACCCTGACCGCCCAGTACGAAGGTACAGTCAACGGCGCTACGACCTACACCAAGAGCAACCTCGACTAAGGTTCGCTTTCCTCCCGCGATTAGTCCCCGGCAACGGGGACTTTTTGTTTGGCTAAGCTACTTCGTCAACCCGGCTATAAGGTTGATCGTGGAGGCTACGATAACCGTGCCGAACAGGTACGACAGCAAGGAGTGGCGCAGCGCCGTGCGCCTAAAGTCAGTTGTCTGGAAACCGGTATCGGAAACCTGGAAGGTCATACCGACGGTAAAAGCCAGGTAGGCGAAATCCTGGTAAGACGGCTGGCTTGTCCCGCCGAAGTCCACGCCACCAGGTTTGGCCTGGTAATACAGTTCGGCGTAATGCAACGTGAACAGCGTGTGCACGATTGTCCAGCCGACCAAAACGCTGATGACGCCGAGGGCAACTTGCAAAACTTTGGCACTGCCATCAGCACTGCCAGCCCCGGCCAGCAGTACCCCGACCGCAATCAAACTGGCCAAGCTGGCCGCCAGCAAGATGGCATTGGCAGCCGGCCGCGACGGGTCTTCGCGCAGGGCGTGGTCCGCCGTCAACTGGCCGCTCATCGGCCAGACAGTTGCCCAGGTCCAAATGGCATAGGTCACCGCCGCCACATCCCACCCCAACAACGGTGCCACCCGCCACGGCACCAGGAAGCTGGACAGCACCAGCACCGCGATGCCAGCACCCCCAGCCACGCCCAGCTTCAACTTCGCCGAGCTGGTAGTCTTGCCGTCAGAATACTTGATCGCCACGCGCCTGCCTCCTCCTCATATACAGTACTTGCATCATAGCAAATAAAAATTGTGGCTGGTAGGAAAATTTCTATAGCATTTTGGCGGGCCGTAGCGGAGGAGGTCTGGAACTATTTCAAGAACTTTACGGTGTAAACTAATGATACGAAGTTTGCCGTATACTGGCTATCCTTGGTAATGTCTCCAAAGCCATCAGCAGAGATAGGTCGGAAACTAAATTCCAACAACACACCCTTATGAAAAACGAAGTAGTGATCAGTCACCGACTTGCCGAAAGAATCCTGCTTATAATAGGCGTCATAGCCGTTGATGGTTTCCTTTTTTACCGGATACCAGCCTAATTTAAGTATGTCATCAGCTTTCTTGGCCTTAGCTGCCTTTACGTCCATACCGTTTACATGATGAGGGCCACAACTCGTCGCATTACATGGAAGCTCTGCTCCATTATTGGGCAAAAACTCAGGATTACTTTGATCTATATCAGTAGGATCGCCGCTACTTATCTGGTTTATTGTCCATGGTGCTAGATACCGAAGTTGGTAAACCCCGGCCCCATCTACATAAGTCTTAAGGCTGGTACTGGTAGTTGCATGCGTATGAGAATGGCGCAGCAAAACCAGCCCAGCAGATAGCCCAATAAGAACTACAACAAATACTAGGATTAAGCCTTCAATTGCCGAGAAACCCATTTGATCTCTATTCATGCCAACATAATGAGCAATAACGATTCTAATGTCAAACTGCTTATGCTTGGCGGGCCATACAGTCGGATTTCCGAACTACTGCCCTGCTATATAACGAATAGCTACTAATAAGTTGTGGGTTGTAAAGGTAGCTTGTTTAGATGTTTCTGGTACATTGGCTGTCTCCACAAGAATAGTCTTCGTTCCGGCGTTTATTCCCGCCATTATGTCTGAGCCATGATCGCCAATCATCCAGGAGTTAGCCAGGTCTATGTTGAACTCCTTAGCGGCTTTTAAAATCATGGTTGGCTTTGGTTTGCGACATTCACAGTTATCTTCTGGGCCATGAGGACACATATAGGTTTTCAATACCTTGGTTCCACTTGGAGCTAGCATTTCTAGAACTTTACTATGAATTCTCCAAAACTCTGCTTCGTTAATTCGACCCTCGGCTATTCCAGCCTGGTTTGTAATAATAAATATTCCATAATCCAATGTCGCAAGTAACTTAAGAGCTTCAATGCTGTCTGGTAACAGCTTGATTTTATCTTCTTTATCTACACGCTCATCTGGCGGGTCAAAGATAATAGTCCCATCCCGGTCTAAGAAGACTGCTCTCATTCAGTCAGCATAGCATAGTGGTAATCAGCATAAGCACTATGGTGGGACATACCGGATTTGAACTGGGGTTATGGACGGACGAGGACTTCGCGCCAGGAGAGGATGTTGTAGCCTGAGGTCAAGGGGTAGCTGGGCGGCGGGGCGTATTTGAGGTTGTAGTCGTAGTTGGTGGCGTTGTTCTCGATGCCGGAGATGGCGCCGTTGACCGGGTCATAGGCCGAGTTGCCGCAGCCGTTGTTGACCAGCCAGGTCCAGGTCCAGATTTGGCGGGTGGCGATCGAGCCGTAGAACGTCATGGTTTGGTTGGCGTTGGTCCAGCCGCGGGTACAGCTATTGGTGGCCGTGCGATAGGTGGCGGTACCGCCGTTTTCGCCGTATTGTACGTTGCCGTTTTCGGCTAGCAAGGCGCCGTCGACCTCAAAGTTAAAGGTGCCGGTGGCCGGCGGCGCGTAGGGTGCCACGTAGATTGAGTCTTCGGCGACCAGGCCGAGGGCGTCGCTGCCGTTCTTGGTGCTGTAGGCCAGCGGACCGGCGATGACAATGTTAGTGTTATCGGCGGTGGCTAGCCGGCCGGAGGCAATTGTCAGGCGGCCGTGGAAACTTGGGTTGCTCAAGACCCAGACATTGTCCTCGGCGAATACCACGCCCGAGGATGGTGGCGTGATACCGGTGGCGACCGCGGTAGTGCCGAGGGCGCTGGTGTAGGGCGTCAGGCGGTCGTTTTCGCTGTTCACTTTTAGCAGGTCGTAGGTGCCGTCACTATTGAGTTTTATCAGGTAGCCCTTGGTGGTGCTAAAGCTGGCGCTCAGCTCCGGCAGGTAGGCAGCGGTGCGGCTGGCGGGCGTTTGGCTGCAAGCATTGGCCTGGGAAGCCAGTGACGAGGTGCTGGAATCGGCCGCGAAAGCAACTTTTTTCATGGTGCAAAGGCTGCTCGACACTTGGTTGAAGTCAATTTGCGGCACCGGGTAGGCCCAGGCGCTCTTGGAGCGGGTGGCGCAATTGACTGGCGAGGTAACGCTGAGGTTGCACCATACTCCCGGGTGGCTGGTCGAGCCGTTACCACCGATCTGGGCCGACGGCACATAGGTGGTGTTGGCGCTGCTGACCGTGGAGTTGCTGGCGCCGTCCATGCGCACGCCCTGATTGGACTGGACCGGACCGTCGGCCGATTCGGTATTGCCGAACCATAGGGCCGAATCCGAGGCCACCACGTAGCTGGCAAACGACGGCGAACCGATCTGGGCTTCGACCGTCCTGGTGATATTGGTGCCGGCCGCTTTGCCAATGGAGCGTACCGTCACGATGGTCGAGCCAGCACTGGCTGGCTTAAGCCACAAAGTATAGCTGCCCTCATTTATACCGTTGGTGTCAATGTAATTATGGGCATACGGGCCATAGCCTAGCGCGGCATCAGGCGTGGTGGGCGTGGATTGGCCGTCTTTGTAGTCGGTAGCGTTGTGGTTGAGGTGCCAGAGGTAATAATTCAGGCCGGCCTCGGCAATGTTAAAGGCTTGTTGGCTTTTAACGTTATTGCCTACTACCGAGAAGTTAGTTAACGTCACCTCGACAATGGCCGAGCCCATGACGCCGAACGCGATAATAACCGCCAACAGCGCCGGGATCATAAGTTGATCTTTCGGTTACGTAAGCTGGCGACGGTGCTGAGGGTTTGGCCGTTCTTGGTATGGGAAGCCGGTTCGGCCAGGTTGACCTGTATTTCCAGGATGCTGTGCTCGTCGCCAATTGGTAAGCTAAGCGCCGTGCCCGTAGCATCGTAATAGGCGAATAGGCTGCCGCCGGCCGGCTGGTAATAATTGGTGAGAATGGTATAGGTCCTCTTGCTGGCCGTAATCGGCGTGCCGAGCGGCGGGTTGGCGGTCATCGGCGTAACGTCCACCATCACGGCCGTGCTGTTGGCATTCAAATAATAATGCGTCAGTGAAACGTATTGGTCGGCCGGCGAAAAGTAAGCGTATACAACCAGATCGTTGGCCGATTCCGATGAAATATCAGTCAGGCCGCGCAGCACGTCGGCGATACGTTGTGATTGCTGGGACAATTCGGTAAAGCTGCTGGCGTCCTGTTGATATTTGGAATACAGGATCAGGTAGTTCGTGAAAAACGTGCCAAACGATATGAACATGACGGCCACCACGCTAATAACCACCATTAGTTCTACCAGCGTGAAGCCAGTTTGAGCCCCGGAAGAATTATGGCGTGACAATGAGGCCTCCTAGCAGCGGCGTGGCCGGCATAGTCAGGGTATTGCTGCCGACGTTGACCACCAGTTGGGTACTGCCGATGGTCAAGCCTGTCAGGTTGGCGGTACAACTTAGGGTCTGCTTGCTATTTCCGCCAACACCAGTGCAGGACGCCACGTAGGTGCTGGTCCCCCGCTTGAAACTGACGTGGGTCGTACAGCTGCCGGCAGTGGCGCTGCAGGGCACGTTCACGCCGGTCACGTTAAAGGCGAAACTGCTCAGTGAATCGGACAAGCTAACATCGCTTGGCGTCAAGCTGCTGACGCGCGGGAAAGCGGCGTCTGTCGTCAGCATCAAGCGAACTTTTTGCAGGTAATTAACGCCGTTATAGCTGTAGGTCGTCGTCGGTGGGTTGCTTGGATCGTAAGACGGCACACCAATCGGCTGTAGCGGGTTGCTGCCGCCGTATGGGACAGCCGCGGCCAGGTAGTACGTCGTGGCGCCGACGCTGCAACCGGTCGCGCCGAGGTCGCCGCAGAACACGTAATTGCCTGGCACCAGGTTAGCCAGGCCCGCCAGACCGCCGCTATCGGTCACCGGCCGGCTGTCCGACGGGCTGAGCGTGTCATAGTAGTAGCTGGTGTCGCTGGTGGCGGTGTACTTCTTGTAGCCACCTTTGGCGTAAATTTTGGCGTTTGGCAACGGCACGCCGCTGGTGTTAGTTGTCTCCAGTTCCAGGCTATTTTGGCCCTGCTGCTTGAGAGTCAAGGTAACGTAGGATGAACTTTGGGCAATTAGGTTCTGGCTGGAATAAGTCGGCTGCAGGCTGCCGTTTGGCACGATAGTCGTTAGTGACGAGTAACCGCTATTGGAACCGCTGACCTGGCAGTTATAGCCGGTGGTGCTCGGCGGCAAGTCATAGAAGATGACAATGCCGTTCTCGTCCGTCGTATCGGAAATGTTGACGGCCGGTGAGACGCTGCTATTGGCCACGTTGACGGTGGCGCCGCTGAGCGGGTTGCCGCTGCCATCTATGACATAGACGAATAAGGCACCAGTATTGCTGGCGGTTTCGGCAACTAGCGCGGCTATCTGGGTGTCTAGGGCAGCCAGCTGCAAGCCGGATTTATCCTTGACGCTGACATTAACATCTTTGTAGTCGGCTGGATTGGTATCGGTCGAAGGCGCGCCGGACGGCGGCGGATAGTCGCGGCAGTATTGCTGTTTCAGCGCCTGGCTCGGGTATGAACCGCAGCCGTCGTAGGCATTATCGGCGTAGCTGATGTTGGTAGTAATGGTATAGGTGTCGCCATTCACTTTCTTGGTAACTTGGGCCGGTAGAGTAGTCTGGGCCACAATCGGTCCACCGGCCACAGCTAAGTTGTCGTAAGGCAGTGATTTGAGATATTCCATCTGGTTGGTCGCCAGCGTCGAGGCCACCGACTGCCGGGTGCCGATAATGGCGCTATGCAGCAGCGACACGAACAGGTCAAACGCCCCCAAACTCAAGACGGCCAGAACCGCGATCACCATCAGCAATTCCACCAGCGTGTAACCCGACTCGTCTTGTTTCATCTGCCTAAATTATAGGAAAGCATAACAGTTTTGCATAATCCCTAGTTAGCGATGTCTGATATACTGGGGTCAAGACCTTTACGCTTAGGTGGGCAAGCCTCAGATGAAAACCGCTAAAATATCAAACTTTTTTCATGATAAACCGCTGTTTGGGCTGGATATCGGCCACGGCTCGCTGAAAGCCATGCAAGTTAGCCAGCTGCCACCTAAGAGCGCCGCCAAGAATTTCCGTCCAAAGGTGATCGGCTATGGTACGGCCAGCTTCGACAAGTCCGCGCAAGATAACGGCGTCGTAGTACGGCCGGAGATCATTGCCAAAGCAGCCGACGAACTCTTCAAGCACCACCTGGTCGGCGACATCACTACCCGGCGGGTGGCCTTGGCGATTCCGGCCTACCGGACATTTACCCGTTCCTTGAGCCTGCCGAGACTGAAAGCGGCAGAACTGGACGAAGCCGTCCAGCTTGAGGCCGAACAGTACATTTCACTACCGCTAGAAGAATTATATTTGGATTACGAGGTAGTTAAACAAACCGCCGACAGCCTGGAGTTATTTGTCGTCGCCGTGCCGCGCCAAATCGTTGATTCTTATCTTGACCTGGCCCAAATCATGGGCTTGGAAACGGTCCTGATCGAACCGACACTAAGCTCGTCCGGGCGACTATTCATGATCGATTCGCAGAGCGAGGGTGCCAGTATTATTATCGATTTTGGTTCCGAATCGTCAGACGTCAGCATCTTCGATAACCACATCCTGGTTACCGGTACGGTCCAGGGCGGCGGCGAAAGTTTCACCGAGTCCATCAAGACTAAGTTGGGCGTCAGCGCCCAGGAAGCCGCCTTGATAAAGACCCGCTACGGCCTGGGCGTCAGCAAGAAGCAGGCCGCCATTCGGGAAACCCTGGAGCCCACCTTGGGACAAATCGTCAAAGAAATTAAGCGCATGATCCGTTACTACGAGGAGCGCTACGGCGCCGAGCGGCCACTAGGCCAAATCATTGTCCTGGGGGGCGGCGCTAACATGCCCGGCCTGAGCGATTACCTGACCGAGGCGCTACGCCTGGCCGTCCGCCACAGCGACCCCTGGCAATACCTGGAGCATAAACATTTGCAATTACCAGCGGCGGCCGACAAGCCGATGTACGCAACCGTAGCCGGTCTCAGCTTAGCCACTTCACAAGAGGCTTTCCCGTTATGATTAACCTCCTGCCGCCAGAGGTCAAGCAAAGCTATGGCTACGCCCGGCGCAACGTCCAGCTGCGGCGCTGGGTAGCCATCTGCCTGGTCGCCTTGCTAGGCCTAGGCGTGATCACTACCTACGGCTTGTTGCGGGTGCGACAGCAGACCACCCAGTACAGCCATAGGGTCGCGGCCACCCAGCAGATGTTCCGGCAAGAAAACTTCGCGGCCACCCAGCAGCAGGTCCAGGACATCAGCGGCAGTTTCAAACTGGTCGTAAAAGTATTGGGCCAGGAAGTGCTCTTCTCCCAATTGTTGAAACAAATCGCCGCCACCATCCCGGCCAAGGCTAACCTGACCGGCTTGAATATTAACCAAACCCAGGGCGGAATCGACATTACGGCCGTGGCGACCGACTACAATACGGCCACCCAGGTCCAGGTCAACCTGGCCGACCCAGCCAACAAGATTTTCAGCAAGGCCGATATTGTCAGCGTTACCTGCAACAGCGCCAATAATCTCAACCCGAAGTACCCCTGTACGGTTAATTTGCGCGCCTTGTTTGCCGCCAATAACCCGTTCTTGTTCATTAATAGCAAAGGTAAACCGTAATGGTTAAGTTGCTGCCAGCCAGTCCCAGCAAACGGCTTTACTTCGTTTTAATCGCTCTGATCGGACTGCTGTTATTCGGCTTGGTAGCCGGAGCCTATGGTGCCAACCGCTTGCTAACGACGCGCGCCGCCAAGCTGACTAACTTCAAGGCCGAAAGTCTCGCCCTAGACCAACAGCAACTAAGCCTGGCTACCGCCAAAAAAGAGGTCAAAACCTGCGTCAGCCTGCGTCAGATCGCCCAGTCAGTCGTGCCAGAGGACAAGGACCAGGCCGAGGCCGTGCGGGAAGTTGTTAATATTGCCGGTGCTAACGGTATTAATCTCGGGGCTATTAATTTCCCTGCGTCGACGCTAGGCAGCAGCGCCGTCGGCACAACCAACGGTACGGCCAGCACTCCCGCCGCCCCAACCCTCCAACCAGCCAGTCCAAACTCCAAAACCACCAAGTTATCGCAACTGTTGCCGGTCAAGAATATCCCCGGCGTCTACGACCTGCAGATCACCGTCCAGGGCGATCCCAACAAGCCGGTCCAGTACAATTCGTTCGTGAACTTCCTGACTGCCTTGGAGCACAATCGCCGGACGGCCCAAATTAGCGCCATCACTCTGCAACCGTCCACTACCAACCCCAACTTGCTGGTCTTTACGCTAACCTTAAACGAGTACATCAAGCCATGACAAAAGAGAAATTAGGCCTAAAAGATTTTCTGGACGGCTGTTCAGCCCAACTGCGCCGGCTGCGCCGCTACAGTTTCCTGATTTTCTTAGCCTTCGTGGTACTGCTGTACGGCTTCGTGGTGCTGCGGATTAACAGTCTGACGACGGCCCAGCCATCTAGTGATGCCGTGGCCAGCCATGTCCAGGCTACGCACTCGCTCCACATTGATAAGTCGGTGGTCAACCAACTGCAGTCCCTTCAAGACAACAGCGTCAGCGTCAAGAGCCTATTCAACCAGGCCCGCGACAATCCCTTCCAGGAATAAGCACACTAAACGTTATTTGTCGCGGTTACTTTGCTCGTAACGTTCGCGGGCCATCAAAATTTGCTTGGCGTAATAAGTTGGATTCGGACAGTACGGGAAGGTAAATTTATCGACGGCCCCGGCCGTTTCAGCACTCAGTATGCCGAAGTGGAACATCTCGGCTCCCATCCCGTTTTGGGCGCAAGTGACATCCTCGAGGTGTTCGAACGACAGCTGGCTGGATTGTTTGCTAAACAAGCTGGTCTGAATTATCTGGGTAATGCTGTCATTGGTAACGATCCAACGGTTGCCCCAGTAGACCCGGCTGGCTATAAACAAGAAGCCGCTGCCTATAGCGGCAGCTATGACAAAGGTTATGGCACCGACCATAAGTACTTGGTTACTGTTAGAACTGGTCAAGACGCTGGGCGCTACCAAGATGGCTATCGCCAGCAGCAACAGCATGAAACCGACGGCGATATATTCGGCCATAATACCAATCGGGTGACGCTTGATCTCACAGATGACTTCTTCGCCAGCCTCCATGGTAGCCAGCGGGTTGCCCATGATGATCGGGTCGCCCACGGCGATTTCGCCCAGCTGGTGCGCGGCTTTATTATCGGACGAGTCGGAAGTTGGCGGATTCATACGGCCTTATTATAGCAAGGCTGACTGCTTGCCTTTGGCGCCCTTGCCGCCAGCCGCTTTTTTGCCGAGGTGCTTATAGGCTTTCGGCGTGACCTTGCGGCCGCGCGGCGTGCGCTCCAGCAAGCCGATCTGCATCAGGTAGGGCTCGTAGAAGTCTTCGATGGTGCCCCGTTCTTCGGCCGTGATAGCGGCCAGCGTCTCCACGCCGACCGGCCCGCCCTCATAATTCTCAATAATAGCCGCCAGCAGCATGCGGTCGGCGGCATCGAGCCCCAACTCGTCGATGTCTAGCAGGTCTAGCGCCTTATGGCTGAGCTGAGTGTCGATAATACCGTCGCCATTGATATCAGCGTAATCGCGCACGCGCTTCAGTAACCTGTTAGCAACCCGCGGTGTCAGGCGGGAACGTTTGGCCAGTTCAGCCGCGGCCGGTTGGTCGATCTTAACGTTCAGAATGCCGGCCGCCCGGCTGATAATCTCCTGGATCTCTTCGGGGTTGTAGAAAGTCAACCTGTTAATCATGCCGAACCGGTCGCGCAGCGGCGCCGCCAGGCTGCCAGTCTTGGTTGTCGCGCCGATAATGGTAAACTTGGGCAAGTCCAGCCGCAAGCTACGGGCCGACGGGCCTTTACCGAGCATAATATCCAGCTTGAAATCCTCCATGGCGCTGTACAGCACTTCCTCGACCGTCCGGTTGAGGCGGTGGATCTCGTCGATAAATAAGATGTCGCCATTCTGCAAGTTGGTCAGCAAACTGGCCAGGTCGCCGGCCCTTTCGATAGCCGGCCCGCTGGTGATCCGAATCTGGGCGCCCATCTCGTGGGCGATAACGCTGGCCATTGTCGTCTTGCCGAGGCCCGGCGGGCCATGCAGCAGCACGTGGTCCAAGGGTTCACCGCGTTTTTGGGCGGCCTGGATAGCCAATTTCAAGTTGCGCTTCAGCTGCGACTGGCCGATATAATTGGCAAAGTCCCGCGGTCGCAGCGTAACTTCCAGCTCGGCTTCCTGCTCGTCCGCCGGCTCGTCCGCCGTATTCAAAATTCGGTCAATCATAGTATCTAGTATACCTTAAGCGGGGTTGTCAAGGTACGTGGACAGGGCTCCAGCAAGTGCGCAGGTCGCGGTCTTGCTTGGCCAGGGCGGCCAAGTCATCTTTGTCGAGCTGGAAGCCGAAGATGTCGATGTTCTCCTGTATTCGGCTGGGCGTGACGGATTTTGGCAGAATCACCAGGTCTTGCTCGATTAGCCAGCGCAACATGATCTGGGCATAAGTTTTATCGTGTTTCTTAGCAATGCTAGCAATAACTTCATCATCATTGACTTTGGCGTGAGCCAGCGGCGAGTAGGCCTCGATGGTAATTTCATAATCTTGACAATACTTAACAAGTTCAGGTTGCTGCAAGAAGACGTGTAGTTCGACTTGGTTCACGGCTGGCATAACCTTGGCATACTCCTTCATTTCCTCGAGGTGGCGAATCATGTAATTGCTGACGCCGATGCTTTTAGCGCCACTAGCGGCGTGGATTTCCTCGAGCGCCCGCCAAGAACCTTTACGCAATAATGTTACCGGGAAGTGCAGTAACAGTAGGTCGACGTAATCAGTCTGGAGGTTAGCTAATGAATCTTTGAAACTTTCCTTGGCCCGCTTATGGCCGAAGTGCTGGACGGCAATTTTAGTAGTCAGGAAAAGTTCGTCGCGCTTGAGGCCCGAGCGTTGCCAGGCCTCGCCCAGGAATTGCTCGTTGTCATAGGCTTGGGCGGAGTCGAAATGACGGTAGCCGGCCTTAATGGCAGCGTCAAAGGCCGTGTCAAACTCGGCGTGGTCCTTATTCTTCCAGAGGCCGAGGGCAATCTGGGGGATCTTGTGCTTATCGGCTAGGGTGAGTTCCGGTACTTTCATTTCGCCCCGCCCTTCAGGGCTAATGTAATACGCCTGGCCGTTGGCAGGTCCGGATCAATATCCTTGAGCGCGACGGCGGCATCGGCGGCAGTATAACCCAGCGCAACCAGAGCCTCAGCGGCCTCATCGCCGACGATGCCGGCTTCGCTTTGCAGCAGGCCGGTTGATTCCAGGTCCACACCGACCAGCCCAACCTTGTCTTTCAGCTCCACGACCACGCGCTCGGCCACGCGTTTGCCGACACCGGCTGCTTGCTGGATAAACTTCACGTCACCAGAGGCGATTGCTTGACGAACGGCTTGTGCTGGACCGATACTTAACATGTTAAGTGCCATTTTGGGACCGACGCCATTAACATCTAATAACTGCTCGAAAAGCGCTTTAGTATCACGCGTCAAAAAGCCGAATAAGTCATGTGCCTGCTCGCGAATATGCTCGTATATATACAGCTTGGCCGGCTCATCTGGCGCTAACCGTCCATAATCTTCGGCCGGCACCAGCAAGCCGTAGCCCACGCCATGCACATCCAGCACTACTACGTCTGCCAGCTTCTCGCTCACCACTCCGTCCAATGTCGCGATCATGGCTTATATTATCTCATAGTCATGCTGTGGGTGATAGCGGCGGCCAGGGCGTCGGCGCAGTCGTCGGGCTTGGGAACTTCCTTAAGGCCCAGGACAATGCGGACCATCTCCTGGATCTGCTTCTTATCGGCCCGTCCGTAGCCGGTCAGGGCCTGCTTGATCTGCAGTGGCGTGTACTCGAATATCTCCAACCCGGCCTGCTTGCCCGCCAATAGCACCACGCCGCGGGCCTGGGCGACGGTCATCGCCGTCGTCACGTTTTGGGCGAAGAATAGCTTCTCGACCGACATTTCGGACGGCTTGGTTTGGGCGATAATATCCGTTAATTCTTCGAAGATCGTCTGCAGCCGCACGGCGTCGTCTTCCTTAACCGGCGTCCGGATAACACCCGCGTCAACTAGTTGCGTCTTGCCCTTATCAGCCTCAATAACCCCGAAGCCCAGGATACCCGTCCCTGGATCAATGCCTAGAATGCGCATAGCAGTTAGCTAAGCAGTTCCTCTGGGATGTCGAAGTTGACGTGAGTGGTGGTGACATCGTCGGAATCTTCGAGGGCGTCCATTAGGCGCATGATTTTGCCGGCGGTCGAGGCATCGGTGACCTCGATCGTGGTGTTGGGGACGTAGGTCAGCTCGGCTTCGGTGACTGCCAGGCCGGCGGCGGTCAGGGCTTCGCGGACTTTGGCCAGCGCTTTGGGATCGGTGTAGATGACTGACTCGCCGTCTTCTTCCTGGACGTCTTCGGCGCCGGCGTCGAGGGCTTGCAGCAGCACCTCATCGCCGCTGCCTTTGACGCGGATCATGCCCTTGTGGTCGAACTGGAAGGCAACGGCGCCCTTCTCGGCGATATTGCCACCGTGCTTGGAGAAGGCCAGCTTGACCTCTGGATAGGTGCGATTGATATTATCAGTGGCGACTTCGACCAGGATGGCCACGCCGCCCGGGCCGTAGCCTTCGTAGAGGATCTCTTGTAGCTGCGCGGCGTCCTTGTCCTTGATGCGGTCGATGGAGCGCTGGATATTGGCAGATGGCATGTTGGCCGCCTTGGCCCGGTCAATGGTCAGGCGCAGCGCGAAGTTCATGTCGGGGTCAGTGCCGCCGCGGGCGGCAATAGCGATGGCGTTGCCAAGCTTGGTGAAGACCGCGCCGCGGGCCGCGTCCTTGGCGCCCTTTTGGCGTTTGATGGTTGACCATTTGCTGTGGCCGCTCATACTTCGAAAGCCTCAGTTTTCAGTTCATTCATATCTGTTATTATACCACGCTGGGCAGACTTTGTCTTGCGCCATAACACCAATGCTACCAGCAGAACTACACTATACATACCGAGCATGGCAGCCAGCGGGAAACTAATATTCTGGATAAAAACATGTGGGATGTGTGACATGAGATGGGCAATATCCAACATATAATTCAGCAGCACATCGGTCGGCCAAGCCAACCAACCGGCGACTGGACCGGCCAGCATGCCCGCTAACCCGGCAATGACACCCAGCAACATGGCCAGCGGTACTAGCGTTACGACCAGAACGTTAGCCGGCAGGCCAATTAGCGACATCTGCCCGAAGATATATAACACGAATGGCAGGCTCATGGCCTCGGCACAGACGCTTTCCAGGGCCACCCCACCAATCAGTGATTGGTGCCAACGGCCCGGCCAGCGGGCTTGGATAAGCGGCGACACAATCATAACACCGAAGAAAGCAAGGAAGCTGAGATACCAACTCAGGTCGCTCCAGATATAGACTGGGTTGGCCCAAGCAGTAATGACGGCTGCTAACGCCAATAAATTAAGCGGTTTAAAGTCCCGGCCATAGTAACTGGACACAATACTTAACACGCTAACTATTGCCGCCCGGACAATTGAGGCGCTGGCTCCAGCAAGGAGTAGAAAGATCGCGATCAAGCTGAACGACAAGGTCGTCGATAGCCGTTTAGACTGCTTAGCCAGCAAGCGCCGGCTGGCATGCAGGATAATCGTCAGGTTATAACCCGACACGGCAATAATATGCGTCAGCCCGACCATTAGTAGGTCCTGCTTAACCTCATCCGGCAGCGTCGCCCGTTGGCCAATCAACAAGCCCATCGAGAACGGCGCCAACGGCTCCGGCAAGGCCGTCTGCATACCGGCCGCGAACTTCCGCCGGATGTCGCTCACGACCGACGGATGATGTTCCGTCACGTTTATTTGACCGAAACTTATGCGGCCCTGGTAGGCACCAAACCCGGGGTACAACTTGCCAGTCGCCACAAGTTCGTCACCTTGAAAGACGGCATTCTCGCCAAAGCCGCTCAACTCCAACTTCCCTGGCAACCTGGTGCCATCATCCAAAGTCACATTATTAGCTATAAAAGTCAGCTGGGAGTTCTTGCCATACACCGCGTCCTCTGTCGACTGGGCACTAACAGTGACCTTCTGGTAATACAGCGGTTGCCAAACCGCCAGCTTATTCATATAGACCGACCCGTGCCACCAGCCCAAACTTAAACCAAACAGCATCACTAACACCAGGGTAAAAACGTTTCGTTTAGACCAAACCAAAAACAAAAACGGTACGACTAAATAGCATCGATTAATACTAAATATATAGCCGGTACGTGCCAGCCCAATACCGTCCAAACAAGCCAGGCACCACACCAATATAAACGTCGTCCGTCGGAACCGGTACTGCCAAACCTGCCGCATGTCCGGCCATTCTAGCAACCCATGCCACTAATGCCACCACGATTTAAGATAGGCTTAATTAAAGTTCTTCGAGAATCGGTTCGCGGGGACCGCCGCGCAGAGGAGTTTCACGCAGGAACAGGGCGACCACGAAGGCTAGCAAAGCCACTGGCACGGTCAGCAGGAACATGTCATGGAACGACATGACAAACGCTTCCAGCACTTTATGCGAAACACCGGGCGGCAAGTGCGCCAGGCCGGCGCCACTCTGGATGGTGCCAATATTGATCTTCGGCGCGCCGACGCCCTGTGGCAAGTTAGCCGTCAAATGATGTGCCAGCCGGCTGATTAGGATACTACCGAAGATAGCACCGCCTAGCGAAGACCCTAAGCTCCGGAAAAAGGTGGCGCTGGCCGTCGCCGTGCCCAGCTCACTGCGGTCGACGGAGTTCTGGATTGCCAGGGTCATAATCTGCATGAACGAGCCCAGGCCGATGCCAATGATCGCCATCCAGACGCCAATCATCCACTCGCTGGTCGTCAAAGTCAGGTGGCTGAACAGCCAGAGTCCGAGCGACAATATGAGAGTGCCGACAATTGGAAAGATGCGGTAGCGGCCTAGTTTGCTGGTCAATCGGCCGGACGTTACCGAAGCAATGAGCATGCCCAACACCAACGGCAACAGTAGCAAGCCGGACTTAGTCGGCGAGTTGCCCCGCACGATCTGTTGGTACAGGGGAATGTACAAAATCGCCGCGAACATTGCGATGCCTGACAGTAGCGACAATATAACCGAAACGCTGAAGATGTCATTACGAAAGAGCCGCATCGGGATAATCGGTTCGCTGGCCCGTCGTTCCCAGAACACGAAAGCCGTGCCCACTACCACGCTGGCTACCAGCAGTCCGACAATTTGCATTGAGGCCCAGGCATAGGTCGTGCCGCCCCAAACGGTCGCCAATAGCAGACAAACTGAACTGACCGATAACAACCCGGCGCCAGTATAGTCAATATCATGCTCCTGGCGATACACCGGCAAATGCAGCCGAGTGGCCACGGCCGCCAATGCCAAAACACCAATCGGCAAGTTCACGAAGAAAACCCAGCGCCACGACAGCGAATCAGTCAAAAAGCCGCCCAGCAAGGGCCCGGCCACGCTGGAGACGGCGAATACGCCCAAGAAGTAACCCATATACTTGCCCCGCTCACGGGGAGAGATAATATCACCAACGATGGCTAGCACCAGCGACATCAGGCCGCCGGCGCCAATACCCTGCAGGGCGCGCGCCACGACCAGCTCGTTCATGGACTGTGAGATTCCGCACAGGGCGGAGCCAACCAGGAAGATCACGATCGCGGCCTGGAAGATCTTCTTGCGGCCGAACAGGTCACTGATCTTACCGTAAATCGGCGTGGTAATGGCACTGGTTAGCAGATAGGCTGTGGCGACCCAAGACAATTTATTCAGCCCGTGCAGGTCGGTGGCGATCCGCGGCAGTGCCGTCGACACGATGGTTTGGTCAAGCGCCGCCAGCAGCATCACCAACATCAGGGCGCTGATAATCACCATGATCTCGCTGTGCGAGAGCTGGGGCATGGCAACTTCTGAGGATGGTTTGTTCGAATCGCTAATAATCAGTCTCCTTTGGTTTTAGATAATTATTCGTCTGAGTCTAAGGCGTTGGCCAGGTCTTTAACCATGGCTTCGATTTCTTCGGCGCGCAGTATGACCAGGGCCGGTTTGTCCGGGCTGCTCATTATCACGACTTTGCTGCCGGCCTTCAGGCCCAGCTTGCTGCGGGCTTCGACCGGAATCACCAGCTGGCCCTTGTCATTCAGGGTCGCCGTGCCGAGTATTTTTGAAAATGGATGGGCTGAACTCATAAAAGTATTACTTTTCCTACTTTTAGTATACACGCCCACAATATGTTGGTCAAGGCCTGTAACTTCAAGCCACTAATAATATATCTAAGTTTGACATATAACTAAGTTAGGTATAGTATTGATGGTATGAAGAAGTACAACCAATTACCGCAAGTAGCTTTCAGTATTCTCTTAGCGCTAAGCCTCAAGGAACGCCACGGCTACGAAATTATCAAGCAAGTCAATGAAGATAGTAACGGGAAGATACACCTCAGTCCCGGCGCGCTTTACACCAGCATCAAGCAATTACTGGAGCAGAAACTCGTCCATGAAGTCGACAAGAACGACGAGTCCCGTCGCCGCTACTACCGGATGTCCGATAAGGGCAAGTCCATCCTTGGCGAAGAATTAGACTATTACGAAAACACCATAGCGCTTGCCCGAGAACGAAAGGTATTGGATATACGATATGGGTTCTACTCCTAATTCACGGCCGGTAAAAATATATGGCACACTCCTCCACCTCTACCCCCAATCATTTCAAAAGCAATACGGCCCAACCATGCAGGTCACGTTCAATGACATGCTTGAGGGCGAGCGGACCGGGTGGGGGCGCGGTATGGTTTGGGCCCGGGCCATGTTGGATCTGCCTGCCAGCGCGACAAGGGAACATATAACAAATGGAAAGGATATCCCCATGAATCGTAATACGAAATTTATTCTCCTAGGTGCATGTATAGCAATCGTAATCGTTGGCTTAGGCTCCTTCTGGGAGGGCAACTTACACGCTAGGCAGAGTGCGGGCATAGAGCGAGTGACGGCGGGGCAGCTGGCCGATGCCATGCAGCAGGATAGTTTTTATAGTGACTTTGGTAACGCGGCCGTGCTCTTTAGCGGGAATGTCGCGAGTACTAAGGTTCAAGACAAGGCGTCATTGATTACCTTCACGACGGGCCGCCCCTTTAATGTGGTGTGCCAGTTCCCGAAAGCTGTTTCCTTCAAGGCCGGCCAAAAGGTGTCAGTCGCGGCGCCAGCAGGAAGTGCCGAACGTGAAGCGCACGGCGTCTTACTACACAATTGTTTAGCGAACTAGCTCCTTGCAGCTCAATCTTGGAGGGCCGTTTGTGAGGCTGTTGCAACCGCTTTGAGAGCTGGTCAGTCACACGTTGCGGACTTTAGTATGGCGGTGGGTTGAGCCCTTTTTTGATATCATCGCGAAATAGTTGCGTATTCGAGCAATACTTATCAGTAACACGAATATTCTCAGTAATGCGATTGCAGCCAAAGCGCACACGAATTTGCTGGTCAGAAAGGTCCTGCAGTCTATGAGATTTGATAATTGGCACTACAAGAATTACAGCTACAGCCAAGACAGCTACAACTATTGCAATTAAATATCTCTTTTTCATGGCAATATACTATCACAAATAAGCACAAGTGGTACTGGAGGTGCATCTGTGACACTATCGCAGCTGAAATCAGGAGCAATACAACACTATTTATGTGCGTAATGGGTAATAGTAGCGAATAGCCAGCCTATGCAATAACCCAAGAACACGAGCGCTAGAGTCTTTGGGTGAGGTGGGCTATTTGTTAGCCAATGCACCAAGAAAATAATACCCCACAGCCCGAATATACTAGTGCTAGATACCCAGTACGATTTAGCCACCCAGCGTGATTTTATGCGGAAAAAGTCCATAACTTCAGTGTATACCTTAACTAGCGCAAAAGAACCATAACTCTAGAAAACAAAAACTCCTCAGAACAGAGAAGTTTAAAGATAACCGATATTGGAGGGCCCGGTGGGACTCGAACCCACGACACCCTGCTTAAAAGGCAGGTGCTCTAACCGGCTGAGCTACGGGCCCATGGCCAACGAACTGCTGGCAATTAACTCCTTACATTATCCGTATTCTGACCGTAAAGTCAATCTGGTGTCTAGTGCTTGCCGTGCTTGGAGTGGCCGGCTTTGGGGCGCTGCAGCCAGAGAGCGAACAGGCAGACCAGGGCACTGGCGCCGACGATCAGGTCTTGGACGCGGGTGACTTGGGTCCAGAGTGGCGATCCGACGACGTTGTGGGCCAGGCCCGGCGGCAATAATGGCACGACGAGAAGGGCACCAAGTAAGCCAACGCCAGCAGCGGGTAGCAGATTCAGCGCCAGGCGGCTGCTGCCATTGATGGTGCGGATCATAAATACGGCTGTCAGGATCACGGGCAACAGCAATAAAATCAATTTGACGTTATTATTGCCGGTGTTGACGGCTTGCGTCACCTTGTCAGCGTGCAGCGTCAGGAACTCAGTCGTGTCTTTGGCCACGAATTGCACCAGCACATCGCCCAGGCACAGGCTTAAGAAAACCAGCGCCGCGTTAATGCGCAACACCATCAAGGTCAAGATGGGTGCCAGGACGATCACGGTGAGGGCAATAACAGGGGGTGTCATATGCTCATACTATACCATGAGCGTTTTGGCGGCTAGACGCCTATTTTATCGGTGCGGCGGCCGGCTTTGGGTAACAGCTCGGCGTAATCTATAACTTTGGCGGCCACGTTGCTGCCGGTCACCGTCTCGATGCTGAAACCGGGGCTGGCATTAACCTCGAGTACCAATGGCCCGTGGCTGCTGCGCATCATGTCCACGCCCGCAATTGACAGGCCCATGGCTTTGGCGGCCCGTTGGGCGGTTTTGCGCTCCTCGGCAGTCAGTTTGACGGCAATGCCTTCCCCGCCCTGGTGCAGGTTGGAGCGGAAGTCATCATCCAGGCTCTGCCGTAACATGCTGGCTACCACCTTGCCGTTTACCACGAAGGCCCTGATATCTACACCGGCGCTTTCAGCCACAAATTCCTGGACTAAGAAGTTCACGCCCTCGACATAGAACGCCTGCATTACGGCCAGGGCGGCTTTGGCGGTCTCCGCCAGCACAACCCCATTGCCGTGCGTGCCGCGGGCCACCTTAATAATAACCGGGGCGCCGCCGACCTGCTTCAGCACGTCGTCGAAGTCCGCCGTCTCGCGCACGAACACCGTCTTCGGTATGCCCACGCCCGCTTTGGAAAGCAACTGCATGCTGCGCAGCTTGTCGCGGGAGCGCACCATGGCGATTGAGCTGGCTGTCGTCGGGATGTTCTGCATCTCGAACTGGCGCGTAATCGAGCTGCCGTACCGCGTCAGGCTGGCCGAGATACGGGGGATAATGACGTCGATATCGCGCAGCTCTTCGCCTTTGTACCGTACGACAGGGTTGCCGCGTTCAAGGGTAATATAACATTTGGAATAATTGATAATTCGCACCTTGTGACCCCTGGCCCGCGCCTCTTCTTTGAGCCGTTTGGTCGAGTAGTTATTCGCGCCATTAGATAAAATCGCGATGTTCATAGCTGCACCTTACTTGCCCGGGTGGTTTACGTCAACCAAAAATCCGTGCAGCCGGAGAAATTTGCGCCCAATCAGCATCTGGTGCCGCATGGAGGCGCGGTTTACCAGGGTCAGGGTGATGGGATAGGCCTGTCCCAGAATACTGACTTCAGTATCAATGGCGTAACGGATCGATACCAGTCCGTTCGAACTCTTGACCCTGCGCCGGTGGTAGGCCTCGATTTCTATAGTGTGCTCCCGACTGCCCAGCGGTGAAAACCGTAAGCTTCTATTGCCCTGCTTGTCAGTTACTTCACGCATCCTGGCGGCATGCAGGGCCCCATTAAACGCCCCGGTATCAACCTTGGCTTTGACGGCTTCAATGCCAAGCAACGGCAGGTCGACGGACAGCGCCGGACCAATCGTCTTGGCGGCTTCGGCTTTCTTGAATGAGGTCCAGGTAAATTTCATGCGACAGGTGTCGAATTATACAATATACTGCTATCTTATACAATACTCGCCTATTTTTGGGCGTGCAGGACGCGTGTATAAACCACGTAAATAATAGCCAGAATAATCAGCAGAATAGTGACTAACAGGGGTATAAAACCGGTCTCGTTAAGCTGTTTACGTTTCATTTTAAGCACTATTATTAAGCGACTCTTAAATTTTAGCAAGCCTTAATACTTAATGCTATTGCTTATTGTACTTTATTATGATATAATCCAAACATGTCGACCGTCGAACGCTCTCCCGCAGATTCTAATCCCTCTTATTCCAATCCTCTGTTTGATTCTTTTACCAAATTGGCCATTGCCAATGTGATCTCGGGTTATCACGCCAATCACGATCTCTTAACCGGGCTTCTTAATAAAGGAGCCGTAAAAGCCCAAGCCCAGGAACGTATTCTTTCTGGTGAACCCTTCGGTCTTCTGTTGATGGATTGGGATGCTTTCAAGACCTTGAATGACACCTTGGGACATGAAAAAGCAGATCAAATGCTAGAAGAATTCGGCCCTTATATGAACCAGCACTTCCGGCGTGAAGGTGATGCTTTAGCTCACGAAAAAAGTATCAGGCAATCCCAAACTGAAGACGAGTACTCGGATTGCGTGTTGGGACGCTACGGTGGCGATGAGTTCCTCGGACTGGTCAATCTAGGAGATCGAGAAAAGCCTGACGGACTAACCCCCACGGAAAGAATGGGCAAAGCAGAGACATATTTGAGGTCTATAGCCACCGGTTTCGTTGATCTGCAGGAGCAAGCAGTCAAAGACCTAAAGTTCAATATTTCTATCGGTAGTGCAGTGTGGGAGCCGCACGGCTCTAGGCAAGTTAGTGACTTATTAAAAATAGCCGACACGGCAATGTACGCGGATAAGCGGGCTCACGGCGCTCCGGCTCGATAGTTCACAGCAAACTTATTATCATTACTGGCCATCACGAATTGCTTCGAGAAACTGGCGTTGCTGTTTGCTGAGCTTGGTAGGAGTGTCGACGGTGATAGTGACGATTTGGGCGCCACGGCTGCTGCCGCGCAAGTGCGGCACGCCGTGGTTGGATAGCTTGAAATCAGAGCCGGATTGGGTGCCGGCCGGGATCTTCATACGGACCGGGCCATCGACGGTGTCGACTTCGATCTCGGTGCCTAGCGCCGCCTCGACCATGCCGACATGTTCCTCGCTGAGGATGAGGTCGCCTTCGCGGGTAAACATCTTATGCGATTTGACGCGGATGTTGACGTAGAGGTCGCCTTTGGGGCCATTGGCTATGGCCTCGCCGTGTTCGCGCAGGCGGATGGTGGCGCCATCGTCGATACCGGCCGGGATCTTCAGCTGGATGGTTTGCTTCTTGGCCTGCGTGCCTTTGCCACGGCAGACCGTGCAGGCTTTTTCGGGTACTTTGCCGCTGCCGTGGCACTTGGGGCAGATGCTGGCCTGCTGGATATTGCCGAAGACGGTACGTGTCATGGTGACGACCTGGCCGGTGCCCTTACATTGGTCGCAAGTTATTAACTCGTGGCCGGGCTCGACGGTGGTGCCTTTGCAATGCTCACAGTTATCCTCGAGGTTTAGGCTGAGGTCGACTTCGGTACCAAAAACGGCCTGGTCAAAGCTGATTTCGACGCCAGCCTCGACGTCGCGGCCGCGTGCCTGGCGCTGCTGCTGTTGTTGACCACCGCCGCCAAAAAAGCTGTTAAAAATGTCGCCCAGGCCCAGGTCGCCGAAGTCAAAGTTAATGTTCTGGCCCTGCGCGCCGCCGTAACCGCCGCCAAACGGATTGCCGCTGGCACCGCCGACGCCGGCATGGCCGAACTGGTCGTAGCGCTTGCGTTTGTCGGTATCCTTCAGGACTTCGTAGGCTTCATTAAGCTCCTTGAACTTGGTCTCATCGCCGCCGCGGTCCGGATGATGCTCCACCGCCGACCTCCGGAAGGCCTTTTTGATCTCGTCGGCGCTGGCGTCTTTCTTAACGCCCAGGATATCGTAATAATCTCTTGTCGTTGCCATCTCTATATTCTACCAATTTTAATCGATTGCTTCTTGCTCAAGCCAAGTTCGCGCCTTAGCGGATAGATTGGTGAGAGGAATTTGCTGGAGGACGAAGGTTTCGTAGCTGTGGAGTTTGGCTACTTCGGACTCTATGGCTTGGAAGTTGTCGGCGATACTTTGCATGATCAGTTTGATCTCCTTGTTCTCTTCCAGCTTTCTTTCCCAGTGGTATTTGCTCTTAATTTCGATGAACTCGGCACAGGCAATCAGGCGCTTCTCGAGCAAACTGTCGACAATCCGCTGGGCTTCTTGCCAGCTGCCACAGGTTAGAACCAGTTCTACGAAACCGGTGTCAGCCATAATGGCTTACTTTTCCTTGTCGTCGACGACTTCGCCCTCAACAGGTTCGTCGGATTTCTTGTCGGCTTTGGTTTCGCCGGCTTCGCCTTCGCTGGGGGTTTCGGACTCGGCTTGTTCGTACATTTTGGCGCCGATGGGCATTAACTTATCATTAAGTTCTTTGGCGGCATTCTCCAATGTTTCTTTGTCAGCCTTTTCGTCAGCCACGACTTTTTTGGCGTCATCGATGGCTTCGTTGAGAGTCTTCATGTCGTCGTCGGCAATCTTATCGCCGCTGTCTTTCTTGAGCTTTTCAGCTTGGTAGAGGGCGCCGTCGAGCACGTTGCGGGACTCGACCAGCTCCTTCTTGGCCTTGTCTTCGTCAGCGTGGGCCTCGGCTTCTTTGGCCATCTTCTCAACCTCGGTCTTATCGAGGTTGCCGGAGCCGCTGATGGTAATGCTCTGCTCTTTGCCGCTGCCTTTGTCCTTGGCGGTGACGTTGAGGATACCGTTGGCGTCGATGTTGAAGGTCACTTCGATCTGGGGAACGCCGCGGGGCGCGGGCGGGATGCCGTCGAGGATGAAACGGCCGAGCGATTTGTTGCCCTCGATCATGTCGCGTTCGCCCTGGCCAACATGGACTTCGACTTGCGGCTGGTTGTCGGCGGCGGTCGAGAAAACCTCGGACTTGCTGGTCGGGATGGTGGTGTTGCGCTCGATGAGTTTGGTCATAACGCCGCCCATGGTCTCTATACCAAGGCTTAGCGGCGTGACATCGAGTAACAGCACATCCTTGACGTCGCCTTGCAGGACACCGCCTTGGATGGCCGCGCCGATGGCGACGACTTCGTCGGGGTTAACACCCTTCATAGGGTCTTTGCCAAAGATCTCCTTGACCTTGGCTTGGACGGCCGGCATACGGGTCATACCGCCGACTAGTACAACGGCGTTGATATCACTGGCCTTGAGGCCGGCGTCTTTGAGAGCCTTTTCGCATGGCGCGGCGGTCTTGTCGATCAGGTCAGCGACCAGGCTCTCCAGCTTGGCGCGCGTCAGTTTGTGCTCGAAGTGCTTGGGGCCATCGGCGTCAGCGGTCAGGAACGGCAGGTTGACGTCGACTTCCTGGGCAGTCGAGAGCTCAATCTTAGCTTTCTCTGCCTCGTCGCGTAGGCGCTGCATGGCGGCCTTATCGTTGCTGATGTCGATGCCGTGCTCTTTCTTGAATTCGTCGGCGAAGTAGTTGATGATGACGCGGTCAAAGTCGGCGCCGCCCAAGTGGGTGTCACCATTGGTTGATTTAACTTCGAAGACACCGTCACCGAGCTCTAAGATCGAGACGTCAAAGGTACCGCCGCCGAGGTCATAGACGGCGATCTTTTCGTCCTTTTTGTCGCCCTTATCGAGGCCATAGGCCAGGGCCGCGGCGGTCGGTTCGTTGATGATGCGCTTGACTTCCAGACCCGCTATTTTGCCCGCGTCCTTGGTAGCTTGGCGTTGCGAGTCATCAAAATAGGCGGGGACGGTGATGACGGCTTCGGTGACTTTGCCGCCGAGGAATGCTTCGGCATCGGCCTTAAGCTTGCTGAGGATCATGGCGCTGATCTCTTCGGGGCTGAACTCTTTGTCACCCATCTTGACCTTGACGCTGGTGCCGCTCTTGACGATCTCGTAGCCCATCAGCTTGAGGTCGCGCTGGACTTCTTTGTCGCTAAACTTGCGGCCGATCAGGCGCTTGACTTCATAAATGGTGTTCTTGGAGTTGGTCACTTGCTGGCGGCGGGCTACCTGACCGACCAGGCGCTCTTTATTCTTATTGACAGCCACGACGGACGGCGTCGTGCGATTGCCTTCGCTGTTAGCGATAATTTCTGGCTTGCCGGCTTGCATGACGGCCATGGCCGAGTTAGTGGTACCGAGGTCGATGCCGATAATTTTGCTCATATCTGTTACACCCTTTCTTACATTAGCACTCATAGATTACTACTGCCAGTGTACTAGAATTAGCACTCTCATGTCAAGAGTGCTAGCCGTTGTTATTATTGCATCTTAACGCGGACCATGGCGTGGCGGATGACGTCGCTACCGAGGCGGTAGCCGGCTTGGAGCTCTTCGCTGACAATTTCGCGCTTGCCTTCGCCTTCTTCCATACTGACAGCTTCGTGAAACTCAGGGTTAAACGGTTCGTCGACAGTCTTGATACGTTCGACGCCCATGTCGGCCAGGGTTTTCTCAAACTGTTTAACGACACCTTGGACGCCTTTGATATAATCATTATCCTCCAGGTCTTTCGGCACATGCTTGAGGGCCCGCTCAAAATTATCAATAACCGGCAACAGGTCGCTCACCACCTGCGTCTTGACGCGGTCGCGCAGCCCAGCCATCTCCTCGTCGTGCCGACGGCGCAGATTAACGGCGTCGGCCCGCTCGCGCTGCAGCGCCTGGGTCAACTCTTGCAGCTGCTTCATTTCAGGGGATTCCTGGGGTTTAGGACTACTCTTCGACTTGGCCATTGAAGTCCTCCGGGTCCAAGTTTCTTGTTGCATCAATATGTTGCACTAAATCTATATTAGCTTTGGCTGATCCCACTGTAATCTGCTTGTCGTCTATGCCGAGAGCCCTGAAGCTGGCAATTCGGCCTGCAGCTTCGTGGGCGATGTTTGAAGTGGGGTCAAATGCAACCTCACCGGGTGCCCGAGCAGCAAACACGGTCACCATAGTTTTATAAACATGATTGTTCGCCACCATATTAGCGCGCCTTTGCTCAAAGCTCATTTACTTGAGAATCCTTTTTGCGATAAATCCGGTGGCTGCGGCTAGCGCTGTTCCGGTTAGATAAAACAGGGCTTGGGTATGCCTGTCGGAGTGGTCAGCCCGTTCAAGCTCTATCGCCGGTATATAGTTAGCTGATTCTTGTTGGCCCGCAAAAGCATCGTGGGGCAATAAGGCTTGGCGGGCATTGAGGGCCCGAAGTACTCTTAGGGATTGTAGTTGACCAGGAGCTGGGTGCAAGGACGCGGAAAGCCCGTTACCGGATTCACTGGTTGCGCGGTGCGGAAAGTCCGGGGCTGCCCAACTACGCATAGAGGACCTCCTCGAGTTCTTGGCCGGCGCGGGCGACGAGGTTCATGACTTCGCGGTAGCTTTGGCGGGTGGGGCCGAGGGTGCCGATGTAGCTGCGGTCGCTGAAGGGACTGCGGAAACGACCGATGATCAGTGTGCAGCCGGCCGAGCGGCCGATGGGGTTTTCGGCGCCGATGTAGACACTTAGCGGCTGGTTGGGGGCGGCCTCGCGCAGCCATGGTTCAAGATTGTCCAGCAGTTGGGCGACTTGCTGGACCTGCATGCCGCCGACGAATTCCGGCTGGCCGAACAGGTTGCCCAGGCCGCTCATGTAGAGTTGGTTACCGATGGTGGCGATGCCAAGGTTGTGGGTTAATTCTACTAACGTGTCAACGGCGTTACGAATCATTCGTTCTGGCGCGCCGGCGGACTGGACGCGGGAGACCAGGGCCCGTTCGCCGCGGCCTTCCAGCTGCTTGTTGGCCTGGCCTTCACCGAGAATATTGACATAGAAGCGGTAGCCTTTGTCGGTCGGCACGCGGCCGGCGCTAGTGTGTGGCTGGGTAATGAAGCCCTGCCGTTCCAATTCGGCCATCTCGGCCCGGACAGTCGCCGAACTGACCTTGAAGGCTTTGGCCAGCAGGCTGCTGCCGACCGGACTGGCGACCTCGGCATATTGCTCAACGATGGCACTCAAAATGTTTTGCTGGCGTTCTGTCATATCAACTGTCTTCCCGACTGCTTAATTACCGTGTATTATAACGCTTTTGGCACTCAGCCGTCAAGAGTGCTAACGGCTTTTGTCAGATTCTAGGTGGGCCTGGATGTCACTGGCTAGTTGCTTGGCGATGGTACGGGCGGCGGAATCGTCAGCGGCGGCGTGAATCTTGGACTTGGCGATGGACTGGACGGTTTCAAAAGTTTTGCCAAGGTCGTCGTTGATGAGCGCCATATAGTAGTTAGTGTTGAGCAGTTGCTCGATTTCTTCCAGGGCGGTTTGCAGGCGGCGGCGGAAGTCGGCGGCATCAACCACGTCACCGTAACGGCGGCGCAGGCGCTCCTGCCAGACTTGGAAACTGGGCGGCAACAGGAATACGGCCATCACGTTGTCGTCAAGCGTCTTATATTCGGCCACGCCCTGCACTTCTATGTCCGTCATGGCGATCTTGTCCTCGTCATGGGCGGCTTGGATTTCTGCCACGCTGGTGCCATACAGGTTGCCACTGTAGGTTTTGGCCTCGATAAAGGCTTTCTCATCAAGCATGCGTTCGGCTGTAGTTTTATCGATGAAGTGGTATTCGCGGCCATCCAGCTCGACCACGCCGTGGTTAATCCGCGGCATCCGGGTAGTGTGCGAAATGATGTGGTGGTAGCCGCCGGTTTCCAGCAATTTGTCCTTGAGGGAGTCTTTGCCAGCGCCGGTCGGGCCGACCAGCAAGAGTATTGGGGTTGTCTTGATTAGTTTAGTAGCCTCGGCGCCTGGCTGGTACTCGGACAGTTTGGCGTCTAAGGATGAGCTCATTGCTTATTTATACCAGACTTACAGAGGTTGCCACAAGCATTAAACATTTTAGTCGCGCTTGAGCATGACGGTAAAGGCCTCGGCTGGGATGTCGACCTTGCCGAAACGCTTGAGGCGCTTCTTGCCTTTGGCTTGCTTGGCTAGGACTTTCTTCTTGCGGGAGACGTCGCCGCCGTAGAGGCCGATAGTAACGTCCTTGCGGTAGGCGCTGATGTCTTCGCGGGCAATGAACTTGCCGCCAATGGCCGCTTGGAGGGCGACCTGGAAGTTCTGGCGGGGGATGATATCCTTGAGTTTTTCGACTATGTCGCGGCCGAGCTTTTGGGCTTCGCTGCGATGCACCATGACGCTAAGGGCGCTGACTATATCACCGGCCACGTAGAAGTCGAGGCGGACCAGGTCCTCGGTTCGGTAGTCGGCCAGCTCATAGTTAAAGGAGCCGTAGCCGCTGGTCAGGCTCTTGAGCTGGTCGTAGAAATCCGTCAGCAGGTTGGCCAGCGGCGCCTCGAAACTGATCAGGGCGCGCTGGTCGATATAAGAGATATTGTTTTGCTGGCCGCGCTTGGCGCTGATGAGCTGGATGACCGGGCCGACATAATCTTGCGGCAGGACGATTTCACCGGTAATCCAGGGCTCGCGGATCTCTTGTATCTTGGCCGGGTCAGGTAAGTCAGCAGCGCTCTTGATATCAAGCTCTTCGCCGCTCAGCAGGCTGACACGGTAGTCAGTTGACGGGTTGGTCACGACTAGCTGCAGGTCGTACTCGCGCTCCAGGCGCTCGCGGACAATGTCCATGTGCAGCAGACCGAGGAAACCGACCCGGACGCCAAAGCCCAGCACCGGCGAGTTTTCCGGCGTAAACTGCAGGGCCGAATCGCTCAGGCTGAGTTTCTCGATAGCGTCCTTTAGTTCCTGGTAGAACTCATTACTCTCTGGGAAAAAACCGGCATAAACGAACGGCTGCACGTCTTTGTAGCCTGGCAATTGCTCCGTAGCTGGCTGGCTGGCCAGCGTGACAGTGTCGCCGACTTTAGCATCGCGGGTGGTCTTTAGGTTGGTGACCAGGTAGCCGATTTCGCCTGCTTGCAGGTTCGGCTCGGCGGTCATGCCGGGCTCTAGGGCGCCAACTTCCAATGCCAAGCCGGTCGCGCCAGTGGCCATCATCTTGATCGGCGCGTTCTTAGCGATGCCGCCCTCAAAAACGCGAATATAAAGGATCACGCCCCGGTAATCATCATAATAAGAGTCAAAAATCAGGGCCCGCGTTTCCGGCCGGCTAGAGGGCTTGGGCGGTGGCACGTCAGCCACAATTCTTTCGAGGACTGCCTCGACGCCCTGCCCGGTTTTAGCGGAAATCTGCAAAATGTCTGCCAGCTCGCAGCCCAACAAACTGACGATCTCGGCGCCAACCCGCTCGACGTCGGCCGCCGGCAAGTCAATCTTGTTGAGTACCGGGATAATAGTCAGATTGGCCGCTATGGCCAGGTAGACATTGGCCAGCGTTTGGGCCTGGATACCCTGGCTGGCATCGACCACCAGCAAGGCGCCCTCGCAGGCTTCTAGGCTGCGCGAAACCTCGTAGCTAAAGTCGACGTGACCGGGCGTATCAATCAGGTTGAGCTCGTGGCCCTGGTAGCGCATCCGGACCGGCGCCAGCTTGATGGTAATGCCCTTCTCGCGCTCCAGGTCCATGCGGTCCAGGATTTGGGCTTTCATGTCGCGTTTCTGGATGGTGCCAGTCAGTTCCAGCAAGCGGTCGGCCAAGGTCGATTTGCCATGGTCGATGTGCGCGATAATACAAAAATTCCTAATCTGTTGCTGTTTCATGTCCCGTTATTATAACAGAGGTAGCTGATTTGTTAGGGGTGTGGGGTGAGCTTGCGGTAGATTTCGTAGTTGTCTTGCAGGTACATGAGGGTGAGAATAAGCTTTTCCAGGTCGGCACCAGCTTTTTTGGGGTTAACATCCGTTAATTGCATCATGTCGGTCACGGCCGTGGCCAAACTTATGAAGCCGTCGCCAGAGGCGATAAGCTTGTGGACTTGGGCGGTGTCTATGGCATTATCATGGTCATGCAACAGTCGCGGCGGTCGGGGGCGGCGGGAACCATGTACTGATAATTTGTCGGCTGGCTGCAAGCGGTAGGGGCTAGACGTCACGGTTGAGGAACTCCATTAGGCTGGTGTAACGGCTGCTGGTGATAACTAAGTGGTCGAGCAACTCGATACCAAGAACCTCGCCGGCCTCCACTAACTGCTCGGTGATCTTGATGTCGTGCACTGTCGCCTCCAGCCGTCCGGAGGGATGATTGTGGGCCAGGATAATGGCCACGGCGCCGCGTTCGATAGCCGGCTGGAATACCTCGCGCGGATGGACAATATTGGAGGTTAGGGTGCCGACGGAAATAACCTCGTCATGGATAACTTGGTAACGGCTATTGAGGTATAGGCCGCGCAGCTGTTCCTTCTGGCTGGTACCCATGGTCTTGAGGTAGTGGTAGGCCTGCTTGGCATTGCGGACCTGGGCCGGACTGCCGGCTTGACTGGAATAAAAACGGCGGCCCAGCTCAAACCCGGCAATCACCTGGCAAGCCTTGGTCAGCGGAATGTCGGCGGTCTCGGCCAGGCGGCGCGGATTAAGCTCGCTGCTGATGGCCTTGTCGCCGTATTCTTTGAGGGTGCGCTTTGCCATCGCCAAGACATCTTCTTTGGCCGTGCCGACGCCCCAGATAATGGCTAACAGTTCGCTGACCGAAAGATTGCCGGCGCCGAGTTCCAGCAGCCGTTCGCGCGGGCGGTCGGTGTCGGGCATGTCGCGGACCCGCAAAACGTAGCCGGTAGCCTCTGGTTCTCGAAAAACCAGGTCATGGTCCGGCAAGTTGTAGGTCTCTTCAGCCTTAATCAAAGTAGCTTGCATGCCTGTATTATAACCTCTGGGCTTGGTATAAAAATTAAAAAGTTATTAAAAAATACAAAATTACAGCTTTTTATGACTCAAACTTGATTGGCTTAAGCACCAGCTTGCGCAAACGGCTGAAGATCGGACGGACTTCTTCCAGGCCAAATAGCGCCGAAATGCCAATATGGACACCGAAGGTCACCGCCGCGATGAAGGCCAGCTTGCTGCCTAAAGTTATAACACCCCGGTCATTAATGCCCAACGGGTAGATCGAAATCATGATGAAGGCCGCTATGACACTAAAGCCGGTGACCGAAACAATCCGCCCGACACCGCCCCAAAATTCGCCGTTAAACAGCCGGGGGTCGCGCTTGAGCATAATACTGGAGAGCAGGAAGACCTCGACCATGGCTACGATCGACTGGGCCAGGGCCAAGCCGGCCACACCATAACCCCGCGGCGCCGGCCGGGCCAGGGTAACTGCTAGTACTATATTAAGGGCAATCGTAAACAGCGATACGAACAACGGGGTTTTGGTGTCTTTTTGGGCGTAAAACCAGCGCGAGATGATGGCATACTGGATACGGAAAAATATCGCCAGGGTCATGAAGCCGAAAATAGTCGCGATCTGCGGACTGCCGTTGGAATAAATCAAGCGCGCCAAGTAACCGCGGGCGAAGTAACAAACTACCACCAGCGGCGCGCTAATCCAGATCATAGCCCGCAGCACCATCAGGAAGTCACGCCGGAAGAGGTCGGGCCGTCCCTGGCTGAGACGCTGGTTAAGCCGCGGGAAGGCCGCCGTGGAGATAGCCGTGCCGATCAACAGTATTGGCGCCGTGCTCAAGATAAAGGCGTTGTTGTAGAAGGTAATACTGCCGGTGCCGAGGCTGCTGGCGATATGGGTCTCGACGACGTTTTCGACCTGGTCGACCCCCTGGTCGAGCGAGCGCGGCGGCAGGTTATGTAACACGGTTTGGAAGTCAGAGCTGTGCCAGATAATCCGCGGCCGCCAGTGAAAGTTCATCTTCCAGAGGCCAACGACCACGATTAACAGTTGCAGGATGCCGCCAATCAACGCGCCGACGCCCAGCCCGACCAAGCCGATATTATGCTTGAAAACAAAGATACTGATAATAATCGACAAGTTATAAAACAGCGGCGCTATGGCGTAGAAAAAGAATCGCCCCATCGTCTGCTGGACGCTGGTCAGGATACCGGAGATGGTAAATAATAAGGGGTTAAATGCCAGCAATCGCATGATGGTGGTAGCCGTATTCAGCTGGTCAGGCGACAAACCCGGCGCTACGACATGGCTGATCAGCGGCTTGGCAAATACCAGGATGACCACGGCCACCACGGCCATGATAATTGTCAGCAGGTTCATCAGCGAAGCCGACAGGTCCCACATGCCCTTGCGGTCGCCCTTGTACAAGCGGTCGGACAGTACCGGCATGAAGGCCACCCCCAGCGCGCCGGCAGCCAGCGTGAAAAAGAAAAAGTCAGGAATGTTAAAAGCGGCGAAGTAAGCATCGGTGCTGTGCGGCCCAATCGTCGGAAAGTTGGAGTTGACCAGCTTGGTCCGCAAAAAGCCTAACAGCTGTCCGGCAAACGAGGTCGCTATCAATAAACCGGCAACATTGCTGATGCTGAGGCGGGGCTTCTTTTTGGCCGGCACGGGGACGGTCGGGTTCATGCGGACTTTATAAATCGTTGCATTTCCCCACTAGTATAAAGCAGGCGTCCGTTTCATAACAGGTGAAAAGCGTTGTTTAATACAGGGCGGCGCCGGAAGGCATCTTGGCGCCTTTGAGAGAATCCAGGACTTCGTCAGCATCGACGGTTTCTTTTTCGAGCAGGCGATCCTTGAGCTTTTCAAGGTGCGACAGGTTGGCTTTAATAACAGCGCGGGCGCGAGTGGCAGCCTCGGTAATAAGGCTCTCAACTTCGCCATCGATAACACGGGCGGTGTCGTCGGAGTATTCGCGTTCGTGGACCAAACGGTCAAGCATCATGCCGTCATCAACGTGGAAAACCTGGTCGCGCAATTTCTTGCCCATGCCCTGGTTTACAATCATGTCGCGGGCCAGTTCGGCGGCGTGCTGCAGGTCATTGCCGGCGCCAGTCGTGACGCGGTCAACGCCCAGTACGACTTCTTCGGCGATACGGCCGCCCAAGCCGCGGGCCAGCATGTCCTTGAATTGGATAATCGACACGAACATGCGGTCTTCTGGCGGTATAAACCAGGTGACGCCACCGGTACCGCCGCGCGGAATAATCGTCACCTTATGTACCGGGTCGCTGTCCGGTAAGACGTGGCCGACCAGGGCGTGGCCGGCTTCGTGGTAGGCGGTGGTCATCTTGTCGGCCTCGGTCATAACCTTACTCTTGCGCTCCGGGCCGATGGCAACTCGCTCGAAAGCTTCGGTGACGTCGTGCTGGGTGATTTCGTTGTGCGAGTTACGGGCGGCGATGATGGCGGCTTCATTGGCGATGTTAGCTAAGTCGGCGCCAGATGTGCCGGCAGCTTTGGCGGCCAACGAGTCGAGGTCGACGTTCTTGGCCAGCGGCTTTTTGGCGAAGTGGACTTTGAGGATGGCTTCGCGGTCTTTGCGGTCTGGCAGGCCAATATTGACGCGGCGGTCGAAGCGGCCTGGCCGCAGCAGTGCCGGGTCCAAAACGTCGGAGCGGTTGGTAGCTGCCAAGACGATAACGTTTTGGCCTTGCTCGAAGCCGTCCATCTCGACCAGGATTTGGTTCAGGGTTTGCTCGCGTTCGTCATGCCCGCCGCCCATGCCGGAACCGCGGCGGCGGCCGACAGCGTCAATTTCGTCAACGAAGATAATACAAGGGGCGTTCTTCTTGGCCTTTGCGAACAGGTCACGGACCCGAGAGGCGCCGACACCGACGAACATTTCGACGAATTCCGAACCAGAAATACTGAAGAAGGGTACGTTGGCCTCGCCGGCGACAGCCCGAGCTAGCATGGTTTTGCCAGTGCCAGGCGGCCCGATCAATAGCACGCCTTTGGGGATGCGGGCGCCCATGCTGGCGAACTTCTTGGGGAACTTCAGGAACTCGACGACTTCTTCGAGGTCTTGCTTAGCTTCTTCGGAGCCAGCGATTTCTTTGAAGGTCGCCTTGTCCTTTTCGTTGCCGTAGAGACGGGCGCGGCTCTTGCCAAAACTCAGTGCTTGGTTGCCCTGTCCTTGGGCGCTCTTGAGCATGAAGTACAGGAAGCCGGCAATGATCACTACCGGGATAACCGAGCCGGCCAAGCTCAAGAGGGCCGAGTTGCCGCTGCCGTCCGACTTATATACCACGGTAGCCTTGCTGGTATTGAAGCCCTGGGCTTTGAGGCTGGAGTTGCCATCGACATAGCTCTTGAGGGTAGGGTGGCTTTCGCCCTTGGGCGTAATTGTCAGCTGGTTGTTAGCGACGACGATCTTGCTGTATTTGCCGGCGTTGGTATCGGTGATAGCGGTGCTGGATGAAATCTCTTTAAGTGAGTTCGGTTGGTTATAAGCGGCGGCCACGATCAGCGCGAACAAGACAAGCAAAGCCACGAAGCCGGCGTTCTTCATACCGCGGCGGTTATTGCCTGGCGCGCGGCGGCTGTAACGGCGAGGTTTCTTATCCATAGGTTAATAATTATAGCCCGGATATCAAGTTTTGCCTAGCGCTCCGGCTGGTTGAGTGCCAAATTGTCGGCCGAAACCCGCAGTATATAGCCATCTAGAATATGGAAGATCTTGCCGGGCGCCGCGACCTTGGCGGCCACTACCAGCCGCTCCAGGGTTTTGCTATCGAAGCCGCGGCAGGCACCGGCCCGTAGCCAGGCGGCCATCACTTCGCGGGCCACGGCGTGCGGCAAGTGGTTGAACCATGTCCGGTCAATGGTGTCGGCTGACTGTGAGGCCAGCGCCGCGGCCAAGGCCTCGTCCAAGGCCTGGTTCGTCCCGCTCAAACTGGTAACAATTGTTACCAGTTGAGACCTGTCGTTTTCACTGAAACGCGGCAGGATACGGTGCCGCACGTAATTGCGCGCGTACGTTTGGTCGAGATTGGTAGCGTCTTCGCGCCAGTCCAAGCTATTGGTCCGCGCGTAGTCCAGCAAGTCGCTTTTGGGCACGCCTAGCAGGGGACGCAGCAAGCCGGGACGGTTCTGCAGCGAAGTCAGGCCCTTGCGTCCGGTGCCCCGCATCATATTAAGAATAGCTGTCTCCAAAAGGTCATCTTGGTGGTGGGCCGTAATAACAGCCTCGGCCCCAACGGCCCGCTGGACACCGCGCAAAAAGTCATAGCGGGCCTGGCGGGCCTCGGCCTCGCTGGCGCCCGGACCCAGCCGGCCTTCGTGAAACACGAACGGCAGGTCATGCTGCCGGGCCACGTCCTGCACCAGCCGCCGGTCCGCCGCCGAATCCGGCCGGATGCCATGATCCAGGTGGGCGACGACCAATTTACACCGGCTGTCGGCCAGGCGCTGCCACTGCAGCATATCGAGCAAAGCCATCGAGTCGACCCCGCCGCTAACCGCTATCACATAGCTGCCGGGTTTTGGTAATACCAGATCCATATCCTATTATTGTAGCAATGACTAAACATAAACACTTTAACGACTAAGCCAATATGCAGGACGTCTTACTTTTCGGTGCCGGCATTATTGTAGGTGTCATGAACGCCATCGCCGGCGGCGGCTTGTTGCTCGGCTTCCCTGTCCTGCTGGCGACCGGCATGTCACCGCTGGCCGCCAATATGACCGGTAACGTCGTGGTGCTGCCCGGGTTGGCCAGTTCTATCTATGGCTATCGCTCATACCTGCGTAAAGTGTCCGGGCGCTATGCCTTGCTGCTCATTCCCTGCTTCGTAGGCGCGGCGATAGGCGCGACCATCCTGCGGCTAACATCTTCCAGCCGTTTCCAGGAGTTAGTGCCCGGCTTAGTCTTATTCGCGGTGGTGCTGTTCGCTTTCCAGCCGTTCCTGCACTTCCGGCTGCACCGCCACCTCCATGGCAAAACCAATCGCCGCAAATCACTGTTACCGATTTCGCTAGCCCTCTTGCCGATGACAATATACGGCGGTTACTTCGGCGCCGGCTTCGGCTTTATGATGCTGGCCTTCCTGGGTTTCACTAAGCTCCATGTAATCCACCAGATGAACGCCCTCAAAAACCTGGCCGGCCTGGTCATCGCCTCGGTCTCCATTGCCTGCCTGTTCAGCACCCACCTCATCAACTGGCGCTACGGCCTGGTAATGGGAGCTGGCAGCCTGGTCGGCGGCTATTATGGCGCCATGCTGGCCCAGAAAATCCCTTCGCACGCCGTCCGCGTCATTGTCATCATCATTGGCCTGGGCACCGCGACCTACCTCGGCCTGCGCAGTTACTAACCTAGCCAACAGATGTAAACCATGCTATATTAACCCCTGTCTTACCGACATGGCGGCGTAGCTCAGCTGGTTAGAGCGCAGGACTCATAAGCCTGAGGTCAGTGGTTCGAGTCCACTCGCCGCTACCATTTCGCTTATGCTTTGAACTAGAAAGTAATGTGTTCCAGTTTTAGTTGGCTAATGAGATAACACTTCCGAGACTAGACCGCTCTCATTAACTTAACTGTGTTAGTAATGCCACTGATAAATTAACGATACCTATCTAAACTGTTTATTAAAGTTAAGATTTGAGATTGGAGTATTTTTGGAATTAGAATTTAGAAAATCGGCTGAAGCCTTGGTGAGTGTTTCTTTGACGGTTGGGCGGTATGTTGTTGGCATTGAAAGTGAACCTTACCATGATATTGACTTGGCCAACAGACGAATGATCGCTAGTGAACATATTAGAAGTTTGGGTATGGTAGAAAGTACTAATAAACCTAAGGCTTTTCAATCATATCTTGATATAGAATCAAGTTAATAATTTGTTAATACCTCGGTGATAAACTATGGATATGACGAACTTGGTTCAGGATATTGGCATACCCGTAATTGTGGCTGCACTGTTGTATATTGGCCGGAAGCTTATAAAAGATCTGGGATTTGGCAAAGTCTTCGATGAACACAAACGAGACTTTTATGCCTGCGTGGATCAAGACAGCCCTAAACAAAAGTACGACGTTGAACTTGCTGCTATAAAGTCTATTTCAATATTGCTTAATAAGCCATACATGAGTTTTCATAAAGAGTTTTTTTATAATAATCCAAATAGAAACTTACAAAATACCGCCCCTACTTTAGGAGTATACGTGCGCGATCAATACCTGGCAGAACATTCCACAATCGAAGACTAACGAATATCAAAGACTGTAATCCAGTGTGCCGCATTGTGAGGCGCTTAAGATGCTTATGTTAAATAATAATATTGACAGTCTGTAATTATTCTGTAGACTTGAGACTATCTATCATTGGGCTGCGATAACAGATCGGGAGTCGTTATGAAGAGCAAGATACTAGCCGCAGCAGCAATCAGTTTAGCCGTCTTCGGCTTGAGCGTGAGCAATGTCTTTGCCTGGAATTATAGTATGAGCGGCGAGGGCCGCTGCGCCAGCGACGGTTCGTTCCAGATCAAATGGACCGTTAATAATACCGCCGAGAACGAACCGTTGATCGTCACCGGCTCCAGCAATACCGGCGTGGTCGCTGTCGGCGCGCAAATTCCGGCTCACCAGACTGCCGACTTTTTCCAAAACAACCTCGACGGCACCAAACCAGGCAGCTTCGGCCTGACCGTAACCGGCCACTTCCCTAGCGACCAGACTCCCCGCAGCGAGAGCGCCAGCGTCAAGCTGGACCAGGCTTGCAGCCAGCCGACACCCCCGCCCTGCACTTGCAGCCTGCTGGACGTAATAGCCGGGGACAACCGCGTCGCCACTATCACGACCTTTAGGCTGTCAGCTCCCAACGCCGTTCTCAAGGATGCCGTCATAAATTGGGGCGATAACTCCGCGCCGTTGACTACCGCGACTGTCGTCAACCAGACCCACCAGTACGCCAAAGACGGTACCTACACTATTTCAGTAATAGCCCACTTCACCGTTAACGGCAAGGACGTAACGGCTAGCGGGCCAACCTGCCGCAAGACGATCACCTTTAAGACCCATACCCCGCCGCCTGTCACCCCACCGGCTACGCCGCCAGCCCCAGCTCCGTCGCCAGCTGCTCCAACCGCTACCCCAACTCCCCCTAGCACTACCGCGGCCCCAACCGAGCTAGTTAACACCGGCCCCGGCAGCCTCATCGGCATCTTTACGGCCACCACCGTTGCCGGAACGATGGCCTACCGCCGCCAGCTCAGCCGCCGCTTGAGTCGCCAGTAGCAATACAATAAGCCCGGCAAAATACCGGGCTTATTGTATTGGTTTGGCTGGTTACAGCCGCTTCAGCAGCCGGTCAATCTTGGCGAAAGGACCGATACCTGAAGCAGTAGCCAGCTCAAACGTTAAGCCGTTTGGAGCCTTCATGGGCTGCTCCTATTTAGTTGTTAGTGGTTTTTGTTTTGTGATCACGAAACACTACTTATTATACACATATTTGTTATTTTGTCAATCTTTATACCGTTGTACTTTTTGCCGTGCGGCTGGTGATCCAGAATAGTGCTATCGCCGCCAGGCAGAGGACAATCGAGACGCCAAAAAGTCCGACATTGATGTGACGCGGTGAGGCGGGGCTGGCGCCAGTTGAGGTCTGGGTATCGCTATTAGGCGCCAGGTTGACAGTTGATAATGAGCCGCCATTCAAGGCTATGCCGGCCCGGTTATTGAGGAGAGCCGTGGCAGTGCCGGGCTGCACGTTGCTGGATGGCGTGCCGGTATTCAAAGGCTGCACAGCCGCCTGGGGGCTCTGCGTAACGGTTTGTGACTGGGAACTCCCGGTGGTCGTAAGACTGGACATGATAACTATTATAAAGCAAATTGGCCGGCAAGCCTCGTAAACAGCCGCTTATTTTAGCGAACGCGGGTCATCAGCTGCAAGTTGGCCAGGTACATCCAGGCGTCCAGTTTGGGATGGGCACTCAGGTAGTTCATATGTTTGTCGACGAACGGGATGAGGTTGTCTGGGTATTGGCTGTTATTAGTGCTATAACTCGACTCGGTATTATAGGAGTTGTCGGTAGTCATGAACTGCAGTTTACGGCGGATAGTCCGGCCTTCTTCGGTATCAATAAAGTGCTGGCGCTTAGTATAGGTGGACATTATAGGGGTTTCACCTTCAGCTGTTTGGGCTTTTTAATTTCTTTACGTCCTTTATCTTTGGACATGGTAGCTCTCCGCTTAGTTACTTCTTAGTATACGTCAGTATTTGACAATTACCTAATCTCATACTATGACATAAATATTAGTTTCTTCAGTCGGCGAAGTTATGACGCACTAATTGGTAGCAATAGGCCAGGCCGAAGCTCAAAGCTACCGTCAGCGAGTCAGCCGGCAAGCCAGCAATCGGCAGGTTGAGGCTGGCAGAGACAGCCGCCGCTGTACCGGCCAGCACTAAGAAATAAGTTCCGATTAATTCGGCTACCACCACTCCGGGAACATTCGCCGCGATATTGCTGCCATAGAGACTGGTAGAGCTTGCCATGAGTGTAATCTTTCAATTTGGCCCACCCACGAACTATTTGGCATTATATTATACTGTTACTGACTTTTTGGTAAATGATTTACCTGCTTCTGGCTAGATACATCCGGGCGATCTTTACCATCCTTCTATCTATGCTATCTACGTTGTCGAATAGGTTACGCTTATTGCTAGAAGCATCTTTCAACTTCGGCTGTGGACCTTGCGTTAAATATTCTTCATACCTATCTGTTGTCTCGGGTTCACGCTTCAAAAAACGCATGGAGCCTAGGAGAGTATCCTTATACTGATACCTGAGTTTGTTGATTATATTGGCTGGGAACATTGTGTTGCAATCCTCTAGAACTCTGTAGAATTCCTGTTACTCGTCTCTGGCACTATGTACTCTAGAGGTATCTTGGCTATCGTTCAGTGTTCCTAATCACATCATTGCTAGCAGATAAGACTATACTAAAGTTATGACTAACATGACCCTTAATAGAAATGAAAGTGAAAGTATTGCTTCGCACTTTAGGGAAGGTATCTCCAAGCAGTTCTTCAAAGGCGACGTACTGGTTCAGGGTGATGAGAAACCAACCGGCGTTTACCTTATCCAATCAGGCTACGTAAAAGCTTATTCCATATCCCCGCTTGGCCAGGAGAATCTCATTTTGATACACGGAGCGAATGAAATAATGCCCTTGCCCTGGGCTTTGGACGGACCGCAAAAGTTAGGGGTCTTCTACGAAGCCATGTCTGATGTCACCGTATTCAGGACGTCCAAAGACTACTTACGCACCACTATGGGACTGAATCCTTGGCTGACAGAGCAGATTATGCGCCAACTGGTAAACACATTTACGGTATACGCCCAAAGGATCCAGAGCCTGGGCTACCGCTTGCCGCGCGAACGGGTGATTTCTTGCCTGTTAGACCTGGCTACCCGCTTTGGCCGCGCCAGTGGTCACACTGTGATAATAGAAGCTCCTATTACCCACCAGGATATCGCCGATTCCATCAGCATGACCCGCGAAACGGCCAGCCGGGCCCTGGAACTATTGTTCGAGGACGGGCTGGCCACCCAAGACGACCACCTGTTTATTATCAAAGACGAACGGAAGTTACAGGCCGAGCTGAGTTAGCTAGGCTTCGTCTTGGGCTACTTTGAAATCTACCGCGTCTTACTGCTCCGCGTTGCGAGGATTGTCAGGATAAGAATTGCAGATATTGAAGAGGCCGGGGCTCAGGTTGGTCACCTGCGTCCGGTACTCGGGCGACTCTAGCACGAAGGTAAACACGCCGGAGATTTGACGGTCGGTGGCTGGCACGCTGTACGGCACGTCCACGTGTATCGTTTTGACCTCGCCTTTTTTGAAGGCTAACTGCTGGCTGGGCGTCCGGCCGCCGGCGGTAAATTCGGTGTGGTAGGTCAGCACCGTGTCGGCATAAGCGATTAGCGTGGTATCGACCGGGAAGGTCTGGCAGTTTTTGGGGTCGGAAATCGTCACAGCCTGGAACAGGATCGGCGGTTGTGGCACTGGCTGCCCGTAGGCTAAACGCAGCGAGCCGGCTGGGAGGTTAGCCGCTGTTGCCGACGAATCGGTCGTCGCAGTCTTATCATTCGAAATAACGGTGGTCGAAACTGAAGCGGGAACTCGGCGCAGCGTGCCGCTTAAGGGCTGCAAATGAGCCGTCTGCGCGATCACCTGTTTTTTAGCCCGGGCCGATGAGACCGGCTGGCTGGCATTGACCGTCACATGTTTAAAACCAACGATTCCGACCAGTATCGTAATAACTATTAAGCCGGCGGCGCTAAGCGCCGTATCGTACCTCTTGAGAAACCGTCGCGCCATACTTGAATCATACCATAGGCCAATTGCTATCACTTATACTAAGGAGATTATGGGTTCCAGGCGCATCGTTAACAGACATTTGCCACAATTACTGTTGCTGGTCGCTGGCAGCCTGCTCGTGATCGGCTTAGTTATAGTCCTACAACAGGCTGTAGACAACCACCGGGCACAGGCGGCCGCCCAAAAAGCCATCGCCCTGGCTAACGCCGGCAAGCCAAGCCCGGCGCCAGCCACCATAAAGCCGAGCCAGCAAGCGGTCGCGAGTTATAGCGTACCGCCCAGCCGCCCGCGCTACCTTATAATTCCCACGCTGGCTGTCAAGGCCAGGATCTTGCCAGTCGGGCTCACCAAGTCAAACGCTATCGGCTCGCCAGCGAACGTCTACGACACGGCCTGGTACAACGCCAGCAGCCTGCCCGGCCGGCCGGGAGCAATGCTGGTTGACGGCCATGTCTCCAGCTGGACCACCCACGGCGTGTTTTACGCTATCAAAAACCTCACGAAAGGCGACGTTATCAAAGTCGAACGCGGTGACGGCGCGACGTACAGCTACACTGTCGTGAAAAGCCAGGTGTACGCTTCAAATAACATCGACAGCGCTACCCTGCTGGCGCCGATTAATAAAAACGCGCCGGGCTTGAATTTAGTAACCTGCGCCGGTGACGTCATCAAGGGAACAAATGAATTCAACAAACGTATCGTGGTATACGCCACGCTCGATTAACTTAAACTGATCAAACACGGTCAGTGCTTGGTTGAGCACGTGCAATCGAATTGGAACCTGATTAGTAAGGAGCTTAACAGATGGAAACAGCTTATGGGGGTGGCTCAGAGTGTTACATGGACTAGGGCATAGGAGTGGAACCTAGCTTAGTAACGCTCCGCCATCAACGACAATCTGGCTACCGGTCATGTACGAGGACATGTCTGATGCTAGAAACAGCACTGCTTTGCCAATCTCATCCGGTTCGCCCATGCGGTGCATGGGTATTTTAGCCATGAAAGCCTTGGTAGAGGCAGCCATTTGCTCAGCTGAAGCACCCTGGCTCATAGAAGCAACTCCGGGTGTAGCAATACCACCCGGGGCAACGGCATTAACCCAGATTTTATGCTCGGCCAACTCCAAGGCTGAGTTCTTAGTGAAACCCCACATGCCGTGCTTGGACGCATCGTAATGGGCCAATCCAACCATGGAAGGATGTAGGGCATCAATTGAAGTAATGTTAATAATCTTACCTCCGCCCTGTTGTTTCATGACTTCAGAAACGTACTTGGTAGTCAGAAATACGCTTCGCAAATTAACGTGTATGACCTTGTCGAACTCGGCTTCACTCATTTGGGCCAGCGGAGCGGACGGATAAATACCGGCATTGTTCACTAAAATATTTGCGGGACCCAGCTTTTTCTGGCAAACCGCTATCATTCTTTTTACATCATCTTCACTGGAAACATCGGCTTTGACTGCCACGGCATGCCAGCCTTTGTCGCTGAATTCCTGAGCAGTTTTTTGTGCGGTTGCTTCATCCATGTCGGCAATGAGCACCTTGGCTCCGGCTTCGGCCAGCCGGTAGGCTATCCCGTAGCCAATGCCCTTGGCACCACCAGTAACAAGGGCGTTCAGGCCATCAAGACTTAATAAATCTTTAGCTTGCTTCATTCGCTTCATGTCCCCCTTTCTTCTTTAAGATAGCGAGTTGTTACGTAGTCGACAAAATTTTTGGCATTCTTTTGGTTGAAGGTCCGGATTTTGTAGTTGCCTTCGCGGGTACGTAATGTTACGGTGCCGATCGGCCCAACCCGAGTGCGACTAATACCGCTGACGATGTTGAATGTTATGTCGTCGCGATGCATAAAAAGTGGTTTTTTATCAAGGAATAAGATGCGCTGGTTAGTAGCGACCAACACGCCGCGCCCATCACTGTAGCGTCCGTATACTGTCCCTTCTATGTGTTCGTCTTCCCTGATAAGGTGCGGAAGATAATGCGTTTCCGGTAACCACATGTTGTATGCTACCGCACCCGCAGCGCGTAGCTCGCGGTTGACTCTGTTGGCGTGGGCCTTGGAGACTGGGTTGAGAGATGAATTATTCGGCAACTCGTCCATACTTCTAGGTTACCACCAAATTATTGAAGTTTTGCAAAAACCTCCGTGACATCACGAAGGTCAAAATACTTATGGTTGCGGGGGCAGGACTCGAACCTGCGACCTCGTGGTTATGAGCCACGCGAGCTGCCGCTGCTCCACCCCGCGTCGAGTGGTTTGGATAGTTTAGCAAACAGAGGTGAGAATGTCAATTATCGCTGTTTTGGCGGTGCGTGAAGAAGTCGACCCAGGACTGGAAGTTGCGCTGATAGGCCGGCTGCTTGGCTTTGGTGGCGGCATCAGGGGCGGCCGTACCGGGCAAGTTGACGGTGTAGGCCTGGGCGACCGAGGCCGGCACGATAACCTCCTTCTCGCCTGGGGCGGCCAGTCCAAAGCTCTGGCGGGCCGTCAACTCCAGGTACTGGTTGCTGTTGTAGTACTGGTTCTGCAGCGCCAGGTTGTCGTTCTGGAGCTTCTGGAGGGAATTCTGCTGGTTGAGGGCCGTGATTTGTTTCTGCAGGCTGTAGTTGGTCTGGATGCTCTTAACGCCGCTCCAACTGATCAGCAGCACCAGCACCACGAAGATCAACTGCCCGACGAAACGGGGGTCATTCAGGCGCCGCAGGAAGAGCGAGGCCTTATCCGTGTATTCTGTTTTTATTTGCATGGGAACGTACTCATATTATATAGGTTTCGTCCAGCATCTGCTATACTCACATCTGTTAGCCACCGGTATTTTTGCCCATGGGGATGTAGCTCAGTGGTTAGAGCAGTCGGCTCATAACCGATTGGTCCCTGGTTCAAATCCAGGCATCCCCACCACAATTATTTTTGTTTATTTAGTTGGCGTCGCGGCGCAGGAAGAGAGCCCAGGCTACGATCCATCCGGCTACGATGTAGATACCGGATATCAGGGCGGCATGGGTATACGAGACGGGGTGCTCGGGGTTGTGGTCCAGGACCAAACTCAAAGCTGTAAACGGCAAATAGATGGCGTTGTGTTTCAGAATCAGGCCAATCAGGGCTTCTACTGTTGTCGGTATGAAAAACAGAGCTACGATGGCACCAACCTGAATCCGGATCAAAAAAGCCAGGATGAGGGCAAGCATAGCAAAACCCCAGCCTGCAAACACCGACCGCCACAGCAAATCCCCGACCGGTATGACCTGGTGTACCAGCTCGTGCCCTTTAAGGTGCACGCCCAAGTTAGCCAGTAATGGCGACAGCAAGCCGAAGAGCAGTGAAAACACCGCTGCAAAAACAGTTATGACAATAAGTTTGGCCAGGAGAATGTAGGTCCTTCGCCGCGATGAAGTTAAGGTGTACATAATGGTGTTGTAGCGGTATTCGTGGGTCACCAGCAGCGTGCCGACTAGGGCAATCAGGATCGATAAGGCACTGATAGCCTGGGTAACTTGGCTGGCCAGGTAGTGGGGATTGTGCAAATCGACGGCCGCGGCTTTGATGCCGGCGCCATAAAAGGCGAAGATAAATTCCAGCGCCAAGCAGCTGGCGAGAATAATATAAGTCGAACGAATAGTCAGCAACTTGCGCGCTTCGGCTTTGAGGGCAGGGATCATGGCTTGCTTCCCTTTCTCGTCTTGTACTCTTCGGCACCGGCTGTCAGCTCTAAGAAGGCCTCCTCAAGTGAGGCCGCCTGGTTGGATAGTTCCAAGACTGGCGTGCCAGCCGTAAACGCCAGTTTGCCAATCACGTCCGTCCGCTTGCCGCTGATCTTGAAACCGTTCTCGACTGTGCCAAACTTGATGGCCGCATGTTGCAGGGCCGCCTTGAGTTTCGCGGGGTTAGCGACGCGCACGAAAACGCTGGAGTGGGTGCTGCCGGCGATCAGGTCGGCAATCGAGGTATCGGCGATCAGTTTGCCCTTGCCGATCACCACGATGTCATCGGCCATTTGCGACATTTCGCTTAACAAATGGGACGACACGAACACGGCGTTGCCGGCATCGGCGTAATCTTTGAGGAACTGCCGCAACCAGGCAATGCCCTCCGGGTCCAAGCCATTGGCCGGCTCGTCGAGCAATAGGTATTTCGGCTGGCCCATGATGGCGGCCGCTATACCCAGCCGCTGGCTCATGCCGAGGCTGAACTTGCCAGGCTTCTTCTTTGCCACTTCGGTCAGCCCGACGATGTCCAATACTTCTTTGACGCGCTGCATAGGGATGCCGCCGGCTTCGGCCAGTATCTTCAGGTGGTTGCGCGCGGTCCGGGTCGGATGATAGGCCTTGGCCTCCAGTAAGATACCGACTATCTTGGAGGGCTGTTTATAATCGCCCAGTTGTTTGCCGTCAAATGTCGTCGTGCCCTTGCCATGGTCTAACCCCAGCATCAGGCGCATGGTCGTGGACTTGCCCGCCCCGTTCGGGCCCAGGAACCCCGTTACCTTGCCCGTCTTCACCTTGAAAGACATGTCATCAACAGCTACCTTTTTACGATAGTGTTTGTGGAGGTTGGCGGCGGTAATCACTACTTTGATTATATCCGCTGCCCATCTATCCGACAAGAATTAGGGCTCTAGGAGGGTTTACGGACGCGGCGGAGGGGGGCCAGGCGGATTTTGAGTTGGGCGCGGGATTCCCAAGTCCAGTTTCGGGTCAGGAAGATGGCTGAGACGGTCAATAAGGCAATGACGAAAGTCAGGCTGACACCGCCCGGCGAACGAGTGATGAGTTCCATGGCCGCTCCGACGGCGGCGGCACACGGGATAGTGATAAGCCACGCGGTCAGGATGTGCCTAACGATTCGCCACTGTATAGCCGAAGGTTCTTTGGCCGCGCCAGCCCCCAGGATAGAGCCGCTGACCGTGTGGGTAGTCGACACCGGAAAGCCAAAATGTGCTGTAATCCAGAGGGTGGTAGCCGTTGAGGTTTCAGCCGCAAAACCCTGCGGCGGCTCCAGCTTGGTGATCTTCTCGCCAAGGGTCCGGATAATCCGCCAGCCACCGACATAGGTGCCCGCCGCCATAGCGGTAGCCGAAGACAGAATAACCCATAATGGTACGTGGAAATGCTTGCCCGGTTGGCCGGCGATGAGGGCTAGCGCGATGATCCCCATGGTTTTCTGGGCGTCGTTGGTGCCGTGCGTGAAGGCCACGAAACCGCCAGACACCAGTTGCAACCGCTTGAAGAAATGGCTGACGGCCTCCGGGTCACGCTTGCGGACAATCCGTAGAATGACTGTCATTAGCAGTGTCGCCCCGATCAGACCCAAAAACGGCGCCGCCAATGAAGGAATTAGAACTTTGTCACGCAGACCATGCCACTGGATGACATGCATGCCCAACGCCATAACGGCCGCCCCAGCCACCCCGCCAATTAAGGCGTGCGATGAGCTAGTTGGTAGCGCCAACCGCCAGGTAATTAAGTTCCAGATGATAGCTCCGGCCAACCCAGCCAGGACAACATGCAGCGAAATCGCGCCCGGGTTCACAATACCTTTGGCGACGGTCGTGGCCACTTTGAGTGACACGAAAGCGCCGAGGAAGTTCAATACAGCGGCGCCCAGAACGGCTAAACGCGGCGAAACTGCCCTGGTGGAAACAATAGTGGCAATCGCGTTAGCAGTGTCATGAAAGCCATTCGTGAAGTCAAAAAACAGGGCAACCGCGATAACAATGATAAGTGTAAAATCCATGCAGTATAATGACTTCGTTTCACGAACCCCACGTGGTTCTTCCCTACTATACGACCCGCCCCCATGATCGACAACCCCAATTAACTTAACCTGTTTGACAAAGGGGTATATAATAGTAGGCAGGTTACAAAATACTAACAAGATTAACAAATAACCAGGAAGGCAAAATAAAGATGGCTACCTCACGATTAGAATTCGAGGAACCGGCTCATGAAATACGGACGGCTGTTTTAGGCGGCGTGCTTAGCAGCGGTTTCACCGAAGCGGTGCGACTAACTGTTCATGAAACTGCTGAAAAACCAGCCTTATCAGCTGATGGACTAGCGTACGCTGGCAATCTTGTCATTAACCTGCCGGGCGAAATACCGGCCTTAGAAAATCCTGACCTGCTCCTGGCCGCCGCTTAAACGACTCTGTTAAGCTTTAGTTTATTAAGTAAGTCTTCAGTATTGGCGGCGTGCATCAGCTGGTCGCGGAGATCTTTGGCGCCGTCGAAGCCGTTGACGTAGAGCTTGCAGAATTTGTTGAGGGTATGGATGGGGCGCTCGTGGTTTTGCCAGGTAGCGGCGAAGAGCTGGACGTGTTTTTTATAGAGGTTAATACGTTGTTCGGGCGTGAAGCTTGGCCACGGGCTTTGCTCGGCGAAGACGAAGGGGTCGTGGAAAACGCCGCGGCCGATCATGATGCCGTCGAGCTGGTATTTTTGGGCTAATGCCAAGCCATGCGCGCGATCCGTCACGTCACCGTTGCCGACAATGAGAGTATCGGGGCTGAGCCGGTCGCGCAGTTCGCGGACTTGGCCAATCGTATCCCAGTCGGCCGGGACTTTGCTCATCTGGGCTTTAGTGCGGCCGTGGATAGTTAACATGCTGGGCTTCTGGCCGAGCAGGAATTCCGGCCAGGTCAGGTCGGCCTCACGAAAGCCGGTGCGGGTTTTGACGCTGAGCGGCAGGCGGCCTTCCAGCCCTTTTTGAGTAGCTTCGATAATTGCTCCCGCTAAAGGGCGGTCGTTCATCAGGGCGGCGCAGGTGCCGTTCTTGACCTCGCTCTTTTGCGGGCAGCCCATGTTTAGGTCAACACCGGCGAAGTTGAAGCCAGCGGGAAGTCCGAGTTCCCTCGCAAACGTGCCGTCCGCGACCTGCTGGGCGGTTTTGTAGAAATTGTCCGGTTCCCGTCCCCAGATCTGGGCGATGAGCGGTTGGTCAATAGGGGTGAAACACAGTTTTTTTAATAACTTGTGGCGTCCCGGGCTCTGCAGGCCATCGGCGTTCACGAACTCCGTGAAATACAGGTCCGGCGTGGCACAACCGGCAATCACCTGCCGAAAAACCGTATCCGTCACGTCGTCCATCGGCGCCAGCACGAAGAACGGCTTGGCTAACTTACGTAAAGCGTCCATTACTACTTATGATTCTAGCTTAAGCAGCACGCTTAAGGATCTTTTTTGAGTTTGTTATAGACCTTCCTAGAAGCTGTTTATACTTATCGCGTTTCACTCTATTTTCGGGAGCTCCGTAGCGTGTGGAGAATTCCCGCCACATCTTACGGCTACCTGCATCTATCTCCTGCTTGGAGGCAAGTCTCGTATCTCGAAGCGCCGCGTACCCAGTCGCCTGCCAGAAGTCTACCTTGGCAGCTTGCAAGAACCTTTCGCCATTGGCATTTGCCCCTTCTTGCACAATTGGAGTTCCCTCGGCATATCTTGACCATATAGGAGCTTTATATTGGCGGGAGTTCGAGGCTAAATCAAAACCCAGTCGCTGATTCCGGAGGCCAAAATTAGCAAGAGCGTTCTTAAGCTGCTGGGCGCGCTCAGAAAGATCAACGTAGCTTCCTGGCGGGCCATAAACGACAGCCGGCTCTTTTTGGCCAAGCAACTTTTCTGCCGGATCTTCGGGAAATGTTTCGGCTGTTATGTAGCTTGTGTCAGAGACAGGTTGAAACATTGTGCCCTGATGATCATTTATCTCTGGAATTTTCTTGCGGCTCATGATCTTATTATATCATGCTTATGAAAGACTTGCAATGGAGTTCAAGAGATGTTATTCCCAGGAGAAGACGCGGAAGGCGATGGCGTAGATGACGACCATCCAGATGGCGATCAGGCCGAGCTGGGGGCCGATCTGGGTCAGGTGCTTGCCTTCGGTGGTTAGCAGGCGTAAGCCGTCGATCACCGGTGTTAGGGGCAGGTAGGTAGTAATGGTTTGCAGAATGTGCGGCATCTCGAAACGCGGGAAGAAGGTACCGCTCAGGAACAGCATCGGGAAGACGATAATGTTGCTCAGCGGCGCGGCTTGGCGCTCATTCTTGGCCCAGCCGCCGATCGCCAGGCCGATGCCTAGGATCATGAAGATGCTCAGGACGGTAAACAAGATGATCTCCGGGTAATCGCCGTCAACTTTCAAGCCGAAGACGCTGATGGCGACGGCGAACTGGATGGCAATTGATACGACACCGGTAATGGCCTGGCTGAACATGGTGGCCATGAAGTACTGCCAAACCCGGATCGGTGTGGTGTGCAGGCGGCGCAGGATACCCTGCTTCTTGAGTTCCGGAAAGACGTTGATCGGGCCGAAGATGCCGATGCCGATAATGGAGAAACCGAGCAGCCCTGAGAAAGTGTAATCAAAGCTGGTTAGCTGGTGGTCGTTCAAGGCCTGGCCCTTGACGGCCAGCGGCGGCTGGGCGCCGGTCAGCTTGGCGTTAATACCGTTCAGGATGCCGGTCAGAATGCTCTGCAACGTCTGGCCGGAACCGCTGCTGTTCTGGGAATACAGCAGCTGGACCTGGCCGGTCGGATAGTGGCGGGCCGGATTAACGACGCCGAAGTCAGGCGGCAGGATAATAATGCCGTCGATTTGGCTCTTGCTGAGGCGGTCCTTGGCGATCGGCAAACTGGTGGCTTCCTTGTCTACCTGGAGTACCTTGCCTTGTGATAACTGCTTATCGAAACTGGCCGCGAAAGCGCTGTGCGACTGGTTGAGAACAGCTACTTTGAAACTCGGACTGCCGCCGCCCTTGCTGAGGCCGCCGAACACGAACAGGAAAATCAACGGGAACAAAATACCGAAAAACAGCGCCAGGCGGTCGCGGAAGAACCGGCGGGTGCTGAGCTTGGTGAAGACGGCGACGGTACGCAGCTGTTGCTTAAAGTCCATCGGCTAGTCCCGCAAGCCCTTCCCGGTCAGGTCGATAAAGACGTCTTCGAGGTTGGCCTGCTCGACCTGCTCCTGCTTGGTGAAACCGCGGTCCAGCAGCTGCTTAATTAACTTCTTGGGGGTGTCGATGGCGATAATCTTGCCCTTGTCCATGATGGCCACGCGGTCACAGAGGATTTCGGCTTCGTCCATGTAGTGGGTGGTCAGCAGCACGGTCACGCCGCGGTCGCGCACTTCGCGCACCAGGTCCCAAAGGTTGCGGCGGGCTTGCGGGTCCAGGCCGGTGGTTGGCTCGTCCAAGAAGAAGACTTTGGGGTCATGGACCAGGGCGGTGGCAATGCTGAGGCGCTGCTTTTGGCCGCCGCTGAGGTTCTCGGCATACGAGCTAGCCTTCTCGCCCAGCTGTACGTCGTCCAGGAATTTCTGGTTATCGACGTTGGTGCCATAAGCCGCGGCGAACATCTCGATGATCTCCAGCAGCTTCTGCTTGTCCTGGAAGGCGGCCGTTTGCGGTTGGACGCCAATAATGGCCTTGACCTCCCAGGGCTGTTCGGCGACGTTCAAGCCGTCCAGCGTGATGGTGCCACTGTCGATCTCGCGCATGGTCTCGATCATTTCCAATGTGGTGGTTTTGCCGGCGCCGTTTGGACCAAGAATACCGAAGACCTCGCCCTTTTTAACCTCGAACGAAATACCGTCAACGGCCGGTTTGTCATCATAAGCCTTCTTGAGGTTTTTGACGGTTAGAATCGCTGTGGAACTTGCCATGAATTTATTATTATACCAAATGAAAATCCGGCCCCCTATCAGGGCCGGACAGTAACATTAATACAGTTTAGGCCGTATTACTTGGAACGCTTAACGGTCAGGAAACCGTTACGGGGGTTCTCGTTCACTTCCATGCCGCTAGGCAGGTCAGAAGCCTCAGGCCGCTGGTCTTTGCTGAAGTAGTAAATAGTCTGCTCTTTGCCGCCGCGAAGTACAACTGCCTTTGAGTTAAGGTAATATGTTACGCCCTTAGAGTTGGTGTGCTTGTATGCCATGATAGTTCTCCCTCTCTTACCAATTAGTAATGTACCCCTAACATACTCTGGTGGGATTTTGTTTGTCAACCCTTTGATGCAAATAACACTCCTCTGAAGCCAGCTATGGATTATCTAGTTTGCATTGGTCCGGACGATTGTATTACACTAGACCGGTAAGCATAAAAGTAATAATTGAGAGGGTAGAGTAAGGGGAAGTATGGAATTTTCTAACCGCACTGTTCAGCAACCTGTCGGCGCCCACCCTGCTGCTGCAGGCACACCGGCAGGACCAACCGGTACTAGTCGACGTAATAAATCCGATAAAGGCAAATGGGGGCGCGTTGGCGCTGTCGCCATGTTATTGGCCATTGCTATCTTAGTTGCCGCTTTGGCGGTCTTATTAGCATCGGGGCCTAAGCCTGAAAATAAGTTTGTTGATAATAATAAACTCCAGGCCGTCTTCTTAAATACCGGCCAGGTTTACTTTGGCAACATCAAGTCTCTTAACAGTAAGTATTTCGTCGTTACCAACATTTACTACTTGCAGACTAATAACGCCAGCGGCGCTAGCGCTAGCGCAAGCACTGCCAACACCAATGTGACCCTAGTAAAGCTCGGTTGTGAGCTGCACGAACCTTACGACCAAATGGTCATTAACAGCGACCAGGTGACTTTCTGGGAAAACCTGCAGGATAATGGCCAGGTAGCCAAAGCCGTAGCCACCTTCCAGAAGCAGAACCCTAACGGCCAGAAGTGTACCGACCAGAGCAGCAGCTCTAGCAACACTAGTGGCAGCAGCGCCCAAAACGCCGGCAACAGCTCAACTGCCCCGTCAACTACTTCGACTACCCCTGCCACCACTACTACCAAGCCCTAGTTCTAGTTCTCAAGCGATATTACGGCGGAACCACCTGTCAGCTATAAAGGTTACGACAAACAGTAAAACACTGCTGGCAGCAATGACCAGGCTCCAGCCAGCCAGGTCTGGTGACCACTGCGGCGTGGCAAACGAGAACTTATAGAGCGCGTCGGGAATAGCCGGCAGCTGCACGCTGTCGGACGAGCGCGATGAGACGTACTGCTCGATACACGGCACCCGGTTATGGCCGGAGAAATCAACCGGGTCCTGCTGCTCGCAGTACTTCTGGGCCTCGGTGTACAGCGCGGTGTTGGTCTGGGCCAGCTGGCCGGCCTGGGCCTGGACCAAGCGGTCGTAAGTATACTTGAGCTGGATCGGCGGGTAGACTGAAGTGCCGCCGGTGCTGAGATTGGTATTCATATGGGACGTTACGTAGGTCTGCAAGCGGTTGAGGGCGCCTTGGACATCGCTATCGTGCTGGTCGGCGCTATAGACGGCTGTCCGGAGCTTCAGCATGTGCTGGTTGTTGGCTCGCAGGGCAAAGATGGCAATAATAGCGAAAGCAATTGCCGCCACCAGAAAATACCAAGGCTTGATAAAGCGTAGCTTTGTCCATAGATAGTGCAGCCGGCGTTTGTTCATTTCAACTATGAATTATATCCTAGAAGCATGCATATTTACTTCTCGGGAATTGGCGGGGCGGGTATTGGGCCACTAGCCCAGATAGCACACCAGGCCGGCTATGAAGTTTCCGGCTCGGACCAGCAGGCCTCGCAATACGTTGATTACCTCAAGAAACACGGCATCACAGACATCCAAATTGGCCAGTCGGCCGGAGCAATTGCCAAGTTGCACGCCGCCCAGCCGATTGATTGGCTGGTACATACTTCGGCCCTGGCGGCGGACCATGCCGAACTGGTCTTCGCCCGCGCCCAAGGCATTAAAACCAGCAAGCGCGACGAACTGCTGAACCAGATTCTGGCTGATAAAAAGCTCAAGCTGGTCGCCATCGCCGGCACGCACGGTAAAACCACTACCACGGCCATGGTTGTTTGGCTATTCAAAGAGCTTGGTCTGCCGGTCAGCTGGTCGGTCGGCGCCAAGCTGTCGTTCGGCGAAATGGGCCACTACGAGCCGGGCTCGGAATATTTTATCTACGAGGCTGACGAGTTCGACCGCAACTTCCTGACGTTCGAGCCATTCGTCAGCATCATCACTGGCGTGTCATGGGACCACCACGAGATCTTCCCGACCCGCGAGGATTACCAACAGGCTTTCAAGGAATTCATTGACCAGAGCGAGTGGACAGAACTGTGGCAAGAAGATTACGATTACCTGGGCCTGGCGCCGAACGACCACTACGCCATTATGGACTCGGCTGAACCAGTTATCGATGACATTAAATTGGTCGGGCGCTATAACCGGCTCGATGCCTGGTTGGCCACCAAAGCAGTCCGCCAGCTAAGCCAGCAACAGCTGGAGAAAATTATCGAGCACATTGATCGCTTTCCGGGCCTGAGCCGGCGGATGGAAGAGATCATACCGAACCTCTACAGCGACTACGCCCACACGCCAGAGAAAGTCCGCGGCGCCATGAGCGTGGCCACCGAGATGACGGCCGAAACCGGCCAGAAACTCATTGTCGTCTATGAGCCCCTGACCAACCGACGCCAACACTACATGCTGGATGACTACCAAGACGCCTTTGACGGCGCCGACCAGCTATACTGGATCCCCAGCTACTTGGCCCGCGAAGACCCTGGGCAGCGCGTCATTCAGCCGACCGAGCTAATCTCACACCTAGCCGATCCCAGCATTGCCAAACCGATGGAACGCGACGCTAAGCTCAAGCATGCCATCCAAAAACATCTCGAAGCCGGCGATATGGTCGTCTGCATGGCCGGCGGCGGGGGCGGCTCGCTCGACGACTGGCTGCGCGCGGAGTTCGTCGGTGACTCAGATTTTGATACATGGTACGACCACCGCAAACACGAGGCCCTGGACGGCGAATTATAGAAAGGCTCTGGTTTCTAGCGGTTGTCGCCGGTGCCGCCGAGGACGCCACGGACTTGGCGGCTCTGGAGTTTAGCCAAGTTTTGCTCGGCGATGCCGTCCAACTGGAAGCCTAAGTCATGGGCGAAGACTGCTAAGTACCACAATACGTCGCCCAGCTCTTTGGCCAGCTCTTCTTTGTCCTGCTGGCTGATTTTGCCGCCCTTGTCGCGGATGATTTTTTTGACTTTTTCGGCCACTTCGCCGGCCTCGCCGTTGATACCTAGTACCCAGTGCAAGGTGTCCTTGAAGGTGTCATCCTGCGAAATCACCGTCGTCAGCGCCCGCTTCTGGTACTCGTCAAATGTCATGCGTCCATTGTAGCATCGTCTATCTTGACGGCACCGGGACGGAGGACTTCGATGGCGTCGTCGACGATACGGATGATGGTCGAGGGCTGGCGGCCTGAGAGGTCGCCGCCGTCTTGGTAGAAATCTATCTGGTCGCCGAAGACTTTTTGGGCTTGTTCGATGGTGTTGCTGACCGGTTGGCCGGGCTGGTTGGCGCTGCTGGTCAGCAAGGGGCCGGTTTGTTGGAGTAATTGTTGAAGTTTTTTGTCGTCAGGAACGCGCACCGCCAGGCTCATTTTGCCCTGGTGCAGGTATTCAAGCGCCGGGTTGCCGACCGGAATGACCACACTGACGGCGCCCGGCCAGAATTGTTCGACGGCTTTAAGATAACGGTGCTTGAGGCCGAGTTCTTCCAGTTGTTCAATGTTGGCGGCGATAATGGTGCCAGGTTTGTTTTCACGGTTTTTTAACTTATAGAGTTTGCTGACGGCTGCTTGGTCGGTGGCTCGGGCCACCACGCCGTAGACCGTGTCGGTCGGGATAACGGCGATAGTGCCGGACTCGAGCAATTGGGTCGCGGCGGCCATTACTTGGTTTTAATGTAGGCGTAAACGGCCAGCCCGGCCAGGCCGAGGACGATGACGACAGTGGCGATGATAGCGGTGGTGACACCAGTGGCAGGTTGCTTGGGCGACTTGGCTTTGGGCGGAATAGTTGGTTTGGCAGGCGGAGCTGCTGGGGGCGTCGGGCCGGCGGCAGGCGGAGCTGCTGGGGCCTTGACGTCCGTGATCGGAGCCGGCGGATTTGGCGTCTCTGGGGGCGGCGTGTGAACCGGTTGCTCTTCCATACTGGATCAAATTATAACATAAGCATCAGGGCGTGAGTCGGCCAGCGCGGCGAGTTATGAGCCCTTCTTGGAGGAGTTCGTCGACTACACTTGGTAAGCGTTCATCTGGTATCTGTTGGCGAAGGCTGGTAATGGGTTGGGGCTGGTTGCCGAGTAACTTAATAATTTGGCCGCGGACTGGGCGGCTGGAGTCTTCATCATAAGGTATTGTAGTATGTGACCTATGGTCCAGTACAGCCTGCGCCTAGCCGCGCGTTTGTTAATTTTGTTACCAGGCATTGTCATTGCCTACATTTCGGTGCGCGGTATTTTCCCTTACTTTGACCATCGCCTGCCGGACGGTTTCGCCATCCTGCTGACCTACGCGCTTGGCGCTTACGTACTAGTGCCGGCAATTATCCGTTTATTCCGAATCCTGCGGCCGCCTAAACATGTGCCGCTGTACTGCGTGACGCCGGATGGTTTCGCGTCGGACCCTATTAATGTCGGTATTATCGCTACCCGCCGCCAGCTGGTCAAGGCCATGGAACAGGCTGGTTGGCATGTAGCCGATCCGCACCGCTGGCGCTACCTGGTACGGCACGCCCTCAGTGTCACCTACGGCTGGTCCTACCCCAACGCGCCGGTTAGCGGCCTGTATTTCTTCGGGCGCAAGCAGGACATTGCTTTCCAAATCCCGGTAGACAATACCCAGGGCGGCCGGCACCACGTCCGGTTCTGGGCGACTACTTACGAAAACAAGCGGCCTTTGAACTTCCGCAGCATCCATTGGCACCATCGCCGGATCCACCTGCATGACGACAATTTGTTATGGGTCGGCGCGGCCTCGCTGGACGTCGGCATCGGCTTTATACGCCACAACCTGCAAATTACCCACATGATCGACCCCGACACCAACCGCGAACGCGACCTAATCGTCAAAGGCCTTCAGGCCAAAAAACTGGTCCGCAAAACTGAAGTCATCGAACTCGGCGGGCCCTACCACCTGATTAACCGCGTTATCAGTGGCTATCTCCGTACTGACGGTAAAATGACTGTCATCCGCCTCCGGAAGTAGACAATTAATCTTCTTTTACGAGAAAGATAACTTCATCAATTGGCGCCCGGTCAGGACTCATCAGCCTATCCCGGGAAGGACGGCAGGCTATGACGTTCTCATGCCCATAGTGCTCAACAAGCCTGGCGTGCTGTTTCAAGGCTTGTTCAGCATAGTCTTCATCCCTAGGATCTAGGTACGGTAACGGGGTGCCGTCGCGATCAATAGTTCTTGACGGCCAGTAGTTTTGCCCAACTTCACGAAAGCCTTCCTGAAGCTTTTGTGCTAAAAAATGAGCGTTCGGATTGCCTGGTTCAGTTTGTTGTCCTCCCAATCGCCCCTCAACCCATTCGTGTTCTCGAACAGGATATAGGTCATAACTTCCATGCACTAGCGGATAGACGATAAAAGCTTCGTCGATCTGTTCATAATCAGTAATTGATGGTAAAGTCTCACCTCTGGCACTATACATATTTATATTATACTACTAATAAACTTCTTGTCAATATTTGATTGCTAGTTAGGGTTAGCGGAACCAGAGATAGACGACGGCAGCGGTGCCGATAACGACGATGAAGAACAGCAGGACCCAGTAGCCGGAAATGGTTGGCCCTGACGGGCTTTCGGCTTCGCCGGATTTGCGTCGGGCGATGGCATCCTCGACAGCCAGTTGGGTGTCGCCCTCCCGGATGACGATGTCGGCCACGGCCTGGTCGGTGTCGGGGTCTTCGATTATGCTTTCGGGCGATTCGGTTGGTAAGGCTGGAGTTTCGGTTTCAGCTTCGGGCTCAGGCGGAGCTTCAGGTTCAGGAGTAACAGTTTTTGATGGTTTTGCAGTCTTCGACGATTTAGGCGAAAGTTCCGGCGCGGTCTGGGGATTACCGGCGTAGTCGCTGACGACCTTGAGGGTGCTGGTCTTTTTGGTGACGGCAGCTTTAGCCGGCATCTTGGCGTCCATCATGGCGTCGACTTTTTGCTCTAGTGCTTTCAGCTCGGGCGACAGCTCGGTTTTGGCGGGCTTTTTACTCATAAGCAAATTATAGCCTATTGGCGGGGCGGCAATGGAATTAAGGCGCTGGTACGGTCTTTATATTTTTGGTATTCCGGGTCGTCGCGGTGGCGCCGCTCGATCGGCGGTAGGCCTGAGACAAAAATGATCAGGTAGCTCAACGTCAGTGGCCCAAGCAGGCCGATCCAGCCGAAACTGGCTTGCAAGGCTATCAGGCCGATGCCCCACCACTGCGTCAATTCACCGAAGTAATTGGGGTGACGGCTGAAGCGCCAGAGCCCGGCTTGCAGGATTTTAGGATGATTTTTGCGAGCCAGGAAAGTCCGCAATTGCCGGTCCGCGACAGTTTCGATACTGAAGCCGGCTAACCAAACTAAAGTGCCGATTACAGTCAGCCAGTCTAACCCGGACAATGGCTGGTTGGAGGCCATAACTACCGGCAAGCCGACCACCCAGACCAGTGCGCCTTGCATCAGGAAAATAGAAAAGTAAGCTCGCTGCCAAAAGTTGCCGCGCCACTTGGCGGCGAGCTCCCGGTAGCGCGGATCGTCCTCCAACTTGCCCTGGTTGCGACGCCAGATATGGCTGCTCAGCCGGATGCCCCAAACACTAACCAACACGAAGATAACGAAGCTGCGGAAGCTGGGCGCCCGCAACTCGACCAGCAAACCGACCAGCACGAAGCCCAGGCCCCAGGCAGCGTCAACCGTATCCAACCGCCGCCGGAAGTAGGCCAGCTCAAAGCCCAGGCTCATATAAACGAGCAACACGGCGGCACTGGTAAGTAGCAGACTTAGCACCCTGTTATTGTAGCAGCTGGCACGGTCTCAACGCCGAACCGACCATTTGAGATTTGCTTCCTTTGGGCACACATGCTTATATAAAGTTAACGTGGCCGTCACTTTAGAGCCCATGCGCCTACCGCTCGGCGAACAACATGGCCGTGACACCCGAGCCGCCCGGAACGGATCTTCATTAACTTAAACGGAGATTTCGTCATGTCAAAAGAAGACGAAAAAGCCTGGTCCTACGCCGAGAGCATGAAACACTGGCGGTCATGGGGTTCATGGTTCAGCTGGGGCTCGCCGGTCGGCCTGGGATTATTTCTGATCTCACTGGCCTTCTGTGTCTGGCTACTCGGCCAAACCTTTGGCTGGAATTAACCCAGCCAAAACTTGAAATAGCGCGGTTACTTGCCGCGCTATTTTTATCACCCGAAAAGTTTTTAAGGCGTGAGGCGGTTGATGTCGCGGGGGAAGAGAATGGCCTCTTTGACGTTGGCCAAGCCGATGGTTTTCTCAACCAGGCGGTCGATACCGAAGCCGCAGCCGCCATGGGCTGGCAGGCCGTGCTTGAAAGCTTGCAAGTAGTACTTGTAACCGGGATGTTCGGGGTCGAGACCGGCCTTTTTCATCTGTTCTACAAGCTTGTCATAGTGATGTTCGCGCTGCGGGCAAGTGGCAATTTCCAAGCCGCGGAATAATAGGTCGCCCCACATGACAGTGGTTGGATCGTCCGGGTTAACCATGTGGTAGAACTTCATCGCCTCTACCGGGAAATGCGTGACGTAGACGGCCTCGCAGCCCTCCTGCTTTTTGGCATAGTCGCAGATCCAGCGTTCTTCGGCTGGGATCAGGTCTTTTTCTTTGCTAAGGTCAACATTGTTGGCTTTGCCGTACATTTCATGGACTTCCGCCACGGTGTAGCGCGGAAATTCCTCCTTGAGAACTAGGTCGGGCGCGTTCAAGCTCTTTAATTCGGCAGCGTATTGGTCATAGATTTTGGTGAGTACGTAATAGGTCATGTCCTGGACCATGTCGAGAACGTCTTCGTGGGCATCAATGAAGCCCATTTCGATATCGAGCATGGTGACTTCGGATACGTGACGAGTAGTAGCCGATAGTTCAGCACGGTAGGCCGGCCCGATCTCGAAGACGCGCTCGAAGACGCCAGTCATAATCTGCTTGTAGAACTGCGGGCTTTGGGCCAGGACAGCCTCAGTGCCGAAGTAGTCGACTTTGAAAACTTCGGCGCCGCCCTCAGTGGCCCCGGCCAGTATTTTGGGCGTGTGGATTTCGACGAATTCATGCTTGAACATGAACTCCCGGATATAGTGCACCAGTTCGGAACGGATCTTGAATATCTTGCTCTCTTGAAGGTTGCGCAGGCCTAAGACGCGATGTTCGAATAAGGTGTCTAAATTGTCGGGTTTGTGGCTAAGCGGCTTGTCGATTTCGATGGGGGGTTCGGCCTCGACGGGGACGAGTACGGTCAGCTTGGCGTCGTGGAGCTCGGCGCCGCCGGGGGCGCGGGGTTCTTCTTTGACTTGGCCGTCGACGCTGAGCACGGTGCCGATCTGAAGGCCACGCAGCTTTTCGACTTCGTCCTTGTCTTGGATGACGACCTGGACCAGGCCGCGGCGGTCGCGGACATTAATAAAGGTCAGGCCGCCCAGCAGGCGCTTTTTGTGCAGCCAGCCCTCGATGTGGACGGTTTTGCCGACATTGTCTTTGACTTCAGAACTTAACACTCTCATTAGATGGCTATTCTATCACTTCTTCATCTGTTTTAACAGGGGTGTCGTCTTTTTCGTCGGATTTTGGTGGTTTCTGGTGGCGGGCGGCGACGGTGGCGGGATCGGCGTATTGGTCGAAGTCGTCGCCGGGAATGTGGCCCAGCAGTTGCTTCAGGACGGCGGCGATGGTCAGTACGCCGACGTATTCCTCGAAGTTATTAACCACTACGAATAAGGAGCTGTTGGTGACGAAAAAGGCGTGCAGAGCCTGCCCCAGGGCGTCGCTTTCGTGCAAGTAGTAGACGGTGTCATCCATACTGTCCTTCACTTTGCCAGCGCTCTCCAGATTAAGCTGGTGGGAGAACAGCGTGCCGATGAATGGCCCCTTGGCCGACTCGCGGACCAGGGCATAGGGTTGGCCGCTCTTGTGGACTTCGTCGATTAAGATAGGACCGACGGTGTCGTTGGCTTGCAAGACTTTAACCTTCTTGCGCGAGGTCATTATATCGCTGACGCTGTAGTCGTCAAAACTCAGGGTGCGCTCGACGATCTCCAGCTCTTCGTCGGTCAGGCGGTTGTCCGATTGGTGGTGCTGGCGCTTAACTAGCTCCAGCAGGTCTTCGCGCTCGTATATGCCGGTATGGTTAATGGCAGTGTAGCGCCGTTCGACCCGGTCGGCGCCGCGGCTGAAGACCGGGTGGACGTAGTTGAGCAACCAGGCGATTGACGGCGTGACCAACTTGGTTAAGCGCAGCCCGATAACAGTAGTCCGGCTGGCGGGCAGCAAGGAGAAAGCAATCCACAGCAGCGGCCCAACAATCAAGAGGCTCACCCACACTGGCAACGAGCGGGCTAACAGGACTAGGCAGGCGGCAGTGGTCAAGCCAATGTACAGCCATAACAGCGTGCGCAGGCTATTGCCGTAAGCCACCGCCCGAAACAGTTGGGCAGCGTCGGCGTCATGTCCGGCGGCCCGGCGCTTTAGCTCGCGGACTGGCAAGTAATAATAAGTTTTGCGTACCACCACGCCCAGCAGCGCCAACAGCAGGAAGATGATCGCCAGGACGGTATCGCTCATGTTTCTTTAGCTTATAACGTATCTGGCCGATTGGAAAGCAGGCGATGGCGTGCTGTATACTTTTAATACGTAATCAGGAGTTTTTATGTCCAAGCAGTTTTGGGGAGTCATCGTTGTCGTTATTTTGATCTTTGTCGGCATTTTCGCGCTGAGCGGTAACAAGTCGTCGGACAGTTCCGGCAAGTCCGGCAGCTCTGGCAAGCCGACCCAGCACGTCGAGGGCTTGGGCAAGTCCGGCGTGACCCTGGTGGAATACGGTGATTATGAGTGCCCGTTCTGCGGCGAATACTTCCCGACTGTCAAGCAAGTCCAGACCGAGTTTAACGACCAGATTTTCTTCCAGTTCCGCAACTTCCCGCTCGTCAGCATCCACCAGAACGCCTTTGCCGCCGCTCGGGCCGCCGAGGCCGCCGGGCTGCAAAACAAGTTCTGGGAAATGCACGACGCCCTGTATGAGGAGCAGCAGCAATGGTCCGGCGCTAGCGACCCGACGACGGACTTCAACCAGTACGCCACGGCGCTCGGCCTGAACCTGGCAAAATTTAAAACTGACTACGCCAGCAGCCAGGTAAACGACTTAATTAACGCTGACACGGCCGCAGGTACCAAACTCAAGATCCAAGGCACGCCGACCTTCTTCCTTGACGGCAAGCAGGTCCAGGTCGGCAATACGGCTGCCGCCTTCGAGACACTGATAAAAGCCGAGATCGCCAAGAAAGCCGGCCAGGCCTCCAGCGCGCCGACCAGCGCCGGTACCACCAGCCAAACCGCTGCTCCCGCCCCAGCCAAAAGCGGCAACTAGCGCAAGGCGGCGGGCCGCCTATTAATATTCCAGGAACTCGCGCCACGGCGGGCGCTGGACTTGCACGTGTACATACCTAGCAGGACTACGGACAACTTTTATTTTTACAAACAAATCGCACCTCTTTCGGACTACCGCGGCACTCCCATACCGTGGATAGCAAACTTTTTACTCGCCTTTTTGTCTCTCCTGAGCCGGCTGAGGCCGGTTCAATGAAGTGTCCCCAAGTTTAGCAAACCGCTTATGCGGTGTCAACCGTGGTTCAGGGCCTGGGCAATTCTCTCTGACAGTACACTGTTTAAATAGATACATAAGTGATATACGATTGATATACTTTTTATATCACTTTAAACATAGTCCAAAGTCGACTACCAAAGAAGTCACGCTAAATTTTCGGTAGGCGCACGTACAGCCAATTACGGTCGCTGTAGCGCTCCACGCTTTTGAGCAAGCCCGCGGCCGGCCGTTGCCGATAGAGAGCCTGGCGGACCCGCCCGGATGAAACCCGGGGCGAGTAGCTAGTGAACATGGTTAGCGTCCGCGGTTGGACCGGCCAGGCTTCGACCACCTGGTGCAGCTTGTCGCGGTCGGCTTCGGCCCGCAGGCCGACCACCAACTCGGCGTCTTTAAGCAGGCGATCGGCGTCGGCCCAAGCCTGGATATTAGGCACCACATCGGAGCCAAATAGGAAGACCAGTTGGGCGCGGCCAAACTGCTTTTTGAGCCGTGGCAAGGTACGGGCCACGCTGAAGTTAATATCCGGCAGGTCCAACACCTCGAACTGCGGATGCGGCTGCAGGGCCAGCCGGATCATAGCCACCCGGTGCCCGAAATGCTCGACGCCCCGCTTGCGCCGCGGCTGCCGCTCTGGCAAAAAATACACCTTATCGAGCTCGGACGCCCGCAGCGCCTGCAACCCGAACGCCACATGCCCAGCATGCACCGGATCGAACGTGCCGGCGTAGATACCTATGCGCTTAGCCTTCATATACCTATTTTACGCCGGTCTCGTTCAACACTTAACGCTTACGCCACAGGTTTTGCAACAATTTATAAGCTTATTTCGGGGCCGTTCGTTCTCATGTCCGTTTTGACATTTAAATTTCAGTGAGCCGTAACGATCACTGCCTGACTTATTGCCATAACCCAATGTGCTCAATTGATCTGAAATTGATAAGTCATCGGTTTCTTCGGCACTGACGCTGGCACCGCAGCCACTATAAGTTTTGCCTAAACTGACCGCCCGTCGTTCAGCATACACCATCTCCGTATGCAAACCTTTTCCAACCGCGATTTGTTCTACCGTTATGAGCGAATCGAGCGTCATAGCGCCAGGTACTTGCTGAGAAGTTTCGTAGCCTTTCAAGTAGCGATCATAGCGGGCTTCGGCGGTAGCCGCAACTTTGAAACGAAGCTTTTCGGCCCCCGCCGGGTCAACCAGCTTTTCATTGGTAAACCAATCCACTAAATCTTGTTGGTTATGAACGAAATCATAGGTGTTGCGGTCATCAGCGGGCCGACGGCCGGCATACCAGGCGCCGCCGTGTTGTTGCTGCAGCGACGCGTCATAAACGCCAGCCAGGTTATTAATTAAATTGGGCTGCCCCCGGGGCGTTAAGGCCAGGTTAACTCTTTGGGGTAATAACTCACCTCCCTCAGGCTGCTTGCCTAGCGCTCCGTAGACAGCTTCTAACGCTTGGCGGTTTGATTGGTCCAAGCTCTGGGTAGTGACCTTAATGGCGCCGCTATCTTCCAGTGTTATCACCCGCATCATGGTTTGCTTACGGCTAGTGTTGTAACCACCGACATCGGCTGGGGCATCCATAAGTTCCGGCGGGAAATCTGAAATAACCACTATGGTATTAGCGCGTTCGCCCTCATTGGTTTGCAACTCGCCGCGGCCCATGGCTTTCATGTCTTCCAGTTCGCCGCGCTCGATTAGGCGGCGGCGCAATTCAAACAATAAGCCTGGATTTTGCTGGGCGATTATCTCAGCTTCTTGTATAGAATCATCAAACACTTCCGTGAGGGCCCCGCCGTCTTCGCCATATAATTCTTCGCCGTCGAACGAGAACTCAAAGCTGGTGCGCATGTTGCCATTTAAGGTTTCGGCCAGCCAGGTTTCGGTGTCAGTCCGAATACGCAGCTCATGGTCTAACTGGTTGTGTTGTTGGTGTTGTGGCAGCTGCTCGGCTGTGGCGTGCATAAAATACCCTCTGCTCGGAGGCTTTTTGACAGCTGTATCGGACTTTCCTGTTTGGAGGATTTACCGTTGCGGCACAGTTCCCGAATTGCGCGGGATTCCAGCATCTCTTTGTTAAACTCGCTCTATGTAGTAGTGTAGCACCGCGGCGGCACGCTAGATATAGTATTTATTACCGCAATCGCTTAGGTGGTTTGGCGTTGCTTGAGGGCGGACAGACGGGGCATGAAGCTTTGGGCGGCGCCTTCCAGGCCCAGGACTTTCAGGGCGCCGATCAACACGTAGAGATGGTCGAAACTGGCTTCGGCCAGCTCGCCGCCGAGGTTCTCGATCTGTTGGAAGGCGTGTTCTACCTTCTCGACCAGCCATTTTTCTTCGCTAGGCGCGATGCTGTTGGTGGTGACCTTGGTCGTCTCTGGCGCGGCCACGACTTCCAGCGAGCGGGCCGAGCGGTCGCGCTTGCGGATTTGGCCACGCTTGATCAAGTTGTTGACGTGCAGCGCCACGGTGGCCACGGAGCTATAGTTCAGGCCGGTCATGATTTCGCGGTAGCTGGGACTATAGCCATGCTCGGTAATGAATTGTTCAATAAAAGTTAATAACTCGCGCTGTTTCTTGGTCGGTCGGATAGCTTTAGGTGTCGTTGTTTGCTTTTCGTTCATGCTTACATTATGCCATAGGCAGAGGAATTGTTACATAACAAGTTAAGCCTACTGGTCTGGCTCGGAAAGATGTATGAGCTCTACGCCTGTTCCTATGACGCCAAGTTCCATGACCGGTACCCCCGCCGCGGCTAGCCCCAAGCTTCCCTTGATACCTAAAGTTTCTCCGGCCAAGCCTACGGCCGCTGCCAACGCGCCGACACCCATCCATCTCAAGGCAACCTTATAGCGTTCGTAATGCGGGTTTTCCGGAGTAGCCGTTGCGGGCATAACACCCATTATCTTATCTACTACTTCCATTACTATTATAATGACACTATTACTTACTCATTACAATTACCGATTCCCCTGCTTAACAGTTTTTTTTTGGGAAGACCCAATACTTGTACCAGAGGTAGCTCCAGATGGTGAAGAAACCGGCCGAGATGAAGAAACCGATGTAAGGGGTGACGCCGATGGCTTTGAGGCCCCAGATGATCAAGTAATCTAGTACAAAACCGATGGATTCGATAAAGATATAACGGCCGGCGTGCTGCATTTCACTGAGTTGGGCCTGGTCGGAGAAGGCCCAGAGGCGCTGGACCAGGTAATTGAGCGACCAGCCGATGGCGTCGGCCGCGATTTTGGACGGCAACCAGCTCCACTTGAGTATCGAATAACAGATGGCGAAGACAGCGTAGCCAACCCAAAAGTAGAGGCTGCCACCGGCCAGGTATTTGCCGAATTGGATAACGGTTTCGCGCTGCGCCACTGCCCTACTCTTCCTTATTCAAGCCCGGTGCCATGGCCACGCCGGCCAGTCCCCACCAGACATAGGCAATGGTGTCATCGGTCCAGACGTGCGACAGCAGGCCGATAAAACTCAGGCCGACGAGACTGGCAAATAAGCTGAGGGCCAGCGGATGGTCGCGCCGCAGCCAGAGCAGGTAGCCAACACCGGCCACGATCAGACCGAACAGCACGATGCCCAGCCAGCCGGTTTCCTGCCCAATCTGGACATAGTAGTCCTCGGCTATGCGCGGCGGGTGGTTATTGTAGACGCTGGCCGGTCCGGCCGTGCCCGGGCCGTCGCCCAGCGGGTGGTGTTCCAGGTCTTTGAGCCCGGCTTTTAGCGCTATGAGGTGGCCATGGTTAGAGGTGGCAGCGACCGCCGAATGGTTCTGGGTGTGCAGGACGTAATTCTGGACGCTGACATTGTGCCGCAAAGCCACCACCGCGCCGCCGACGATAATCAGCGCCGCTGCCAACAATAAGAGGTAGGTTTGCCGGCTTCGCTGCGTATGGATGGATATTAATAACACCGTTGCCACGCTTAATATGACCCCGATCCAAGCGCTCCGGGAAAAGCTAAAGAACTCGACGACCAGTGTCGCCGCCAACAGCCCGCTATACAGCCCACGGCGCTTGCCGCGCAGCAGCAAGACAGTCAGCAGGCTGATGGGCACTAGCAAGTAGGCGCCGAGCGGGTTGGCACCGCGCAGCGTCGAGGCAATCCGAATGTAATGATTGTTGTGGTTGATGGTTTCGTAAGCCGGAATCGTCGCCGGGCCGTAGCCGAAGTGCGCTAAGAAGTTGTGCGGCAGCACCAGGATTTGCAGCAGGCCGAACACCACCACGATGGCCGCCGGCCATAGCAGCACCCATTGCCAATGGATACGCAATCGGCTCATTCTAAGCGCGATCGACCAGGTGACCATAAAGAATAATAGGAAACGCAAGTTAATAATTAAGCCGTAGCCGAACGCTTTAGCCGAGACATCATGCTGGTTGAGGGCCAGCAGGCCCCAGACGATACTCAGCAGCATGTAGGCCAGAATCAGCCAGACCAGCCGCCGAGACAGGGTATGGCCGCGGATCTTGGTATCAATTACCAACAGGTAAGCCACGCCTATGGTACAGAGCACCAGCAGCACCTCTTTCCACAGCCGTAAGACAGTGTAGTGGCCGAAGATACTGGCCGCCCAAACAGTTAAAAGGGCGTGGAACGGCATCAGCAATAAAATGGCCATTATCAGGCCGCACACCCACGTCAGGCTTACATACTTCAGCGCCAAAATCTTCATAATGCTACAATCTAGTATAGCTGTAACCGCCTATCATCTGAAAATAGCAGCATCGACATTATGAGAAATAACGCCTCGCTCATCTATAACCTGTGCTTGATCGTCGGTGACGCTTTGGCCATCACCGTCGCTTTCAGCATTGCCTACATCCTGCGCGTCACTCTCAACCACCAACCCTTGAGCGCCCACGTCCATGCCCACACCTACCTCTTTACTTTGGTTAGCCTGCTGCCGTTCTGGATCCTTATATTTGGCCTGTTGGGACTGTATAATATGCGCGTCTACGAAAAGCGCTTCTCCGAGCTGGGCCGGTTATTAGTGGGGTCGTTTATCGGCATCCTGTTTGTCATCAGCTACAGTTACCTTACTAACACGGCGATTTTTCCGGCCCGCCTGGTTACTTTGTACGGCTTCGGCTTGGCTTTCTTCTTGGTCCTACTGTTCCGGACAGCCGCCCGTGGCCTGCGGCGCGAACTTTTCAGTTACGGCCTGGGTATTAACAATGTCTTGCTGGTCGGCGATACCAAGACTACCCACCGCCTGATTGACGCCCTGATTAATACCAGCGCTACCGGCTACAAAGTGCTGGGCGTGGTTGGCGGCGTCAAACATCCCTTGAAAGCCGACGCGCCTTATAGGCAGTACGCTAGTTTCCATGAGGCAGTCGGCCATTTACGGCACCAGCTGCACACTATTATCCAAACCGAACTTTACGCCGACGGCGAGAAAAACGACCAAATCCTGACCTATGCCCAGGAAAACCACGCCGCCTACCGTTTCGTGCCCGGCAACAGCGAGTTATTCGTTGGTAATATAGAGGTAGACCTGTTCCACGCCGTACCAATTATCGCCGTGCACCAGACGGCGCTGATTGGCTGGGGACGGGTCGTCAAGCGACTGTCCGATATTATCCTGGGCAGCCTGTTGCTGGTGATCGCTTCGCCGATTATGCTGGTGGCGGCTGTCGCCGTTAAGCTGACGGACGGCGGGCCGGTATTCTTCCGCCAGGAGCGCCTGACGCGTTTCGATACCAAAATCCGAATCTTTAAATTCCGCTCGCTGAAACCAAAATACAACGGGCTGGACCCGGCAGCGGCTTTCGACAAACTGGGACGGCCAGAGCTGCTGTACGAATACCGCGATCACGGCGACGCCTTGGTTGATGATCCGCGCCTGAGTGCCATTGGCCGCTTTATCCGGCTCAGCAGTATCGATGAATTACCCCAACTGATTAATGTCGTTCGCGGTGACATCAGCCTGGTTGGCCCGCGGGCACTAGTCTCATCCGAACTCGACAAATCCGAACAGAAGAACCTCATCCTCAGCGTCAAGTCCGGCCTGACCGGCCTGGCCCAGATCTCCGGTGTCCGCGACCTCAGTTTCACGGAACGCCGCAAGCTGGACTTGTACTACGTCCAGAACTGGAGCTTTTGGAACGATATGGTAATTTTACTGAAAACTTTTTGGGTGGTGCTGTTTCATAAAGGCACGCGCGGATGAGCCCGCCGACATCGCCCAAAGTCGCCATTGTCTGCGATTGGCTGACCGGCATCGGCGGCGCCGAGCGGGTAGTGCTGGAGCTGCATAAGCTGTACCCGGAAGCACCGATCTATACCTCGCAGTACGACCCCAGCAAGATTAACTGGTTCGATGAGGCCGATGTCCGCACCACCTGGCTGCAACGGCTGCCAAAAAGCCTCAAGAAATTCCTGCCGCTGTTGCGGGCTTGGACCTTCAGCCGATTAGACCTCAGCCAATATGACTTGGTAGTCTCATCCAGCGGCGCCGAAGCCAAGGGCGTCAAAACCGGGCCCAGCACGACGCACGTCTGCTACTGCCACTCGCCGACCCAGTACTACTGGATCCGCCACGACGAATACCTCCAACATCCGGGTTTCCCCCTCGGTCTTAATTGGCTGGCCAGGTTGGGCCTAAAGTTGTTGGCCGGTCCGCTGAAACGTTGGGACCGCCACGCCGCCCAGCAGCCTGATTTCTTAATAGCCAACTCCTCTCATACCCAAACCATGATCAAGCGTTACTACCGGCGTGATTCGACAGTCATCTTCCCGCCGGTTGAAACGGAGCGTTTCAAGCTGCCAGTCCAGGCCGGGGAGCTGCGGCACGGCTTTGTGGTGGCCGGTCGCCAAACGCCGTACAAGCGGTTTGACCTGGCCATCCAAGCTTGCGATGAGCTGAAGGTACCGCTGCTGGTCATCGGCGACGGCCCGGACCGCCGCCGGCTGGAGAAGCTAGCCGGGCGCGGCACGACCTTCTTGTCCAACGTCAACGACAACGAGATCGCCGGCCACTTCGGCTCGGCCCTGGGCTTCATCATGCCAAATATGGATGATTTCGGTATTGTCGCCGTTGAGGCCATGGCGGCGGCCACGCCGGTTATCGCTTATAATAAAGGCGGCGCGCTGGATTACGTAATTCCCGGCAAAACCGGCCTGTTCTTCGAAAAACAAACCGTTAAGGAGTTGGCCAAGGTACTAGAAACAGCCATGACAAAAACTTTCGACTATCCGGCAATTGCCGCCTCTGCCCAGCAATTTTCGGTAACGGCTTTCAAGAAAAATATGCAAAACTATATAACAGCCTGCTTGGCTGGAAGGATTACGAAGTAAATGTGCGGAATTGTCGGCTACATCGGTAAGAAACCAGGCGCCAAGGTAGTGCTGGACGGCCTGGAAGCCTTGGAATACCGGGGCTACGACTCGGCCGGTATGGCCTTGGTTAACGCCGGCGAAAGCCAGGTTTTCAAACAAGTCGGACGCGTATCGGGCTTAATCAAAGAGGTCGAAAAAAACCCCTTCGACGCCGGCCTGGTCATAGGACACACCCGCTGGGCCACCCATGGTGGCGTCACCATCCAGAATGCCCATCCGCAAGCTAACAATGACCAGACAATTTTCGTCGTGCACAATGGTATTATCGAGAACTTCGCCGAAATCCGCGAGCGCCTGCGGGCCGAGGGCTACCAGTTCGAGTCGCAAACCGACACCGAGGTTATACCGAACTTGATTGATTATTACCAGAAGCAGCTCGGCTCTTTTGAAGCGGCTTTTAAGGCTGCCCTCAACGATGTCCGCGGCGCCTATTCCATCGTCGCTATTACGGCTATCGACCCAAACACGCTCTATGCCGCCCGGCTGTCCAGCCCCTTGGTCGTCGGTGTTGGCACAGGCGAAAATTACTTGGCCTCCGACCCCTCGGCTATCATGGAACACACTAAGAAGGTTATCTACTTGGAAGATTATGACGTGGCCGTTATCACCCAAAAAGACGTGAAAATCCAAAACCTCAAGAAAAATAAGCCGAGTTCGCCTAAAGTCGAACTACTGGACTATGAAAACGAACAGGCCTTGCTGGGTGACTATCCCAACTTCATGCTTAAGGAAATCTTCGAGGCGCCGGCAACTATTAAGACGGCGACATTGGGCCGCGCCCTGGGCGATAAAGACATCGTAAAACTGGGCGGTCTTGAGAGCGTCCTCGGCCAATTAAAATATATCGACCGGGTGGTGATCGTAGCCTGCGGCACGTCGTATTACGCCGGCCTGGTCGGCGAATACCTGATCGAGGAACTAGCCGGCATCCCGGTCGAAGTCCACTTGGCCAGCGAGTTCAAATACCGGCAGGAGCCGTTCTCGCGCAGTACGGTGCTGCTGGCTATCTCGCAGTCCGGCGAGACGGCTGACACTATCGCCGCCCTTAAAAAAGTCGAAGACTACGGCGTCCTGCGGCTGGGCATTGTCAACGCCGTTGGCAGCACCATCGCCCGCATGACCGACGCCGGCGTCTACTGCCACGCCGGGCCGGAAAAAGCCGTCGCCAGCACCAAGGCTTTCATCGCCCAGGTGACCGTCCTGGCTCAAATCGCCCTCAATCTCAGCCAGGGCAATACCAAGCGTTTCAAGCCGCTTCTCAAAGAGCTCGGCAAGTTACCGGCCAAGGCCCAAGCCGTCCTGGACCAGGCCGAAACCATCAAGCACGTCGCCGAAAAATACGCCGATTATCACGACTTCCTGTTCATTGGCCGCCATAACGCCTTCCCTTCGGCCCTGGAGGGCGCCCTGAAACTCAAGGAAATCTCCTACTTACACGCCGAAGGCTGCGCCGCCGGCGAGATGAAGCATGGCCCGCTGGCCATGATCGACAAGGACTTCCCGACCTTCGCCATTGCCACCGATTCGCCGCTGCTGGAAAAAACTTGCTCTAACATCCAAGAAATCCGGGCCCGCGGCGGACCGGTCGTGGCCATTGCTACCGCCGGCAATAAGACGGTCAAAGAGCTTTGCGATGACATAATCTACGTCCCTAAAACCGAGCTGGAATTGAGCCCCGTCCTGCACGCCGTCGTCACCCAGCTCTTTGCCTACTATATCGCCACCAAGCGTGGCTTTGACGTCGACCGCCCCCGCAACTTGGCCAAATCGGTTACCGTCGAATAAATCTACTGTTTATTAAGACGCTTGCTAATCTCGCCGACCCGCGGCGCCAGGTCTTTGCGCGCGACCAATAGGCCGTTCGGCGTGTTGACGATTATGACGTCATCAAGGCCGATGACCGCCACTGGCTTGGCTTCATCGTTATAGACGAAAGTATTGGTGACATCTTCCACCTCGATGTTATCGGCATGCAGGGAATTGCCCTGTTCATCGGCGCCGGCGGCTTTGGCAAGGTCGCCGAACGAGCCCAGGTCCATCCAGTCGAATGAAGCTTGTATGACCAACAAGTCCGGCACCTTTTCAATCAGCGCGTAATCAATCGCCGCGCTTTTGAAAGATAGATAGAGGGCCTGGTACTGCTTCGGCGCGGCCGAACTCAAACGCTGGTAGTTATCGGCCAGCTCGGGGGCCGCGCTACGCATGCGCTCTAAGAAAACGCTAAGCGAAGCGATGAAGTAACCGCCATTCCATAAGTAGTTACCGCTGGCCAGGTAGTGTTCGGCTGCTGCCCGGTCCGGCTTTTCCTTGAACGATTTGACATTGAAAATACCGTCCTGGCCCTTCAGCACTTCGCCCTTTTCGATGTAACCGAAAATCGTCGCCGGTCCCGTCGGCTCAATGCCGATCAAGACGATCCGGCGTTGCTCGGCGGCCACTTTTTCGGCCAGGTGAAAACTGCTCACAAAGCTGTCGTTATCACGGATGTAGTGGTCAGAATGAATAAAGGCCACCGGCTCGTCCGGCGAATGGCGATGGCTGATGTTCTCCAAGGCGGCCACTATGCAATTGGCGGTGCCGCGCCGGGCCGGCTCGACAATAAACGCCTTGGCCGGCAAATCCGGCAGCTGGTCCCTGACATGCTGGATGTGGCTGGCCTCGGAAACAATATATATCTTATCAGTCAGGCTGCGGGCGCGCTGGTAGGCGCGCTGCAGCAGCGACAGCTCGTCATTGTTAACCTGCAGCAGGTGTTTGGGATAGCTCGGCGTCGACAGCGGCCAGAGCCGGGAGCCGGAGCCGCCGGCAATAATTACTACAATCATCCCTAGATGATAGCAAATTCTGGCCTCTAACAGCAAAAGCACGTTACAATAGACGAGCAGTAATACAGGAGTCGGCCATGTCAGTCTTGGAGACTATATTTAAAGCTTATGATATCCGCGGCAAGGTTGGCAGCGAGTTAACACCAAAGGTAGTGAAGGGCATCGGCCAGGCTTTCGCGGCCTGGCTGCCGGCCGAGGGCACCGTCGCCGTTGGCCGGGACATGCGGCCGGATTCGCAAGAGTTAGCCCAAGCCCTGGTTGACGGCCTGCGGGCCCAGGGCCGCGACGTTTGGGATATCGGCCAAGTTACCAGCGACATGATTTATTTCGCCGTCGGTAATTTTAAGCTCGCTGGCGGCGCGGTCGTGACGGCCAGCCATAATCCCGGCGAGTATAACGGTATTAAGTTCTGCCGGGAAGAAGCCAAGCCGGTCGGCCAGGAAACAGGCCTGTTCGAGGTTCGCGACCTGGCCATCAAGGGCAAGTTTACGCCGGCTGACAAAGCCGGCAGCCTAACCGAAAAAAATATTGATGAAGACTGGGTGACACATGTGCTGTCCTTTATCGACGTCAAAGCCTTGAAACCGCTCAACCTCGCCGTGGACGCCGGCAACGGCATGGCCGGCAAGATTTTTCCGGAACTGGAGCCGTATGTGCCGTTTGAGGTACAGGAGCTGTATTTTGAGCTTGACGGTACCTTCCCAAACCACATCGCCAACCCCTTAGAGGCGAAGAATTTAGTCGATGTCCAGGCAGCGATCAAGCAATTTGGCTGCGATGCCGGTGTGGCGTTTGACGGCGACGGCGACCGGGCGGTACTGGTTGACGAGACCGGCCAGGCCCTAACAGGCACCGTGCTGACAGCCCTGCTGGCCGAGTACTTCCTGAAGCTCTACCCCGGCCAGACCATCCTGCACAACGCCATCTGCGGGCGGGCCGCGGTCGAGACCATCGAGAAGAGCGGCGGCAAGGCAGTGCGTACCCGCGTCGGCCACTCCTTCATCAAAGGTGACATGCGCACCCACAACGCAATCTTTGCCGGCGAGCACAGCGGCCACTACTATTTTAAAGATAACTTCATGGCCGACAGCGGCCTAATCGCCGCCATGATCGGCTTGTACATCCTCAGCAAAAGCGGCAAGCAACTGTCCGCGCTAGCCGCGCCCTTCCGCAAAGCCTACGTCCAGATCGGCGAGACCAACTTCGAGGTCGCCGACAAGGACGCCATGCTGCAGAAGATCGTGGCCGAGTTCCCGGACAGCGAGACCGACTGGCTAGACGGGCTAACGGTCAGTTTCACCGACGCCTGGTTCAATGTCCGTCCCAGCAATACCGAGCCGCTGCTGCGCCTGAACGCCGAAGCCAAAAGCCAAGCCGAGCTGGACAAATTAGTTACTAAAGTTACCGGCTTGATTACTTCTTGAACTGGTATACTGGTAGCGTATGAAAATTCTCGTCACCGGGGGCGCCGGCTTCATTGGTTCGAACTTCGTGCGGTACGTCTACCGTGAACGGCCGGACTGGCAAATCGTCGTCTACGACAAGCTGACGTATGCCGGCGATAAGGCGAATATCGCTGGTCTCGACAGCAGCCGGGTCTCACTCATCGAAGCTGATATTTGCGACGAGACAGCAATTGGGCAGGCTGTCGCCGATTGCGATGCCGTCGTCCACTTCGCCGCCGAATCCCACAATGACAATTCCCTGCACTCGCCGCGGCCGTTTATCGATACCAACTTGGTCGGTACCTACCAAATCCTGGAAGCCGTCCGCCAGCACGGCAAGCGCCTGCACCACATCTCGACCGACGAAGTCTACGGTGACCTGGCACTGGACGACCCGGCCAAGTTCACGCCGGACACGCCCTACAACCCCTCAAGCCCCTACTCCAGCACCAAAGCCGGCTCTGACCTGCTGGTGCGGGCCTGGGTACGCAGCTTCGGCGTCCAGGCAACGATTAGCAATTGCTCCAATAACTACGGCCCATACCAGCACGTCGAGAAGTTCATCCCGCGGCAAATTACCGAAATCCTGGAAGGCCGCCAGCCCAAGCTGTACGGCAGCGGTGCCAATGTCCGCGACTGGATACATACCGAAGACCATTCTTCCGGTGTTTTAACTGTTTTGGAAAAAGGCAAGATTGGCGACACGTATCTTATTGGCGCCGATGGCGAAAAGAACAATAAAGACGTCGTCGAGCTGATCTTGGAGCTGATGGGCAAAGACTCGAAGGATTACGAGCACGTGGAAGATCGCCCTGGCCATGACCTGCGCTACGCGATTGATGCCAGCAAGCTGCGCGACGAGCTGGGCTGGCAGCCTCAGTACACTGACTTCCGCCAGGGCTTACAGGCTACCATCGAGTGGTACAAAGCCAACCAAACCTGGTGGCAACCGCAAAAGGCCGAAACTGAAGCTAAATACCAGGAGTTTGGCCGCTAATGTCTAGCCAGCTAGCCGTAAACGAAACCGAGATACCTGGCCTGTTCGTCATAGACTTGGTGCTGCATGGCGACAGCCGAGGCTGGTTCAAGGAGAATTACCAGAAGGAAAAGATGGAAGCGCGGGGATTGCCGGCTTTCGAAGTCGTCCAGAACAACTTTTCTTATAACGCCGAGCGGGGCGCCAGCCGCGGGTTGCACGCCGAGCCCTGGGAGAAATTTATCTCCGTCGCCAACGGCAAGGCGTTTGGGGCCTGGGTCGACTTGCGCAAAGGCGATAGTTTCGGCCGAGTTTTCACGATGGAAATCACGCCGGACAAAGCTATTTTTGTGCCTCGCGGTGTTGCCAACGGTTACCAAACCTTGGAAGAAAATATTACCTATGCTTACTTAGTTAATGCCCACTGGTCACCTGACGCCCAGTACGCGGCCGTCAGCATGTTCGACCCTGGCCTGGGCATCCAGTGGCCGACTGGACCCGACCAGGCGATTATTTCCGACAAAGACAAGGCCAACCCGCTGCTTAGGGACGTAACACCTATGGAATTTTAGTAATGGATGACTCGTCGCTCTTTATTACTGGCGCCAACGGCCAGCTGGGCCGGGCTCTAAAAGCCAAGTATCCCGGCGCCCGCAGCGCCGATATCAACGACTTAGACATCACCGATGCTGGATCAGTCGACGGTTTTGATTGGTCTGGCTTCAAAGTCATCCTCAACGCCGCGGCTTACACTAACGTCGACGGCGCCGAAACCGCCGAGGGCCGGGTAGCGGCTTGGCAAGTTAACGCCGAGGCGGTCGGCAACTTGGTGCGGGCCGCTGCCCGGCACGACCTGACACTGGTACACGTTTCAACCGACTATGTCTTTGACGGCAGCCGCGACCGGCACACCGAGGACGAACCGTTTTCACCGCTCGGCGTCTACGCCCAGACCAAAGCCGCCGGCGACATCGCCGTCAGCCTGGCGCCCAAGCACTACATCCTGCGCAGCAGCTGGATCGTCGGCGACGGGCCAAACTTCGTGCGCACCATGCTCGGCCTGGGCGCCAAGGGCGTCGCCCCAACGGTGGTGGCCGACCAAATCGGTCGGTTGACCTTTACTAGCGAACTGGTCAAAGCCATCGACCACTTGCTCACCAGCCAGGCCGCCTACGGCACCTATAACGCCACTAACAGCGGCGATAGTTGCAGCTGGGCCGACATTACCCGGGCTATCTTCCACGAAGCCGGCTACGATTTAACCGTTACCGACACCACTACCGAAGCTTATTACGCCAACAAGCCGGGCATCGCGCCGCGGCCGCTCAAGAGCACGCTGGCGCTCGACAAGCTGCAAGCCACCGGCTTCACGTCGACCGACTGGCATGAAGATTTAGCAACCTATATCGCAAAGGAGACAACAGCATGAAAGGTATTATCCTAGCCGGCGGCTCCGGCACCCGCCTCTATCCCATCACCAAAGGCATTTCCAAGCAGATTATGCCGATCTACGACAAGCCGATGATCTACTATCCGCTCAGCACGCTGATGCAGTCCGGCATCCGCGACATCCTGATCATCACCACGCCGGACGACCAAGCGCAATTCCAACGTCTGCTGGGCGACGGTTCGGACATCGGCATCAATCTGCAGTACGCCGCCCAGCCATCACCAGACGGCCTCGCCCAAGCCTTTATCATCGGCGAAGAATTCATTGGCAGCGATAAAGTCGCGCTCATCCTTGGCGACAATATTTTTCACGGTGATAAATTCGGCCATAGCTTAGAGCAATGTGCCGATCCGGACGGCGGCATTGTCTTTGCCTATGGCGTCTCCGACCCGCAGCGTTACGGCGTGGTGGAGTTCGACGACCAGCACCAGGCCGTCTCGATCGAGGAAAAGCCGTCTGAGCCCAAGTCCAACTATGCCGTGGTCGGCCTGTACTTTTACGATAACAGCGTGGTGGAAATCGCCAAGAATATCCAGCCGTCGGACCGCGGCGAGCTAGAAATCACCAGCATCAACGAAGAATACCTTAAGCGCGGCAAGCTCAAGGTCCAGACCATGAGCCGCGGCTCGGTCTGGCTGGATACCGGCACGTTCGAGTCCATGAACGATGCCAGCGAGTACATACACGTCATCGAGAAACGCACCGGCCTCAAGATCGGCTGCATCGAAGAGATCGCCTACAACATGGGTTACATTAATAAACAAAGGTTGCAAATGATCGCTGAATCCCTTAAAAAAAGTGGTTATGGAGAATACTTAGTGAAAATTATTAAATGAAACCTGTGGCTTTTATGGTGCCTATGAAAAAATTAGTTTTATATTTGTACAACTTGCACATAACCCGATATCTTTTTGTTGGTTTTAGTACATTTGCCATAGACTTAGGTTTACTCTATGTTTTACACGGACAACTAAAGCTAAGCCTGCCTGTTGCAGTCTCAATTGCCTACAGCGTTGCGGTAGTTTACAATTTTACACTAAGTTTAAAGTGGACATTCTCAAATAAAGAAAAGAAAAGTCTACATCTTCACATTGCTCAATACTCAATTTTGCTTGGTTTTAACTATCTGTTTACTGTTTCGTTTGTGAGCATCATTGGAACCCACATCAACTATGCAATGGCTAAGATAATTGCTGCTGCTCTTTTAGTATTGTGGACATATCCCGTATACCGTTTTATTATCTTTAAACCACCGGTTGTGATAGATTTAGACAAATGAAGATTGGAATTGTAGTACCGACCTATAATGAGGCTGCTAATATTGTACTGCTATTAAAAGCACTGAAAAAACATGTATCAAAGATCGACGACGTGTCATTTTTAGTGGCAGTAGTTGACGATAATTCGCCCGATGGCACTAGCAAAATAGCCAACAAATTAGGCAAGCAGCTATCAGGTCCAAACTTTAGCGTAGTTGTCATAGATCGAACTAAGAAAGATGGCTACGGCAAAGCGTGTGTCGAAGGCATGAATTACCTGCTTTCTAAAAAAGTTGATTTTGTTTTATCAATGGATTCAGATTTATCGCACAACCCTAAGTATATCAAGAACTTCATCGCCGCTTCTAAAGAGCATGACCTAGTTATTGGTTCCCGGTATGTCAAAGGTGGCGCTGCTCCAGATTGGCCACTGATAAGAAAAATGCAAAGTAGATACGGTAATTACTACACTAGGCTATTTCTTAATAGTAGAATATCTGATTACACTGGCGGATTTAACCTTTACAGCTCAAAGCTTCTTAAAGCGATAGGCTTAACTAATATTGAAGCAACCGGCTATGGTTTTCTTATCGAACTTAAGTACAAAGCCTCGAAAAAAGCAAAGGCGATATATCAAGTCCCTATCATCTTTATCGATAGGCAGCATGGAAAATCGAAAATGCCTAAAGGCACGCTCATAGAAAACTTCTTTTTGGTACCAAAATTAAGGCTGCGTACTAAGAGCCTTTAGTTCTTGTTTTTGCTTTAGGCTTGGCTGCCGGTTTTCTGCTGACAGAGTAGATAATTAAACCTGTTCCCAGCGCAAAAGCTACATAGCCAATCACAATATACGGCGGCGTATAATTAAAGGCTACTTTTTGTTTACCAGCTGTTACCTTGAAGGCTTCGAAAAGGCTGCCTGATTTAGTGATCGGTATTGTCTTACCGTTTGCTTTTTCTGTCCAGCCCTTTATATAAAGCTCTCTCCTTTCTATTGTGCTCGGGCTAAGACAGTTAAGGGTCACCGCCTCTCGCCTGTCAGATGCAACACTACATTTTCCATTTAGCACTTCAAAATATGGCTTGGGGTTTGGTAGTTTATATATCGAGAAATAATTATCGGCATAAGCTGTTTTCAAATTATTAGTCTGAGTTTGAGTTGGTGTAAGTAAGCCGTTACGGATCACGACGTACTTGACACCAACCTCTTCATAAGCCGGCATGTTCATTAGAAATGCCTGTTCGGGACTCATTCCAGTAGGACTCAATCTATCTATGCCCGTAAATTCCTGCGCCGGATCTACGTTCGAATTAAGATGCTTGGGAATATAGTTGCTCCAGTTTTTGGGAATCGGCAGATTATTGGTATTGATTGAGGCTATTCCATAATAAGATCCGTAGTTCGGCATGATATAACCCATGCTGTAGAACCTCGAATTACCAAGATTCTGTTGCAGGAAGGTCACAGGCTTGGTGTCAGTAATAGTAGACCGGGGCGAAGACAACTGCGGTGCCATAAACATTACTAATACATCGACAAGAATAATTAATGGTAAAAGTACCTTGGTGTATTTTTTTAGGAAAAGAGCACTGGTCATTATGGCCGCCACGCTGCCCAAACTCCAGGCCACAGACAAAGCCAGCCATAGCCGGTGATGCGGGGCAAGATATAGGTTATGGTCTATGCCAATTGCCCATGGCAATAACGCCACTACCAGCAAAGCCATGGCCAAACCTACAATTACAATTTTTCTTTTACTTACCAGACGCTTAGGATGTATGAGCTCCTCTAGCCCAATCATAGCCAGAATTGTTATCGATAATTCCAGCACAGGATTTACATATCTATAAAGAGCAACTTCTTTCATGGCTGGAATAAGATTCATTATTTGAGCAAGACCTGGAAAGCCGTAATTTCTAGCCACAACGATTATAGAAACTATGGCTAGGGTGTAGACGAGTGGACGAAGCTTACGAGGATGTTGGATAACCCCGACTACGGCTAGGTACAAAACTGATAAAGTTAGGTATCCGCCAATGTTATCCCAGAATTGAATTAAGTTTCCTGTGTGACCATAAGACACGAATTGGAAAATCGGTCCATAAATATAGGGCATGAATAGGGCAGGAAGGGTTGATGCTGGCAGAGAGTATTTTGAAAGCGTTCCACTATGACCGCCAATGTTGGCATAGGGTAAGTAGTCAAAAAAGGCGATTAATATCGGTACAGCGAGTAATAAACCAACAAACGTGCCCATTAATACTTTTAGGGTAAACTTTCGCCACTCCTTATCTCTGTTTTGAATAGCGCGGACCAGGAACCAAACACCAGCTAACAGTCCGTCTAGGTAGGCTGCTTCCGGGAAGCCCGCATAGAGTGACCATGCTATGGCCAGGGCAATCAGCACCCAGCCGCCCTTTTTTGATTTTTTTGCTTTATCTAAAGCTATCTCTATTCCTAGTATAAACATCGGTAAAAACGCAATCGGATTGATATTAGCCGATCCAAACCAAGCAAAGGTGCCATTAAGCGCAAACAGGCTACCGCCAACAACTGCTACAATACTTGAACAGCTCAGTCTTTTTAGCAGATAGTAGGTTGAAACCCCGGCAATTATCTCCAACAATATATGAAAAAATAAGACACCGCCGCTAAACTCCAGCAATAGATTGAAGGGTAAGAATAGAGCTGCTGGCTGCATATCACCAGCCAAGGGTGCGCCCACCTGCTCATTGTAATTCCACCAGGGCATATGACCGTGTAATATCTGTTCGGCAGCTGCATGTCCCAGCGCCTGAGTTGAATAGGCGTTATTAGGATCAATCGTATTATAAACTCCGTACAGGCCGACATGCGTAAAAGTTACCTCGCCTGAAAAAGAATCTATCGGATTACTCTTAAATGTTCCTGTCAAAAATAAAATATTAGCAAAAATTATTATTGCGATGATTGAAAGCGGGCCCTTAAATCTCTCGATCAATTGTTTAATTTTCATATCAGGCTAAGTTTACGTGAGATTCCCTATAAGACCAAACGGCTGAAAATCATTTGTATGTGAACTTATTAATTGGTTAGGTTACACTTATTTAAGAATGCATACGCTTGTAAAAAGCCGGTTTGCCGGGCCATTAATAATTATTTTATTTGTCTTGCTAGCAAATATAGTCTTCCTGAGCGGGCACACTAATGGAAACCCGCTCAATGTTCGAACGCAGCTTTTTACAACCAGCTCTAAACAAATTATTAGTGGCCAATATACTTTGGACCCTAATGACGGAACAATCACGCAGGCGCTTGGCCACACAGCTGCCGAACAGATATTACACGGTCATATGCCCTGGTGGAATTACAATGAGCAGGTGGGCGCACCCTTGGCTGGTGATATGCAATCCGCCGCCCTATTCCCGTTTACTATTATTTTGGGCTTAAGTAACGGCCTATTATTTTTCCGAATGATTTTAGAGATTATCGCTGGAATAGCCACTTATTTTCTAATACTAAAGTTGGGCATGAGAAGACTATCTGGCATTGTCTTTGGTATCGCCTTTGCCCTCAATGGCAGTTTCGCTTGGTTCGGAAGCCCTAACTTTAATACAATCGCATTTTTACCACTTCTGCTGCTTGGTATAGAAACTGCTTTTGACGCTGCTGTTAAACATAAAAAAAGAGGCTGGCTATTGATCGTAGCCGCGCTGGCACTTTCACTCTACTCAGGCTTTCCAGAAGAAGTCTACTTGGGAGGGCTGCTGGCCGGTTTATGGGTAATTGTTCGTTTAGTACAAATACGTCACGGTGCTTGGCGGCAATTTTTATTTAAGCTGCTGTGTGGCTCTCTGTTGGGCCTACTAATTGCCGCTCCAATACTGATTGCCTTCTTAGGCTATCTTCAATATGCATTTATCGGTAGCCATGCCTCTCTCTCAAGCGTTGGTTTACCCCACTCGGCTTTGCCTATGTTTTTCTTCCCCTATCTATATGGCACTCTCTACCAAAGTACTGCCTACAGCCCCGGTGGTGTGCTGCCTTCGATTTGGGGCAATAGCGGAGGCTACGTTACATTATCTTTATTGTTCTTTGCGGTTATTGGTTTATTTGAGAAAAGTAATAGGGCCATTAAAATACTGCTGGCAGCTTGGGTGATTGTAATGATCGCCAGGATTTACAGCTTGCCACTTATAGCCAATATACTCCACCTAATACCCGAGATGTCTAAGATAGCAATCTATAGATATGTTGAGCCATTGGTTGAATTAGCAGTCATATTACTTGCGGCATTTGGTTTCGACCATGTAGTAAATTCTAAAAAATTACATGGAAAACACGTCTTGGCAAGTGTAGCTATTGTACTAGGTATTGGCGTATTTTTACTTGAGATAGCCGGACGTCACGTTCATATATTTTCAACCTCGGTTGCTTTAACTTTAGTTTGGAGTTTTGGCTGCCTTGTCCTGATAATAGCCTCACTGTTTTCTCCAACACATTATCGAAAAGCAATTTGCTCCGTGGTAATAGTTTTTGATGTGTTGTTGATGTTTATAATACCCCAGCTATCAGCTCCTCGACCGGCTAAACTTGACACTACGCCGGTAATGTTTTTGCAGGCGCATGTCGGCACCTACAGGATGTTCACCTTAGGGCCACTACAGCCGAACTACAACTCTTACTATGGCATTCCATCTATAAACACGGACAATCTTCCCCTGCCCAAAAACTGGACTAACTATATCTCCAGTTCACTCGATCCGAACGCAAACGTAACCTCCTTCGCGGTAGTAGACCCGGCTACGCCCGGCAAGCTCACACCTAAGGGCTACTTTTTAACAAGGACTGAAGCCTATGAAAACGTGGGAGTAAAATACGTATTTGCGTCACCTTCTTTCTTTACTCCTAGTGAAATCCAGAATGCAGTCTTGAAGCTTGTTTTTAGCAGTCCGAGTGGAGAAATTTACCAGCTGCCAAACCCTCATCCGTATTTTGAGATGATACGTGGAAATTGTACCGTTACAACCGTAAGTAAGTCTGAGGCGCGCGTAAGCTGCGCCCGGCCCGGGCAGCTCCTCAGGCGCGAATTGTACATACCAGGATGGACGGCAAAAGCAAACGGGAAAGCACTGGCTATTACTCAAAGTGGTCCTCTTTTCCAGTCCGTACAGCTGCCCACCGGTACATACACTTTGCGCTTTAACTATTTACCTCCGTATATGCCCATAGGTTATGCGTTATTTGCGCTAGGCATACTTTTTACTGTGATAGCTTATCTTAGAGATCCGTTTCTAAATAAAACTAAGCTAATTAGGCATGGTAAGCGTTCAAGATAATTGATTAAGAAAATCGTGTTACTATTTATTAATAACTAAACTGCAGTGGGCGCACGAGGAGAAGTTTTGGGCAAGAAATACAGTTATCAGGCTAGCCATAGATATCCTGGAAGCATTTTGGAAGCGCTGAAATCTGCCGTTAAATATAGTCAGTACCAATGCGACTTTCTTGAAACAGAAATAAAAAAATTTAATCGTAAAACTGTAAAAATACTCGATTTTGGAGCCGGCATTGGCACGTACGCTGACATGGTTAAGAATCTCGGTTACACCGTAGACTGCGTAGAACTAGACCCAGATATGATCAAGCTGCTAAAAAAGAACCATAAAGTCTACGACAATATCAAAAAAGTTAAGAGAAAATACGATGTTATTTACTCTTTAAATGTCCTGGAACATATTGAAGACGACACGGCGGCTCTGGCCACGCTTAGAGACCACTTAAGCCCTAAGGGTGAAATTGTTCTTTTCGTACCGGCTTTTAATATTACTTACAATAAATTAGACGCGAAATCAGGCCATTACCGCAGATATAGGAAGAAAGACCTGTATAAGCTGGCGGAAGACACGAAATTGAACCTGGTAAAAGTTAAATACTCTGAGCCAATAGGCTTTATTCTCGGGCTTCTATACCGCATTATCGGCGGCAGCGACGAGCTCAACCCGAAGTCAGTCGCGCTTTATGATAAGTACCTGTTCCCTGTCAGTGTCTTCTTTGAGCCGCCTACAAAGCAGCTGTTTGGAAAGAATATTCTAGGAATATTTACCAAGTAGACGCCGGCTAACTCTATACTGTGTTCGTTTAAACATAATAGGTATGGTAAATTAGCGTACTTTGTTAGATAATGAATAGATTATGGTAAAAAGACTAAAATCACCAAAACACTCAAAATTACCCTATGTCATTGGAGCGGTTGTTCTTTTGGTTATAGCCGGTTCCCTGTACGCTTACCACGTACATATTAAGAAAAAACCTATCGCGACCGTGAATCAATACACTAAGGGTATAACGAACCAGCGCAACAGTTCATTACCTGCTTCTAAACAAGCTACAAACGCCGCCGGTTCGCCAAGCGACTCGAAAACGGGGGGTGTCGCCAGCGCGGCGTTAGTAACTCCAACCGGAAACTTTGTTAGTAATCATCATCCAAATCTTGGCGGCTCACCAGCTCCTAACTCTATGACTTCAGTATGTAACACTAGTCCTGGCGCTAACTGCCGAATATCATTTACTAATGGCGGCACTTCTAAATCCTTATCGGCCCAGGTGACAGATGCCGGCGGGGCAACTTACTGGAACTGGAAACTCCAGGATATTGGCTTAACGGCTGGCGATTGGAGAATATCCGCGACCAGTAGTCTGAACGGCCAGACACTATCTTCAACAGATCCTATGACTTTGACGGTATCAGAATGAAAAAAACATACGTTGTCCTCTTATTTTTAGCTGTTCTGGGATCAGTATTCGCCTTACAGCAGCATACTGTCAGCGCTGCCACGTTTAACTCGGGCGACGTTATAGATAATACGGTTTTTGATAATAATAACTCGATGTCCGCCGGACAGATTAATAACTTTTTGAATAATTTCCCGAACAGCTGCATAAGTCCTAACAGCGGTTTTCAGTCAATAGATCCTAACGGCTATTCACCCTCTGCCGGCTACAGTTATGGTAACTTCACTACGGCCGGGCAAGCAATCTATGATGCGGCTCAAGCTTATCATATAAACCCGCAGGTTCTCCTCGTCACCTTGCAAAAGGAACAGGGTTTAGTCGCCGGGGGCAGCGGTATTTGCAATGCCCCCAACCAGAATCAATATGCCGCCGCGGTCGGCTACGCCTGTCCGGATAGCGGGACCAGCCATAGTTACTCAAACGTTAACTTATACGAGCGAAACGGCGTGATGGTCACTACTACCAGCTCGACTTGCGTGAATGCCTCAGCTGCAGTGGGCTTTACCCAACAACTGATAAGGGCCGCCTGGCTGCTTAAGTTTGGCGAGCAGCGCTCTCAGGGCAATATTAATTGGGCGGAAATCCACGGAAGTTGGGATAATTCTGACGATCCAAAGTCCTGCTATGGCGGACCGATGACCCAGGGAACTTTTCAGATTTGCCCGGGCGGACCAAAAACGTATTATGACGGCAACGACACTATAGATGGCACATCCGTGCATATTCAAAATGGCGCAACGGCAGCGCTTTACTGGTATACTCCCCACTTTAGCGGCAATCAAAGCTTCTTCAACACCTTCACTTCCTGGTTTGGTAGCACCAGTTATCCCGAGCCGCTTGGTTCTTTGCTTGCCGTCGATAATCAGACCGGGCAAATTTACTTTGTCAGTCTCGGCAATAACACCCGTTATGCGATTCCGAGTTGGTCAACGTTAGTAGCTTACAACCTTAATGGCTACCCTATTATTCCAATGGATGACAGTGCTATTACGGGCTATGCTAACGGCGGCATCCTCCGAACACTCGTGTGGGACAGTACGACTCAGAGCCTGTTCCTGGTTGACCATGGCCAAAAATTTTCATTCGGTCAGTACTGCACACAATGGGGGTTGGACTGTCTTGGCAACACACCCGGTAGCGTGTCAAACCTTAATAATACTTACTTCGATCAGGTCCTGGTTAACGGCGGCAGTAATCAGCCCCTTATGCAAGTTAACGGTCAGTTTTTCCTTATGAATAATGGAACGAGGGAACCTTTTGCCTCAATAGCCGACCTGCAGGCCGCCGGCTATACGACTACTCAGGACATACCCATTATCCAAACTGACCTGAATGCTGCCCAGACGCTTGGACCCCTGCAAAATAGCGTACCCAAATTTATAACCTTCAACGGGAACCTTATGTTATATTTTGATGGTCAGAATTATCACCAAGTACCAAATTTGGCTACTTATTATGCTTGGGGCAGCCACCCGGTCATAACTCCACCAGCCTCTACGACAGATAGTAATTTACCCAGCTATGACACCTTAAGTACTTGGGTAGAAGACACGACTAGTAACTATTACATGATCGATAGCGGCCGGAAAATAAATATCACCTCAGACCCCACCAATTGGTACACGGGCAGTTTTGTGTCAATGCCTGCTGCCGGCCTCAACACACTGTCATCAGCTACCGAGCAACACAATATATACAGTCAGGGGACCGTTTTCCAACTACAGTCTCACGCTCTGCGTTATGTCCCCACTCCCGATGATTATTATGGTCTTGGGATAAATCCCAGCACTACTATTACCCTAAGTAGCAATACGGTATCCCAAATTCCTACGGGAGTCGCTGCCTTACGAGACGGTGCCCCTTACACAGTAAGTGGGGTTAATGCACTGTATATCACAAACAACAATACTAGCCTGTACGTACCGTCTGTCGCGATAGCTAACGACTTTGGCATAAACTGGGGATCTATCCGGTCTAATCTTAGCTCTAGTGTACTCAGCTCTGGCTACCCTTACGCAAGTGCCTTAACTCGCTGGATAAAATCCGGTGGCAGCCTTGGATATGTATCTAACGGAGCCTCTGCGACAGTCAACTCAACTTCTGCAAGTGAATGGGGTATTAATCTTTCTACCCAACCCGCTACAACTCTTGACGTTGGTGCTCTTTATGGCTTGTCAGGCATTCAGCCTCTGGGACAGTTTGTACTCAACGTAGATAATGGTGGCGTTTATTACGGTGTCGGAGGTGCTGCTCACTATATTTCGTCTTATAACGCCTTCGTTAACCTTGGTGGTACTACCGCTAATGTCATCAAGGTCCACTCGGACTTTCTGTCAGCCATACCCACCGGCTACACGTATGGTTGGTAAGTAACTAGTTATTCTTTATGTAATTCCATATGGCATCTGTTTGCTGTTCCCAGGTATACCCAAGAGACTTTTGAGCGTTTTGGACAAGCTTTTCGCGTAGACTTGGATCTTCAATGAGCAGACCAATTTTTTCGGCTATAGCAGCTGGTGACGGTTCTGCTAGCAAGCAGTTCATGTTATCTTGGTGTAGCCAGTGATGGTCTTCATTGTTATTCATGACTGTCGCCATACCTGAGGCTGAGTATTCCATCATTTGATAGGTCGTGTGCTTGTTAAGCATGTATGCAAAACCAATATCACAGCTACGATAGAGATCTGCAACTTCGTCTAATGATTTTATAAGGCCCTTATTAATAATTTTACCTTTGAGCCCGTATGCGTTCTCGTTCCACTCGGCACCGGCCGTGATTATTTCAATTTTTTTACCGTATAGCTCAATGAGTTTTTGGATGGTTAGCACGCCGAGGTTAAAAGCATTGCGGGGATTGTACGGGCGTGCATAGAAAAATATACGAACTTTGTCGTTCTGATGTTTTGGATCGGGATAGTAAAGGGCGTGGTTAACTGCAGGTATGAAGCTTACGCCTTCTTGGCCGTGTTGCTGATTGACAGCAGCCAACAACCCGGGCGTATTAACCACGCCTGTAAAACCAAAACGATATGTTGATTCTGCTAGGGCTGATGTGGAACCAGCCACATAAAACAGCGGCTCGTAATCTTGTATAAAAAAGTACTTATGCTTGGTCTGATTGAAACGGAGCAGAATATATGCCGAAACCCAAATTGTGCAGAAAGCAATGTCCGTTGCCGGTAATTTTTTGATATCGGCCAGCTTATCGTCACCGAAAACAACGATGTCGTAGTCGGTTAACCCGGGGAACCCTTGTGCTATTTCCCTCTGCATTTTGGCGGTATCCATGGCGGGGTTATCATAAATCACGATGCGGTTATGTATGCCTTCACGGCTTAACTTTTCCATGAAGCGAAAAATCGTTTGAATGCCATTGAAACCAAAGTGATCGTAGTACGGCACAAACCAGGTAGCAGACTTAATGGCTGCCGGCCTGGCAGTGCCTGTAGGTTTTTTGCTGAGCGCGATGTCTTTATTGGTAATTTGAAAAATTTCGTTAGAGACAAACTGAAATTCCTCGCGTAAGTTCTTCTCGTCAAGGGTTTCAGGCTGCCCTGAAGCTTGGCGGCGCAAACCTGCTGTACGGTACCGTAGAGTGCTACGGCTCTTTTTCGCTAAGCCACGCAAGCCTTGATTTTTATAGACGTGCAGTACCTTTTTCGTGGTGCTCATTTAGTTGGCCTCCTAAGCATTGGGATTTCACTCATGATATCAAGGTTAGGGTTAAAGTACGGGTCACCCTGGTCAATATAACGCTGGTAATATTTCATTGATACCTCGAAGTCATGCACATTATCATCCCGTTTATTATATTTGCCGACGCTCACATTTTCATAGTGAATTAGTTTGGCAAACGGCCAGTAAACGTTCCTATACCCGGCTTCGTACAGCGCCAGTCCGAGACGGACGTCTTGACCGGCTGTTACGAATTCCTCGTCAAATCCGCCGACTTTGTCGAATTTACTGGCTTCCACCGCGACGCAGGCCGCGGTTACGGCTAAATAGTTACGCGGCCAGTCCGGCAGCCAAAATGGTGTTAAAGTACCGGGTTTCAAATTACGGAAAATGTGTCCGGCTGTTCCGAGCATGCCGACCACCACACCAGCATGCTGGATAGTATTGTCAGGGTATGACAAGAGGGCACCGACTTCGCCAACAGTCGGCCTGATAGCCACAGACGATAGCTCTTCCAGCCACTCTTTATTGAGTACCTCCGTATCATTATTGAGGAACACTAGCACTTCGCCTTCGGCATTACGCCGTCCGAAGTTGTTAACAGCCGAGAAATTAAATGGTTTGTCGTAGATAAGTACCCTAACCTTTTTGTTGCTCTTTATTTTATTAAGATACGTGAAGGTGGCTTTTTCTTCACTGTTATTGGAGATGAGAATGAGCTCATAGTTTTGGTAGGTGGTCTTGTCAAAAATGCTCTTCACGCACATTTCGAGCAGATCAACCTTATCTTTGAAAGGAATGATAATCGAAACCTTTGTTTTACCATCAATGCCATACTTAATACGATGGTTTGTTGGCCGCTCAGGAATTGGCAATACTTTAGCTTCAATGTGGTTGCGCAAAAAATAATCCGTAAGTGCCTGGTTGCCGCTGCTGTGTACATAATCTTTTACTCCAATAGACGCTGCGGTTGAACTTTCAGCCATGCGCATATGGTAGAGGATCTTCGGAATATGCACGATATCTGGGTGATAGTCTAGTGCGCGAAGCATCAAGTCGTAATCTTGCGAGCCATCGTATTCCGAACGCAAAAGCCCTACCTTTTCCAACAAAGACTTTTTGATAATGAAAAAATGAGTCACGTAATTAGCACTGGTAAAGAACTCCGGCGACCAATCCGGCTTGAAGAACGGTGTAATGCGCCTTTTGCCGTTTTCGGTGAGCCGATCTTCGTCGCTGTAGAAAATGTTGCCTTTTGGTTGTGCAAGGATTGAGTGGGCTACCTCATTGAGTGCCCAAGCGGGCAAAACATCATCGTGATCCAAGAATGCTACCCACTTGCCTTTAGAGCTCATGATAGCGGCGTTAGTATTGGCGGAAATACCTTGAGCTCCGATCACTTTAATATAGGTAATGCGCTCGTCTTTTTCGGCGCACGCCTTAATGGTGTTAGCGCATGCGTCATCACTCGAGCCATCTGCCAAACAGAGCTGCCAGTTGGTATAGGTCTGATCTAAGACCGATTGTACTAGAGCTTCAATGTAACGACTCGGGGTGTTGTAGCATGGAACTACGACGGAAATCAGTTTTGATTGGTCCTCCAGCACTGGACTGAGCGTACCGGGCTCTACTTTCTCAATCCATATTTTGTATTGCAAAAAGGAGCTATTGGGACCATGTAGGACAACCTGCTTAACGCGGCCAGCGAGAATTCGTTGCTTGCTACCAGGTGGTAATAAATATCTGGCAATTCGTCTCATAGTCGGTTCGTTATTTCCGCTTCCGCTGCAGCTTGGTTTTTGCCAGGCGAGCCTTTTGAACGGCGTGCCAGGCTCGGCTGTTCTTGATCTCAGCCAGTTCGGTCTCTAGGTTCCGTATCTTGTGATCCTTCAGATCAGCTACTTGTTGCAGGCTATCCAGCGAATGCTGGAGTTTGGTCACGGTTTCTTCATGCATTCTTTGCCGCTTGTTGTAGTCAGCAATCGTAGGATATTTGATTAGCATGTATCCCTCGACGAGATCGGGGAACCTTTTAATGAGAGAGAGTAGATTTTCATCATTCCGGACAGCCAGCTCAATGCAGGCCTCCATGGCCTCGGCTATAGGTTTGTAGACTAACAACCGGTGCGGTTTGTTATCGCCGTACAGCTGTAGCACGGCTTTGTACATCGCCAGGTGAGCCAAGCCGTTCTTTTGCCAAAACCTGTCTTTGTTTTCGTGAGTATCCCACCATATGCCCCCGGAATGGCGACGATAGACCGACATTGTCTTGTCAAGGAAACCTATTTTACCGAATTGCGCATGATAAAGGTTCAGATACCAGTCGATAGGAAGAATGTCCACGGGCATTTTTTCGTAACTTTGGCGTCGATACATGACTGAGTTAGTTTGGATGTAATTTTTTTGTAGCAGGCTCTCAACCGTAAATTTAATCTTCTCCTGCGGATCGGGGTAAATAGATGTTTCTTGCTCGCTATTTTCAAAAACAACCTTTACTGGGTGGAAACACAGGGCATAATCAGGGTTACTGTCTAGGAAATCAGCCTGCAGCTGTAGCTTTTCCGGGTCGGTCCAATAGTCATCGCCTTCACAGATTGCAATATATTTGCCACGAGCCACCTGCAGAGTTTCTTTGAAATTTGCCCCAACCCCGATATTTTTTTTTCTGATGACAGGTTTGATGACAGCCGGATGGTTTTTGGCGTATTCTTCTATAATTTGGGGCGTTTTGTCGGTTGAGCAATCATCGGCAACAATAACTTCAAGATCAAAATCCGTTTTTTGGCTTATAAACCCGTCCAGCGACTCGCGAATATATTTTTCCTGGTTATACGTAGGGCAAATAACACTGACTTTAGGTTTTGTAGTAGTATTCACGGCTAGTCTTCTGGTTCCAATTTTATAGTAACGTACACTTTTTTACCGGTGCCGAGGTCATAGAAATAAGCATTCTTAAAATCACCGTGCGTGAGGGCACGGAGGCGGTCCAAGGCTTGCTTATACGTTACATTGCCGTCCAAATTAATTTCTCGCAAAGTCTCGAAATCTTTTTTGAGATTGAGATTACCTTCCTCGCTTGGACTAGATGTCGTGTAACTTGCGTCTAGAATATGTCCGAGTGATTGCGTGATGAGCTCTTCCTCGGCTTCCTGTACGCGGTTATACGCATCCAGCGAGGTATCCCAGGCATAGAGCGGCACCTCTTTCTGGCTAATTATTGAGCCGTGGTCAATTTCAGGATCTATTTCGTGTATAGTGGCCCCGAGCGGTAAACCATTCAAAATAGAGAATACCTGCGGATACCAGCCCCTGTTATACGGATTAAATCCCGGGTGAATATTTATACACTTGCAACTGGCTATAAGTTCTTCGGGAAAAAGCTGCTTACAGTGGGCGGATATAACCAGGTCGTGATATTTGGTAGTTTCTTGGTAGTTTAGTTTTACATCGAAAGGCTCAACCACATAGTCGCCAATATGTTTACCTGCTAAGGCATTATTTCGGGGGCTGCAGACAAATCGAAAAGATCGGTCTGCGGATAATTCTGGGGTGCGGCCTAGGAAATCAATTAAAAAGCTCAGGATGTGCTCATTGTCCGATACGACTAGTATTTTTTTATATGCCATGCCTGCTATAATGCCTCTTTAACAATCGTACATATACGCTCTACAAGTTCCGGTTTCATGTCTCCGTGGAGCGGTAACGATATTACTTGTCTTGAAAGCAATTCCGTCCCAGGCAGCTCCACCTTCAGGGTGTCATTAAAGTAATCGTGCTGATGGAGTGGCGGCGCATAGTAAGTCCGGGCATCTATTTTATTTTTTTCCAGGCTTGTCAGTGTCCGGTCGCGCACATCCGCATCTACGACAATCGTTATGAATTGTATTGCGGCCTTGCGGGCATTCGGCAGGAAGCGTACTTTTCCTTTAAGCTGGCCCTCGTAAACACTATGAACGGCCTTTCTTTGCTTTAGGGTGGCATCAAAGCTTTCCAGAAGCCGTAAACCAATTGCGCAATCCAATTCCGTAATCTTACCGTTCAGTCCCTGGCCGGTTGTCAGTTTTGCTTTACCGAAACCGAAGTTCTTAAGAGATTCAAGCTTCTGTGCTAAATCCCCGTCTTTGGTCGTGATAAGCCCACCTTCCCCAATGCCAAAAGGCTTCGTAACGTGCATGGAGAATATTTCGCAGACGCCGCCGCCGCCAAGCAGTTGTCCGTCTGGGTATACAGAACCTACACCGGGAGCAGAGTCAATAATCATGGCCAAGCCTTTGTCTACACTCGTTTTCTCCCATTTGGCAAGGTCATTATTGCCTATACCGAAACTGTTGGTTAATAATATACCGGCCAATTGTGAATTGTACTTTTCATACAATCGTTCAAAACTTTCAATACTCGGCTGCGCATCGCTTTCGTTAACATCGAAGAAGATTGGCTCATAACCGCACCACTCTATGGCAAGCGGTCCGGCTGGAAAAGTAAAAGCCGGTACGGCTACGTACTTTTTACGGCTGCTTTTTGAGTAGCAGGCTTTCATTGCGAGCATCAAGGCCGTAGTAGCGTTATTGATAACAACCACGTGAAGCCCTTGACCGAAATAGTCCTCCATGGCCGCGACGAAGCGATGGTATACTGGTCCGTTATTCGAGTAATAATTATTCTTGTAAATTTCTTTAAGATCGCCAGCAATCTCATCGGGTGAAGGCAGGTGCGGCTTTATAAAAGGTACGCGAGCGGTCATACGCCTTATTTCACAACCTCGATATATGTCGTTGCGGGATCATTCCTTACATCAATATCAAAGCCATAATCCGATTGCATAAACTTCTTAAATTTCGCATCTTTAAAACCAATTAGGGTCAGCAACAGTTTAAGGTGTTCGCGAGTATATCCGTAACGATGTTGCCAAGAGTAGAAAAAATCTACCAAAAGTTCATCCCAGCTTCGAAAGTTCATCCCGCCGTCCACGTGTAACGATACGTAATCAAAATACTTCTTATCTTTAGTCGTGTAGGCCTCTATCATACGGGCTGTGTCCGGCCAGCCGATACGCATCGCGCCGCCCGGTTTTAGTAGGCGATAGCACTCTCTTAAGAACTCTTCGCCTTCAGTCTTTTGCAGGTGCTCAATAAAGTGCTCGTGGAAGATCATGTCGGCGTAGTCGTCCTTATAAGGTAACGACTTTCTTAGGTCCCAGTTCAAATCCAATTTTTTTTCTATATTATGATCTGAATTATTATCAATATTAGTCCAGCCTTTGCCCACGACATTGGTTCCGCAGGCTAGGTGCAGTTTTATGAGTTTTCGTTCATTAATCATCGTAACGCTCCGTTCGCTTTATCAATAGATATCTCGGTAACAGGTCTTACTCTCAAATTTATACTTAAACGTGCTGTGTACCAATTATATGATAAAAAGACTTATAATCAGATAGTGAGATTGATAAAAAGAAAATCCTACAAGAAAATACCATGCTATGTTTTGGTCTTTGACCAAGTTGATATCATTAAAAAAACTCTGGACTTTCTAGTTAAATATGCCGATAGGCTTGATATTGTAGTCATTGAAAACCCTAGCGATAAAACTCCAGACATTAGCAAAATTATTGACTCGTACGGTGAACAGGGGCTAATAAGCCGCTACTACCTGTTTGAGAGCAACATTACAAGTACTGCTTTTGACACAGCCATAAACGCAGAGCTGCAAAAAGTAAGAAAAGCGCCCTTTGTTCTCGTAACTGACGGGGATCTGGTTGTACGTAATAAAGACTGGCTCGATGAAGAGGTTGCGATTTTGAAACATAATCCTGGGGTATTCGCTTGCGGTATTAGCTTGGACAAATCTAACTTACCTCTAGCTGTTTTCCCCGCTGCAAAGGATTGGGTTCCTCCGGACAAACAAAGTTACCCTACTTTTTTCGAAGCCCTGACCGGCTGCCACCTTTTGTTATTTAGAGGCGGCGAGTTTTGGAACTTTATGAAATGGAAAAATGAAAAGAACCTAAACTTCGTTGATGGCACTATCCACCACTATTGCTATGAGATCCTGGGTAAAAAGTGGGCGCGTACCAAGCACGCCGAAGCCTATCATTTGACCTGGGACTTGTATCGAGATAAGAAGGATCCTTACACCAAATTAAAAACCAAGAAAAGCTTCCAGGACACCTGGTACCATGATCGCAAGTCCGAATATACCTTAAAGATGTATTGAAAAATCAGTATTTCCAGGTATTAGCCAGTTTTAGGGCGGCCGCCCGTGTCACATCTTCCACGCCATCTACCTTGAACTTGACGGGGAGTTCACCAACGTTCAGCAACTCCCTGCCCACTACCCTGCATAGGACGACTGTCAGCTGGTATACCCCCGGGTTGAAGGCTTCGGTATCAAGCTCGTACGAAGCCTTGCCGCTGCCGCGAAGCGGTTGTTTGGGCGAGGTAGTCATCTCGGCGACCGATATACCGTCTTTGAGTACGGAAAAACCGATGTACATATCGTCTTTGCCGTCCGAGGCATATGAAAAACGGATGCGCAAACTGTCTGCCGTTTGTTCCGTTATTTCGGTTTCGATATGATGCTGGACCGAAAGTTTGGCAGCTTGTTTTTTGTCCAGCGTAGGCACTTCGATGTTTTCCATTTTGTATAGTTCGGCAATTTCGAAGGGAGAGCCGCTCTTAATAAGCTTGCCGTCTTTAATGTAGATGGCTTCGGTGCAAAACCTGGTCACGGCCGACATGTCGTGCGACACAAAAACTACCGTCTTTTTCTCATGAATTAACTTCTCGAAGTGGTTGAAACATTTTTGCTGGAAGGCCGAGTCGCCGACCGCCAGGACTTCATCCAGCAGCAAAATGTCGCTCTGGGCCCGTATGGCGATTGAAAAAGCCAGCCGGACCTGCATACCAGACGAGTAATTCTTGAGTTTCTGGTCCATGAAACGCTTGATCTCGGCGAACTCCACGATATCGTCGTACATGGCCGCCATCTCTTTGCGGTTAAAACCGAGCAGCGCGCCGTTGAGGAAAACGTTTTCCCGCCCGGTCAGTTCCGGGTTAAAACCAACGCCCAGTTCGATGAACGGCGTCAGCTTGCCGTTGATATGTATAGCGCCCTGGCTGGGCGAATAAATACCGGCCAACATCTTCAGCAGGGTACTTTTGCCGCTGCCGTTACGGCCGACAATCCCAAAAAAGTCACCGTCTTTGACGTCAAAGGAAATGTCATTGAGCGCCTGCTGCTTTTCGAACGTACGCTTTCGGTGGTAAAAGTTAACGACTGCGCCCTTGATGGAATTATTCTTTTCGTGAGGCAGCTTGAAAGTCTTGCTAATCCCATCGACTTTTATGACAACTTCGTCACTCATAATTAGATATTCTCCGCGAAGTATTTAGATTCCTTGCGGAAGTACGCCAAGCCGCCCAGCAGTACCGCCACAACGATGATAAAAGGAATAAATGTGTACCAACCGCCCTGGAAGATGTGATAGCCGGTGACTGTCTCGTGTGTAACTGTGCTGTAACGGGCGTCCTGTATGATTTGGCCCATGGGGTTGATCAGGATTAGCTTTTGGGCGGTCAGGTTCGGGATGCGTGACAGCGGATATAGGATCGGTGTCAGGTAGAAGCCGGCCTGCAGCAGCACTTCCCAGATGTAGTTAACGTCACGAAATTTGACAAAGGCCGCCGACAAGAAGAGAGATAGGCCCAACGCGAACAGGTAAACCTCGATCAGTATCAGCGGCAGCCATAGAGTGGTGCGCAGCAGGTCGACATGGTTGATGAACATGAAAAGCACTACTACCAAGAGGTTTAAGAATAGGTTGATTAGGGCCGAAATACTGCTGCTGAGGACGATAATCCAGCGCGGGATACGAATTTTGCGGATCAGGTCGCCGCGCTCGACGATCGAACCGAGGCTCTGCATAGTCATTTCGTTAAAGAAGTTCCAGAGTACGATGCCAAGCAGTAAATATACTGGGTAGTGCGGAACGCCATTGCCTAATTTCAAGAACTTCACGAAGACTATGTATAGAATAATGAACAGCAATAACGGCTTGAGTAACGACCAGGCATAGCCAAGAACAGAACCCTGATAGCGAAGCTTAAAGTCCGTCCTGACGAGCTCGCTCAGTAACGCGCGATTTTGTTTGGAGTAAATATGTCGCATTATTTTAGAGTATTATAGAGGAAATGACAGGCTTCGTCGATGTTTAAACCCGTGGTGATCGTGCCGAATTGGAATGGTGCTGACAGATTAGCTAGCTGTCTGGATTCACTACTAACACAGACTCTGGCTTGTCATATAATAGTGATTGACAATGGTTCAAACGATGCTTCGTTGTCGATTATCGAACAGTATCCGGATGTCGAGCTGATTCAGCATTTGACCAACCGCGGTTACGCCGGCGGCGTAAACCCGGGTTTCAAACGTGCCATGGAGCTGGGCACCTCCTATGCCGCGGCATTTAATAATGATGCAGTGGCCGATAAGGATTGGCTCAAACGTCTGGTTGCCTATCTTGATAACCATCCACGCGTAGGCATTGCCGCCTGCAAACTGCTGAATGCGGATGGTAAACAGATCGACAGCACAGGTGACTACTACACCGCCTGGGGTTTGCCCTATCCCCGCGGACGGGGAGAAAAAAACATTGATAAGTATGATGGGGAGGCTGAAGTTTTTGGTGCAAGCGGCGGGGCAAGTTTATACAGAGTAAAGATGCTGGATAAAATTGGCCTGTTTGACGAGGATTTCTTTGCTTACTACGAAGATGTCGACCTGAGCTTCCGGGCCCAGTTGGCTGGCTGGAAGGTCCGCTATGTGTCAGAAGCTGTGGCCTACCACCAAATTGGCGCCACCGGTAGTAAGCTCAAGGGATTTACCACTTATCAAACCATGAAAAATTTGCAGTTGTTATGGTACAAGAACGTTCCCAAAAAGTATCTGCGGCGGGTCGGTTGGCGGTTTACGCTGGCCCATTCACTTTTTTTGCTACGGGCGATCGGCCAGGGCCAGGGCTGGCCAGCCCTCAAAGGTGACTTGAAGGGTTCCGCCTTGCTACTAAAAAAACGTGGTGAGCGACGGCAGATCCAGCATAATAGAAAGGTTAGCGATGAGTACATCTGGTCAATTATAGTGCACGACCTGCCACCAAATGCCAGGGCGCTACGCAAACTACGGGCATTTTGGCGGAAAATTTTGAGAAAGGGAAACATATGAGTAAGATTCTCGTTACCGGGGCGAATGGTTTTGTTGGCAAGCACTTGGTACATGAGTTGTTGGATAATAGCTGCGAGGTAATCGCCGTTGGTGGTTCTCAGGTACCGGCGCTTGATGCGCCGGAGGGGGTCAAGTTTATGATGCTTGATCTGACCAAGCCGGACCAGGCCAAGCAGATAGATTTCGCTGGTGTAAGTGGCGTGGTGCATTTGGCCGGTTTGGCCGCTGTCGGGCCGTCTTTTGATAAGCCAATGGAGTATATAGACGTTAATATGGGTATTGAAATCAACCTGTTTGAGGCCGCCCTGTCCCAGCAGTCCAGGCCGAGATTCCTGGTTATCAGCAGCGCTACCCTGTATGACCCCTCGGCAACCCAGCCTCTCAGCGAGGAGTCGCCGGTACTGCCTAACTCTCCTTACGCCGTCAGCAAGCTTGGCCAGGAGCAGTTGGCCCAGTATTACGAAAGCCGGGGGTTTGAAGCCATTATCGCCCGTCCTTTCAACCATATTGGTCCTGGCCAAGGACTCGGGTTTATCGTGCCTGACCTGGCCCAGCAAATCGTCGCCATTGAAAAGACCTCTCAACCAGAAGTAGCAGTCGGTAACCTGGAAGCCAACCGTGATTACACCGATGTCAGGGATATTGTCCACGCCTACCGCTTGCTATTGGAAAAGGGCCGTTCCGGCGAAGTTTATAATATCTGCTCCGGCAAGCCCTTGAGCGGCCATGAGATCCTGGACGGTCTCTGTACAGCTGCTGGTGTTAAACCGAAGCTCAAACAAGACCCAGCCAAGCTGCGGCCATCCGACACGCCGTTAATTGCTGGCAGCCACGATAAGATTTCCAAAGATACTGGCTGGCAACCTGGGATTGGCCTCGACAAGACCTTAACCGACGTTATCGCTGATTGGCGCCAGCGGGATTAGTTCGCTATCTGGTCGCTAGCTGACTCCAGGCCGATATCATACTCGACCATCAGCTTGACGAGGGCCGGGAAGTCGACTTGGCGCTTCCAGCCAAGCTTTTTTTCGGCCTTGGCCGGATTGCCTAATAAAATGTCTACTTCGGCGGGTCTCATAAATTCCGGGTTTTGCTTGACGTAAGGCTTCCAGTCATCGATACCGACTTCTTTGAATGCCAGCTCCAAGAAATCTTTAATGGAGTGCGTCTCGCCAGTCGCCAGGACATAGTCATCGGGCTTGGCCTGCTGCAGCATCAGCCACATACCCTCGACATAGTCGCCGGCGTAGCCCCAGTCACGCTTAGCGTCCAGATTGCCTAGCTCAATGTGGTCCTGTTTATCCAAATGAATCCGGGCAACTGCATTACTGATCTTACGAGTCACGAACTCCAGGCCGCGGCGCTCGCCCTCGTGGTTGAACAGGATACCGCAACTGGCGTGCATGTCATAGCTTTCTCGGTAATTTTTGGTAATCCAGTGGCCATATAGCTTAGCCACGCCATAAGGGCTACGAGGATGGAATAAGGCATCTTCGTCATAGCCTTTACCGGGCCGATTATAGTCCAGGCCGCCAAACATTTCTGAGGTTGAAGCCTGGTAGAAGCGAACCGTCTTCGCGCCGCCGGTTTGGCGTATAGCCTCCAACATATTTAATACGCCCTTGGCCGTTACGTCAGCTGTCAGTTCTGGTGTCTTAAAAGAGTAGCCGACATGACTGATGGCCGCCAGGTTGTAGATCTCGTCAGGCCGGGAGGTTTCAATCGCCCGGACTAGCGAGGCGGGATCAGTCAGGTCGCCTTCGATGAGCCTGACGTAGGACTGCTCATGCTCGACTCGACGTCGTTTGGGGTTCTGCTGGCCGCGGATCAGGCCATATATCTGATACTTCTTTTTGTGTAATAATTCTGCCAAATGATATCCATCCTGACCAGTAATTCCCGTGATTAACGCCCGTTTTGCCATGATCAGAGTATAACATCTTGTATTATTAGTTAATGAGCAAAATCGTCATTGACGCCCGTGAGTACTCCAGCAGTACTGGCAAGTATATTTCCAAGCTAATCCAATATCTGCAGCCGTTAGATGCCGAGCATGATTATATAATTCTGCTCAAACCTGGTGATATGGAAGCTTGTCACCTTGATAACCCCCGTTTCAAGAAAGTGGCTTGTCCATATAAAGAGTTCACTTTTTCCGAGCAGATTGGCTTTAAGCACCAGTTAAGCAATTTGAATGCGGACTTAGTGCACTTCGGCAAAGATCACCAGCCGGTGTTTTACAAGGGCAAAGTCATAACAACCATGCACGACCTCACGACCATGCGATTTCGCAACCCAGCCAAGCCACGGGTGGTTTTTACACTTAAGCGGCTGGTCTACAGGCGGGTGGTCAAGCAAGTTGCCAGGAAGTCAGCAGTAATTTTGGCCTGCTCCAACTTTGTAAAAGGCGGCCTGGCCAAGTTCACCGGGGTAAATCCGGACAAAATCACCGTCACGTACGAGGCGGCTGATGTAATCGGCAACCAGCCCGAGGCTTTGCCGGGGCTGACTGGTAAAAAGTTCATCATGTATGTGGGGCGGCCAACGCCGCATAAAAACCTGGAGCGCTTGGCTGAGGCCTTTGGCGCGCTCAAGCAGCAACATCCGGACCTGGTGCTGGTGCTGGCTGGCAAGCAGGATGCTAATTATCGGCGAATCGAAAAACTCGTACAAAAAGCGAACATTGGCGGGGTGTTTTTTACAGGCTTCGTTAGCGATGGCCAATTGCGGTGGCTGTATGAACATTGCCAGGCCTACGTTTTCCCGTCGCTCAGCGAAGGCTTCGGCCTGCCCGGCCTGGAAGCCATGGCCCACGGCGCGCCCGTCGTCAGCAGCAATGCCACTTGCCTGCCGGAAATCTACGGCACGGCCGTCCACTACTTCGACCCACTCAGTGTGCCGGCCATGGCCGCCGCTATAAATGACGTCTTAACAGATAAGAATTTACGTAACGAACTAATTAAAAAAGGTACCGAGCAGGCCAAAAAATACTCCTGGCAGCGCATGGCTGAACAAACCCTGGCCGTCTATAACCAAGCCCTGAGCGACTAATTATTCCGAGGGTTTTTGCAGGACGATGTGCCGGTCGCGGCCTTCGCCAGCCGAGTCGCTGGTCAGACCGTACTCGGCGGCCAGCTGGTGGACCACCCGGCGGTCGGCGGCGTTCATTGGTTGCAGGTCCATCGGCTCGCCGGAGTCGCGAACCTGCTTGACCCACTCCGCGGCCCGTTCGCGCAGGCGGTCGGCCCGTTGTTTCTTATATTCGGCGACGTCGACGTTGACTCGGTTGTGCTCGAAACCGTTGTTCTTGAGCGCCGTGCTGGTCAGGTACTGCAGCGAGCGCATGTTGTCGCCGCGCTGGCCGATCAGGAAGCCGTTGAGGTGGGTGCTGGGTACGTTGAGCTGGATGACCTCGTCGTCGCTGGTGGCATGGACGTCGGTGTTGAGGCCGAAGAACGATAGCAGGTCCTCCAGGTACTTTTTGGCGTAGCGGATGGCCTCTTCCATGGGCTCGTTCATCGTTTTTTCTTCCTCTGTTTTTTTGTCGTTTTGGAAGCTTTCTTTTTAGGGCTGGCGACAATTTCGGCTTCCGGGATAGCGGAGAGGTCTTTGCCGGGCTTGTCGGCGATGGCTTCCATCTCGGTCTCATCCCTATTAAGGACAATCGCTTGTTGGATGAAGGCCACCACGCCGCCCACCAGCCAGTAGAGACTCAGCGCCGAGGCGATATTGACGGTAAATAGGAAGATCATAACCGGCAGCAGGTAGCGCGTGCTGCGGCCGACAGCAGCGTTCACCTCGGACTGGTCGGCCTGCTTCCCATCACTGGCGCTCTTCAGGATATCGCGCAGCCCGCGCTGGTCTTTAGTGTCCGGCAGCAGCTGTTTGCTCTGGTAAAATTGCGCTACGGCACTACCCAGGACAATAAACATGGCCGGCCAGTAGATGCCGCCCTTGCCAAGCGCGGCGCGGCCCAAGTCAACGAAGCCGAACAAGGTGTTATCAAAGAGGTGGATGTTGTGCGCCAGCCCACGCATCCAGCCGAGGTGCTGCAAGCTCGGATAAGCAAAGGTGACCAGGTTGTGCGGATCGCTAATCACTCGCCGCAGGCCGCTGTACAGACCGATCAGGATAATCAGCTGGACAATCAGGATCGGGAAGGTGGCGAAGGGGTTAATACCCCGCTCTTTGTACAGCTCCATGAGCATTTGCGACTCTTTGGTACGGTTGCCTTTGGCGGCCTGCTTGACCTTCTTTATCTCTGGCTGCAGCGAGCGCATGGCCTTGGCTTGGTGGAGTTGTTTCCTAATAAGCGGCCAGAGTAACAAACGAATCAGGATCGTAAAGATCACCAGGCTTAGGCCGAAATTATGGCCGGGCAGCAGCGCGTAGATCAGCACCAGCAGGTTAAAAATTGGTTGGACAATTAGTGTCGTAAACATTACGGCTCCCGTTCATTCTCTTGGCGTGTTACGTTTTACTATAGCATGTAGCGCTGTCGGTCAGCCGGCTAACCGCCCGGCGGCTTTCTGGAGCAGGCGGGCTATGTCCGCCTGCAGTTCGGCGGCCGGCAACTCGGCCAGCGCTTCGTCAAAGACGGTGAAAACCAGGTCGGTACCGGGCGGTATGCCGTCTTTGGCCACACGGACCGCGGCGTAAACCCGGCGACGGATACGGTTGCGCACTACCGCCGACTTGCTGACTTTGCGGCTCACCACTACGGCGACACGATACGGCCGGTTTGGCTCGCGACTGGCGAATTTCAAGCTGGTCATCGGCCCGCGCACGCTCTGGCCGCGCCGGTAGACCCCATTGAGGCTGCCATAGCCGTGGAAGCGGTGGCCGGCGCCAATCATAGCCCTAGGCCGAAAGTTTCGCCCGGCCTTTGATGCGCCGCCGTTTGAGGACGCGGCGGCCGGCTTTGGTGGCCATACGCTTCAGGAAGCCGTGCTCGCGGGCGCGGGAACGTTTCTTGGGTTGGTGGGTTCGTTTTGGCATTGCCCCCTACTATACCGATGACACCCCTGTTTGTAAAGTGGGGCTATCGGCCGGCCGGCCGTGTGGTTTTGACAATAATTAGTCGCTTATAGGCAAGGGTTGTCCACTTATAGGCAGCTATTATCCACAGATTAACAGGTATGGCTCGGTGCTGTGCATAAATAGACGCTGTTACAGGTTTTTTTAAGGTCACGGCTAAACTGCCGCTGATTAGGTGTGGAAAACCTACCTAAACTGCCGTATAGTGAGAGGTCAACGGAGGTTTGATGCAGGAGGATGCTTTATGGCAGGCGGTTTTAGGGGAAATCGAGCTATCTATATCGCACGGCAACTTTATCACCTGGTTTAAGGGCACGACGCTGGTAAAACATTCCGACGAAACCACTATCATCGGTGTTACCAATATCTTTATTAAGCAGCAGTTAGAACGTAAATACAGTGATTTAATCATTAAAACGCTCGCCAAAAACGGCCTGGTGGCCAAAAATGTCGAATACAAAATAGTTTCGTCCGGCACTAGTAAACGCTCGGCGAAAACGCCCGACACTGGCAGCCAGTCTTCGGCGGCCGAGTTTGGCGCGGAGCCTGTCCGGCAAGCTGAAAAAAGCCGGCAAAGCACGCTTGGCGGCGGCCTGGCCCATTCCTACCGCCAGGGCTTGAACGAACGCTACACCCTCGACAGCTTTATCGTTGGCAGCAGCAACGAGCTGGCTTTCGCGGCCTGCCAGGCGGTGGCCAGCCAACCGGGCACCAAGTATAATCCGTTGTTTTTGTATGGCGGCGTCGGTATCGGCAAGACGCACCTGATCCAAGGGGTTGGCAACATTCTGGCAGCCCGCAAACCAGGTACTAAGGTCTTATATATCTCGACTGAGCAGTTCGTCCAGGAGTTCGTAGACGCGTTGCGCTTCCGCAAGACGGCGGCCTTCGCCAGCCACTACCGGACGGCCGACGCGCTGATTGTCGACGATATCCAGTTCATAGCCGGCAAAGAGAAGATGCAAGAGGAGTTCTTCCACACCTTTAACGCCCTCCACCAGGCTAACAAGCAGATTATTATTAGCGCTGACAAACCGCCTAAGGATATCCCTACGCTCGAGGACCGGTTGCGCTCGCGTTTCGCCGGCGGCATGAGTATCGATATGCAGATCCCAGACTTTGAGACGCGTTGCGCCATTGTCCAGACCAAGGCCCAAGCCCACAATACCGAGCTAGACAACGAGGTTGTGGATTATTTGGCGGCTAATATCCAGACCAATATCCGTGAACTGGAAGGCGCGCTCAACCAGTTGCTGGCGTTTTGTGAAATGCGCGGCCTAGAGCCGACTCTAGCTATCGCCACCAGCTTATTAAATGTCAGCCACGCCCGTCCGAAACACCTCAGCGCCAAGCAAATTATCGAGCGCACGGCCAAGCATTTCCAAATTCCGTTCGAGGATATCGTCGGCCCCAAGCGTGATAAGGATATCGTCGTGCCGCGCCAAGTCGCCATGTACATGCTGCGCAATGAGCTGAAGCTGAGTTTCCCGAAGATTGCCCGCGAATTAGGTCGCAAAGACCACACCACCGCCATCCATTCGGTCGCCAAAATTGACCGCGATGCCCGCTCCGACGCCTCGTTGCGCATGGCTATTAGCGAAATCCGGGAGCACCTCAATGCTTAAAAATATGGTCTTAGTATGGGGACGACCTGTGGGTAGGCGGGTGATAATAAGTGGTATAAGTAGTGTCTTTACCGCAGCCTGTTCGTTATTAGTGGCTGTTTTAAACATTTTCGCCACATATTTTACCAACCTTATTCAAGACTTTTCCAACCTTCATAAACTTTTAATTATATCTGTTAAATACCTAGTTATACCAATCATCCACAGCGCCTATAATAAAGAACGACTAAGTATATCTAATAACTTATTAATTAGGAGGTGTGTATGAAACTGCAAGTTACTCAGGAGAACTTAAACCGGGCGCTTAATTCAGTTGCCCGGGTAGCTAATAGCCGCGGCACCCTACCGATCTTAGCCAACGTGTTAATTAAAACCAGTAATAACCGCCTAAGCTTATCAGCGACTAATCTCGATATTGCCATCACCCACTACATCGGCGCCAAAGTGAAAAACGAGGGTTCGATTACCGTGCCGGCCCGCCTGATGCAAGATTTTGTCAGTAGTTTGCCGGACGGCGTCATTGAATTGGATTTACAGGAAACCAAACTTCATGTCAGTACCGACCAGTATAAATCAGTCGTTAACGGAATCATCGCCGACGACTTCCCTGTTATGCCAGCTATTAGCGACGGAAAAAGCTGGACGATCAAGAGCGGTTTATTTAAAAAAGCGCTACAACAAGTGGTCTTCGCCGCCTCGAACGACGAAACCCGGCCGGTGTTAACAGGAATTTTATTACACACTCTCGAGGGTAAACTCTATATGGCCGCCACCGATAGTTACCGCCTGGCCGAAAAACAACTTAGCGCCAGCAAGCAAGCTACCCAACTCTTAGTGCCAGCCTCGGCAATGCAGGATTTATTGCGGGTATTAAGTGATGACGATGAAGATATCCAGGTAACGAATGACGACCAACAAGTATTATTTAAAGTTGCCGATATTGAGCTGGTGACCCGCTTAGTTGACGGTAAATACCCTGACTATCGCAAACTAATCCCTGAAAAATTCTCTACCCAAGTTAGCCTCACCCGGGTCGACCTGACCAACGTGACAAAGGTATCGAGCTTGTTCGCCCGCGAAAGCGCCGGCAGCGTGACGATAACCGTCGACGAGGCTGACCAGCAGCTTAGTATTCGCTCAGTAGCCTCGCAGCTGGGCGAGAACACCGCCACTGCAACTGCCAAAGTCACTGGCAGCGGCAGTATTACGGTCAATTCACGCTACCTATTGGACGCCCTTGGGGTGATGTCGGGCGAAGACGTGGAGTTCGGCTTCAATGGTAAGCTGGAGCCGACCATGCTGCGCGATCCCAAAGCAGCTGATTACCTACATATCATCATGCCGCTAAAAAGCTAAGCGGCCCGCACCCGTATAATAACCTGTATGATAACCGACCTGAGGCTGCAGGACTTCCGCTTGTTCAAAGACGATTCTTTCGAGCTGAGCGGCGGCGTCAATATTATCGTCGGGCCAAACGCCAGCGGCAAAACCAGCATACTGGAGGCAGTCCTGGTATTGGCCCGCGGCAGCTCGTACCGGGCCGCTGCCGGCGAACTTATTAGGTTTAAGCGGCCCTGGGCGCGGCTGGACGGCCATAGCGAGACCTCCGGCCGCCGCACCGTCAAGCTCACCCGTGAGCCGCCCGACAAGCAATACGAGGTAGATGGCAATACCTATAAGCGCTTGACCATGGCGCACAGCCTGTCGGTCGTGCTATTCGAGCCAAACCACTTACAGATGCTGGCCGGCAACCCGGAACGCCGCCGCGACTACCTGGACGACTTGCTGGAGCAAACTGTGGTTGGCTATGGCGCCACACGCCGCCAATACAAGCGCACCTTGGCCCAACGCAACAACCTGCTCAAACAGTCGCCGGCCGCGCCGCAAAACCAGTTATTCCCCTGGGATGTCCGGCTCAGCCAACTGGCCGGCCAGGTCGCCCGGGCCCGCAGCCAACTGGCCGGCACCATTAACGCCGAAATAACCAAACTCTATCAACAGCTTTCGCACACCAAAACTAAGGTCACGGTGGCCTACGACAGCCGCTGGCCGGTCGAATCATACGAAAGCCAATTATTAAAGCGCCTAGAGACCCACCGGGTCGACGACCAGCTGCGCGGCTTCACCGGCAGCGGGCCGCACCGCGAAGACTTACTGATCACTTTCGACGGTCGCCTGGCGCAATTAGTGGCTTCGCGCGGCGAAGTCCGCACCGCCGTCCTGGCCCTCAAGATCATCGAGCTCCAAGTCATCCAAGCCGCCCGCGACGGCCAGCCCCCCCTACTCTTGCTCGATGACGTCTTCAGCGAACTCGACGGCAAGCGCCGCCACGCCCTGACCGACCACCTGGCCACCTACCAAACCTTTATTACTACCACCGACGCCGACATTGTCTTGCAGCACTTCGCCGCTAAGTGCAATGTTATTCCACTGGGTTAATAACCCGACACCAGCTTGAACGTAAGTGTATTTATATCAAAGCCATCTTGCTTAAGTTCGTTCTGAGCCTCTTGCAGGTAGGCTTGAGGACTGCTTAAATTACTATCCGGAAAGGCCTTGACCAAAATAGTGGCAGGCTGTGTGAAGTTAACCAAGCTTAACGAACAATCGCTTAGCGTCAAAGGCAAAATATCCTGTAGCTTAGATAGATAGCCAGGAACTTGCTGTCCCCTCAGGCCAACGCGCAGAACGGCATAACTATTGGCAGACCCAAGAATCGAAGTTAGATAGGCAGATGATTTGTCGCCGCTGATTGCCAAGCCTGTTATGGCGTTAGCAAGAAACGGCATAGTAGCCACTAAATCTGCTCCTTGCGCGGATAAATCATATGACCACAACTCGTTATTCAGCGCGTATAAGAACGTATTATTATCCAACCACGCTATATAGCCGACAGGCGAAGCAGCCGGGACTGTAGCAATCTGGCTCAGCGAAGTATCGTAAATAGTCGCGAATGATTCATTTGTACTTACTAAGTAGTTGCCGTTTGGCGACCACTCTAGCCTTCTGATTTCCCCCTTCACGCTCTTCTTGATCACTTTACCGGATACGCTTATGGTAACAAGTAAGGGGGTGGAGGAATTAGCACTCTCTCCTTCCGTTTCGCCAGCAATCGCTACTTGATTTGCCTGGGACGCGATTACTAAATTGGAATAGGGCGCAGTATATATTTTCTTTAAATTTCCGCTCTGACCGCCCGCATAAACGTCTGCGCCATATGAGACATAAATTTGTTTACTGCTCGATACCGCGAAATTCACTCTAGCGGTGCCATAAGAAAAAGGTACGCGTAAGGGGCTAACAGAACTATTAATAACGGTGTATAAATGACCGCTGCCATCTTGACCGACGCCGAACGAAGGACTAGCCCATTTTACTGTTTGCAGCTGTTGTGCTGAATTAAGGGGGAGGATGTTGTTCTGAGCATCAATTTTATTTAAATAACCGCTAGGCGTATCTACATAAAGCATTTGGCTACTACTGCTTGTAATATCTTTGGCATTTTGGTAAGCAACCGGCTCAACAGTTTCTAAACCCGAAGGATTAATCGAATACCGTAGTGTTTTATGTCCCTTATGAAAATCAATAACCCGAATACTTATCCGAGAGCCGTTTTTAACAGTAGCAGTATAAAGTCCATGGCGCGCAGTGGTAGAAAGTGAGCTAAGGCCTGTTTTAGTGAATGCTTTTCCTTGGCCGACTCTTTGCAGGGTAATTAAGCTCCCCTTATTATTAGTCGTGATAATAATCTTGCCAGTAGAGAGATAGTTAACCAACGACACCAGTATGCCAATCGCGGCAAAGCCTAGGATTAAAAACAAGTAAACTTTTTTCATAGGCTGTCGGGCGAACCTCCGACGTTTTGGGAGTCGTAAAGTAGCGTAGGGTCGTTCTGACCATATAAATATAGTCTGATCCCAGACGGACCAAAGTAGTCCATTTTAGCTTTGTAGGCATTTTTATCGTCTAATTGCACGAGAAATGCAACTGTCCATATAGGAGTCGGTGCGTTTTTATTCACTGATAATTTTTGCAGCGAACTAAAACCAACCATATGCGGGGCCTGGCCGTCAGAACTTAGATATTGTTCAAGCGACTTTTCCATGTTGGTCACTTGGTCACTTGTTATGCCAATGTTTATAAGGGTGTCTTCCCCTGTGAACGTTGGCGGGATTGCCGGAGAGCTGCTACCTGTGCCGGCGGCGGTTGGCTGGGTAACATTGGAGTAATAGGCAGATACAAGCACGAAAAGAACAATAATCAACGCCACCCCTGAACCGATAAGTAGTAACTTTTTCTGCATTGCTTTAATTCTCCATCAGATTAATAAAAGTAGCAATCATGGGCAACCTGCGTTACTTGTTTCAGAAGGCGGGGCAACTTTAAGGGTCTGTTGGGCCCACTGGGAGAATGCCAAAACCGAATCTTTTGCCCCTTGCGAACCACACTGGCCATATACGTATGTATTGCTGGGCCAGGGAGGACCATCTTTGGCCACCCCCCACTCAATGTTGCCACTAATCCCGTTCCACGGAGAAGGGGTCGGGTCGGCGATCGGTTGCCCCGCGTCAACGTGCCCAGATTGCACGATTGGCGTAATTCCCTCGGCGAAGTACAGCGTGGTCGTCGGCAGTCCGGAAATGGGGCTATCGGCTTTAATTTCAATGTAGCCCCCCCAATTGGAGAACGAATTGGCCGCGAAGGTAATCGTACCCGCAAACGGCGCTACGATCTGTCCTTTAAATGTTCCGTCGTAACCCATATCCAGACGGTTTGGCTCCCATCCTCCCGAGAAGGGGTTAGTAAATCCGCCAGGCGCGGTGCTGCTAGAACAGCTTCCGCCCGTTGAGCCTCCAGTACTTCCGCTGCTAGAGTTGCCGTACGTCTGGAACGTTTGTTCGCCAACGCTTTGGCGGTCCGAGCAGCTTGTGTGGGCCATATTGCACGCTTCATACCCGTCTCTGAAAACAACCGCAGCCTGGCCAGCGGCACTGGCGTCATTGCCAGCTATTTGTTTTACGCTGTCCAGAGTGCTTTTATAATCCGCGCTAAGTTCATGCCACATAAATTGTAGCTGGACCAGGAGGTCTGTTACCGGCTTACCTTGCGAGGCGGCAAAAGCAATTAAGGGAGCTTGCCGCGCCGTGAAAGTCCACTGGGCGATGCCGAAACCAACACCATTAGTCGGAGATCCTCCATTCGTAGGGTCCACGCCAGACTCATTAATTAAATTGGCTAAAACCCCTGCAGCCTGGGCTGGGGAGAGTCCTTCCTGAACAAAGAAATTGAAGGCCTTATGCTGATTGTCGCTGCCTGTTAAAGTTGATACATCTCCACCCGTTGCCGAGGTGTCGCAGCAGCTTCCGGTGCCTGAGCCACTGCTCGGATTACCACCACCTGATGCCTGGGCGCCAATCTGGTCGATTTTGCTCTGGTCAACTGAGCCATTAAGCTGCGAGTGCGTGTTGATATAGACTACAGTATGAACACCAGATAGGCTGGTGACATCGGCTTTAGCGGCATCATTGACACCGGTTAACCCCATTGCAGCCTTAACTGAGATTTCCGCGTGCACCGTATTGCCCGCGTGATTGTCGCCATATACGGCGTATACCGTCTTGCCGTGGTAGGTGAGCATGGCAACGTCGCCAATAACTATTCCGTGCGCCGACGCCCAGCCTGGATTGAGCGCTATAAAGTTGGTGTGTAGAGCGCCCAGCCCAGGGTACGTTGTGCCGCTCTGGTGGTCTCCGCTGCCAGTTGGGCTCGGATCGATGCCGTCATCGTCAATCGTGGTCTGGCCGCCGGTGTCTGAGCTCTGGCTGTCATCGAAGGTGACCCCATTGCCGGTGCCGCCAGGAGGGCTACTGGTACTGCTAGAACTGGTCACCGAATTGTAAACTAGGTTAACCAGGAGGTCGATATCCGCTTGTTTGGTAGGATGGACGCCTCCGTTAAAAGAAGAAAGATCAGCCTTGCTCTTGGCTTCGCTGTACCAATCTATTACGGTGCCGTCGCTGCCAACGCCGTCTTTGATGGCCTGGTTGGTGGTCTTGGAAGCCGCGTCATACCCGGTGTCGAGGACGTTCACCCAGAAAATCGGCGCGTTTTGGGTATCATAGCCCTTGATTTTCGTCATGGCTTGATGGACCAGGCTTTTAGTTGAGGCGGCACTGTTGGTTATACCGTTGGTTCCCAAAGCGATTATAATCGCGTGGGCCTGTCCGATTGTAGACTGGTCATTGCTCAGAGCGCTTAAGCCGTCCGGGCTCACGCCACCCTGAATCTGACGGCTGCTCAAGCCGTTGACGGTCGCTGACCAGCCGCCACCGCTAAATTTATTTTCGTAGGTGCTTTTGGCCAGGGCCGTTATCGAGTCGCCCATAATATATACAGGGCCAGGGGTTACTCCGCCAGCGCTCGGGCTAGCCGCGGATGCGTTACACTGCGGATTAATGTCGAAGTAGTTTATATTCTCAAGGAATAATCTTTGCTGAGCGTCTGATAAGGCCGTTACTGTCATGAGCGACTGAGAGGCCAGAATCAAGCCCAGGAGAAAAACCGGCAAAATGCGTTTCCAAAAACACGTAAGCACTAGCTACCCCCTATAGAGTAATGCCAGTGTGGCGGATTGGTAGAACATGACTCATAATTGTGGGAAATGCCATACTTTTGGCCAACACTGTCGGCCTTTGCGGTGTCTACGTCGCAACCTAGGTCTACTGCGGTCCCCTTATAGTGGTTCGAATCGCAAACATGGGTTCCAGTAGTCAGCGAATTGATAGTGAAGGAGTCTACCTGCGACAGGTCTACCAGGAAAGCCAGCAGCTTAGAGTCTATTTTTACTGGCGGGTGCTGTACTCCGCACTCATCGACACCGGCCGGCGAGGGGTTACCTTGGGCGGCAGCCTCAAGTGATGATTTGGGGTTCGAGCTGTCAAAACTTATATGCGGACTGTTAAGGAGTTGATTGGCTAAATCTTGAGCGCTACTAGCCGTAGGGCTACTAGTTGGTGTGGGCGTAGTCGTGCCTGAGCTTGTGCTGGAAAAGCCGCTGTCGGTGCAGGATTGGTCGGAGGAGTCCGTGCCACCCTGGTAGCAGTCGTAGCCCTCAATAGTCTGGGTATCCAGCAGCCAGAAGCGGACGCGCATCCAATCAAGATTGCCACTTTGGCATGCGCCGGATGGGTAGTCTGAGTTGTCGAATTTTACGGCTTGCGAGTCGTCAACGGTCCAGGGCGAAGTAATGGTGCCATCGCCGGTTATTTTGGCGCCAAAACATTTCTCAGCCCGACCAATTAAGTCCGTGCCGTTCGGACCGTCCAGCACGCCGTGGCCGGCAGCCACGGTCCGGCCAGTAGAGAGACTACAGCCACCTCCTGCCACATAACAGGCGTTGTCAAACGGGTTGTCGAACTGAGAATCGTCTAGCTGGTCAGTCCTGAAGCCGACCTTCTTCAGCCCGTGCCAATCATACGGTGGAGAAGCGGCGTGCGTAACACCCGACAGCAAGGTGGCCGGTATCTTTAGGGCACTGCTGAAGATACTGCCGAAATTATGCGTCATGGTGGCCATGTCCTGAACCGCGCTGGATGAACCATAATTATCTATAAGATGGGAGGCCAGCGTTTGGCTGTCGTTGGGATTAAAAATGCGGTAGGCAATGCTTTTGGATTGAAACGCCGACGCATCTAGGCCGTTCTCGACACTGGCCAGCTGTTGCTCGGCCGCAGTATCCATCTGAACACCGCCCGCCGAGCCATACTGTTCGTTGGCTGACAACCGTGAGCCGTAGTTAATGAAGTTTCCATAGTCAGCCCCAGAAGCCAAGGGATTGACCGGCGCGCCGGATAACCAGCCAGCCGCCGCGTCAGTCGCCTGTCCGACGAGCGGTGCGGTAGCTTGAGACACCAAGGCGCTGAGTGGCCCGGTTATCACCGATACAATTATGCCGAAGGGGCCACTCAGCGCCTTACAGATTTGACTCAGAGCAGGGATACTAGTCAAAAAGTCAAACGGGCCACCATTACCGAACACCTGCCCGGATTTGGGAATGTCGGGCCCGGCTTGCGGCTGGCCCTCCACGGCTTGTATGCTCTGTGCCTGGTTCCAGGTTGAGGTGACGGCGCCGTTGCTGTCTTTGCTAGTTAATTGGTCCGAGTCGAATCCCAATTGCAGGGCGCTAATATCCTGACCACTTTGGACCTGGCTGCCCGTACTTATAGCGTCGCCGGCCATACGCATCATCGGCAGCTCGGCCTTATCGAATTTGGCTTGTTCTACTTGGGCGTTGAGCCCTTCAGCTAAGCAGAGAAGACCGGCTAGTCCCGCCGCGCCGCCGGCTATAGCTTTGGTACTCAGTTTATTCGATAGATCTTTTGTTGTATCCTTGCCGTTATTAATATCCTGGGCGGTCGATCCGCCCTCGGAGTTGTCGCTGTTCGCATTGTCGGCGACAGTAGTGGCGCCAGGATCTGTCGGGTTGCCGTGCGCGTCTTTCGTAGAGCCATTTTCAGAATTTATATTAGCGGCCACCACACCATCGCTAATGTACTTAACCTTAGCTTTTCTAGCCTCCTCCTTGAGTTTATCAATCGCGTCGCTGCCCTTTTCAAGCGCCTTGGCGCGGATACTGGCATCTAACTCCTGGATAGGATGGAATGTCCAGCCGGCCCGCTTGCCCAATACCCTGCTGCCAACATATGAGGTCACCTTGGAATAGCCGGCTTCGCCGAGGAGCGTTCGAGCCATGCGTGTTTGGGATTGATAGCGTCTGAGGGTATGAATGCCGCCGGTATCCGGGTTGAATGTCATGTGGTCACCCGTGCCGTGGATGGTGCTCTCGTCGATGCCATATTGCTTGGCTAGCTGAGCTTTTACCTCTTCGTCGCTCATACCCTTGAAGTTATCATGCGACCGGTCAACCAGGTAGCCGTTGAAACGGCCGGAACGTTTATCGTAGTCAGATGACAGGCCGGTGGACTCTTTCATCTTAGCCTCTAGATTGTGAGCTACCTTATTACCAACAAAACCCAAACGAGTGTTTTGGGGCTTGTCAGGATCTTTTATGTATCGAGCGATCTTCATCAGGCGGCCGTCCTGGGCATCTTGTTGGCTCGAGAAGTGGAATTTATCCAGCAGCTGGGCTATATGTACGAACTCCAATGGCCCGGTAGATATCGAAGAAATGCCTAAGATCGCGCCGACTATAGTAGTGGTGCCGACACCAGCGATGGCCGCGCGCCGCCTGGTGATTCTAAATCTAGACTTCCCTTTACGAGTAGAGTTGTAGTTATCTGAAGTGTAACCTTTGCCAACGCGGTCATCATCCTCGTCACTTTCTTTTGGTGACTCTTCGGCATTTTTGAGATCACTGGGTGAATTATATGACGCCGTGTTGCCACCAGTACCTGAAGTCGCGCCACCGCTAACGCCACGAGTACTCTGGCTGGCTCCGCCAGTACCTGAGCCGGCAGAGTTTCTGCCGGCCCATGATTGCCCGCCAGCCGTGTTGGAGTCCATCCCTTCCCGGGCGCGCAGATCAGGACGGATTTGGGGTTTATCTTCCTCAGGCAGCCTTGTTGTATCAGCCATGTTGATTTTATCCGGTTACTCTAACCATTACTGGTTTACATTATAGCTTATTGCTGGATGCTACCGGCGCTGCCAGGGGTGAGACGGTTATTGAGGTCGATGGTGCCCTGGGGTTGGCTGAATTCGCCGGTCTCGGCGTTGGCGGCGGCCTCGATCTGTTGGACTTCGGCCGGGTTGGTGGTAATCAGGCCGGTTTCAGTCGGGCTAGCCACTACCTGGATGTGGACGTGGTTTTGGCCGGCGAAGAACAGGCCCTGACCGACCGGGAATTGGCTCAGCCGTTTGCGTTCCTCGGCTGTCAACTTGAAGACATCAGTTAGCACGTCGACCGCTGATGGCGATTGCTTCAATAAAAACTGCATTGAGGCGTTAGCGACAATCGCCCGGCCCATCCGCGAGCCCATGAAGTCCTCGACGTCCTGGGTGATGGTGGTGATACCGAGATTATACTTGCGGGCCCGCTTAGCCAGCGAGAACAAGAAGTTAGCCGAATCTTCGTATTTCATTAACTGCCAGGCCTCGTCGACCACCAGGATACGCTTACGCTGATCAGACTTGGTCTTGTTCCAAACATAATTCAGCACGATGTACATGGCCACCGGCCGCAACTCGTCTTCCAGGTCGCGCAGGTTGAAGACCACCAGCGGATTATTGATATCGATATTGCTCTGCTGGCTGAAAATGCCCGCGAACGTACCGGTAGTGTACTTGCGCAGCCGTTGGGCCAGCTGCGGGCCGGTACCGCCCATGTGCAGCAAGGTGTCATAGAGGTCGATAATGGCCGGTGGCGTGCCGGTATGGGTCAGTGGGTCGTTGGTTATGCCAGCTTTGGCATAGGTTTCGATCAGGGCCGCGTCCAGGTCGGCCTCCTCGGAAGGAGCCAGCGCCGGGCTCATCGAAGAATTGCCGCCAGACATCTGGATCTGGGCACCGCCCATCATCAGCCGCAGCAGGCCGAGCAGGGTGATCAGGTTGCTGCGCAAGGCATTGTCAGCCTCTTCGGAATCGACGACTTTCGGCAGGTCAAAGGGATTGATCCGGGTCGAAGAATTCAGGCTCAAGCGGACGTATGCGCCACCAACGGCATCGCACATCCGCTGGTATTCGTTCTCAGGGTCGATAATGAAAATTTCCGTTCCGAACATCATGCTACGCAGCGCCTCCAGCTTGACGGCGAAGCTTTTGCCGGCGCCGGACTTGGCGAACACCACCGAATTGCCGTTTTCCAGCGAAAAGCGGTCGAAGATTACCAGGCCGGAGTTATGCATGTTAATGCCGTATAAGATCCCCGTATCCTGACTGAGGTCAGCGCTGGTGAAGGGGAAACTGGTGCTGAGGGCGCCAGTACTCATATTGCGCCGGATCTGCAACTGGTCAACCAGCTGCGGTATGGTACTATTCAACCCCTGCTCCTGCTGCGAGGTTGCCGCCTTGCTGTAGACCAGTTGCTGGCCCAGCATTGATTCGACCTTCTGGGAAATAAAGTCCAGCTCCTCGACGCTGCCGGCATACAGCGTGAAGTACAGGCCGAAGCGGAAGAAGCGTTCCTCGCCGACCTGCAGCTTGTCGCGCATTTCCTCGGCGTCCATAATGGCGGCTTCCTTGCCCGGGTCACGGACGCGGCCTTTCTCGGCCTCGATCTGGATGCCGGCCTCTAGTTGGGTGACTTTCTTGCGCAGGTTTTCCAGTACTACCTGGCTTTCTACCGGATAGACGTACATGCTCATATCAATCACTTCGTCGAGGTTAACCAGGCTGCTCAACCAGCCGGTGTAGAGCTGCCGCGGGTAGCCATAGACGTAGTACGTCCGGGCGTAGCGGGTGCCGAGCTGGAAGTGGGTGTTGCTGAACTCCAGCGAGCTGGGCGCCACGAAGTCGCGTAGGGCGGTGATGCCTTTCTGGAAAGCGGCTTGGACCTCCTGCTCCTCGCGGGCCCGCTGGGCCTGGGCGACGGCGACTGGGTCCAACGGCGGCTGTTTCTTGCGGCCAATCACTGTAGTTCCCCTTGCAAGTGGGCCTGCGGCGCGGCGCCTTCGCCCTTAACGATTATGTCGCTGCTTAGGTTATCGAAGTTCTTCAGCTGCTGCCTGGTAGCGGTATCGGGGTTGTAGGTGTCATAGTACAGCTCGATCAGCTCCTGGGTATCCAGCGGTAGCCCCTGGATACCGCACTGCTGCAGTCCAGCTAGCGTAGCCTGTACCCGGTTGCGCAGCTCCGACTTGGCGTTTTCCAGGTCGGGCTCGTTGATGACGACGTGCTGGTCGCTTTTATTAAATAAATTGCCAAAGCCGCTCAAGAAGTTTTTGCTCTGGGTCAGCGCTTTCTGGGCGTCAACCACCGGGAAATACGGGATCACCACGTAGAACTTCTTATCCATGATATTGGTCTGCTGGGCCAGGTTGCCAATATAGCCGATGTAATCTTCCATCAGCAGCGCCAGCAGCATATTGTCATGCTCGGCGCGGATCTTGTCGAGCTTGTCGATGTACGGCCCGAGATCGACTTTCTGCGATCGGATAAAGATCTGGACCGGGAAGTACAGCGAGTTCAAAAACCCCTGGTAGCTGTACTCAACCGCCTCCTGCTCTTGCGGGCTCATCAGGTCGAAGTTGATGCTCTTAACCATCAGTACCGAGCGGAACGAGCCGTCATTCATAATGACAATGCCGTCACGGATTTCAGCCATTTGCAGGGAGTTTTGGGTGCTGTTGGGGTGGGGCGCTGGTTTGCGGGCCGGTTTCAACGGGCCGGTCGGCATGTTGAGCGGCGCGGCTCCTCCAGAGGTTGGCGCTACGGTCTGGCTGGGTATAAGCGGTGACGGGACTGGCGTAGTACTGGCGGCAGTGTCCAGGGCCCCTGTCTGGGGCGGCTGGTTAGGATTTTGTTGGTTTGGTGTCTGTTGTGTCGACGGATCCATGATACGGGTGTCCCACCTTCGTTTGTGATCAGGCGTCACGCTGCCGGTCGCGCGTTAATGCAGCGGAACTACGACCTCGTCTGGCGACTTAGCTTGCGCGTCCCTGGTCTTTTTAGCCTCGCGGGCTAAGGTAGACAGGTTCAAGTCGTTACTCGCGGCCAAGGATAGTATAGCAGGATCGCCAGGGGCTGTCACCGCTGTATCATCAAGCGCCGGCGGCGGCGCAGCCACTGGCTGGTCGGACAAGGGGCGCATGGTGCGCAGGTTGCCAAAAGCCTGTTTGGATTCGGCCCGGGCTGTTAGGCCGGCCGCCATCGTGGCCTCCGACTGGGGGTCCACTGGCGTGTCTGCCTGCGCCGTGACCGTAGGCGGCGCTACGACTATCGGCGCGGCCGGGGCTGGGTGCGGCACTCCCGTGAACCAGTTATCGGCTGCCGCGGCCGGAGTGGCAGCTTGGGACGCGCCACTGTCATCCAGCTGGCTCACCAACCGTTGGCGGCGGTCCCGGCTGGACTGGTCGATCATAGTGTCAAACTGGCGGGCGATGGGACTGGTCGCGGCATCCATAATGTCGTTAGCTATAGGCACGTCATCGGCTGGCACTTCTTGCGGCCAACTGTTCATATCCAGCAGCCGGTCAGAACTGTCAGACGATACAGGCTGGGAGTAAATGTCGCTATTAACGTGCTTGGTCGCCCATCCCCGGGTGTCGATGGTCTGCGCCAGGGTTTGGAGCCGGCTCTGGACCTCGTTCTGGCTCAGCCCGTTGGTGTAGATGCGTTCGATTTTCTTAGGCACCGTAATCGTTACCAGCTCTTTAACGCCGCTCTGGTTCCAGACCCGGCGGCGCGGTTTGAACCAAAACCGCAGCTTGGCCAGGAACCAGACTTCAGTCGGCTGGTCCCGCCCAAACGGCAGCGCGAAAAACCCAAAAAACAGCGCCGGCGGCAAAAATATCACGAGCATGAACAACACGTGCTTAACCACCATCAAGAAGCACATATAAAACAAAAACACCGCGATCATGGCGAAAATAAACTGCCGCAGCGTCAACGGCCCGAGGATCTTATCCTCAGCCTCTATGTCTTGGATTACTTTGTATGTTGCCATCTTATTATCAGTATATCAAACAGCGTATATATAGTGTATCAAGGAGCTGGTGGTTCAGTGGGTGGTTGTTGTGCGGCTTGGCCGGCTTCAGCTGCCCGGTAATCGCTCATGTAGTTTTTCCGTTCGTCATCACTGATATTCATATCACGCATAAGGTTATCAAGTTTGACTCTGGCACCAGGGTCAGCCGCCCCATAAATACCAGCTTGTACCGCGAGCGTCTTGCGTAACTCTATTGCTTCAGGAGTAAGGTTGCCTACATCCTGGCCTTCTGACAGACCAGCATGAGCGACGTAAGCGTCATGGGTCTCGTCATAGTATTCTCCCTTGCCTTGGCCAATTGAACCGGCCTTGGCTGTCATCAGAGACTCTAGTGCTTCTTGGCTTTCATAGGCCGCCATATCTACCATGTTGCCGTTACGGTCTCGTTGGGAAACTTTCTTATCACTGTAAACTGAATAGGCTTGGCCATTCGCGTCGAGCTTTATACCCTTGCCACGGCGCAAGTCTTGCCGCTGTTGGGTAGAAGCGTTCTCCAGCTGGGTCATTTGCTCGGCGGCGAAGGCAATTCCTGCCGGGTCGCCCTTTGCTTCTTTTACCATATTGTTATGCATTGTGCTGATGTCCTCGGCATTCAGTTTACCGTCTCTGGCTGCCGAAACAGCAGCGACACTCTGCAAGGAAGCCCGTTGGGTCTCCATATGCCCGCCATAGCTGCTAAGTACACCGGCTTTCTCAACCAGTTGTTCGCCTCCATAGCGTGCCTGCGAGCCGTCCATACCGGCACTTGCGAGCGTATGGCCGTACTCTTCCAAGCCATGGAAGTCGGCGTTGGCCGGGGGCTGCCACACATCTGCTTTTTCACCCATATTGGTTTTAACCAAGTTACCTTTATCATTGTATTTAAACCCGTACTTATCATCCATTTCAATCAAGCCTTTGTCTGTCATACCGCCTTCTAACTTATTACGCATACCAAGAGCACCCCACGCGGCTGAGTAATGCAGGCCAGTTTGTTCGGCGGCTTTGGCGGTCTGTTCGGCGAACTGATGCCCCTTCTGGCCGGCCTGCTCGGCTGCCATACGCCCGAAGAGCGCCTTGCCTACCCGGCCTCCCTTAGTACCAGCAACGTACGGAAGCTGTTCATCCGCATCAACCGTGTAATGACCCACCTTGTTTAGGGCGCCTGTAAGACCGGTTTTCTTACGGTATAGGCCTGCGCCGCGGACGCGTTCGAGGCGGCTTTTACGTTGGTTGGCGCGTAGGCCGCTGAGGGCGTTGAAACCGCCGGAGGCGCGCCCTTGGACGAAGTTGCCGAGGGCACCAACGCTACTGCCAGCCATGCGGAACGTCAGAGGGATCATAAAGTAGGGCGCGAAGTAAGCCGCGAAGCCGATAATCTGGTTGACACTACTTCCGCCACTATTAATGGCAATGGCGGAAAAGACCCTTCCGGTGGCGATAAAGGCGGCGATCAGCGGGAACATCAGCAGCGCCTTGCTAAACGACTCCCACCACATCCGGTAAACCCGCTGCGTGTTCGGCATGATGTAAGCGACGATTGCCAGGGGTGCCAGCAGCATCAGCAAAATGATGGCGACCTGCCGCAATATCAAGACCGTGACCGCTACCAAGACCGCTAAGACCGCCGTGCCTATAAATGACAGCAGCGCGGCTGGTCCACCCAGTACCAGCCAGGCTGGTATGGCCGCCGTGGCAGCACCGGCTGCCCCAAGGCTGCCGAACAAGCTGCCGACAATACCGTCTTGCCCGAAACTCAAGTCAAGCGACTGCCCGAGCCCGGCAAACGGCGCGTATATGAGATGCCTGACACCAAAACCTAAATCGTCAGAGAACTGGATTAAGAAGCGCATCAGCGGCCACGATAAGGTGATACCGACCGCCGCTACCAGCAATCTGGGCAGGGCCTTGCGTAGAGTGTAAGCATCTAATATTTCCAGGCCGAGCGCTTGGGCAATGACTATTATCAATCCGGCAATGGCCATTAAGCCCAAGGCGATGTCGCGGAAGGATTGCCAGGCCGTGTAATAAGCCGAACAGGCGCTGCCAGTGGTATCACAGAAGATAGTATTTGTTTTTATGTTCAATTGGTCGGTAATCAGGTTATCAACGAAATTGACAGTTTGCGTCAATGCGAACACTATCGGGCAGACAATCCAGGTCAGAGCATTAGATATTTGGAATTCGCAGCCCAGTTGTTTATTGGCGCTGCCGGCTGCCGCAGCAGTGGCTTTTTCCCAGGTGGCCTTACAGGCGGCAAGTTGGTTACCAGTATATGAGTGGCAGGTTTGGTCTTCAGTTTTATTATTGCCAACTCCATCCGCTCCAGCCTGGCAGGCCTGCAGCTCGCTGGGCGTAGGATTACTTGGGCAACCAGACGGGGCGTTAGCTTTGTCCTGGCCTAGATCGGTTACACCTTGGGCATAGCCACCCCCACAGAACGAATTGCAAGGCGTTGGTTTTTGGCTGCTGGTATAACCCCATTCATAGCCGGCCGTACAATTGCCCACGTCCCCAGAGAAGGATTTATTACAGTAGTCAAAAGCTTGTTGTTGAATACTCTTGGCAACATTTGCGGGGGGTTTAGTATTGCCGGTTGTAGGTTTCCCTCCTTTGGCCTGGACGCCCAACTTGTAGCCCGAGTCATAGAAGCCGCTGCTACCTTTAGGCTCGGAGGTGCCATTATAGCCCGCTATATAACCACGGGGGCAGTCTCCGTTTCTAGCGGTTGGGTCGATAGCAGGCTGAGCGTTATTACACGCGTCAAATGCCTGTTGGTTGGTGGGGCTAGCTGCAACAGCAGGCGGAATCTGGACAAGGTTAGCAATGATGGGAGCCAAGACTACCACCAGAGCAAGGAGACAAAGAAGACGATGTTTCATTTTTTTATCTTCGATAAATTACCTTAACCACTATAGCACACAGCTAATTTTAAGATAAACTACCATAAGCTTGTATTTTTGCTGGCAGAGTAACATAATAGTTTTAAGTATCGATAATCAATAATAAATACTGTCAATATCAATACATGAGTCATGGCATACTAAAACCAACCCAACTATTGAGCTTAGCTCTCATATCGGTGAGTTATATGATTTTGGTAAGCTCAACGATAGCTAGCGCCGCCGCTTCAGACGCGGCGACACATTATTGCTTGCACAAAGTTCCACAAGCAGCCTGCCAGCAAGGCTATGACGCCCAAAAGAATGGCAAAAGCGTGCAAGACGCCTGCGACTCCTATGCCGATGACAATACAAAAAACACCTGCCAGTCCGCCTGGGGAAAAGCCGCTGGCGAAGACCCGGCGGTTTACTGTAACGCCAGCAATTGTGACTTCGTCGCCAAGTACGTTAATCCGGCAATCAATTTACTTTCAGCAAGCTTTGGCTTAATAGCCGTAATCTCTCTAATACTGGGTGGAATACAGTATTCGTCCTCAGAAGGTGACCCGCAAAAGTCAGCCTCGGCCAAGAGCCGTATATCCAATACTATTATCGCTATCTTCGCCTACCTGTTTTTCTACGCGTTCGTACAGTTCCTGATTCCGGGGGGGGCATTTCACTAATGTTTAATACAATCTTAGTACTAGTTTCGTCCAAGTTTACGGTGCTGGCTGCCTACGCCGGTGACCAGGCTTGCAGTAAAGGTTTTCTTGGCCTAATACCGTGGTGGCATTACTTACCTCCCGGCGACTTTTCCGGTAATGCTGCCAATACTGACGGCTGTAATATCAGGGGCTTCCACTTCATCTCAGCCGGCGGCCAAAATGACATACCGTTGGTGCTGTTAGCCGTCCTTGACGATTTGCTGCGTATAGCTGGTATCGTGGCCTTGGCCTTCGTGATAGTCGGCGCTTTCAAGTACGTAACCAGCCAAGGCAACGCCGAGCAAACTGCCCGGGCCCAATCAACTGTTATCGACGCGCTGCTTGGCTTGGCGATTGCCGTCACCGCGACGGTTTTTGTGGACTTCTTAGGTAATAAGCTGGGAGGAGGCTAGTATGATAACTTTTCTGGTGACACTGGCGACCGATATAAGTGCTGGTGGCCTACCGCATGCCCAGGCTAGCCAAGGTACGATCACCACCATTTTACAAATAGTTTTTGGTATTATCGGCGCCCTGGCGCTGCTGATGATAACGGTTTCTGGCTTGCGTTATATAACCTCGGCCGGCAGCCCAGAGCAATCTGCCCGGGCTAAAAACGGCATTGTCTATGCCATCGTAGGTCTAGTAATAGCCATCTCTGCCGAAGCAATAGTAGCATTTGTGGTGAACCGGCTATGATACGAAAACTCATCCTGGCTATTGTATTGCTTATGCTCTGTGTGTTGGCGACTTCGCGGCCAGCTGCTGCCTATGACATTTTTCAGGGAGCGCAATGTAGTAGCGGTGACAATAGTCAATCGGTCGCTTGTAAAACGCAAGCTGAGCAGAGTACTAACGGCAATCCCGACCCACTAACGGGTCCTAACGGCCTCTTAGCACGTATTACCAATATAGTGGCATTCGTAGCTGGCGCGGCGGCGATTATCGTCATTATAGTGAGCGCTTTACGTTTCATCACCTCTGGCAGTGACATCAGCACCGGTTCCCGGACTGATACCGATGTCGAGGACGCCAGGCGCAGCCTAATTGGCGCCGTCATAGGCTTAATCGTGATCGTGCTGGCCCGAACCCTAATAGTGTTTATAATCAATAAGCTCTAAGGAGATAATATGAGAAAAACTTTACTGAAGCTACTACTGATTCCAGCCTTGCTGCTATTGCCGGCGGCGACTTTTTCAGCACCGGCATACGCCTGCGGAAGTTCATCGGCCGCGCAAAAGGTGTCTGAAGGAATAGACGGGGCTACTGGCGCGACTTGTAACGACAGCGGCATCCAAACCGCTATTTCAACGGCGGTCACAATATTAAGCATCATAGTAGGAATAGCAGCCATTATCGTAATCATACTAAGCGGCTTCAAATATATAACCTCCGGTGGTGACGCTGCCAAGGTTGGCAATGCTAAGAACACTTTGATTTACGCCATGGTCGGTCTAGCCGTAGCCGCTTTAGCCCAGCTTTTGGTCCATTTCATACTTTTTCAGAGTAACCAAGCAACGCTACCAGATTGCCCGCCAGGCCATCCGGCCCCGACCTGCCGGTCATAAAAGCTGGAGTGCTTGATTCAAGCATAATCATGTAGTATAAAGTTAAGTAAAGCTAAAGAAAGGCTCTCCAATGATTCAAAAATTAAAAGGCTACCTGTTGCCAGTAGTTATGCTGCTGACACTTCTAGCACCTTCGGTTGTTCCCTTAACCGTCTCAGCGGCATGTAGCAGTAATATAGCCAATAACGTTGCGGCCGGAGCATCCCAAGCCTCTAATCCAACAGGGGCAAATGACAATTCTGTCACCTGTGAACCTACCAATGTTGACAGCGGCAGTATTGCCAAAATTGCTTCTGGCATAGTCAAAATATTCTCAATCATCGTCGGCGCCGTGTCGATCATCATGATCATTTATGGCGGTTTCCGCTATATCACGTCAGGTGGTGACAGTGGCCGTGTTGGCAACGCTAAGAATACCTTGATATACGCCATCATCGGTTTAGTCATCGTGGCGCTGGCCCAATTGATCGTACACTTCGTTTTGAACCAGTCGAATAACATTCAAAACGGCCAGGTATCAACTTAATTTTAACCTGAAAGTTAGTAAAAGCCTCCCGCGCTAATCGGGAGGCTTTTAATTTTGCTAAGACCAAGCTGACTTACGTTACAAGACTTGGATCTTCTTGACGGTGTCCTGCTGGACTTTGCCGAAGCTGATGGTCAGGACGCCGTCTTTGAGGACGGCTTCGATCTCTTCTTCTTTGACGGGTACGGGCAGAGCGATGGTGCGGGAGAACTCGCCCCAATAGCATTCTTGCAGGAAGTAATTCTCGACGCCGTCTTCGCTACCGGAGCTCAAGGTGCCGCGGATGGTCAGCTGGTTGTCGGAAATACTGACGTCGAGGTCATTCTTGTTGACGCCGGCGGTGCGGGCTTTGACGACTAGCTTCTCGCGGGTTTCATAAACGTCAACAGCCAGTTGGCCGGGTACGCTGTCGTCTTCGTCCCATTCGTCTTCGGCGACTGGAGAGCCGGCAGGTTGTTCCTGGTCGGCGGCTTCGGCCGGAACGCCGGCTTCGTCACCTAAAAAGGCAGCGGTTAACTCATCTTCTTCGAGTAAAAGATCATCATCACGGTTGCGTCGCGCCATAGCAGTTGTTACCCTCCACTAAGATTAAATACCGTGCCACCTGTTGTCTGTCGTAATTTCACTCAGGCACAAGAGTAAATAAAGGTTAAAAATCTTGCATTTTTATGTTAGTAGCAGTATAGCTTAGGTAATAAAGGGTACGCAATGCGCGAAGTACATATTTACAACACATTAAACACAACATGAGCATTTTAGACACCCTCATTGGCACCATGGCCCCCCATGAGTGCTTGGCCTGCGGAGCTGAAGGTGATCTGTTATGCGCAGCCTGCACGAAAACTTTAAGGGCATTGCCAGAGCGCTGCTACCGCTGCCAAACATTCATGAAAAAATCCTTAACTTGCCCGGCCTGCGGCCAGCTAAGCCCGTTAGCCAGCGTCCGTGTGGCGACAGCCTATGGCGCCGCCGCCAAACAGCTAATCTGGAAGCTAAAGCTGGCTGGCGCCCAATCGGCCGCTCGCGTCATGGCCCAACGCATGTCCGCTTTAATCGATGACACCGAAGCGATTATAGTACCGGTGCCAACTGCCACCAGCCGAATCCGCCAACGCGGCTACGACCAAGCGCGGCTCCTAACCCGCGAGCTATCCTGGCAGGCCAGGTTGCCTGCTTACGATTGCCTAGTCCGCAGCGGCCAAACCCACCAACACGGCCTGCGCCGCCAGGACCGCTTAACGCAATTGACAGACGCTTTTCGCGTCAAGAAGCCACGGCTAGTCAGGGAGTCACACATAATCCTGGTGGACGATGTCACAACCACTGGCGCCACGCTCGAGGCCGCTGCCAAGGTTTTAGAGATTGCCGGTGCGAAACGGATTGAAGCTATTGTTTTCGCGCAACCCGAAACCACCAAAGAATGAGATTGACAAATGCAGGCAAACCGCCTACAATGTAGGCATGAGTACCATCCAATATACTATTAGATCGATTCCACGACAGCTTGACACTTTTCTGCGCCGGCAAGCCCAGGCTAGCGGCAAAAGCCTCAATCAGACCGTCCTGGACTATATTAAGCAAGCAACCAAGCTTGATATGCAATCAACTGAAGATAATTTTGATTGGATAATTGGCGCCGCGACCTTGGACGACGATTCGTTAGACGCTATAGCCGCACTTAAACGCGCCGACAAGGCAAAATCCCGCCTATGAACTACGTATTCGACACTACCGCCTACAGCGAGCTGCTACGCGGGGATCAACAAGTAGCCAAAATCCTGAATAGCGCCGCCCAGATCTATCTGCCGAGCGTGGTCATGGCCGAGCTACGCTACGGTTTCCAGTTCGGTTCCCGACGGGCTGAGAACGAAAAGCTGCTCAGCCGTTTCGTGGCGAGCCAGAAAGTCCGGGTACTCTTACCTGACAATGCCACTACCGATTACTTCGTAAACCTGGCCGTCTTAGCTCGCCAGAAAGGCGTCCAGTTATCTTCGCACGACCTGTGGATTGCCGCCCTGTCCGAGCAATGGAACGCCACGCTCGCGTCATTTGATAATGACTTTCGTCACCTAGCCCATAAGAACCTAAAGCTCTGGCGCGCCAAATAAACTGGAATTGTAGTATGGCCGCGCTAATAATGGCGGAGAGAGAGGGATTCGAACCCTCGCGGGAGATTGCTCCCCCCTAACGATTTAGCAAACCGTCCCCTTGAGCCACTTGGGTACCTCTCCGTGGCTGGCCTCATATTGTAGCGTGAAACCTGCCTTGGCGGAAGGGGTGGGATTCGAACCCACGATACCATTGCTGGCATGCTGGTTTTCAAGACCAGTTCCTTAAACCGCTCGGACACCCTTCCAGATTAAGGGCAGGTTGTTATAATTTACTAAGCTAAAAATTATTAACAGAGGTGATTATACCAGTATTGACTACTTTTTACCAAAGGGTTTTATGTCCGGGCTAAAGTGTCAGCTTGGCCTTGCCGTCGCCGCTGCGTTACAATAGCGCTTATGGCCCAAACCAAAGACAAGCCAAACCAACCAGCTAACCAACCCCTGGCCGGAACGGTAATCAGCCCGGGCGGCTCGGAAACGCCGGCTTCGCGACCTGAACCAGCCCCGCCAGCAGCGTTACCGGCTGAACCGTCCATCCAAGCTGTTGCAGCGCCCAGCCAACCAGATCTACCAGCCGAAGAGCCGACCGGTAAGCAAGAAGCCGCGCCAGCCGCCGACGACGGCCAGGCTGTCACCTGGACGGCCTCGGAATTCGTGGCACACGATAAGTCGGCCGGTTGGTATACGGCGCTAGCTGTCGGCACGCTGCTGCTGGCCGGCGGTATATATCTCTTGACGAGGGATTTCATTTCTACCGGGGTAATTGTCGTAGCCGGCATATTATTAGGCGTCTATGCCGGCCACCAGCCGCGCCAATTGGAATATTCGGTTAGCCACCACGGCTTTACCGTCGGCCAGAAACAATTTAGCTATGAGGAGTTCAGGTGGTTTTCAATAGCGCCGGAAGGAGCCTTTTCCAGCCTGGTGTTCATGCCGTTAAAGCGTTTTGCCGCGACCACCACTATCTATTACCCGCCCGAAGCAGAGGAAAGAATACTGACGATTATTACCAACCACTTGCCGATGGAGGAACACCGCTCAGATGCCGTCGATAAGCTCTTGCGGCGTATCCGTTTCTAGGCTATTGGCTAAGACGTTGCTTGCGGCTCAGCTTGCGTTCCATGCGGTGGATGAAATTGTGCTTGGCTTCTTTGCTGTCCCACTTCTCAAATCGGTCCATCAAGGCGTCGGCTTCTTCGTTAGTCATAATTGTGCTCCTTCTTTATCTTTTTACGATACTTACATTATTGCGCTTAGGTACTAGCCGCGCTGTAAATTTTCTTACCTGAAATTTTTTCTAGCATACTGTAGTATATAAAGAGTTAAATACGAGTTACCAGGCCGAATATCCAGTCAAAAATGAAAATTATCACGACTACCATTGAGCGCATTGACGTCTGGCAGCAACGGCATCGCTGGTCGGCTTTTAGCTACGCTGTCATCAAGAAATACGGCGAAGACGAGTCGAGTTATAAGGCGGCGCTGCTCACCTACTATGGTTTCCTGTCGCTCTTCCCTTTGCTGCTGGTCCTTACTACCCTAGCCAGCCTGCTGGCCGCTAACCATCCTGCCCAGCAGCACGATATCATCCGCAGTATTACGACATATTTTCCGGTGCTAGGCGCCCAGCTATCCAGCCATATACAGACCTTGCATAAGAGCGGCATAGCCCTGGTGTTGGGTATTGTCTTAACGATCTATGGCGCCCGGGGCGTGGCCGATGTTTTTCGTCGTAACGTGCAGGTGATCTGGAAGGTGCCCAAAGCCCAGCGGCCTGGCTTCCCTAAAACCATTCTCAACAGCCTGAGCATAATCGTGGTCGGCGGCGTAGGTTTCGCGGCGGCCTCGGCGGCTGTTGGTTTTGCGGCCGCCGCCGGACATGGCCCGGCTTTTCGCCTGTTATCGGTAGCCGTGAACATGTTCATATTGTTCTGGCTATTCACGTTTTTGCTTAATTTCTGCTTGCCGCGCCGGGTGGCCCTAAGAGACGTCCGCTCTGGCGCCCTAGCGGCTGCCATTGGCTTGGTGATTCTACAGGTGCTCGGCGGCTATCTCCTCAAGACCGAATTGAAACGGCTGGATGCCTTGTATAGCTACTTCGCGGTAGCCCTCGGACTGCTATTCTGGATTTACCTGCAGGCCCAGTTAACGCATTATGCTATAACGATCGCCGCTGTCAGGGCGCAACGTCTCTGGCCACGCAGTATTACTGGCAAGAAACTAAACTAACTTAGGCTAAGTAGGTGCGCCACCAGGCCCTTGGCCGGCCAGCTGCTTTAGTACGGGTTGTAGGGCTAATCATGACTGGGAACTCCTAAGCTTACAACTTCAGCTTAGGCCTGTTCGGCAGGCAGCGCTGTTAATATTCTAACAACAGTATTTTATTATTAACCTTTTGTTTTGATAGTCCGCAGCATTTCCTCGATCATGTCAACTTGTTTTTGGTTGATGGCCATGAGCTCCTCAACTTCTTTCTTAGCGGCTATATTGGTATTGCAGTCATGTTCGGCCAGGGCGTCGCTGACGGCGTCGGCCCGTTTAGCGGCGATCAGTAGGATTGAGCCTTGCAGCGCTGCCAACATTGATAAAAATAAGTTCAAAAGTATGAAGGGGTATTTATCCCAGTGGTGAAATCCCCCGAAGGTATTAGCGTAGGCCCAGGCGGCCATTATAAAAACGAACGCAATGACGAACGCCCAGCTGCCCATGCCGTTGCGAACTTTATCGGCTGCCCGGTCGCCTTTTGACAAGCCGGCCTTGTGCGCCCGGTGCCAGTTAATGGTTGTATTCATAAGCGAATTATAGCATGGAATAGAACCAGTTTTCACCGCTGTCGCATGTCTCTTTAACTGATAGGACTACTAGCCCGGCAAACGTAGTGTGTAATATAATATAGACACTCACTCAGCAAAAACTAAGCTTGTGGCCGGATACTATCCAGGCTGGGCATAACATGAACAAACAGCAGTACCCTAGAAACTACTATCAAAGTTACGCAGGCAAAACACCTTCGCCGCGTCGCCGCCCGCCCAAACGGGGGCGCAAGTTACTGTATCTTGTAGTGGCTGCGGGCTTGATAGTCTTAACGGTTAAAACTGTCGCGATTTTCTCGCCGCAATCTAAGCTTCATGGCATTGTGAGCTCTTCGACGTCAGCCTTGGCCCGCAAGCCGGCGCCCATCAACCAGCGTCAGCTGGCTGCCCAAGTTAACCAGATTATTAACAATTCTAGTATGGAGGTGGGCGTCTCCATTATTGATCTGAGTGACAACCAAAAGTATGATTACGGCCTGGGCGACACCGAATATATCGCCGCCAGCACTACCAAACTGCTCAGCGCCAGTCTGTTCCTGCATGACGTGGAGACCGGACAGGCTAGCCTTAACCAATCGCTCGGCAGCTCGACAGCCCAAGACGAAATGCAAAAAATGATTGTCGTCAGCGACGACACAGCTTGGGAAGACTTCAACAGCCTGCTTGGCCACCCTGCTCTGTTGCAATATGCCCATAACCTGGGCATGAGCAGCTACGACCCCGACAATAACTATATTACCTCCGACGATTTGGCGCTGATGCTGGCAAAACTCTACCAACGTCAATTATTAAATAGCGCGCACACTAAGTTGCTCTTATCGTATATGGCCCAAGCCGACTATCCGCAGTACATCGGTGGTGTCATCCCCGGTGGCACAAAGTTTTACCACAAAATCGGCTATCTCGACGACCGTATTATGGATGCCGCCATTATCGACAACGGCCAGCACCCCTATGTTTTAGTCATTTTTACCAAAGATCCGTCGGGCAGCTATGACCAACAGGCTGGTCAACAGGTCTTCCACGACATTACCAGCGCCACCCTGAGTGCTTTCGCCCGCTAGTGCTATAGTTGAGTAAGAACCTGGCCATTATCGCCCTGGCCATCGGCGTAGCCGCCCAAACCCGCCCTTTTGCGAAACCACATTGATTGACAATCAAACCGACAGTCCATATAGTGTGGTCAGACATCATTAAATAAATATCCACCCCTAAAGCATGGCAGCCAAAAAAACTAAAAAAAGCAAAGCTAAGAAGGCCTCCCGATCACTCTTAAGTCCTAAAAGGTTAGCTAAACTACGGCCCTTTATCTTCGTAGCTGCTTTTGCCGCTGTAGGCGCTATCTACCTGTTGCTCACTCACGCCGCCGCCTCTACGGGTGTAGACCTGGTGACGCATGACACCAGCGGCAATAATATAAGCGGAGTATTGGTCACTTTGAACGGCTCGCCGACCGGATCATGTAATCCTGGCAAAGTGGTGAGTAGTCCTAAGGCCGAATTTACCTGTACGGGTTACTATGCCAGTGTTGGCGGTGCTAGTCTTACTGGTTATCATGTCTGCAACTGTAGTGCGGTCAAAATCGGTACCGGCTGGAAAACGGAAGGCGGTGCCGTCGGTGGTATTATTACCATGGAAGCAGATCCCCCGTCCGCGCCGTCCTCCAATCCTCCCCCGCCTGCCTCGCCACCTGCCTCAACACCGCCAGCGTCTTCCCCGCCTGCCTCCAGCGGCTCATCGGGCTCGAAGGCGAGCAGCGGCTCGACTACGCATGTCTCAGCACCCTCCAAGACTGCCACCCCGCTTAGCGTTGGCTCTGCTACGCCGTCGACCTCCAGCGTAGCCGATTCGTCGACCGCTAACCCCCAAGACAGCTCTAATACGACCGACCAATCGTCCAATGATTCTAACTCGGGCAGCGCCGGCCCGAACGTATTGGCCGACAGCAGCTCCAGCGTTACTAGCACCGATAACTTGGTCAAAGTAACCTTCCCGGCCGGAACCTTCGACGCTGACGCCTATTGCTCAATTGATACCGGTGATAGCAATGACGTGCCGGTTAAATCAGCTAGCACCATCGGCCCGTACAGCATTGACTGTACCGATAGCAGCGGCAGCCCGCTTAGCAACCTCAAGAAGAATGTGACAGTGGCCATTAGCCTGCCCGGCAAGGGCAAGTACGACGCCTACGCCAACGGCGCCGCCTGGACCAAAGTCCCCAGTTCCAGCGACACCAAAACCCTGACTTTCAAGCTCGCCAAAGCCGAACTGTTCGCGGCGGCTACCGGCAAGAAGAGCCACCTCGGCACCATCATCTTGAATGTCGTCGGCGCCATTGTCCTCCTTGCCATCATCGGCGGCGGCCTCTATGTCTACCATCGCCGCCAAAATCCCTACTCGTAACCAGTAACTCCTAAATGGTTAACCGAAAGTTTAAGGCCAAAACCAGGGAATGGCTAAAGCGGTACATACCCGCCGAAATTCTTGGTACGATCGGCGCTCTTATGGCGGCTTCGGTAGTTTTTAGCCATACCCATTCTTATGTAGCGGCGGCTGCTTCGGGATGGTTCGGCGAAGGCATAGGGTTCTATGGTTATTTTATATCCACTGAATTGTTCTCTAACAGCAAGCGGTATAGCCAACACTCATTTTTTAAAAGAGTCAGCCTCGCGATTGCCACGGCCAGTACCAACCTGTTAATAGAGTTCGCCCCCGCCGAGGTGTTAGATAACTTTATAATCCGACCGTACTTAATGTACCTGGTCCCACAGCATATAAAGCCCTACGCCGTCGGCTTTTTAGTCGGAAAGTTTAGCGCCGATATAATCTTCTATATGTTGGCAATAGTCGGCTATGAGGCCAGGAAACGATGGCTGCAAAGGTAGTTGTAAGGTAATGATAAATAACTCATTTTCCCGCTACATAGCGAGTATAATGTGCATATTGATGCAGTGATGCAAGTATGCTATACTGCCTCTAAGCTTAATTTGTAAAAGGGGTAAATATGCGAACCACCATAACGTTGAACGATAAAATCTATAAAGCGTTACGAATCCGAGCCGCCGAAAGCAATGAATCCATCTCAGCTTTGGTTGAAGATGCCGTCAAAGAGCAAGTTCTCGAAGATGTGGACGATCTACATACCGTCCAGGAACGCGAGCATGAATCTTCCATAGATCTCAAAAGGTTTGTGAAGGAACTTAAAGCCGATGGCCTCCTATAAAGTTGAAATTAAAAAGTCAGCCCAAAAAGAGATCCGTAAATTACCCAGTAAAGATATAAGGGTTAGGATAATAAACAAGATTGACGACCTATCTAAAGACCCAACACCAAATGAAGCTAAAAAAATAAAAGGCTCAAACAATATTTATCGTATCAGGCAGGGTGCTTACAGAATTGTTTACCAGGTATTTAAAAATAAGTTAGTAATTATGATAATTAGGGTTCGACACCGCAAAGACGCGTATAAAGATTTATAGATAGAATCTAAGATAACACCGACTACAACTTATTTCGTTTAAATGGTGCAGCATCATGGCTGAGGCCAGAACTATTCTGTTAGGAAGGACGAAACGGCTCAATGCCAACGCTATCTAAATATTCTTGTGGTGTTCCTTCAAATGGCCAACCTATTTCGTCAGGATAACCTTCAGATGCTAGACGTACTGCCCCTTGAGCTAAAAATATTAAAGCTGATTCAGGGTAAACGGCAGGTGCTTCCATGTTGGGGATAAACTGCCTTTCCCCATAAAAGGTCGGATCCGATATGATATCCCTATCCTGAGGTCTAAGTTGACCTGTATTAACTAAGTGGTCAGCGAACCTGTCTCTTTTCAAAAAATCAAACATTTTGTTATTTTATAGTTTATTTAAATGAAAAGCCAACTTAGTACTAAGCATAAGAATTGTGGTGCACCCGACAGGATTCGAACCTACGACCTTTGGCTCCGCAAGCCAACGCTCTATCCAGCTGAGCTACGGGTGCGCGCTGGCGATGCAACAGGGGTAATTCTAGCAGACTAGAGGCAAAAAAGCCAGTCTGATAAAATTCCAGCACGGCAGAACGCAATATCCCTGTCGCGGATGACGTCAAAAAGTCGCTTCAAGCCGCCGGCCTCTGGGAAAATTCGATTGTATGGGCCCATCCCAGCATAAGGAGTACATCCAGTGGATCGAAAGCGCCAAACGCCCGGAAACCCGGGCTAACCGCATAGCCAAGATGTGTGAAATGTTGGCGGACGGCAAAAAAGACATGCGCTGACCTGTTAAAATACTCAATTACGGAGAGGTGACCGAGTGGTTGAAGGTGCTGCTCTCGAAAAGCAGTGTGCGGGCAACCGTACCGAGGGTTCGAATCCCTCCCTCTCCGCCAATCTTATTAATTTGAATTTTACTGGATGAGACGTGGTGGTCGCCGCGGCTTATTTGGTTTGGAGCGGACTGGTTGTTTCAAGGCTGGCAGCGATGACTTTGTCCCTCGGTTGGTGGGGCCTGAAGCCGGAGGTGCCGCTATTGGCTCGTTCGGCGTGTCTAACGCCGAGCCCTTAACTTTAGCGGCTTTAGGACCTTTGTCGCGGCTGAGCCACAAAATGCCGAGCAATAAAGCTCCCAGCGCCAAGAAAGCTATGCCGAACCAAAGGTCGATCTTTACGAGCTGGGCTTCCAGGCGTTGCAGGAAACCGGTCAGCGAGTGCTGGAGCTGGCCTATGCCAGAGCCGTTGAAAAGCTGCTTTTCGGCGTGGTTGAAGGCGGTATCAGCCACAAACTTGATTGCCACCAGGATAATCCCAGCCAGAACCATAACGCTACCTATTCGCCTAAGGCCCCGCCGCCTGCGAGGAGTCAAGAAGAAAATTCCCATTAACATCAGGATAGTTAAGCCGCCGAAAATCAATGGCAGGCGCTGGCCCCACTTATATAACTTTGGCGCGGACGACAGCCGCTGGTAATACGGTTTGCCTTGCTTATTGCCGTCCGGGTTCAGGGAATTCGGCGTAATCACCGGGTTATTCAAGAAACTTTCGCTATCGTTGACTTGGGCAGTGGCCTGCGTACCGGCGGTCTGCGGATTGACGGTGGGTAGTTGGCACGGAATGGCCAGCGGGTCGGTGTTGAGGGTGGATTGCAGCTGGGCCAGCTGGGCATTAGTGCAGAGGTTAAGGCTGGTTAAGCGGGTTTCGACGGCTTGCCCGATTTGCTGGGCCAGTTTTTGCTTGGCGGGCCGGAGGTCAATCGTGAAGTTCGGCGTGCTGGTCTTGCCTTCCAGCCAGGCGTAATTACTGTTTAAAACGGTGCTCGTGTACTGTTTCAGCAGTTGGGTGGTAAACACCGATCGCACGGCCGCCTGGAACGGCGGGTCACTTAACACTATCCGCCCCGCGCCGGTGTCACCGGTGGCAGACTGCTGGGCGTCACGCAGCTCATTGGTGACTAGGCTGCTATAGAAATTGCTTTGGTCCAGCCAGGTCTCTAGTTTTTGCGGATGTGTCAGGTTGGCCTTGGCGCTGACCGACAACGCCAAGCCCACTAGCGATACCAGCAGCGCTAGCGATAAGAGAAAAACAAAGCCCTTCCGTACCCAAACCATGAGCCTATTGTAGTCCAAACCCGCGGCTTTTGGTATTCCCTTGCCTTGCCTATAACGACGCAGTCGATTATTCAATTGATATCACATTGCCGGTTAAGACTACTGAACCTGCGAAAATACCGCGGGGTTAATGCGCACGAACGAACCGGCCAATGTCTCGGCTACCAACCAGCTGCCATTATCTGAAAATGCCAAACTTTGGGGATTGATAACCAATTGACCGCCAGCCGTATCTTTAATGGGTAATTCAGACGGTACAGTTAACACCTTAGCTGACAATTGCAGCACCCCGTTACGCTGATCACGCAAAGACGCCAGCGGGTTCTTGTACAAGCTAATATACGAACCGCCGGTGCTAGCCGCGTCCAAGGCCACCAGATCGAGCGCTTTCGGCCACGGCACTAATACCTCGTTGGCCGAATAAGCTACCAGTGGCAAGCCTTCGTCCGTACGATTAAATAACACTGTGTCACTATCGCTATCCATCAGGCCGAAGGCTGTCTCCGTAAAGCAGCCGCTGCGCATGGTCATACTGTCGGGTGTACGGTAGGTTACCACCGTGCAGTCGAGGTTATTAAGCAAATTCGGCTCGTGCTGGCTACTAGCAACTGGGCTGACTTTGCGGATAGCCATGACGCTAGGCGTTGCCCAGTTCAAGGCAGGGCTATCTGAGCTAGCCGCCCTGATTATAACTGCATCGCACAGGACAAAAAATCCCAGTATTAGAGCCAAACTCAGCAAATAATTAATCAATAGTTTGCGATATCTATCTGTCCGTCTCATAGCTGTACGCTACTATCGTACAGCCCCCAATTCCAGACAACCATAAGCGACCGCAAAACCGGCCCACTTAATCATTATTTAACTGCCCTTCCCTGCCCTCCTCGGTTATACTGGGGGTATGGCAGATAGTATTTTCACGAAGATTATCAAGGGGGAGATACCGGCCTATAAGATTTATGAGGATGATAAGACGGTGGCGTTCCTGGATATTCATCCAAAGCAGCCTGGCCACGTCCTAGTCGTGCCCAAGCAGCAGGTGGAATTTCTCTGGGACCTGGAGGACGAGGACTACCAAGCGGTTATGGCGACCGCCAAAACGATCGCCTTACATATCCGGGAAGTCTTAGGCAAGCCCTACGTTGGCGAAGTAGTAGTCGGTATCGACGTGCCCCACGCCCACGTACATGTCTATCCCTTCACTACCCTTGAAGAATCTCAGTACATTCCCGATCCCACAGGTGAACCTGACCACGTGGCCTTGGGCGAGATGGCGCAAAAGTTGGCCCTTTAGGCTAAAATAAAGTTATGAATTTGCTATACGCGATTTTCTTCGGCGCCGGCGTGGCCGGTTTCGCCTACACCCGGCTGGGCCGCCGGGTTGGTTATGGCAATGCCCAGAACGTGACTATTACCGTCGGCGTAGTGTTCTTAATCGCGACCGCGGTTTTTTTCACCATCCTGACCACCTTTATAAACATGTAACTAGCCATTTAGGGTTAATTACCGCTTGGTATTACCGGAGTTAACTGGTACTATATGGCTATGGATGAACGGGGTTTGGGCAAACGATTACAGATGGCGCGCCAAGCGGCTGGTTTAACCCAGCAAGCCCTTTGCCAGCGGGCTAATTTAAGCTTCTCAACCCTTACCAAGATTGAGCGTGGGGCCATCAAGTCGCCATCTATTTTTACTATCCAATCGATTGCCACCGCCCTCGGCGTTAGCCTGGACGAATTAATCGGCCAAGCCGGTCCGGCCCCCGGCCGTCAGCTGCAAAAAACTAAGGGCGGATCCAGCTTTATCTACTTCGATGTTAACGGCTGCCTGGTGCACTTCTACCAGCGGGCTTTTACCGGCATTGCTAGGGATACCGGCGCCCCGCCTGATGTCATCGAAACGGTCTATTGGCACTACAATGACGCCGTTTGTCGCGGCGACATGAGCCTTAGCGACTTTAACGCCAAGCTATCCGAGCGGCTTGGCGCCGAAAACCTAAAATGGCAGGAGTATTACCTGGAGACAGTAGAACCGATCATCCAGATGCACGAACTGGTAAAATGGACCGCCGAACGCTACAAAACCGGCTTGCTGACCAATATCATGCCCGGCCTGCTCAGCGCCATGCGCCGCGACCAAAACCTGCCAGACGTCCATTATGATACTGTAGTCGATTCCTCAGAGGTTGGAGCCATCAAGCCGGAAGCTAAAATGTACGAAATCGCCCAGCAACGAGCCGGTTGTCCGCCGGAAGAAATCCTGCTGATCGACGACTCGCGCGTCAATCTGATGGCCGCCGAAAAGATGGGTTGGCACGTCCTCTGGTTCGATGACTCGCGGGTGGAGGAATCCATTGAGCGGGCCCGCCAAGCCCTCGAGCCCGCCGCCTAGGCAGCGGCGAAGCGTTTTTGCTCCTGCTCGATGTCGTCCCGCAAGGCTTGGGCGGCAGCCAATTGCTGTCTGGTTTGGTCAACGACCTCTGGTGGAGCGTTCTTAATATAACCCTTGTTAGCCAGACGGCCTTCCAGCTGCTTGACCACTGTTTCTTGCCTGGCCTGCTTGCCTGCCAGCTCTTTGCTGTAGGCTCGGGCCGCCGAACGGTCGATATCTAGCCAAGCAGCCTGCTTAGTACTCGTCAGGCGCAAGCCGTCGCCTGCCGGGACTTGGCTGACAGCCTGCAAACGGCTGAGCCGCCGGATGGTCTCGGCATTATCCCGCATAAACGGATTATCGGTGTAATACAGGGAGATATTGGCGACTTTCAAGGCCGCCAGTATAAGCCGGACTTCGGTGACAATAGCCTGGATCTCGGCGAAGTCAGCCGCCTGGCGCTTGTCATACTTAATGACGTCCCGCATGGTTTGGCTGGCCAGGATAGAGCCTTCTTCCCATGCCAGCGTCTGCCAGATGGTTTCGGTCACGAAAGGCGCGAAGGGGTGGGCTAACAGCAGCACTGACTCTAACAGGTATGCCAACAAGGCTTTGTTCGGCTCGGCTTTGCTGGCCTCAATATACCAATCCGCCAGGTCATCCCAGACGAAGTGATACAAGCTGTTATAGGCCTCACTGAAGTGGTAATTATCGAGGTCAGAACCGAGCTTTTGCTGAAATCGTTGTAATTTACTCAATATCCAATGATCGGCGACTGATATCGGCCGTGCTTCTCCCCTGCCCTGATGGTCGTCAACCAAATCTTCGATGTAGCGGGCGACGTTCCAGAGCTTGTTGCAGAAGTTTCGGGCGTCTTCGACTTTGCGTTCGTCATAACCCCTATTAACCGCCGCCGACCGGGCGCTAATAATTCCCATCCGCAGCGCGTCGGAGCCATATTTTTCGATTACTGGCAGCGGATCGACGACGTTGCCGATAGACTTGCTCATTTTGGCCCCGTCCTCGGCCATGACGTAGCCGTGGACGTAGACTTCCCGGAATGGCACTTGGCCGGTAACGTATAGTCCAAGCATAATCATCCGGCTGACCCAAGGATAGAGGATTTCACCGCCGGTTTCCATCAAGCTAAGCGGGTAAAACCGTTGGTAATCCTCGCCATCAGGATAATCAAGCGTCGCGTAGGGCCACGAACTGCTGGAGAACCAGGTGTCGAGCACGTCCGGATCGCGCTTATACGTCTTATCGCCGACGGTAATGAACTCTTCATTAACACGCTCGTCATACAGCCAGTCATCCGGTTCGTCGACGTTTTGGAAGGCGGGAATCGGGATACCCCAGGCGATCTGGCGGCTGATATTCCAATCCCGCAGACCTTCCAAATACGTCACTAACTGAGTCTTTTTGCTATCAGGATAAAAAGTAATTTGATTGTCTTTGAGCGCGGCCATAGCCGGCTTGGCAAGCGGCTGCATATTAACGAACCACTGCTCCCGCAGCAACGGCTCGATAACCGTATCGCACTTGTAGCAGTGGCCGACGTTGTGGGTGTAGTCCTCGGTTTTGACTAAAAAGCCTTGTTCTTCTAGGTCGGCCACAACCTTGGCGCGGCCTTCTTTGACGGTTAGTCCGCGGTAGGTTTCCGGCACGTCGGTGAGCTTCCCCTCCGAGTTAATAACAGACATAAATGGCAGGTCGTGTCGCTTGCCGGCCTCGAAGTCATTGGGGTCATGGGCCGGTGTAATCTTCACCGCGCCGGTACCGAACTTCACATCTACGAAGTCGTCGGCAATAATCGGGATTTCGCGCTCTGTCAGGGGCAGTTTAACTGTCTTACCTACAAATGGCTGGTAGCGACTATCTTTGGGATTGACGGCCACGGCCGTGTCGCCCAGTAAGGTTTCCGGCCGGGTGGTAGCCACGACCACTTCCCCGCTGCCGTCGACTAACGGGTAGCGGATCTGCCACAAGTGCCCGGCATCTTCTTTGAACACGACCTCAATGTCGGCGAAGGCCGTGCCGTGAAAGGTACAGAAATTAACCAGCCGTTCTCCCCTGTAAATGAGTCCTTCATCCCACATTTTCTTGAAGGTGGCGTAAGCTCGGCGGACAATTTTGTCATCAAGCGTGAACGTGAAGCGCGACCAGTCGCAACCAATGCCCATTTTGCGCATTTGGCCTTCAAAATTATTACGATTCAAAGCCACGAAATCCCATATCTGTTGGTACAGGGATTCACGTGAAAGATTAAATCGGCTTTTTCCCTCCTTGGCGAGCTGCTTTTCGTAGACAGACTGCGTCTCAAAACCGGCATGGTCCGCCCCCGGCAATAGCAAAACGGATTCACCCTTTAGCCGATGGTAACGCGCCGCGATGTCTTCTAATGCCGCCGTAAGCTCGTAACCGATGTGCAAATTGGCATTAGCGTTGGGCGGCGGCATAACAATAGAGAAGGCCTCTCCCTTGCCGCTCGGCGTAAATACCCTGCTCTTCTCCCAGAGCGCGTAAATATCACTCTCATAAAGTCCTGGCTCGTAAACTTTCGGCAGTTTCATCTGACAATCATCATACCACCTCTGTAAGAATGAGGCTACCTGAACAAAAGGCGAACTACATCGCTAGGTTAGGTTCGATGCCCAAGTCGTAGGGGTCGCTCATCGGTCTCTTATGTTGAAGTTTGAAGCCGGCCAGGGCGGCAACCATGGCGGCATTGTCGGTGCAGAGTTTGAGGTCGGGATAAGAGATAGGCAAGGGGAGGGCGGCTGATAACTGGCGGCGCAATTCGCTGCTGGCAGCCACCCCGCCGGCAATAACAACACTTTTCGGGTTGAATTCATGGTAGGCCAGTTTTGCCTTGTCAACGATGGTTTTGATGGCGACATACTGGAAACTAGCGGCAATATCGGCTTTCTGGGCCGCGGAGAGCCGGCCTGACAGCTTGGTAGAGGGAAACGCGTATGTTTCCCCGATTTGGGTCTGGGCCAGCCGCAGGACGGCTGTTTTGAGCCCGGAGAAGCTGAAGTCGTACTTATCCATCTTGGCTGTCGGGAGAGCGAAGGCGTGCGGATCACCCTTCTTAGCGGCCTCGGCCACAGAAGGGCCACCGGGGTAGGGGAGACCGAGCATTTTGGCTACTTTATCGAAAGCTTCACCGATAGCGTCATCATGGGTTTGACCCAGCACGCTGTAATCAAAGTGGCCGCGGAACAATACTAGTTGGCTATGCCCACCGGAGACAATGATGGCCAGCAGCGGGAAATCAGGTTGGCTCGCCGGCAGCTTATAACCAGGCAGGGAAGTCTTGGTGAGAAAGTTGGCGTAGACATGCGCCTCGACGTGATTAACGGCATAGAGCGGTTTGTGACAGGCGATGGCCAGGGTGCGAGCGGTTAAGACACCGATAAGCAGGCTGCCGCCTAGCCCAGGGCCGCGAGTAACACCGATGGCATCGATATTATCCCAAGTACAATTAGCTACCCCAAGCGCCTCTTGGATTATGGGCAGCATGGCCTCGATATGACTGCGGGCGGCGATCTCCGGCACCACGCCGCCGTAGCGCGCGTGGATGTCCATACTGGAAGCCACGGTATTGCCCAGCATCTTATAGCCGTCTTCTACCACGGCCGCGGCGGTCTCATCGCAACTGGTCTCAATTCCCAAAATTTTCATCTATAGACAGCATAACATTGGATTTGAGGATTAATTTGCAAAATAAGCAAATTGAGTAAAATATAGTTGACAAAACACAAGCTTTTTGCTAATATAAGTTTTAGTTAAACAAAAACACAAAATTAATTCGAAATCATTATGAAAGAACAAGCCCCCACCATAAACGTCCAGGAAGTCTTTGATCCTGAATTGCGCCAGGCACAAGCGCAACTGGATCTTTATATGCAGAATCGTCCTGCAAAAGATAAAAATGGTCATGCCCATGCGCCGGACACCGGTAAGTTTATAAATTCTAACGAGTATTTTGATAATCAGCGCAGGCTTGCCGCCGATGCCTACCAGACCCCTTACGAAGAAATGACAATGCCTGAATTGGCCCGCAAACTGGCTGAGGCCGAATTCCACGAGGATAAGACCAGCACCCTGAACATCAGCGATGTTTTGGAAAACAAGATGATCGAGTTTACCGCTAAAACGGCCAGCACTAATTCTGAACGGTCTGTTGACCACAATACACAACAGAGTGATAATCTCTGGAACCGCGTCATGTCCGTTAAGGACAAGCGGCTCCAAGAGCTCACTGGGGTGGTTTCGACCGACAAGGATAAACAGTCAGGTGAACAACATCGCGATACAAGTGGCAACCAAACCTCCCCTGAAGATTATGAACCAAATTGGACTAGCCCGAGCTTAGATCAAAGACAGTCTAATAAGCCCGATGACAAAGAGACTGAAACAGATAGCTCCCAAACTGTCCCCGAAGTAGTAGATGACAGTGAGTTCATAGTCCGCCAGGAAGCCCAGCAACAGCGACTCCTCCTCTTAACGACACAAGCGAACGCTGCTCGTGCAGAGTATGGTCGAGTAAGTGCTGGCCGCAGCCGGCGAATTATTTTTAAAGGCAAAAACAGGGAATTTAGTGAGAAGTCCGTAGCTTGGGCCAGAAAAAAATATGAAACCAGTAAAGAAGCCCTGATCAGGCATGAGAGGGGCATGGCTCTGGAAGCAGGTGTTGACTTAACGGACCTGAATAATTATGCCGAAGAGTTTGCTATCGGCGATGCCAAGCAAATGATGAATGCTTTACGCGACCAGCGTCTATTAGCAACCAAGACATATGTTCTTAACCATAATACTGGTAAGCCGGAATATGTTGCTCCTAAAACGAGTTTGGGCCAGGCAGTCAATAAGTTTTACAAGTGGTGGGGTAAACAGCAGGACACCAAATTATTTAGTTTTAAGGGACTTAAAAAGTCCGCCGTTATGGCAACAGCCGGTGCGGCCGTGGGCATTCCGGCAGCCTTAGCCGGTTCGGTAATACTCGGCCCGATAGCCGGGGGCGCTTTAGGTGCGGTGGCAGCCGGTAAAATCGCGCGGAGTGTCATGGCTTACCACCTTAGCAGGCGTAGCCAGGGAGAGTTTCATGTAGATCGGCTCAACAAGGATCTCAGAGAGATTGCCTACACCCATGGCAAAGCAGACAACATCGGCAGATTTATCGACTCTCAAACAGAAAACGAGATTTACTTTAACCGCCGCCGTATATTGGCAAGTGCCGCTATTGCTGCCGCCGGTGGTTTGGTCGGCGGCTTTGCTAGCCAAGTATTTTCACACGACGTCTTGGGATCGGGTGCGAATCATGGCGGCTCCCACCCGAATGGTGTCGTTAAGCCTGAGCATGGCTCACACCATAACCGCACGCACCACCATCACCGGAGCCACCACCATCACCGGTCCTACGAGTCGCACGCCGCCGGAGCGACGCTTGACCACCCGGGTGACAGTATATGGAATGAAAATGCGCACTACTTGCAGGCACATAGTGTCGCAGCCACCAATAGTAACATTGCGGAATTAACTGACGGCGTGCTAAAGATCCAACACCTCAGCTCGGAACAAGCGCGCCACCTGCCAGTTGGCTATCACTATCAAATTCCCCATGAGTTGCTTGAACAGGTTGAGGAAGAAGATTAAGCTAGAGTAACCAGACAACCGAAATAAAAGGATTACAATATGTTTTTGCCACAAGACAAAGATCTAATCAAAGAGCTAAACCTGCAACACCTGCCGGAAGAACGGCAGGCCCGGCAACTCCAAACTTTCTACGAAACGCTGCATACCAAACTTTCAATGGCGATCGAGGATGCGCTAAGCGATGAGCAGTTGCTGGAATTTGAGAAGATTAGCGATGTCGGCGATGATGTGGCAGCCAAGCAATGGCTGGAGCATGCTATCCCGCATTATGACAAGCTACTGGCAGCCGAAACCGAGGCGTTTAAGACCGAAATTAAAAAAAACGCTGCTGCCTACCGGTCCATTATTAACGAACAGTAGGGCCCGGCTTATAGCTGTAAGCCGCTGAACGCCGTATACTTTTAGCTATGGGTTTTCGTTCGCTGGTTAAGAAGTTTATTCCGCGCGGTTTGTTCGTGGTGATTGAGCCGTATGGGCATTGGGCGGAGGCGGTGCTGCAGAATGTTATTAATGGGTTTCCGGCCCGCGGCATGAAAGTGATTGGGGTGACAGGAACGAATGGCAAGACGACGACGTCGTTTTTGATTCAGCGGATGCTGCACGAGGCTGGTTATAAAACAGGGCTGATGAGCACGGTCGGCTATGGGGTCGGCACGGATATTACGCTGCAGGTGCACCACATGACCAATGTAAGCTCCGGAGAGCTCATGAAACGGTTGAAGTGGATGCGGGCGCAAGGCATTGACTGGCTGGTGCTGGAAACGACCAGCCACGGGCTGGCCCAGCACCGGGTGTGGGGGGTGCCCTATTCGGTGGCCGTGATGACCAACGTGACGCACGAGCACTTGGCGTATCACCGGACTTTTGAGCGGTATCGGGATGCCAAGCGAATGCTTTTCAAGATCGCTAATCACAATAAGAAGGGGCTGCGGACCGGGGTTATTAACGCCGATGATCCTAGCGCGCGGCTATTCGCCAGCGATATTGCCCACCCGGTGCTATACGGCATTGACGCCGGGGAGGTGCGGGCCAAGGATATTAAGCTGGCGGCAGACGGGGTGAGCTACACGGCAGAATTGGGCGGTGAAACGTATCACATACGCTGCCGTATACCCGGTACCGTTAACGTTTCCAATTCCTTGGCAGCGGCTTGCGCGGGCCATGCCGTTGGCTTGACGCGCCAGCAGGTGGAGCAGGGGATTGCCGCGCTGGAAGGCGTCGAAGGTCGGATGAATACGATTGACGAGGGGCAGGACTTCAAGGTGATCGTTGATTACGCCCATACGCCGGACAGTTTTGAGAAGTTGTTTAAAGATATGCGGCCAGTCGCCAAGGGTAAGCTGATCGCGCTGTTCGGGTCGCTGGGGCAGGGCGACAAGGGCAAACGGCCGGAACAAGGGGAGATCGCTGGGCGCTACGCTGACGAGGTGGTGATTTGTGAAGAGGATGACCGTCAGGAGGACGGGCAAGCCATCCTGGAAGAGATAGCTACGGGCGCCGCCAAGGCTGGCAAGGTGAAGGACAAGGATATGTTCCTAGTGCATGACCGGCCAGAGGCCATCGCTTTCGCGCTGCGGCTAGCCAAAAAAGGCGATACAGTGTTGCTGCTGGGCAAGGGACACGAAAAAACCATTGAGCACGCTGACGGCGAACATCCGTGGAATGAGGCGGAAGAGGCGCGCAAAGCGCTAAGGCAATTGCTGTAAGTAATTATTATTTAATGAAGTTAGGTAAGTAGGGGTTGACGAGAGCGTTGGCACTCGGGTATAGTGAGTGCTAGAAACAGGTGTTTGATGCGAGGAAACATCTGTTAAAGATAATCTAACGGAGGTTTTATAATGAGTGCACCATTGCAGCCATTGGGCGATTACGTGGTCGCCGTGGGCGAAGAGGCCGAGACCAAGACGGCCAGCGGCTTATATTTGCCGGATAAGGCGCAGGAAAAGCCGAAAACGGCCAAAGTCGTAGCGGCCGGGCCGAACGCCAAGCAGGTGAAGGTCGGCGACCGGATTGTTTATAAAAGTTACAGTACGACCGAAGTTAAAGTAGATGGTGACGAGTATATTTTAGTTAAAGAAGAAGACGTCCTGGCGACGGTTAAATAGGAGACTGATAGATGGCCAAAAAAGTATTTTATGACGATGATGCCCGCAAGCGGGTACTAGGCGGCGCGGAAATTCTGTATAACGCGGTGAAGACAACGATGGGCCCGAAGGGGCGCAACGTGGTGATTAGCAAGTCGTACGGCAATCCGACCGTCACACATGACGGCGTGACAGTGGCTAAAGGCGTAGAACTGGCTGATGTCGATGACGAAACGCTGGGTTATAAAGTCGGCGCCGAGTTGATTAAGCAGGCTGCTTCTAAAATGAATGATGTGGCCGGCGATGGCACGACCACCGTGACGGTGCTGACCTACCACATCTTGAACGAGGCTAATAAGTTGATTGCCGCCGGGCACAACCCGATGCTGCTGCGCAAGGGGCTGGAGACGGCCGCGCAAGAGGTTATTACGAAGTTGGCCGGCCTGTCCGAGGACATCCAGGGCAAAAAGACGCGGGTGGCCGAGGTGGCTACGATTTCGGCCGGCGATCCGGAGATCGGCAACCTTATCTCCGAAGTGATCGAGAAAGTCGGCAAGGACGGCGTGGTAACGGTCGAGGAAGGGCAGGGGCTGTTGCTGGAATCCGAAGTTGTCGAAGGCTTTACCTTTGACCGCGGCTTTGTCAGCCCGTACATGGTGACTGACACGGCGCGGATGGAAGCCGTCTATGACAAAGCCGCTGTCGTGATTACTGATATGAAGATCTCCAGCATCCAGGAATTCCTGCCGCTGCTAGAGAAGTTGGCCCAGACTGGTAAGAAAGACCTGGTGCTGATCGCCGAAGATGTGGAAGGCGAAGCGTTGGGCACTTTGATCTTAAACCGCCTGAAGGGTGTTTTTAACACTGTAGCTATTAAGGCGCCAGCCTTCGGCGACCGCCGCAAGGATGTCTTGAATGACATTGCCATCCTAACTGGCGCGCAAGTGATTACCGAAGACCGCGGCATGACGTTCGAGAACGTCGATGTTGACGTGGTCGGTTCGGCCCGCCGGGTAATTGTGAACAAGGACGAATCGACGATTATCGAAGGTGGCGGTTCGCCAGCCGAGGTCGCGGCTCGGATCAAACAGATCAACGCCCAGATCGAGCAGGCGACCAGCGAATACGACAAGGAAAACCTGGAGAAGCGGCGCGCGGCATTGAGCGGCAAAGTCGCCGTGATCAAAGTCGGCGGCGCGACCGAGACCGAGATCGAAGAGAAGAAATTCCGCGTCGATGACGCTGTCCACGCTGTCAAAGCGGCCCTGGACGAGGGCATCGTGCCCGGCGGCGGTGTGACGCTGATCAACCTCTTGAATAAAGTCACCACTAGCCCCAGCGATGATACTTCCGTGGCGGCTGGTAAATTGCTGCTGGTCCGTGCCTTGGAGCAACCGTTCCGTATCCTATTGGCTAATGCCGGATTGAACGCCGATGAGTGGCTGCCGCAAGTCAAGAACGGCAAAGCCGGTTTCGGCGTTAACGTGAATGACCCCAGCAAATTGGTTGACCTCAAGGCCGCCGGTATCATTGACCCGACCCGAGTGACCAAAGAGGCGATTCAGAACGCCGTCAGTATTGCCGGCACCGCGACCACCATGGGCGCCTTGGTAGTCGACGTACCCGAAGAACAAAAAGCTGACCCTGCCGCCGGAATGGGCGGTATGGGCGGCATGATGTAGCCTTCGGGCTGCTTTAGCGCCCGTAGGGGCAGGAGCCGTAGCCGGCCTTGGATTGACCGATGTGACTGTTGAAAGATTTGCCGGTCAGGAGGTGGATAATGGTCGAGAAGCCCATGATTGACCCCAGGCCGAGGGTCATAGTCGCCATGAACTCTTTGCGAGACATTTCTTTCTCCATGAGGGCTGTTATTGGTTTGGACATTTTTGATACCTGTTTATTTTTTGATTACTGATTGAAAGTATAAGGAAAGCGCCCGACGTATGTCAAATATTGCGTTGAAACAATAGCTGTAAGTTAACCAATTCGAGCTAGCTAATGTAGGCCCAGGCAAAGCCGGCACTGGGAGCGGTGAGCGTTGCGGCCGTTGAGCCAAGCGAAGCGGGAGTCGTTAGACCGGTACTAGAGTTCGCTACAACTGCTGGAGTCGTTGAAAAAACAATGTTGCTCCCTTCACTATAGCCTGTCAGATTGGGCGGAGTCGTAGCTGTTACATTGATTCCCACGTAAGCAGCTATGCGGTTTACGGGCGTATATGATGAGGAGAGCGTTAGAGTCTTGGAAGTGTTGGCGGCCCAGGCGGTCGTCGTGTCGTCATTCGTGGTGCGTAAAACATTGAGTGATGTATCTAGCAAGCAGAACCACTGGTTTGTAGGTGTGCCGGCGGCAGTGCTGTTGGAGAAAAATGTGATCGAAGATATGGTAACGCCTGCCTCCAGAGTAATCGCATACACTGATAGTCGACCTGTAGAAAGCGCACTCAAAGCCTCCGTTATACGCCCGCCAGCACGCGGATATGTTTCGGCTTTGGCGTTGGTGGGCAGCCAGAGAGACTGCGGTGTCGCGTTCTGGCGACTGTTGACCCAGGTACCCGGGCTACCGGCTACGGTACAGGTCCATATACTTCCGTTTGAGGTATCGACCGCCCAGTCTTTGACAGCAAAGGTACCGCCGGTGGGCGCCGCGCCGTTAACGACACCGACTTGGCGGCTGGCGCTCAAGCCAGTGGTACTAGGGAGCGCCGCCGTTGACAGGGTGGGCATGCTTAAAAGTCCTGCGGCCGAGCGGCTTATGGTACCGTCAACGTTATTGGTGCCGTCACCGAATTGTATTGAATCGTTATTGAACTGGATGCGGGGATGCGCATCGCCTGGCTGGCCGGCGGACAAGACTCTTTGTTGCGTGCCTGCCAGTGAAGCTGAGGCCGGCCGGGAAGGCAGGTGACGTAGCAATCCATGTGCCGGGAGCACCGGCAACCGTACAGACCCGCACCGCACCATTAGAGATGTCGATCACCCAGTCTCCCACGGCATAGGTCGCTCCGGTACCGGTCGGAGCTGAACCATTAACAGCGCCGACGTATCGGCTGGCTACTAATCCGGTGCCGCCGGGGAGCGTACCCAAGGCTAGCGCCGGGACGTTTAATACCCCCGCTGCTGACCGGCTTATCAAAGAGTCAACGTTATTAGTGCCGTCACCAAACTGAATAGACCCGTCATTATTAAGCTGAGCCCGGGGATGTGCGTCCCCGGGCTCTGAACTAACAAAAGCCGGAACGGCATTGCCTGTCCGCGAAACGGCTACATAACCAGTAGAGTCAACTTTGGTGATTACATTACCCAGGTAGTCTTGGGCCTCCAAAAGATTTGCTGATTGCGTGGCGCTGTTAGCCTGGACCGTTATACCTTTAGTTCCATCATTGGCGGTTTTTAGAGATAGAGGCGCAAGTGAAGGTGTTGAACCGATGAATAGCCATTTGCCTACTGATTGGCTATACATCAGAGTGATGACTACTTTTGCGTTAGCTTCAGAGCGAAGGGTCGGCGTCACCCCTCCTGGGAACTGTACGGTTGAAGGCCACGCAAAAGTCCAGCCGCCGGTTGAATCCTGCAACAAAGTCAGGCGCATGACAGTCGAGTCAAGTGCCGCCGCCAGCGTAGAAGCAGTCACGTTGGCGGTCAGCGCCATGGTTTGGTTGCCGCCGAGCGTCGGGTCGAACGTCGGGGTGGCGGATGAAGCGACGCTAACGACTTTTTCGGTCTTCACGCCGTTTACGATATTGTCATAATAGACTACTCCGCCGGCGTCATGTGCCCAAGACGATCCGTTACCGCCTACGTTACGGGCTTTGACACGGAAGATGTTGGTGTCCGTAGCGGCAGCATCCAGGTAAGCAACGGCGTTATTAGCGCCGCTGGCATCAATATCTTCGTCATAAATGTCAGCCGTAGCCAGGGCTTGAATATGCCGCCAACCATAGTTCACTCCCGTGCCTGCCGAGCCGTAATTACGATAGTGGTTGCCATGCTGCTGGTAATTAGTAAGCGGCCCGGTGGAAACAATAGCGTCGTCAACCACAGTATCGAATCTATTATTACTGATTTCCACGTCGGTCATGCCTGCGGTAATGTTCAAGTTAATGCCGCTGCCGGCTATATTTCGGAATATGCCGCCCGTGATACGGAGCCCAGACGTGGCTGCTGAGCCGCTGTTCGTTATCCAAGCCCCATTCCCCGAATTGCCGGAGACTAAGCCGGTGCCGTCAACGATCGGATTCAAATATGTTACCCGAGGACAAGACGCGCCGATGCCGGCGTCGCCGCAAGCATAGGCTTGGACGCTATCAAAAGTAATGTCCCAGCCTGCCGGGTGTGTTCCCCAAGCTGTCGTGACGGAGCCGCTATTAACGCCGCGGACCACGATGTCGCCGGGCTCGCCTGACCAGCCGTCAACCGCCGTGGTTTGGAAGCCATAATTCCCGTTGACTGTTATCGTATCTACCTCGCCATGGGTGCTGGCCGCTTCGGCAGCAAAGGTGTAACCAAATTGAGTCGTATTATTCCACTTATAATGTTCGGCCCGTCCCTTGAACCTGAAGTCATAAACTGATTGATATGTAACGCCTGGCTGTTGGGCGCCATCGCCGTCGATTTCGCAGTCCACATCCCGGGCGTAGGCTATGGCTACAAAACCCTGGTTATTACCTCCGGGGTTTGTGAACTTCAAGCCTTTAATCGACATTGGGCCGATGTTATTAACCAGCTCAATGTAAGCACTTTCTGTGGCGGTAAACGTCCGATAGAAAGATTCGCTGGTCGTAATCGTGCCTGTGCCGGTATTTATAGTTAAGACCTCGACCAATTGGCCGCAATAACGATTGGTGGGGTGGTCACCATTAATAGTGGTTGTAGTACCGAACAGCAATAAGCTGCCGACAGCCACACCGGCCGGAACATTGCCGCTGCCCACGACTATGGTGTTTGTTTTATAGACCGAATCGCTCGTAATTGGTACAGTTGTGCCGCTGAGCGCTCCCTGAAAAGTCCAGCAATAAGCGCCGCCGGTGGTCTGTATAACAGTGCCTGGATCGGCGAAAATACTAAGAGCATAACTTTTAGTAATAGCTCCGCACTGGTAGGTGCCGAGCGGGAAATAGGCCGCTTTGCCGGCCGTATGGCAGGCATCGAAAAAAGCGCTGATGTTAGCGGTCTGGTCGCCGCTGGTCCCGACGCCATTATTAAGTGCGTTTAGGTAGCCGAGCGAACTTGCGGTAACAATGGAACTTGGCAGCTCGCTGGTTTTTAAAAGACCGCCGCTATCCAGTCCGGCGTAACCGTTGGCCTGGTCTTTGTTGGCGGTTTTCTCGGTTGCCGACAGGTCAGTCGTAAGGTTGGTAACGTCGCTCTCAGCAAGCGTATGGTTCACCCACTTACTAGTACCTGAGCTATAGGCCAGGACCTGGTTATTACCTGGACCGGTGATGGTAACGTCTGTGTCGCTGGCTAAAGTGCTGGAGCCACCGCTACTTGGCGGTATCTGCCAACTGCCGTCACCACGCAGGTACTTGGTCGTATCGGCGGTACTGGTCCCTAGTTGAGTTGTTGGCACCTGACCGCTGCTATTTAGCGCGGCATAGCCATTGGCGGCACCCTTGCCACTGGTAAGTTGGGCGCCGCTAGCTGAAACGCTGGAAGTTTTAAGCGTACCGTCACTATTGAGTGATTGGCTGAGGTAGTCATTAAGAATGTCACCCCAAGTGCCGTCGTCCTGGCCGGGTATTGGAAGTCTACTCATGCTGCCGTTTCCTTTTTAGCAGGACGTTTCCAGAATCGGACCAAGACAGCAACCAGGATGATGACGCAAGCCAAGGTGGCGATCAGCGCGATGTCAAAACCGGTGTTGGTCAATATCCCGGATCCGGAACTTGCAGGTGAAGAGGCGGGCGCGGACGTAGTGCAGGTACTACTCTGGTAATCTGAGCTGCCGTAATTGCAGGCACCATAAGTCTGGGCAAAGAGAGTTGTGACATATTGCATCTTTTAATTTTCCCAGATTTTCCCAAATAAGGTTTATTATGCTTATGATACCATACAATAATGTGTGGCAGTTTAATAAACAAGTGAGGTAAAAATGTTATCGCAATTCGCATTTTTGGACTTCGGCACTCCGGAACTAATCATAATACTAGCTATTTTACTGCTGCTCTTCGGCGGCAAGAAGTTGCCCGAGCTGTCACGCTCGCTCGGCGACTCCATGCGTGAGCTACGCAAGGGTTCGGGCGAGGATACACACGAAAAAAGTTGACAAAGTAAATCGCGGGAGCAGCTCGTCCCAAACAAGACGTCGGGTTTAACATGTTAGCGGCTTGGGTAGTACGTTGTAGGCCGCTACTGTACAAATGCTATGTCAAAGTAATATCCCTAAAAGTAACTAGCAGTATGCGATGGTAATCAGTAGTGGTAAAATCTTAGTATAAGCAATATGGGGTAAATCAGTGGCGAGACTTCCAATACCCGGCCAGGACGACGGCACTTGGGGTGACATTCTTAACGATTATTTGAGCCAGTCACTTAATAGTGACGGCAGCTTAAAGCCCTCTAGTGTTTTAGCAAGCGGTGCCGAATCAACCAGCAACAAAGGTGTCGCCAATGGTTATGCCTCCCTCAATAGCTTAGGATTAGTTCCCACAGGTCAGCTGGCAGCCGGTACGGCCGATACCACTAAGTACTTGCGAGGTGACGGCAGTTGGCAAGTGCCTCCGGGAACAGGGGGCTCCAGCACCCTGGCCGGGGACACCGATGTTACCATTACCAGTCCGGCGAATAACCAAGTACTGGCGTATAACTCCGGCACCACTAAATGGGTGAACCACGCGCTTGCGGAAAGTGATGTTACCAATCTTACTAACGATCTTAATGCCACTGAGAAGACTGCCAATAAGGGAGCTGCCTCTGGCTACGCGCCTTTAAATGGTTCTTCCCAAATCCCCATCGCCAATATACCCACTGGCGCAACCAGTAATAGCGTAGCTATTGGCAATGACTCCCGTTTTGCTGGCTCTGTGGCCGGAACTGCCGGCGCAGCCCTGTCTGCAACCGATTCTACCACCACCAATAGTCGTGCACCTAATGGCACTGCCAGTGGTGACTTGTCCGGTAGCTATCCTTCCCCGACAGTAGCTAAGATCAATGGGGTTACTGTTAGTGGTACACCCACTGCCAACCAAGCCATCATTGCCAGCAGTGGTTCGGCTGCGGCGTGGGGCATTCTTCCTAGCGCCCCGGTTAGTAGTGTCGCTGGCAAGACCGGAGCCGTTACCTTAGTAGAAGGGGATATAACCAACCTCACGACCGACCTAACGGCCACTGAAAAGTCCGCCAACAAAGGCGCTGCTTCCGGTTATGCCTCGTTGGATAGCAGTAGCCATGTTCCGGTTGCCCAGTTAGCGAATGCGGTCACGGTCGTGAGCGGCTTGACAGCCAATGGAACTGTCTCGGGAGGCGGCACTGATAACACTTCGGTGATCCAAGCGGCCTTAACCGCTGCCGCCCCAAGTACTCCGACCAGCCCTTCCGGAGTAGTCATTATTCCAGCAGGAATTTATTTGACGGGGCCGCTGACCATTCCTCATCGAGTTGCCCTGAAAGGTGCCGGCGTTGGAGCAACTACCCTTGTTTGCAAATCGAACTCGGCCGCCGGTGCGTTTATTACTAACCAAACCCACGCCGAAATGATAAGCGTTAGCGATATGCGTCTTCACGGCAATGCCTTTAATCAGACAAATACGATTCACGGGCTGGTCTTTCAGGGGGGCTGGACCTATTCAGGCGGTGCGGATGAGTATTATGACGAGCGGGGGCGGGCCCTTAACTTGCATATTGAATGGTTCACCGGCGATGGAGTTCAATCACAGTCGGCCTACACCGACCATGATCGAAATCACCGTCTTTTACGAACCCGTCCCAGGGTTCGTTTAATTTATAAGTAACTTCGTACCTCTGTTTTCTTGCCTTACCATGATCCTTAATAGTGAAGTTCAAGAAGAACTTTTTGATTATGTCGTCCATGACCGCCATATCGTGTGTTTTTATTAAATTAACACCTATGTTTTCAAAAAGTTCGAGATATTGCTTATATGTTAGGACTGACTGTTTTAATGCCTTTCGAGTGCCGACCATGTCGCCTAAATCTTTTTTGATAGCTTTCAGCTCGCTTTCGATCTCATCGAGGTTGTAGTGTCGAGCAAGTTGCGGGTTATCTCTTATAGTAGCTTTTGTACGGTCGTATTCAGCCTCTTTGTTGCCGACTTGCTTCGTTAGACTGGCTATATCGCTATCGAGTGCCTTTGCCTGAACAGCGGCGTATTCTTGCGCTTCGGTGACGTAGCTTTGGTAGTTATTCTCGGTAACAAACAGGTGTTCTGATAAGAAATCACTGGCATAGTCGAGTACTACCTTAGCTCGTATGCTCTTGCCTCTAAATGAACAATCATCTGTTTCGCAGCGGAAGTAATAGTAGTAGCGTACCCCATCTTTCAGCGGCTTAGGGGTGATACTGGAAGTAAACGACTTATTGCAATAGCCGCAGTACACCGTGCCGCGTAACAAATCAGCCTTAATTTTGTCACGGTTCTTAACCATGATTGATGATATCAGTTTGGGGTCGCCTAGCTCCTTAACCTTATTTATTTTTAGGAAGTCATCGACACTTACTACCGGCTCGAAGTCGTAGAACTCGGTAAGATCCACAAAGCTGTTACCGTACTTAAGTACACCAGCATAAAACGTATCGGATAGCATCTTGCTGATCGCGTCCTTGCCCCATTTATAGACTTTGGGAGGGCTACCTTTGCGCCGAACCATGTAGCCTTGTTCATTAAGCCATTTGGCGATCTCGGATTGCTGCAAGCCCTCTAGTCGCTTCTCAAAGGCTTGCTTAATGAGCAGGAAGTTATTGCCGTCAGGAAAAAACTTGTTGTCTTCTGAGATGTAATAGCCATGCTTCATTTTACCGATATAAATACCTTCTTCGGTCTTGCGTCGGTTGCCGCGCGTGACACTTTCGCTTAAGTGTTCTGAGTATTGTTTCGATAATACGAATGAGATGCCTAGTAACATCTTGCCGGTCGGGCTGTTCTCGAAGGTAGAAGTAGCGAACCTTAGATCTTTGAGTACTCCTTTATCAAGAAGGTCGATAATCTCACCGGCCTCTTTCATATTTCTCGCCAGACGGTCAGGATGCCAGCTAATGATACCGTCGAGCTTACCGGCCTTAATGTCATCTAGTAGCTGGCGAAACTTGGGGCGGATGTCCGGCTCTTTGGCGCTACAGCGTTCTTCGATTGGTGCTCCTATAACTCTAAGCTGGTTGGGGACGACCTCACGCTTCATGCAGTCGTCTATCTGGTCGGTTATGCTGCGTTCTTGGCGTTCTTCGCCCTGGGTCGATTTTCGCGCGTATATGGCGTAATTAACCGTAGATATATCAATATCTCGGCCGTCGCTACTTGGGAAGGTGTTTTTTAATAGTTCGGCTAGTGCTTTTACGGTTGTCGGTTGTTCCACTTCTTTATTATATCTGTTATTGATTAGTTCGTGTAGCTTTATGCTAATAAAATAACGGGGGTTTAAAGCATTATTTTTCGACCTATTTTATCAATAACGTATGGTTTTGCTTTTGTGTCTTGCTTGTTGTCGGCCGGTTGGCTGCTAATAAGCTCAAGCTGTTGCGCAGTAGCAGCATGATTAAGCTGCTTGGTCTTTATGGGCTTATCTGAAGAGGGTGCTACCGACATTCACAAATCACTTTCGATTAGTGATAGGTCGTCGATGCGGTAGCTATCTTTAAACACATTATATCAAATATTTGGTCACTGTTGGGCTATAATGTTTGGCAAGTGGTTCGCCACTCTGACCTAGAGCCAGTGCGCAAGCGACAGGTATGGTCAAAAAATCATAGAACACAAAAGTCCGTCGCAGGACTAGTGTTCTATGTGGTAATCCGAAAGGGTTATCGGGCGTAAGCTCACTGCGGCGGTCTTTTTATTTGCCGCCGAAACTATCAAAATTGGAGATAAAATGAGCAAATCGTTTCTCAAGAGGGATTTTGTATGGACTGATCTAATATGGCTTCTTGGCTGGGTATACGCTTTCCCCCTAACATTTATATTCTGGGCTACTAGACGTCCGAAAGTTAAGAAAAAGAGTGCTAAATGAGGTACTACTTTGCTCATATCTTCATATGGCGCTACTACTCTATCCAGATAGTATTTTTGATCATTTTCTTGTTGTGGGTAGCTTGGATGGTGTGGCTAGTGGCCTATGAACAAGGCCGAGAGAAAGGCCACGACAAGGGTTTCCATGAGGGCTATGACTTCGGCCGACGATCTGTTCTTGGGAAGATGCTTATATCAGAGGAAGAATTCAAAAGGAGATATGATGAAAAACAATAAAACAAAAAGCGAGAGCGCGCCAAGGGATGCGCTAAGCATGAAGATTATAAAGAGCATGTATATAGCAGGAGCGCTGCTCTTGTTGTCAGTCGGTACGTTCTATCTGGGAACTCTTACAAAACAGGGCACAATTAAACAGCAAGCTTCGCAGTTGGCGGCGCAGAAAACAGATATGGATAAAATTAATACTGCTAATCAACAAGCTAACGCGCAACTTAAAACTGTTACGGACAGCTACAGTACGCTTAAAAGCAACTACGATGCTCAAACGGCTAATATTAGAGCCGGTAAGTACAATACGGTACAAACACAGTACGTGCCTACTTATCAAGCGCCTACGTACACTTATAAGCCTTATAACAGCGGCACAGTTACGTGCGATACCCAATATTATGACTTTGATAACTCTGCTAGTACGACTTGTCGCTAAAAGAGCGCTTTACTAGTTTTCGTTATCTTCAACGTGGCGTACAAATTGACTGCCACCGGTGTTAAAGTTAAAGCCTAACACCTGGTCTTTCGTGGTAATGTCATATCGCTGGCCATATCCGTATTTACACAGCAGCTCAAAGGCTCGGTTATCGCCCGCCAGCGCTTTTATGACGAGCGCTTGGATGATAGCTTTGAGTGGTGCGCCTGTTTTAGCTTTAGAGCCTGTAAGTTTATACGTAAACTTTTCATCTTCGAGCGCTTCTTGTATCCAAGTAGAAAGATGTTTAGAACCACGGGGTTTGCCGGACGGGTTGCCAGATTGGCCAGGCTGCCATGACTTTAGATTTTGCTCGTTTGCCATAACCTCATTGTATTCTCACTGTATTGATTGATAAAGGCGGCCGGATTGGTGCTACTCTTGATACTATGGAGCGTTTTGAGAAACTATCGACTACAATTTATGATCTCGTAGAGGAAGTCAGCGCCGATAAGTTAGCCGTGCATGATAAGACACCGGCCTTGAATAGCTTGTATCTGCTACGCGACTCCCTGATTGACTTACGCTATGCGCACAGCCTCGTAAAGGAGCTTTCTGATAAGAGAATAAAGCTCATGGAGCAACAGCTTGAACAAGAAAACTTTGCCGGTGATCTTCATGAGGCGTACCACGAAGCATCTGGCCAACTGAGAGCATCAACGGTAGCGATCTTCCAGCTAGGTAAACGGACGCTTAATAGCTCATCGTACGTTCTGGCGGGCTTTCTGCCTCACGGCGTTGCAGTAAAAGAGGGTTCGTTTGGTAGACAGTACTCGTCCGTACAAAAACTCGACATTTCAAAGCTCGACAAGCGAAGCAAAGCGCTCGTCAAGAACTTGTTAGCTAAAGGCGCGAAGCTTGAAGTCCATAACGACGCTAGAGATATGTACGTTGAACATACAAAGCCAGCAACTAAAGTGCAGCAGCGTCGCCCGGTGCATACTGGGACTGGTATTAACTACATGAAAGAAAAGACGGAGTTTACTGGCATACAGGAGCATTTGTATAGTGGCATGGTGCGCAGAGCTGATACGGATTTTGTTGTGTTGGGCGAAAAGGATGCTAAAGGCAACGAAGTCCGTACCTACCACGTACACATAGGGCATCGCTTAGTGCCTATTGGTAAAAACGTAGTCCGTTCAGCTTTTCTTATGAAGCCGCCGGACTATGATCCTGACCACTTCAAAAAGCTAGAGCCACACAGCCATTCATTTACTAAGACTGACAACGATGATGATATCGGTACGGCGGGCGAAGATTATTCAATCGAGATAACTGAACTAGCGACGGTCGAGGATATGATCGGCGACTACTGCGACTACATAGAAAAAATGCTAGCCGTGGTTAAGCGCAAATGATTTTAAGGAACTAGAACACCAAGCCCGCCATAATCTTCGGTTGTAGCGCGGTTGGCTGTCTCATTCTCTGTAGTAACATCTCTGATTGGGTCGGTTCTTCGATGATATACTTGAAAAGTTCGAGCAGCATATGTACTTCTCGACGTCTCGGCGGGGGGACACGTATCTTACTTCGATAATATTCAGATTTGGTCAGTCAAGGGTAACGGCTTCACTGTTACTGATGATGACTATATCTCAAACTGTGATGTCGCGAACTGTAAATTAGACGGTTTCAACATACAAGGCAACACCTTAGTCACTAGTTGCAAAGCATGGTTTTGCGGCTATTATAACGGTACTTGCTTTGTGACAAGCTCTGCAGCGACTACTGGTAACGGCTTTCATATATTAAACGGCTTCGATGGCGGATCTCTCACGAGTTGCTATGCCCAAGATAACGCCCGGGCCGGCTTTTATTTTAATGGCGCCGGCTACTGTGTTGCTACGGCGCTCAATGCCGACTCTAATAACAATAATAGCTCGGGAACATCATTTGTCGGATTTGACATCGATGCATTTTCGGGCCCTCTCTCGATTACGAGTAGTTGGACTTATGATAGAGGGGCTAATGCCCAGCCCCAAGCGGCGTGTGTTCGTATAGCCAGTACTAACGCTTCACAACAATGCCTTGTAGAGTTTTCATGGGCGTCTAGCGCAACGATGAGTACGTTATTGTCGGCAGATACCAACTTGTCAACCAACACGCTCATAGTTAATGGTGAAACCGCGGTAGGGGTACAACTACAGGACTTTAGCGCGTCCGTAACACCAAATCCCCAAAATGGCTCAACCATGGAAATTACTTTGACGGGTAATATAACTATTGCTAATCCCGCGGACAATACGTATCACATGGGCAGCCAGCTAACTTTTATATTTATCCAAGACGCTACGGGGGGACGAACCGTCACATGGGGAACAGCATACAACGTTTTTAATTTTACGCCTGCCACAGGGGCAAACAAACAAAATGTGATTACGTTTACCTATGATGGAACGAATTGGATGCAAACCGCAGCAGTGATTCATACTTAGCAACCTCGCTTAGGTGCATGCAGTTTCTAATTCTCGGGCTGTTCGGCGCCGGGTTGGTGGGTGAAGTAGTTGACCTCGTTGACGATGTCAACTAGGGCTTGGGCTTTGTCTTTTTCGTCGGTGATGCCGTGGGCGGCTTCGTAAGCGGCCTTGACCAGGGCCTTGTCGTCGTTGATTTGGATTATCATCATGATGGTGCGGAATTTTTCCTCCGGCGGCAGGTCGAGCTGCTCGATGACTGGCGCCAGCTCCAGGAGGGCTTTTCGTCGGATTTCGAGTAGGTCCTGGTCTTTGTCGCCCGAGCCGCTCGAGGCGTCGCTCTTCAGTTTCAGGGTGTCTAAAGTTTCATCTGACGTTGGCGCGTCGGCTTGGCTGGAGAAAGTCGGCCGCTTGGGGAAGCCACCGGCCGGCGAAATAACATCGGCGATCTGGTCAGAATCGGCGAGCTGGTTATCAGTTTCGGCCTGAAGGCCAGGTTGGTCTGTAGCGCTATCGCCCAGCGGTTTGCCAGGGTGCTGCCAATTGGGACTGACGGGTGGAGGCGGGGTGGCAGCAGCCAGGTCCGGGCCAGTGTCCGGGTGAATGGCTTCGCCGGAGGGACGATCGGTATCGGCCGTTTCGCTATCGGTTACGCCTTGCTTAGTTTCATCGGCCGGCGGCGCGGATTGATCATCGTCATGGTGCCCAAACATTGTTCCCCCTAAAATGTATTATGCTTAGGCTATACTATAAACAATCTTGTATTAAAAGCACAAGGAGTTTGGAGGAGATATGCTCGATGACCTGAAACTAATCCACGAACGGGATCCGCAAGACGCGCTCGGCGTGGCCGAAAAACAGTGGCAGCAACTGGCTTATGACTACAAGGTAGAGCTGCCGGCAATGGACGGCCTCTTGAACGTCGTTCTGGGCGGTATGGGCGGCTCGGCGCTGCCAGCGGTCTTCCTGCGTTCCTGGCCCGGCACGCTGGTACCGCTGGAAATCGTCAGGGATTATTGCTTACCAAACTATGTTGGCGAAAAGACACTATTTATCTCCTCCAGCTACTCTGGTAACACCGAGGAAACCCTGACGGCGCTGGAAGAGGCCGAGTCCAAAGGCGCGCAGATTGTCGTCATCGCCGCCGGCGGCAAGCTGGCTGACCACGCTCGGGCCAAGAGCTACCCGTTGTTTAACGTGCCGGGCGGCATCCAGCCGCGGATGTGCTCCTTTTACTTTTTAGCGGCTTTATTGCAGATCCTGGAGCCACTGGGCTTAGTCGCTGAAGGCAGCCTGGCTGAATTGCAAAAAGTTGCCGAGTGGTTAAAAGACCAGATAGCCGGCTGGCGTCCCGACGTCCCGACCAAAGACAACGCGGCCAAGCAGCTAGCCTTGGAAATGATCGGCAAATCAGCCGTCATCTACGCCGGACCGAAGTTGTGGCCGGCCGCTAACAAGTGGAAGATCGGCATGAACGAAAACGCCAAAAACGTCTCCTGGACCAACCAATACCCGGAGTTTAACCACAACGAATTCATCGGCTGGTCCAGCCACCCGGTCCAAAAACCCTATGCTGTCGTAGAAATCCGCTCCAACCTCGAGCATGAGAGGGTCCAAAAGCGTTTCGTGGTCAGCGAGCGTCTGCTGTCTGGCAAACGGCCGTCTCCAAACGTGGTAGTACCGGAGGGCAGCACCTTACTGCAGCAACTCTTGTGGACCTCAAACTTTGGCGATTTCACCAGCCTCTACGTAGCGTTATTAAACGGCCTAAACCCAACCCCCGTCGACCTGGTCGAAAAACTCAAAGAAGAGCTCAATAAATAAGTAAAACGCCTATGCTTGCATCTGTTAGCTTGCATTTGGTATAAGTATAGTATGAAATTGTTTTTAGTACTGGTGGCCTTGGCTGGCGGCTACCTATTTGTCCTCTTACATACGACCAATATTGTCTTGGCCCAAACCCAACAGTTGAGCGCTGTTTACCAGTCGGCTGGTAACAATGCCGAGGCGATGGCTGAGGGCCGCTAGGCCCCGGCTTGGTATACTAAAGGAGTAATGGTGAAGTGGCGGTCAGCTCGCGGCCAGTTTATCCTGGCCCTGGTGGCGTCTACGGCAGTAAGCGTGGGCTTGTTTGCTTATGGCGCCTGGCGCAACCGCAGCCTGGATTATGACTATCTGTTATGGAACCTGTTTTTAGCCTGGCTGCCGCTGTTATTTGTCATCCGTTTAGTAGCGGTGCTGCGTTACAAGTTGTGGTCCAGCTGGGAGGCGTTAGGTTTCAGCCTGCTGTGGCTGGTTTTCCTGCCTAATAGCTTCTACATGATCAGTGATTTTATCCACCTCCAGGAAGTGCGGCGGGTCGATATCTTATATGACACGCTGATGTTCACCTCATTTATTTATACCGGCGTGGTGTTGGGTTTTAGCAGTCTGTACCTGTTACATATGCAGCTGAGCCGCCGCTTGCAACGTCTCGCCGCGACCAGTTGGATTGCCGCCACGTTGCTTGTCTGTAGCGCGGCTATCTATGTCGGCCGTGACCTGCGTTGGAACAGTTGGGATGTCCTGACCAATCCAGGCGGTTTGCTCTTCGACATTTCCGACCGCTTGGAACATCCGTCAGCCTACCCACAAATGATAGTAACAATTGTCACTTTCTTTATATTACTGGTGAGCATGTACGGCTTGCTCTGGCGTGGCGCCCGCCTGGTCCGCGAAGTCCCCCACCAACCGTAAAAGCCGGCCGTAGCAACCTGGTTTGGGATTATCCGCTAACCGTATAGTTGGCTATGCGTACCAATAAATCCAAAAATAACATGGGTTTTGCCGACTTCCTCGTATAGTGCTCGTACATCACCCGTAATATTTATACTATATAGCCCGGCATAGTCACCGCCCAATTTATGCAAGTGCAGCTGCGGGCTGGCGGGATTGCTGAGCCAAAGTCGTTGCCGGATCTTGAACCGCTCACGAATTTTGGGGCTCAGCTTGCCATATTGTTTCTGGAAACGTTTAGTATATTCAATCCTTAGGGGGCTTGCGGGCTGGCTCATGAGGTATAGAGTCCAGGAAGGTCTCGGCTTCGTCAAGGGTAAAGGGCCCGTCAGTCTCGCCGCGAGCAATTTCGGCGCGCATTTCATTAATAATTTTAACAAGTTGCGGATTGGCGGACTCAGCGACAGTAAAGTGAATTTCACCTGTATCGCCAAGATTACGAAGGAAAGCATTAACGATAGTGCCGAGCGGCATACCAAGCTGTTTAGCCCTGAGCTGGGCTAAGGCCTTGACGTTTTTCTTGGTTTTGATGCTTAAGATCGTGGTGTCGTTAGGAGTACTCATATACCAAAGTATACCTTTTGGTATATTATGTGTCAATGTAGATGTTTTCGACTTATGGGTTACTGGGATTGGAGGGCGCGGACGGTTTGGGAGTGGTCTTTGGATTCGCGGATGGCTTGGACAATGGCCTGGGCGGCGGACAGGGTAGTGACGATGGATACGTGGTTGGCCTGGGCGGCCTTCCTGATTTGGTAGCCGTCAGTAGCGGCGTGGCGGGTGGCGCCGGGGATGTCGATGACCAGGGCCACGGTATCGGTTTTTAACAGCTCAACGATGTTATTCTGGTTGTTTTCGCTGACTTTGGCGACGGTTTGGCTGATGACAAAGTTATGGGACCGGAAAAAATCGGCGGTGCCGGTAGTGGCTACCAACTCGAAGCCCAATTTTTTTAAGTCTTTGGCAATGCTGAGGATGGCCGGCTTGGCGAAATCGGCGGCGGTGATGATGATGGTGCCCTTGTCCGGAATGGCCAGGCCGCTGGCCGTTTCGGCCTTGGCGAAGGCTTCGGCGAAATTACGGCCGATGCCCATGACCTCGCCGGTGCTTTTCATCTCTGGGCCGAGGATGGTATCGGCGTCCGGGAAGCGGTTGAAAGCGAAGACTGATTCTTTGACGGCGACTAGTTTTTTGGGTCGCTTGGCTCTCTCGATGAGGCCTTGCTCATTGATGGCGAAGTCATATGTCTTAGGGATTTGGTTTAGCAGGTCGCCGAGCATGACTCGCGTCGCGATCTTGGCGATGGGCACACCGATGGCTTTGGCTACGAACGGCACGGTGCGGCTGGCCCGCGGATTGGCTTCGATGACGTAGATCTGCTCGCCTTGGACGGCGAATTGGATGTTGATCAGGCCGACGACCGCTAGCTCCTCGGCTATTTGGCCAGCGTATTCTATAAGTGACGCGATGGTTTGTTCGGAGAGGTTTTGAGTCGGCAGGGTGCAGGCGCTGTCGCCGCTGTGGATACCGGCCGGTTCGACATGTTCCATGATGCCGGCGATGGCCACGTTGCCAGCAGTGTCGCGCAGGGCGTCCAGGTCGACTTCGATGGCGTCTTCCAGGAAGTGGTCGAGCAGGACGGGGCGTTCAGCGCTGAGGCCGCCCTCTTTGGCTAAGGCGCCGTCCTCGGCCAGTTCATCGAAGGCTTCGGTTAACTCGCCATCATTGTTCACGACCCGCATGGCCCGACCGCCGAGGACATAACTGGGTCGTATGAGGACTGGGTAACCGACCCTCCTGACGACTTTTAAGGCTTGGGGCAGGGTAGTGGCCGTGCCGCCGGGCGGCTGGGGGATAGCCAGCTTTTCGCAAACCTGGCTCCAGGCGTCGCGGTCTTCGGCTCGGTCGATGCTGGCTGGTGGGGTGCCTAAGATTAGGTCTTGCGGCAGATAATTGGCTAGCTTGAGCGGCGTCTGGCCGCCCAGGCTGACGATGATGCCATCTGGTTTTTCGACTTCGATAACATTCATGACGTCTTCGTAGGTGATGGGCTCGAAATAGAGCTTGTCGCTGGTGTCGTAGTCGGTGCTGACTGTCTCCGGGTTGCAGTTGTACATGATGCTCTCGACGCCGGCCTCGCGCAGCGCGAAACTGGCGTGGACGCAGGTGTAGTCGAACTCGATGCCCTGGCCGATGCGGTTGGGGCCGCTGCCGAGGATCATGACTTTTTTGCGCTTGCTTCTGGTAACTTCGGTTTCATCTTCCCAGCTGGAATAGCAATAGGGGGTGTCGGCGGCGAACTCGGCGGCGCAGGTATCGACGGTTTTGTAGGTAGGCAGGATCTTCAGGGCATGGCGCTTGGCGGTAACTGCTTCCAGCGGCTGACCTGAGAGGTAAGCCAGCTGTACATCTGAGAAACCGAGTTGTTTCATCATTTTTAGTTCGCGGCCTGCGAGTTTCTTGAAGTCCACACCGGCGAAATGCTCCCGGGCGGTAGAAATCCGCTTCATTTGGTATAGGAACCAGGGGTCGTAGCCGCAGAGTTTATTAAGTTTTTCCGGCTTTTGACCACGACGGAGCAGGGATTCGACCTGGAAAAGCCGGCTTGGCGTCGGTATGACGATAGCTTTTAATAATTTGGCGGTCGAAGTCTTTTCGACGGCGCCTTCTTTGGCGTCGGCATTGAGGCCGTAGCGACCGAGTTCCAGGCTGCGCAGGGCTTTTTGCAGGCTTTCTGGGAAGGTGCGGCCGATGGCCATGACTTCGCCGACGGATTGCATCTGGGTGCCCAGCACCTCTGGCGTGTTGGGAAATTTCTCGAAGGTCCAGCGCGGGATTTTGGTGACGACGTAGTCAATTACCGGCTCAAAGCTGGCCGGCGTCTTCTTGGTGATGTCATTAGGGATCTCATCGAGCGTGTAACCGACGGCCAGCAGGGCAGCGATTTTGGCGATCGGGAAGCCGGTGGCCTTGGAAGCCAGGGCCGAGCTGCGGCTGACCCGCGGGTTCATCTCGATGATAATCTGTTCGCCACTAACTGGATTGACGGCAAATTGGACATTGCTGCCGCCGGTCTCGACGCCGACCCGGCGCAGGCAGGCGAAAGCCGCGTCGCGCATTTGCTGGTACTCGACATCGGTCAGGGTCTGGATAGGGGCAACGGTTATGGAATCGCCGGTGTGCACGCCCATGGCGTCGACGTTTTCGATGGAACAGATGACGACGCAGTTGTCACGTTTGTCACGCATAACTTCCAGTTCGAATTCTTTCCAGCCTTTGATGCTCTTTTCGATTAAAATTTCATTTATCGGGCTGGCGTCGAGGCCGTTAAAGGCCAGTTTTTTAAATTCCTCCTCGGTCTCGGCGATACCGGTACCCTGGCCGCCTAGGATGTAGGCTGGCCGGATGATGACAGGCAGGCCGATTTTTTGCATGATTTTCAGGGCTTTGGCCGGGGTGCGGGCCGTGCCGGATTCGGCGACACTGAGCCCGATCTCCTGCATGGCCTCCTTGAATTGCTGGCGGTTTTCGGCGGTGGCGATGGCCGTGGGACTGGCGCCGATCAGTGGGGTTTTATGTTTCTTAAGAATGCCTTTGGCGTGTAACTCCATAGCCAGGTTCAGGGCGGTTTGGCCGCCCAGGGTCGGCAGGATGACGTCGGGCTTTTCTTTGATGATGATCTGTTCTAGTACGTCAGCCGTCAGCGGTTCGATGTAGGTACGGTCGGCAAAATCCGGGTCGGTCATGATGGTGGCGGGGTTGGAATTGGCTAGGATGACGCGGTAACCCTCGGCCCGTAGCGCCCGGCAGGCCTGGGTGCCGGAATAGTCGAATTCGCAGGCCTGACCGATGACGATCGGACCGCTGCCGATAATCAGGATGCTTTTGATGTCGGCGCGCTTGGGCATCAGGCGTGCTGCTCGATCATGGTTTTAAATTCGCCGAATAGGTAGCTGGCATCATGCGGACCGGGGCCGGCCTCGGGATGGTACTGGACGCTGAAGGCCGGAAAGTGGGTAGATTTTAGACCTTCAACTACTCCGTCGTTCAAGTTTATGTGGGTAATTTTAGCGTTCTTGAGACTGCTCTCGACGACAGCGAAGTTGTGGTTCTGGCTGGTGATCTCGACGCTGCCGCTATGCAGGTTTTGGACGGGGTGGTTGGCGCCGTGGTGGCCGAAAGGCATTTTCTCGGTCCGGGCGCCAAGCGCCAACGCTAGCAATTGGTGGCCAAGGCAAATGCCGAAGATTGGTGCTTTGCCAAGCAATTGCTTGATCGTTCTGGCAGCGTACTCGGCCATTTGCGGATCGCCGGGGCCATTGCTCAAGAAGATGCCGTTCGGCTTGGTGGCCAGGATGGTCTCGGCCGTCGAGTCAGCCGGCAGAACGGTTAGCGTGGCGAAGCTGCTCAAGTGGTCGATAATGGAGGTTTTAATGCCGTAATCCAGGGCGGTGACGCGCAGTTTACCGGCGCCGCGGGTGTAGGACTTGGGGGTGGAGACGCTCCGGACCAGGTCAAGTCCGGCCGTGCCGGCTTCTTTTTTTGCTGCTGCCAGCAACGCTTTCACAGGAGCCGTGCCGAAGGCGCCGGGCAGGGCGCCGCGGTCGCGAATGTGGCGGGTGAGTTTGCGGGTATCCAGGCCGGCGATGGCGCTGACGCCGGACCGTTTCAGCCAAGCGTCGAGCGACTGGCTGGCCCGGTAGTTGCTGTAGTGCTCGTCGTAGTCGCGCACAATCATGCCTTTGGCGAAGATCGCCCGGCTCTCGCTGTCGTCGGCGTTGACGCCGTAATTGCCGATGTGCGGGTAGGTGAAGGTGATTATTTGGCCGGCATAACTGGGGTCAGAGAGGATTTCCTGGTAACCGGAGAGGCCGGTGTGGAAGACAACCTCACCGCTACTGAGGGGCTTGGCGGCGCCAAAGATTGAACCTTCGAAAACCGTGCCATCTTGTAGTACCAGAGCGCCAAGTGTCATTAAAACTTAATTGTAACTTTGTTTGGCTGGCGGGGCAAGCAAAACACTTAGTATACTTGTCGGTACAAGTCTAAATAAATGAGTATCAGAATACTCTTTTCGTACTCGTTTATTACATGTACCCATATCTAGTCATAACTTACTGTCTGCTATAGTTATTTGAGATGGAAAACGCGAAAATAAAAGTTGGCATTGTTGGGGTCTCTGGCTATTCGGGCCGGGAATTATTGCGGTTGTTGCTAGATCATCCGCAGGCCGAGGTTATCTATGTTTCGGCCAACACCACGGCAGGACCGGTGGCGGATATTTGGCCGGATCTGGCCGGCGAAACCGACCTAGTCTGTGAGCCATATGACGTCCATGCGGCGGCCCAGGCCGACTTGATCTTCTTGGCTACGCCGCACACCGTCAGTATGCGGCTTGCCCCGGAACTGCTGGAGCGCGACACCCGGGTAATTGATATGAGCGGTGACTTCCGGCTATCTTCGCCTGAAGAGTACGCCAAGTGGTACAAAGCCGATAAGCATGCTTCGCCGGAATTATTGCAAGAGGCTGTCTACGGCCTGCCGGAACTCCACGCCGACCGGATCAAAAACGCTCGATTAATAGCTAATCCGGGCTGCTACCCGACGGTCAGTATCTTGGGCGCGGCACCGCTGGTGAGGCAGAGCGTAGCCAGCATTAATATTGATGCCAAGTCCGGCACAAGCGGCGCCGGCATCGCCCACGCCGAACGCCTATTGGATGAAATGAAAGACAACTTCAAGGCCTACAAAATCCTCCGCCACCAACACAGCCCGGAAATTGTCGAGCAACTGTCGCTACTGGCAAAGCGGCCGTTGCCGATAGCCTTCGTGCCGCACTTGCTGCCGTTTGAGCGGGGAATTTTCGCGACGATTTACGCGCGGTTGGACGAAGCGCTTGAGCAAAGCCAGGCCCAGAAAATCTTCGAAGATTTCTACAAAGACGCGCCGTTTATCGATGTGGTACCGCCGGTCACCGAGATTGAGTTGAAGACCGTCGTCGGCACCAACAATATGCAAATTCACGTCGCGGCAGCCTCCGAACAAAAGCTGCTGGTTATCACGGCGACGCTCGACAACTTGATTAAAGGCGCGTCCGGCCAAGCCGTGCAGAACTTCAATTTAGTTTATGGATTTGACGAAACAACGGGTCTCGGCGCATGAAAAAAGTCGATGGCGGTATCCTAGCGGCTAAGGGTTTCAAAGCCGGCGCGGCGGCGGCCGGTATCAAACAAGCCGGCGGCCTGGACGTTGGCTTGGTCTGGAGCCAGTCGGCGGCCACCACGGCGGCTATCTTCACGCAAAACAGCGTCATCGCCGCGCCGGTGCAGCTGAGCCGGCAAAACTGCCAGAACCACGAGGTCTGGGCCATCGTCGTTAACAGCGGCAACGCTAACTGCATGACCGGCGCCAGCGGGCTAAAACATGCCGAACACATGGCCCAAGACACCGCCCGTCTGCTGGATATGACCGACAGCGAGATATTGGTGGCCTCCACCGGCATCATCGGCCAGCCGCTGCCGATTGATAAAGTCCGGGCCGGTATCCACACCGCTTTCAATCAAGCCTCGACAACGGCCGGCGGTGAGTTCGCCCAGGCCATTATGACGACTGATACCTTTGCTAAAACAGTCGCTTACGAGTGTGAAATCGGCGGCAAAGCAGTCACGATTGGCGGTTGCGCCAAAGGTTCGGGCATGATTGAGCCGAACATGGCCACTATGTTAGGTTTACTGACCAGCGACGCGGCCATCGCGCCGGAACTGCTGGATAAAGCCCTCCGCGAAGCCGCCCGGACCACCTTCAACTCAATCACCGTCGACGGCTGCATGAGCACCAACGACACGCTGGCCATCATGACCAACGGCCAGGCTGGCAACGCGCTTATTACAGAGGAGAACGAGGATTATAAGACTTTCGTCGAGGCCCTTCGCCAGGTATGTTTGGACCTGGCCCTGATGATTGTCCGCGACGGCGAAGGCGCTAACATTTTAGTCACCATCCAGGTAAACGGCGCCAAAGATTACGACCAAGCCAAGACAATCGCCTACGCCATCGCCAACTCGCCGCTGGTCAAGACGGCCGCCCATGGCAAAACCGGCAACTGGGGCCGCATCGCCCAAGCCGTCGGCACCCTCGGCCTGCCCATCACCGAAGACTCGCTCAAAATAGATGTCACCAACCCGAGCGACGACGAACTAAAAATCGCCGTCACCGTCCAACTAGGCGAGGCCGACGCCACCGTCTACACCTGCGACCTCAGCAAAGCCTACATCGACATCAATGTCGCCTACAACTAGGTAGTCTGTACCTGCTAAAATGGAGGGAATGACTCCGGAAGAATTTGACCAGTTTGTTTTGCCGTCGTACCAACGATTTCCGATTACGATCACCCGAGGCGAGGGCAGCTATATTTATGATACAAATGATAAGCAGTACCTGGATTTCTTGTCGGGTTGGGGGGTTTCCAATCTGGGGCACCGGCCGGCGGCGTTAGTCGAAGCGATTGAAAAGCAGGTCAAGGAACTGATTCATGTGCCCAATGTTTTCTATACCGAGCCGCAAGGGCAATTGGCTAAATTATTAGTGGAGAACAGTCTCAAAAAGGGCCAGGTTTTCTTCGGTAACAGCGGCGCGGAGGCGAACGAGGCGGCTATTAAGTTCGCCAAACTGTATGGCAAGGGCCAGCGTCATAAGATTATCACGACCGAAAACTCATTTCATGGCCGGACGGCCGGCGGCATGGCGGCTACTGGCCAGGCCAAGATTAAGGAAGGTTTCAAACCGCATTTGCCGGGCTTCGTCCACGTGCCATTTAATGATGTCGAGGCGCTGCGCCAAGCAGTTGATGACGAGACCGTAGCCATCATGCTGGAACTGGTGCAAGGCGAGGGCGGCGTTAACATCGCGACTGAGGAGTACGTGGCGACGATCAAAAAGTTATGTGAAGAGGAAGACCTGCTGCTGATAGTCGACGAGGTCCAGACCGGCATGGGGCGTACCGGCCCGCTGTTCGCCTATCAGAATTACTCCATCGAGCCGGATATTATCGCCGCTGCCAAAGCCCTGGCCAGCGGCCTGCCGATTGGCGCCACGATTGCCGGTGCCAAAGTCGCGCCGCTGGTCAAGCCCGGCATGCATGGCAGCACCTTCGGCGGCGGGGCGCTGGTGTCGGCCGCCGCCCTGGCGACTTTACAAACTATCTTGGAGCCCCAAACCCGCCAAAACGTCACTATGCTGACGGATTTGCTGACTGCCAAATTAACCGAACTAAAAGAAAAATACCCTTGTATCACAGAGGTCCGACAACAGGGCCTAATGCTCGGCTTGCAGCTCGACCGCGATTCCAAGCCGATCACCGACGCCTGCCTGTACAAAGGGCTGTACGTTAATAGCACGCAAGGCAGCGTTATCCGCATCCTGCCGCCGCTGACCGCGACTAAGGCCGAAGTCGAGATGGCCGTCGTTATCTTAGACGAAGTGCTACAAGCCCAAACATGAAAATAAGCGACCTGCCCAGCAAACAAGCCGCACGTTACCTCAAGGCCTTCCGGAGTTTTGAGCCACACCGCCAATTGCTCATCAAGGTCGGCGGCGGCCTGCTGCAGGACGAAGCCGCGGTGTTGGACCTGGCCGAAGCCCTAGCTGAGCTGGCCACCCAAGATGTCCATACCTTGCTGGTACATGGCGGCGGACCGCAACTGAGCGAGGCTGTCGATACGAAATTGCACGGCGAACCGCGGTTCATAGACGGCAAACGCTATACCGACCAGCCAACACTTGACCTGGCCGAAGCTGTCTTCGAGAAAATTACGGACGACACGACCAGGGTATTTAAAGATAATGGCATCAATGCCGGCAGGCTGCCCGCCAAGCAGTTATTTACGGCCAAAAGGGAACCGGACCTAGGCCTGGTCGGAACGGAAATTACCGCTACGGTGACTTCAGATATCGTCGGCGCCATGAAAAAGCACCCCGTACTGGTACTGAATTCGCTAGCCCGGGACGGGACTACCGGCGAAACTCTCAACGTCAATGCCGATACGATTTTTCGTGCGTTGGCAACGGAGCTGCAGCCGCACCGTATAACCAGCCTGACACCAACTGGCGGTGTGCTTAAACCAGTCGAAGGCAGCACCGCCCAGGAGCTCATCAGCGGTATTGATATCAGGGATGTCGAGACCCTGATTGCCGAAGGCGTAGTCAGCGGCGGCATGGCCCTTAAGCTGCGCGAATTGTCGACAATCTTGAGTACGCTGGAAACCGGCTCAGCTATTTCCATCACGAAGCCGTCCGATTTATTATTGGAGCTACTAACTGACCAGGGTTCCGGTACTTTTGTCGGCAAAGGCCAAAAGATTGTCACGGCTGACAGCATCGCCGCGGTGCTGGATGACCTGGCGGTCCTTACCAAGAGGGTATTTAATAAATCCTTGCCGACGGATTACGACAAGCGGGCGTTTGAAAAAATCTACTGTACGGCAGATCACAAAGCCTTCGGGATTGTTACCAAGCTATCTGACGGCACGCCATACCTGGACAAATTGGCAGTTTCACCCCAGTTGCAGGGACGCGGTGTAGGTGAGAACCTGTGGTATAAGATTACCGCCGACTTCCCGGTCATTCTCTGGCGCTCCCACGTCACCAACCGTTACGCCACCTGGTACCACCGTCACGCCGACATTATGCTACGCCACGGTGAGTGGATCCTCTTCGGCCGTGGCGTAGGGTTCGAAGTCCTCGAATCAATGGCCGGTGAACTGGCCGCCATCCCCCCCATGCGCTAAACCACAAACCATAGTTTGTATTGTTTATTACGGGGTGTACACTTTAATTAAAGTTTAACTAAGATGACCCGAATACAAATAGAAACAAGTTTTGTCGGTTCTCGGATAAATGAATTGCGGGGCGTGCTTTCATTTAAACCCGGTCTATCTGAAACGCATAGGGAACTTATAAAAGAAATAGCCATGCCGGTGTTGCGGGATGGCGAAGACCCAGCTAAAAGGACCACCCTTATATTCCCGCTCATCGGTTATGAAGAAATCGGCCCTATGGCCGAGAATATAGCTCGGCACATGCACCAAGAAGGTAACAGGGTGACTCTCAACGGTAATCCATATTTTGAAAATTATGTCGGACAGATAGGTCTCCAAGAGTCGATGGATAGAATCCCCCGTTTTGTCAATCCAAATTAGTTGGCGCGTAACACCACGGCCCGCCAAGCTTAATCTGTTAAACTAAGAGACAATGAAAGCTGAGTTGGAAAAACGGGTCGCGGCGGCGTGTAAGGAGTTGTTTGGTGTCGAGGTCGGCATTGGGCTGACCCGCCCGGAAGAGCAGTTCGGGGACTACGCAACGAACGTGGCCTTGCAACTTGGCCGCCAGCTGGCCAAAAACCCGCGCGAACTGGCCGAAGCCCTGGCCGTGAAACTTCGTGAAACATTGGCCCAACAGATCAGCGAGGTCACTGTCGCTGGCCCCGGCTTCATTAATATAAAACTTTCAGACCAAGCCCTGCGCCAGTCACTTGAGACTAAGCCCGCCCAGTCCCTCGACGGCCAAACCATCGTTGCCGAGTACTCCGACCCCAACCCCTTCAAGGTTCTGCACGCCGGGCATTTGTACACCAGCGTAGTCGGTGACGCGATCGCCAACCTTATGGAGCAGGCGGGCGGAAAAGTGCACCGCGTGAACTTTGGCGGGGATGTCGGCTTGCATGTGGCCAAAAGCATGTGGGGAATAATCAAAGAACTGGGGGGCGAAAAACCGGAAGCCCTGCAAGACATTGGCTTGGGTGAGCTGGACATTAAAGCCGATTGGTTGACCAAGCGTTACGTACAAGGCCATGAAGCCTACGAAAATGACCCGGCCGCCAAAGTTGAAATTGTGGCCCTGAATAAGAAAATTTATGCCCTTCATGCGCAGAACGACCACGGGACCCCGTTGGCGCGGCTTTATTGGACCTGCCGCGATTGGAGCTACGATTATTTCAAGCATTTTTACGAGACGCTCGGCGTACAACCGTTCCGTTATTATCCCGAAAGCGAGACTGCTCCTACAGGGGTAAAGAAGGCCAAGGAACTACTGGCAAAAGGCGTTTTGGAAGAATCGGAAGGCGCGGTCGTATTCAAGGGCGAGCAACACGGTTTGCACACCCGGGTGTTCCTGACCAAAGAAGGCCTGCCGACTTATGAGACCAAAGACCTGGGCCTGATATTTATTAAATACGATGATTATCATTTCGATAAATCAATCATCATTACCGGTAATGACATCGTTGAGTACATGAAAGTTGTTCTAAAAGTCGTGGAACAGGTCGCGCCTGATTTGTCGCAAGCCACGACCCATTTGACGCACGGGCTTGTTAAGTTGGCGGGCGGCGAGAAGATGAGCAGCCGCAAGGGTAATGTAGTCGGTGCGCTCGACATCATTGCAAGCGCCGCCACGGCCGCCCGCAAGACACACGCCATCGATGATAAGGATACCGAGAAACAGACTGTCTTCGGCGCCGTGAAGTACGCTTTCCTCAAGAGCCGGATGGGCGGTGACCTTATCTATGCTCCTGAAGAGTCTGTCAGCCTGGAAGGCAATAGCGGGCCGTACCTGCAGTACGCCCATGCCCGGGCGCGGTCGATTTTGCGCAAGGCGGGGGGGCCGGCGGCGGACGACTCAGCTTCAACGGACCTGGAGGCCGGCGAACGGTCGCTAGTCCGCAAGCTGACCGAATATCCTGAGGTGGTCGATAAGGCGGTCGCCGAGCTGATGCCGCACCATGTCTGCACTTACTTGTACGAGCTGGCCCAGGCGTTTAACCGCTTTTACGAAAACAACCGGGTACTTGGCGACCCGCGTGAGGCCCCGCGCCTGGAGCTAGTCAAAAATTACGCCACAACCCTAAAAACCGGCTTGGAACTCCTGGGCATTGCGGCACCGGAACAGATGTAGGATAATAATAGTAGATTATGGCAAAACGCAAGCAAACGCAACGGACGACGCAGGTGGTGACCAATGGCAGCACCATCCGTTTCGAGCAGCCTAAAAGCAGCCGGCAGCACCAGCCAAAGGTAGTGATCGTCAGCCCGGATATCCACCCGGTCAGCGGCTTCGTCGACTTCCTGCGCGAGCACGCCGTGGTCGGGCTGGCCATCGGTTTCGTGATCGGTACGCAGGTCCAGACGCTCGTCAAGCAGCTCGTAGCCAGCTTTATCGACCCTCTGTTTAAAATATTATTCGGGCAGGCTCTGAGTCAACGTACTTTCACGCTGCACTGGCACGGCCGGGCGGCTAACTTCGGCTGGGGCAGTTTTGTCTATGGTCTGCTGGACTTTGTCTTCGTGCTGGCAACCGTTTACGCGGTCGTGAAGTTCCTCAAGCTCGACAAACTCGACAAAGCCAAAGAGACGGAGGAAGAATAATGGCCGTCCAATTATCCGAAGACGAATGGAAGGCCAAACTGACCCTCGAGCAATACCACATCCTGCGCGAGAAGGGCACCGAGGCGCCCGGCACCGGCAAGCTGCTGCATAATGACAAGACCGGCGACTACCGCTGCGCCGCCTGCGACACGATTTTATTCAAAAGTGATGCCAAATACGATTCCGAGGTCCCAGGCCTGGCCGGCTGGCCCAGTTTTGCCGATGTCGCGGCCACCGGCACTGTCGAGCTGGTAGACGACAACAGTCTCGGAATGAACCGTACCGAAGTTATTTGTAAAACCTGCGGCAGCCACCTCGGCCATATCTTTCCCGACGGCTCCTCGCCTACCGGCCAGCACTACTGCATCAACTCCGCCGCCCTCGACTTCCAAGAGGATAAGTAATACCAAATCGCGCGAGTATTACTATTTACATCCAGTATTACTTATACTAAACTATAAACATGAAAGCAACATACCCTCTTACCAGCAAGAGCCAGATCACTGTGCCCAGAGAAGTGCGCGACCATCTGGGATTAAAGCCTGGTAGCCGAGCCAGTTATCGTATTAAAAAAAGTGGCGAGGTAGTCCTAAAACGTCCATTAACCGGCCCGGAGATTATGGCGAAGGTAGGCCCACCCGCCGGAGACCAACCTTTGACAGAACGTGAGAAGCTAATCGGCGAATACTTAGCCAAGAAGTACAAAGTCAAAATTTGACCTTCATAGATACAAACGTGGTATTGCGGTGGTTATTAAGCGACCATCCTGAACATACTCCAAAAACACAAGCCTTCATGAAGGCCGCTGAAATTCAAGAGGACTACCTATTAATTACGGATGTGGTATTAGGTGAAGTTTTTTATGTATTACGTTTAAAAGGTTACCAAAACTACCAGACCGCCGAAGTTCTAAGCAATGTGCTTGAACAACCGGCTTTCGTTTTCGACCAGGAATCAATGCTAGGCTTGTTAATCAAAGTGATCGCCGAGACGAAGCTGGACTTCGCGGATTGCTACCTGATCGCCCGGGCGATTTACGCTCACAAGCCGCTCAAGACTTTTGATAAGCCGATGCAGCGCGCCTATTCTCGTTATAAAAAGTTAGCCGTGTAACAACTTAAGCGTGGTGCTTGGTACCCCAAGCGGCCATTTGGCGGAGGATGGGTTGGAGGTCGGTGCCTTTGGGGGTGAGGGCGTATTCGGTGCGGGGCGGAACTTCGGCGAAGCTTTTGCGGGTGATAATGCCGTGCTCCTCGAGGTCGTCGAGACGCTGGGAGAGGGTGCGGGGGTTGATGCTGCCGACAGATTTTTCGAGTTCGCAGAAGCGGCGAGGGCCGGCGAACAGGTCGCGCAGGATCAGGGCGGTCCATTTGTTGCCGATAATCTGCATGGCGCTGGCGATGCAGCCGACATGGGGTTCGAGGGGTTGTTTAACAGGGAGAGTTTTCATAACTTTACAAAGTATAGTATTGACTTTATACTAGATCATACTTAATACTATACAAAGTATACCATAAAGGGGGATAGAAGATGAAACTAGCCATTATTGTCGGTACAACGCGCGAAGGCCGCAAGAGTTTGCGGCAAGCCAAGTGGGTATTGAACACAGCCAACGCCATGGAGGCGGTTGAGGCCGAGCTGGTCGACCTCAAGGATTACCCGATGCCGTTCTTCGACGAGCCGATTAGCCCGCGCTATAACCCACAGCGCCAAATCGACCCTAAGGCCGTGCCATGGCTCAAAAAGCTGGAAGAATTTGACGCCTATGTCTTCGTGACTGCCGAATATAACCACTCTATCCCGGGCGTGCTGAAGAACGCGCTGGACTACGTGACCTGGGAGCTGCTGCGCAAACCGGCGGCCATAGTATCGCACGGATCGGCAGGCGGCGCTCGCGCCCAAGTGGCATTGAAAGTCATTTTGTCGGAGAGCAAGGCGGTGCCAATCCCAATTCCCAGCCCGCTGGCCATGGTCGGCATGAGCGACAAAATTGACGAAGACGGCAATCTGTCCGAAGAGGCCAAGACCAGTCCCTACGGCCCACAATCGGCCCTTGAGGTTACCTTAGTCGACCTCAAGTGGTATAGCGACGCCCTGGCCGCCGCCCGCGCAAAAAGTTAATTTGCTATTATTAAGGGTAATGATTGACAAACAGGCGGTGCCAACGAGGTTGTTGTGGGTGGATTTGGAGATGACCGGGCTGGATCCGGCGCGGGACGTCATCCTGGAGGTAGCGGCCGAGGTGACGGACTTTGATTTCAAAACCCTGGCGAATTACGAAGCGATTGTCGGGCAGCCGCATGACATTGTAGTCGACCGGATGCAAAAAAACATCTGGTGGAAGGATTATCCGAAGAACCGCGACGAGTTTATCAGCAAAACAGATGGCGGCAAGCCGAGCGAGCAGGTTGAGCAGGAGTTGATTGAGTTGGTGGAGCAGCACTTCGGCGGCGAACCGGCCGTGCTGGCCGGCAACAGCATCCACAATGACCGGAACTTCATTAAGCAGTGGTGGCCGCAGCTGGACCTCAAGCTGCACTACCGGATGCTCGATGTTAGCGCCTGGAAAGTGCTGATCCAGGGCAAGCATGGCGTCCAGTTCGAGAAACGCGAGGTCCATCGAGCCTTCGACGACATCCAGGCCTCGATCGCCGAGCTGCAATATTATCTGGAATATTTCAAAGATGGATCACCAGACGGTTGAAGATTACGTGCTGAGCCTGCCGAACGCCCGGCTGGATTACCCGTTCGGCGAGGACGTGGCGGTCTATAAGGTCAACGACAAGATGTTCGCCCTGATCAGCGAGGGCAAAGACCCGGTGCGGCTCAGCCTGAAGTGTGACCCCCAGTTGAGCAAATTATTACGCGAAAAATACGACGAAGTGATGCCGGGCTACCATCTCAATAAGAAGTATTGGAATACCCTGGTATTGGCCGGCCAGCTGGAATGGGAAGAGGTCCAGGACCTGATCCGGCACAGTTATTACTTGGTGACGGGCCAACCGGAGTAGCTATTGGCCGCTGCCGAGCTGGGTCAGCAGCAGCTTAGCCTGCTTGTAATCGTTGCTGAGCAGAGCGCGGCCGTTTTTGCCGGTCGTCTTCTGGTAGGTGGCGCTGAGGTCGTTCTGGTAGGTGGTTAATTGGGTTTTCATGATTTGCTGGAAAGTCGAGTCGTAGGTACCGGCGGCCGTGGCATTGGTCAGCTGGGTGTCGAGCTGCTGGCTGACTTTGAGGCCGATCAGACTGGGCTTAACTTTGTACTTGTTTTTGGCCAGGTAGGTCAGGAGGGCCGACTGCGAACTGCTGACGCTGGCATTGGTGGTGGCGGCGAAATCCTGGCTGCTGGCGCTGAGGACCACCTGCTGGCCAGTGCTGTTGGTGGGACTGGTCAAGTGAATCAGTTCCTGCTGGTCCTGGGCGATACTGACGAAGAGCGGTAGGTCGGAGCCGCCGCTGAGCATGCCTTTAACAATTATGAAAAGGATCAGCAGCACGAACAAGCCGCCAACCGCGAAAATCACCCGTTTGAGGGTGGAGTCGGCCTTTGGAAACGGCAGGCCGCGTTTCGGCTGTTGTTCGGCGTTCATGATGAAGTCGTAAGGTTCCGGCGCGGCAGCCGGATGGACGGGTTGGGCCGGCGGTTGGGCGGTAGGGGCCACAACCTGCGCCTGGGGCTGCGGCGCTGGTGCCGGATTGTCCTCTGGCTGGAAGTGGCTTTGCTGCTGGAAGTTCGGCACGGCCGCTGGATGGGGAACTGGGCTGGCTGGCGCGGCAAAGGCGCCCTGGTTGCCCTCGACGACATTTTGCTGCACGAAGGCGCCGGCATACTTCTTCATGGAAGACGGCATGGTACGTTCCATGTTCCGGGCCATTAGCCGCTGGGCATGCTCCGGTATATAGGTGTGCCGGGTGTTATGGAACTGGTTGGAATGCTGGATGGGACGCGGAGGCATGACTCTAATTAAACCATAAGCGTCTCCTTTAGGAGAAGTGCCTATCTGCTATGCTGGTGGCATGAGCAAGCAGCAGCGGCTGGTGTTGGTGGTCAGTATCCTGGCTTCATTCGTGGCGTTCCTGGACGGGGCGATCGTCAACGTGGCCCTGCCGGCCATCCAGCGGGAGTTGGGTGGCGGTCTGTCAGCGCAGCAGTGGATCGTCGATGGCTACCTATTAACGCTGGGCTCATTTATCCTGATTGCCGGGTCGTTGTCTGACCTGTTAGGGCGCAAACGGATCTTGACGCTTGGTCTGCTCGGTTTTGGCATCGCGTCATTGCTGTGCGCGGTGGCGCCGAATAGCGGCGCGTTGATTGCTTTCCGGGCTTTGCAGGGGGTGGCTGGCGCGCTGCTGGTACCAAGTTCATTGGCGCTGATCATCTCGACTTTTTCGGGTCCGGCGCAGGGCAAAGCGGTCGGTACTTGGACGGCCTGGACGGGTATTTCGTTCCTGATCGGGCCGCTGTTGGGCGGCTTCCTGGTGGATTCGGCGTCGTGGCGTTGGATTTTTGCCATCAACGCGCTGCCAATTGTCGTGACTCTGTATCTGTTACGTGGCGTAAAAGCCGGCCATGAAACCCAAAAAGTAAAAGTCGACATCACGGGCGCAGTGCTCTGCGCGCTGGGCCTGGGCGGCGCGGTCTACGCCTTGATCGAACAGCCACACTACGGCTGGGGCAGCCCGCTGATCTACGCGCCGTTAATCATTGGCGGACTACTGCTAGCCGTCTTCTTGGCTTACGAGAACCGGGTGACACACCCCATGCTACCTCTGAGCCTGTTCCGCAACCATAACTTCAGCGTCGGTAACGTGGCGACGCTTGGCGTTTACGCCGGGCTGAGTATCGCCACCTTTTTGATCGTATTGTTCTTGCAGCAGGTCAGCCACTATTCGGCTTTGTCATCTGGGCTGGCACTGTTGCCAGTGACCCTAATCATGTTCTTCCTGTCACCGCGTTTCGGCGCGCTGTCGGCTAAATACGGCCCCCGCTACTTCATGGGTTTCGGCCCCATCCTGGCTGGCGCCGGCTTTTTGTTAATGCTACGAATGACCGCCGACGTGAGCTATTTTACCCAGTTGTTTCCAGCCGTCTTACTATTCGGAATCGGCCTTTCTATCACCGTAGCACCCTTAACGGCTGCAATCTTAGGTGATGTGCCCCAAGCCCAAGCCGGCATCGCCTCGGCCGTCAATAACGCCATCGCCCGGATCGCTGGCCTGGTAGCCATCGCCGCCGTTGGCGCTGTGGTGGCCATCCAGTTCGGCAACTCGCTACAGGACAGCATGGGAGGGCAAGTACCGACCCCAGTTCTTGATAAGGCCAAACAAACATCGCTGGTAGTCACACCGCCCGCTCCCTACCAGAACGATGCCGTCTTCAAACAAGCCATGACCACCGCCTCGGTCTCTGCCTACCGCCTCGGCATCGAAGTCACGGCCGGCCTGGTCATCGCCGGCGGCATCATCTCCCTCATCGGCATTCGCAACCCCACGAGCATTAAGCGATAGTTTAAGACTTCCTCCTTTATGGTCTCTAGCAGAAAGTTTTTAATATGGTGATACAATTAAATGCATGAGCAAGGGTCACGAACAAGAAAGCGAAACGCGGCATCTGCCAGTCACTGATGCCGAATTTGCAGCAATGGCCGAAGTGTTTAAGGATCCTGAGGCAGCAATTAGAAACCTTCCTGAAGAAGAACAACGTAAATACCGAGAAGCACAACAATCAGTAGTTGACGCACGTCTCGATAGACCTGCTAGTGGAGGTGAATTACCTTTGATAGGTAAGGTTTCGGAAGAGCTTTCGCTCACTTTAGGTGAGGATGTAGGCTCTTTTGCGGGCTATGACACTCCTGCAGTACCTGGCGGCTTTACAGAAGAAGGCCATCAACGATCGCTAGGTATTTATCGCCGAGTAGTAGATGAAGAAAGGGGTATAGCACCCGAAGACGTAGACATCCCAAGCTTGATGGAGTAGCCTACCAGGCCGCCAAGCTATAAAGGCTAACACTACGCTCTTAAGCTTGCGAGTTATCGGTGGCTGCTGGATACTTAGGGGATGGACGCTGTCGAAGAGGTTAAGGGCCGGTTGAATATTGAGGACGTGGTGGCGGAGTACGTGCAGCTGAAGCGCGCCGGGCGGAATTGGCGCGGGCTGAGCCCGTTCAGCAATGAGAAGACGCCGAGTTTTATCGTTAGTCCGGAGAAGCAGATCTGGCACGACTTCAGCTCGGGCAAGGGGGGCAATATGTTCAGCTTCGTCATGGAAGTCGAGGGGCTGGAGTTCAAGGGCGCGCTGGAGCTGCTGGCGCGCAAGGCTGGCATTGATATTGAGCAGTACCGGAGTTCGCCGCGGCGTGGCGGACCTGACAAGGAAAAACTATATTCGCTGCTAGAGGCGGCTACGCACTTCTACCAGGTGCAGTTTAGTAAGAATAAGAGCACCCTGGAATATGTTTTCAAACAGCGGCAATTCAGCAAAGAAACGGCGCTGGAGTGGCGGCTGGGCTACGCCCCTAATAACGGGTCGGCGCTACTTAACTTCTTAAAAACAAAAAAATTCACCGAGGCCGAGATCCAGCAAGCTGGCCTGAGCGCCAAGAGTTATAGGGGCGGCATCCAGGACATGTTCCGCGGCCGGCTGATGATTCCGCTGCAGGATCCGCAGGGGAGGGTGATCGGTTTCACAGCCCGTCAGTTAGACGAGGATCCGAACGCCCCCAAGTACATCAACACGCCGCAGACAGTGCTGTATGACAAGAGCCGCCATATTTATGGCCTGCACTTGGCCAAGGAATCGATCCGCAAGAGCAAATTCGTCGTCATTACCGAGGGTAACCTGGATGTCATCGCCAGCCATCAGGCCGGCGTGCGGCAGGTGGTGGCCACGGCCGGCACCGCTCTGACCGAGCCGCATTTGAAGGCGCTGAGCCGCTTCACCGGTGATATCCGCCTCAGTTTTGACGCCGATAAAGCCGGTGTAGCGGCCACCGAGCGGGCGATTCCGATCGCTTCGCGCGTCAAGGTCAGCCTCAGCATCATTGATATTCCCAGCGGCAAGGATCCGGATGATTTAATTAAGCAGGACCCTAAGCTATGGCAGCAGGCCATCGACAAACCAGTGTATGCCTTGGATTGGCTGATGGCCCGCTATGAGAATCTGCTGGATATTACCTCGGCCCAGGGCAAGCGGCAGTTCAGCGACGTGCTACTGCCAGTGGTGCGCAGCCTGGGCGACGATGTCGAGCGCGACCACTACCTGAACGCTATCGCTAAAGCTATCGACACCAGCCGCGAGGCGCTGGACCAAAAGTTCCAAAAAACGGCTGGGCCGGCCTCCCAAACCCGTCGCCGCCAGCCCAAAACCACGCCGCAGCAGCTCGACAAAGCCGCCGTCCAAAACCAGCGGTTGCAGGATAACTTCCTAAGCCTGGTGCTGATGCGGCCGACGTTACGCGAGTTCCTCGAGCTGGTCACCGCCGACATGCTGTACACCGATGATGCCCGGGCATTGCTTAAATTTCTCAAAAGCCACCCCGATTTCGACGGCAAAGACACCCAGGCAGTGCAAAATATCGTCGATTATGTTAAAATAGAATCATTACTCTACGAAGAGAATTATCAGCACATTGAGCTCAGCGAGCTACATTACACAGCTGCCCAACTACAAAAACAATTGATAACCGAATTTATCAAAACCGAAAATACCAAACTGTCCGAGGCCCAGCGCGCTACTACCAACCAGCAAGAGCAGCTAGCCTTGGGACAGCAGGTCAACCAGAACAACGCGTTACTCAACAAAGTGAAAGGAACCACTGATGCCCAAAGCCAAACCCAAACTCAAGGCCAAAGCCGCTAAGCCGGCCGAAGAACCGAAAACAGCCGAACAACAAAGAGAAGCGCTAGTAGAACGCGCCAAAAAAGACGGCCACGTCGGCCAGCAGGAAATCATCAACCTAATCCCGGAAACGCCGGAAAACGCCGAGACCCTCGACGCCCTCTATACCGAGCTGGCCGACCTCAACGTCGATATCACGACTACAGAGCCCAACGCCGCCAACTTCACCGCCGAGTGGGAAGCTGAAGAGACCGAAGAAGAAACCGCCAAGACCACCACCAACTCGCCGATTTACCTCGATGACGATGTGGCTGACGACTCGGTCCGCCTCTACCTGCGCGAAATCGGCAAAATCCCGCTGCTCAACGCCGAGGAAGAGCTAGCCCTGGCCCAACGCGTGGTGTCCGGCGACAAGCTGGCCAAAGACCAGATGGCCGAAGCCAACATGCGGCTCGTCGTATCCATCGCCAAACGCTACGTCGGCCGCGGCCTGGACCTGCTGGACCTGATCCAGGAAGGCAATACCGGCCTGTTGCGCGCCGTCGAGAAGTTCGACCCCGACAAGGGCTTCAAGTTCTCGACCTACGCCACCTGGTGGATCCGCCAGGCCATCACTCGCGCCATCGCCGACCAGGCTCGCACCATCCGCATCCCAGTGCACATGGTCGAAACCATCAACAAATTGCTCAGGACCCAACGCCGACTGACCCAGGAGCTCAACCGCGAGCCTTCTAACGAAGAAATCGCCAAAGAGATGGAGATCGACGTCGACAAGGTCGAGCACATCATGAAGATTAAGCAGGACATCAGCTCGCTTGACGCCTCGATCCGCGACGACGAGGAAGACTCTGTCCTAGCCGACTTCATCGAAGACGAAGACACTGTCAGCCCCGAGGAATCCGCAACCGGCCAACTGCTCAAAGAGCAGGTCAAAGACATGCTGTCCGCCCTGACCGAACGCGAACAGAAGATCCTCAAGCTCCGCTTCGGCCTAGAGGACGGCAAGAGCCACACCCTCGAAGAAGTCGGCCAGGAATTCAGCGTCACCCGTGAACGTATCCGCCAAATCGAAGCCAAAGCCCTGGCCAAACTCCGCAAACACCGCGACGCCAAAAAACTCCACGACTATATCAAATAAGTTTGATAGCCAACGTAGCCACCAGCGCCTCTAATTCACGCAACAGGTCTTCGGTCGACTCGAGGTTGCTGAGGAAGTAATCGGCGTTGGCGATGGGGCCGCCTTTCTCGAGGTTTTCGATCTCGGCGTAGTCGCGCGAGTCGGCTTCCTGCTCGCTGAGCGGCCGGACCGTCCGGCCGAACAAGCGCTGGTGCCGGAGCTGCCGCGGTGTCACCACGGCCACGATGATGGCGTTATCGCCGAGCACTTCTTTGAAAATCTTGTACTCGGTCCAACTGTACAGGCCGTCCACCACGACGCAGTCCCGGCCCTCGCCAAAGAAAGCCTCTACCTGTTTGATAATCCGCACCGCGTAAGCGCCTTTACCCTCTTTGGCCCGGATATCTTCGCGCACAAACTTTTCGCTGGCTTCGCTGACATCTAAGCCGCGTTTTTTCACTTCCTCGATCGTAATGCCACCAAAGTAGGCGAACGGCAAGCCCTTACCCTTCAAATACTCCACGCAAACGCTCTTGCCGGCCCCGGGCATCCCCACGAACACGATGGCTTTCTTATTCTGCATATAATCATTGTACTAAAAGCCCATCCAGAGCCATATAAATAAGCTATAGTTAAGCCGTGGGTTATAGACGAAAAGGCGCCACGGCGCTGACGATTGGGGCGTTGGGTGTGGTGTTTGGCGATATTGGTACCAGCCCGCTGTACGCCATGCACGCCGTGTTCGGGCCGGTCGGGCAGCGACTGGCTATTAATCAGACGAATATTTACGGTATTATTTCGCTGGTCGTCTGGTCGATAACACTGGTGGTGTCGGTCAAGTACATCGGTTTCGTGATGCGAGCCAGCAACAAGGGCGAGGGCGGCATTATGGCGCTGGTGTCGCTGGTTAGGGGCGGCGAGCTGCCGCAGCGCTACAAATGGTTGTTTATTACGCTCGGCCTGGTGGGCGTGTCGTTGTTTTACGGCGATAGCGCTATCACGCCGGCCATCTCGGTGTTGTCGGCCGTCGAAGGCCTAAAAGTCGTCGAGCCGGGGTTGCACATGTTTATATTGCCAGTAACATTTATTATTTTAGCGTCGCTGTTTTGGATACAAAAGTACGGTACTGGCTTTATTGGCCGGCTGTTCGGGCCGGCCATGCTAGCCTGGTTCACGGCCATCGGCCTGGGCGGCGGCTGGCGGGTTTGGCAGCATCCCGGAATTTTGCGGGCCTTGTCGCCGCTGCAGGCGGTGTCGTTTTTTGTTGACCGGCCGGTGGTGGCGTTCGTATCGATGGGAGCCGTGATACTGGCGATTACCGGCGCCGAAGCCTTGTACAGTGACATGGGGCACTTTGGTCGGCGGCCGATTGCGCGGGCCTGGTTCTGGCTGGTTTTCCCGTCGCTGCTGCTGTGTTATATGGGGCAGGGCGCCTTGCTGCTAAGCCAGTCAGCTTCGGCGGCTAACCCGTTTATTTTGCTGTTTCCCGAGGCGGTGCGGTTCTCGGTGGTGTTGCTGGCGATGGTGGCCACGGTGATCGCTTCGCAATCGGTTATTTCCGGCGCCTTTTCGCTGACCCGCCAGGCCGTGCAGCTGGACTTCTTGCCGAAAATGCTGGTCCGCCATACCTCCGATCAGGAAGTCGGCCAAATTTATCTGCCGTTCGTGAACCTGGTTTTGTTCGTGGCCGTGACGTTGCTGGTTTTTGTTTTTGGCTCGTCTGCCAAACTGGCCGGCGCCTATGGCATGGCGGTCAGCGGCACCCTGGCGATCGACTCCATGCTGTTTATCGTCGTGATGCGCGCGCTGTGGCAGCGTTCCAAGCTGGCCGTTAGCTTACTGGGCGGCCTGTTTTTGACGGTTGATGCGCTGTTCGTGACTTCCAATTTATCTAAACTACGGCATGGCGCTTGGCTGCCGTTGGCGCTGGCCGTCATTATTTTCCTGCTGATCGACACCTGGCGGCGCGGCCAGCATATTATCCGCGAGGAACGGAAAGCTATGGAGGGCTCGCTACAGGCCTTCGTCGACCAAGTCCACGCTATGAAGCCGCCGCTCAGGCGTATACCAGGCCAAGCCGTTTATATCAGTCATCACCCTGATCGGGCACCGTTAGCGCTGCACGCTACGGTTAATGAACTGCATGAATTGAGCGAAAAGGTCGTGCTAGTAACCGTTAAAGTCACCGATTTAGCCCACGTGCCTGAGGCCGAGCGGGCCGTTTTCGATAATTTGCGCTATCACGACGACGGAATTAGCCACCTGACCTTGCAGTATGGTTTCCACGACTCGCCCAATGTGCCGCGGACGTTGGCCGTGCTGCGCCACACCAGCCCGGAAATCGACTTCGACCCAGAGGCGGCGGCGTACTTTATTTCGCTGGCCACAGTGGTTCGGTCTAACCGCCGTAATTTGTCGGGCTGGCGTAAGTCGCTCTACTCATTGATGGTCCGCAACGCCCTCAGCTCGACTGACTATTACAAGTTGCCAATCGGCCGCACCGTCGAAATGCGCTCTTTAATTAAATTGTAATTGAAGCAAACCGAGTATTTGTGCATCTCTCTAACTGACAGTGTATAAAGTGATATAAAAAGTATATCAACTATACACACTTCATATATCACATTAAAACCTCTCCGTAACGGAAGCATCAAAGGGTGACTTATAATTAATAAGCTATGTCACGCCAAAAATCCGCATTACGCGCACAACTCAAGCAAACCCGCCTGGAGATGGATGGTGAAACGCACAGACGGGCCAGCCTAGCTATAGTTGAGCGGCTGCAAGGGCTGATGGATTGGTCGCAGGTCAAGAGCCTGCATTATTTCGTACCGATTCCCGGACTGATGGAGCCGGATATCCGTGGTTTTATCACGGACCTTGAAGATAAATACCAGGACTTGCAGCTATGCATACCGCGGTTGATCGGCGAGAACTGGGAATTGGTATCAATTCGGGAAGGGGAGCCACCAGCTAGCTTTGATGTGATCCTGGTGCCGATGCTCGGCTTCGACCCCAAAACTCTGCACCGCGTCGGCTACGGCGGCGGTTACTACGACCGCTTCCTGGCCACCCAGCCCCAAGCCCAAAAAATCGGCATCTGCTTCGAACAGGGCAAAACTAAAAATTTGCCCACTGAGCCCCACGATGTTGCTTTGAACACTATTATCACCGAAATTACACCTTAGCGTATACTGTTAAGTATGAGTGAGGCGACAGGGAAGCGTAACGGTGCCAAGGTGCCTAAGTTAGCGATTATTGACGGCAAGAGCGTGTTTTACCGCGGCTACTATGCCATGCCGAATCTGGCGACCAAGGATGGCACGTCGACGGGCGGGGTGTTCGGCTTCGCGACCATGGCGCTGGAGGTGATCCGGCGGCTGAAGCCGGATTACGTGGCAGTGGCCTGGGACAAGCCCAAGACCAATATTCGCAAGCGGCTGGCGTTATATCCTGAGTACAAGGCCGGGCGCAAACCGGCACCGGCCGACTTTTATGAACAAGTTCCCATCCTGCAGGAATTATTGCAAGCTTTCGGCTGGCCGCTGTACGAGCTCGATGATTACGAGGCCGACGACATTATGGGTACTTTAGCGGTGCAGGCCAGCGCAAAAAACATCGAAACCATGTTGGTGACCTCTGACCTGGACATGTTGCAGCTAGTTAACGACACCGTCCATGTCTACGCCCTGAAGACCGGCCTCAGCAATATAGAATTGTATTCACCCAAAAGTTTCGAGGCCAAATACGGCATCGGCGTCGACCAATTCCTCGACCTGAAATCGTTGAAGGGCGACTCGTCGGACAATATTCCTGGTGTGCCCGGCATCGGCGAAAAGGGCGGCTTGGAGCTGCTCAAAACCTACCAAACATTAGACGGCGTCTACGATAATTTAGATTTAATTAAAGAATCGACCCGCAAAAAACTGGAGGCTGGCAAAAAGCTAGCGTACTTAAGCAAAGAACTGGCCCGCATCTGGACCGAGGCGCCGCTGAAGCTCGACCTCAAGGCCATGGACGGCAGTAACTGCCAGCCAGAGCAGGTTTTGGACTTGATGCAGAAGCTGGAGTTCCGCAACCTGGCCCGCCAGCTGCCAGAAGTCATGCAGGTCAAAATCAGTGACCACCAGGCTAAAACCGGCGCCGTTTCCCTGAAGCCCGGCCGGAATAAAATTATTGATAGTCCAAACAAGCTGGCGGAATTGAAATTGCCGGACGCCAAAGAAGTTTATATACATTCGCGGAGCGCCGGCAAGCATGGTCGTAACCCGCAGACTATACAATTGAGCACTGATGGTAAGCTAACGTATACTTTGGACCTCACTAAACTACAAGGTTCGGAATTAGTAAGTATACTTACTAATTTGCCCCCCATCGTTGGCTACAACGTCAAGTCGACGCTCGAAGTGTTTTTGGAACTTGGTGCGCCGCCGCCAGATGTAAAGCACGACGTGCTGATCGGTGCTTTTTTACTCAACAGCTTGCGGCGGGAGCAGACTCTGACCGAACTGGCGCAGGCCGAGCTTGGCTATGACGGTTCGCCCTTTGAAGATCTCGATACTGAAGAAGTAATGACACGGGCGCCGGAGATTATCGCCGTTATTAGGGCGCTGCATGACAAGCAGGCGGCCGAGCTGAAGAAAATTCCTAAACTGCCAGCGTTGGCCGCCGATATAGAATGGCCGGTCATCCCAGTGTTGGCGCGGATGGAGCACACCGGCATTGAGCTCGATACCAAGTACCTGGCCAAGTTCGCCGACGAGGTCGATGACTTGATTTCGGACTACGAACAGCAGATTTACGGCCATGCCGACCAAGAATTTAACATTGGTTCGCCAGGCCAGTTGGCTGAAATTTTGTTCGAAAAGTTAAAGCTACCAACGCAAGGCATCAAGAAGGGCAAAACCGGCTATAGCACGGCTGCCAGCGAACTGGACAAGCTGCGCGGCCAACACCCCATCATTGACCTCATCACTCAATACCGCGAGGTCGCCAAGCTCAAGAACACCTATATTGATACGCTGCCGCTGCAAGTCGATAAGCATTCGCGCCTGCACACCACCTACGCCCTGACCATCGCCCAGACCGGCCGTCTCAGCAGCAACGACCCCAATCTCCAGAATATCCCGACCCGCACCGATCTCGGCCGGCGCATCCGCACGGCCTTCGTGGCCGGCAAGGGCAAGCAGCTAGTCAGCGCCGATTATTCGCAGTTTGAGCTGCGCCTGGCGGCGGTGCTGGCCAAAGACACCGAGTTGATTGAGATGTTCAACCGCGGCGCCGATATCCATGCCACCACGGCGGCCCAGGTCTATGGCCGCGAGCCAGAAGACGTCACCAAACAGATGCGCCGCGCCGCTAAAGTTATTAACTTCGGCATTCTCTACGGCATGAGCCCGCACGGCTTGAGCGTGGCCGCCGGCATGACGTATGAGCAGGCAACGACTTTTATCAAGCGCTACAAGGAGCTGCGCCAGCCGCTGTTCGACTACATGGACCGCATCTTGGAGCAGGCCCGCAAGGATGGTTTTGTTGAGACGCTGTTCGGCCGCCGCCGGCCAATGCCGGATATCAAAGCCAGCAACTTTATGGTTCGCCAGGCGGCCGAACGAGCTGCCATCAACATGCCCATCCAGGGCACTGAGGCCGACCTCATGAAAATGGCTATGGTCGAGATTGACCGACTGCTGCGTGCCCAGCACAACGACTGCCGGCTGCTGTTACAAATCCACGATTCCATCGTTGTTGAATGTCCGACTGAAGTTGCTGGCAACATCGGCGACCTGCTCCAGCAAACCATGGAAAACGTCTACAAACTGCCGGTCCGCCTCGACGTCGATGTCACCAGCGGTTCCAACTGGGGCGAACTTTAGTCGTTTGAAATTTTAGACCGGCGTCGTCTACGGGCGCGTTGTTTGGTGACGACCCGGCCGCCGCCGGAGCGCATCAGGCGGAAGGCCAGGGTGACGATCCAGATAGCCAATGCTAGGTCGATCAAGCTGGTCAGCAGGCTTAATAAATCGGTGTGGTGGCGGGCATTGAACAAGGCAATCAGGGCGATCAGCACCTCAGCCATGATCAAGAGCTGGGCCAGCCGCCGGCTGCGGCGTTCCTGGGCGAGATAGCCGAGCAACCAGATGGCCGCAAACCAGGCCGCGGTCAGGATGAAGAAGATGATCGATACTATCAGGTTGCTGACGCAATCGCTGCCGGTATGGCGGCAGGTGGTGACAACCGAATTCAAGCCGTTGGCAATGCCGAGAAAGCTCAAGATAATAAATTGGATCAGGCAAGCTATAGCGGTTTGATAGGTGAGCTTCACGCTGTTCATTATATGCCAAAAGTGAAGGAAATAAAGTTGCAAAATTATGCGAATAATGTTAGTATAAGTCTAATCACTACGGTGAGGCAGGATTATGAGATATTTTTTAGCTTTTTTAGTCACGCTTGGGCTAATCTTGGTGTTGTTCACGCTGTTATTCCATGGCGGCAGCAAGCCGAAAACGCCCGCCGGCAAGCCCCTTAGCAGTTACGCCACGACGGATGCCGTCGTCCGGATGACAATTGACGGCCCGATTAACGCTGACCAGAGCCACCAGGCCATACGTATCACTGTCGGCCGTGACGACGTGACTTACGAGCAGCTCCAAGGCTACCAGGGCAATGTGATTAAGGTCCAAACCTACCCGAACAATGGTGACGCTTACGTTAACTTCCTGCTGGCCCTGTCTCATGCCGGCTATACCCTGGGCGATAAGAGCGCTGCCCTTAAAGACGAGCGCGGCTATTGTCCGCTGGGTGACCGCTATATCTTCGAGCTTACCCAGCAAGACCAGGAAATAGAACGGTACTGGGCGACCAGCTGCGGCAAGCCTAAGACATATCTCGGCGCCTTCGGCTTAACGACTGACTTATTTAAGGCCCAGGTCCCTGATTACAACAGCCTAGACCAAAACATAGCCCTGTAGCAGCTGCTGACCACTCCTGTAGAATAGGAGTATGATCAAAGCGATAATCTTCGATTGTTTCGGTGTCTTGGCAACCGAGGCCTGGCTGCCGTTCAAGGCTCAGTATTTCGGCAAAGACCCGGTATTATTCGACCAGGCTAGCCAGTTGGCCAACCAGGCCAACAGCGGCTTGATTGGCTACGAAGAGTTTATTAAATCAGTTGCCAAACTCGCTGGTATCGACTCGACAATTGTTCACCAGGCAATGACGTGCAACGTGCCGAACAGCGAGCTGTTTGACTATATCCGCGGGCTAAAAACAGATTATAAGATTGGCTTTTTAAGTAATATCGCCGGCGACCGATTAGGAGAAATATTTACGGCCGAGCAGCTGGCTTTATTAGACGTGATTGCTCTCTCGTATAAGACCGGTCTCATAAAACCCCAGGCTGAGGCCTACCTCGGCATTGCCCGGCAACTGGACGTGGCCGCCGAAGATTGCGTGTTCGTGGACGACCAGGAACGGCAAGTCACCGGCGCCCGACAGGCTGGCATGCGAGCTATTTTGTACCAGGATTTTGAACAGTTCCGCCCGGCCTTAGAAACAATATTGCGCGCCTAGCCAATCCTGAAAGTCAGGCGTTTGTCGATCTGGCAGCGGCGTTTGATCTCCGGCCCACGCAGTCGTAACGTGTTAGCCAGCGCCGCGCTGGGCACGCCAATGACGATGTCGCGGTCGCGCACCAGCACCGTCACGACGATCTGGAACTCATCTTGGACGTACTTCTTGATGCTGGTCATCTCCGGCGGCTCGTCGAAGTCTTTGCCGCTGAGGATGGTGTGCAGGCTGTCCATGACCCTTATTATACTTGGTACAATAAGAAGATATGCCGGAGTTGCCCGAAGTCGAAACTGTCCGCCTTGGTTTGGCCCGCTTATTACCGGGGCGGGTGATTAAAAACGCGGATTTTGATTGGCCTAAATCTTTTCCGAATGCCGAGGCTGACGTGCAGGAATTTTTGCTCGGCGCCGAAGTAAAAACGGTTGCCCGCCGCGCCAAAGTACTGCTAATCGAACTCTCGACCAATTATTCATTAATTATTCATTTAAAGATGACCGGCCAGCTGGTTTTTCGCGGCCCGAATGAGAGTTTTGGCGCCGGCCACCCCAACCATTCGTTGGTCGGCGCACTACCGGACAAATCGACGCGGGTAACGCTAACGTTCACCGACGCCAGTCAATTATTTTTTAATGACCAGCGCAAGTTCGGTTGGATGCGGCTGTTGCCAACGCCAGAGGTTATGAATTTGGATTTTTTCCGCAAAGTCGGACCAGAACCTTTGGCCGCGGATTTCACCTGGCAGAACTTGCAGGAACGGCTCCAGCAGCGACGCAACACCTCGATAAAAGCCGCCATACTCGACCAGACCGTAGTGGCCGGCGTCGGCAATATTTACGCCGACGAATCACTTTGGGGCGCCAAAATTCATCCGGCTACGCTGGTCCGCCAGCTCACGGCCAGCCAGTTCCACAAACTCTACGACGAACTCATATACGTTCTCAAGCTATCAATAGAAAAAGGCGGCTCGACCGACAAGAACTACGTCGACGCCGAGGGTAGACGGGGCAGCTACCTAAGCTTTGCCCGCGTTTTCCGCCGCGAGGGCCGGCCCTGTCCGCGCCATCCCAGCACCCCCATCATTAAAACTCGCGTTGCCGGCCGTGGCACTCATCTCTGTCCAAAATGCCAAAAACCAGCATCTTAAACTAGTTTGCGCAGCAGGCGCATGACGTCTTTGGGGGCGGACAGGCGATACTGGGCCAGGGTGCGGCCGCGGCCGACTTTGATGCTGTAGGCTGAGGGCGGCAGGATGGCGAAGAGGTCTTCGTCGGTGATGTCGTCGCCGATGGCCACGACGAAAGGGTAGTCCCGACGCAACCAGTCCTGGGTGGCCATGCCCTTGGTGACGCGGGGATTTTTGATCTCCAGGACTTTGTTGCCTTGCAGAAGTTCCAAGCCGTATTTTTTGAGGGTCGGGCGGAGTACCCGCTTGATGGTGACGGCGTATTTTTGGGCGTGGTAGACCGAGGCCGAGCGGTAGTGCCAAACCAGCGAGTGCGGCTTGACCTCGACCTTGGCGCCTGGGGTGAGGGCGGCGTATTTTTCTAAGACCGGTTGCAGCAGCAGCTTCCACTCGTGGTCGGTTTTGTCGATGACGCGCCAGGATGAGTGGCCGGCTTTTTTGACGCTAGCGCCGTGTTCGGCGATCAAGCTGATCGGCAGGTGGCCGAACCATTTTTTCAGGTCGTGGGCACCGCGGCCGCTAACCAGTACAATGTCGTTTTTTTTATCTTTGCTAAGCGTTTCCAACAGGCTGAGTAAGCTTTTGGGCGGTCCGGCGGTCTTGTAGTTGTCGGCGAATGGTACCAGACTGCCGTCATAATCCAGCAATAACAGGCGTTTCTTGGCATGTCGGAAGTCGTGCAGCAGGTTTGCTTGCAGCCGTCCGCGGACCGTCCTGACGATCAAGCGGGGGCCAGTCAGCGGCACCGGCTGCTGCAGGGCGGTCACGAAGGTCTTGGCCCAATCCTGGACGGTGTTGACCGACAGCTGCTGTTGCATGCGGCGCAAGCGGCCCCGCAGTTCGCGTTTACGCATTGACAGGGCTTGCTCCAAGGCGAGGACCAAAGTCTCGGGCTGCTTGGGATTGACCAGCAGGGCGTCGCGCAGCTCGCCGGCGGCGCCGGCCGTTTCGCTGAGGATCAGCACGCCGTTTTTGCGGGTGCTGGCCACGAATTCCTTGGCGGCCAGGTTCATGCCGTCGCGCAGCGGCGCGATAAAGGCCACGTCGGCCACCTGGAACAGGGCGGTCACTTCTTCGAAAGGCTGTGAAACGTTAATATAGTCCACTGGCTGCCACTTGGCCGTTCCATAGGCCTGGTTAATGTCCTGGGCCAGGGCTTCGACCCGTTCAGACAAATCCTTGTAAGCCTTGATATCGGTCCGCGAAGGGGCGGCTACCATGCAGAAGATGACCTTGCCACGCAGCCGGGGATTGCGTTCCAGGAGGGTGGCGTAGGCTTGCAAGCGTTCGACCAGGCCCTTAGTCGGATCCAGCCGGTCAACAGAGGCGATGACGCGCAGCTTGCGGTAACGCTTGCGATAGCGGCGGACGGCGGCTTTAACGGTTTTGGATTTGCCGGCCGACGAGTATTTTTCGTAGTCGATGCCCATCGGAAAGCTGGCTACCCGGACATTATGGTCGCCAGCGACGAGTTCGCGGTCGTTAATAATTTCGACGCCGGCCGAGCGGCAGCTATCCAAGAAATCAATCACGTACTGCGGCGTGTGAAAACCAACCAGGTCGGCGCCCAGCATGCCTTTAAGCAGTTTTTTGCCTTCTGGCAAGCGGGTGTAAGTCTTGGCGTCCGGGAAGGGAATGTGCAAGAAGAAACCGCTGTTAATGTCCTTGCGTTCGGCCCGCAGCATCTCTGGCACCAGCATCAGCTGGTAGTCATGCAGCCAGACCCGAACATTGGTTTCAGCCAGGTCCAGCGTAGCCTGGACGTAGCGCTTGTTGACCTCCCGGTAGGCCTGCCACCAGCGGCGTCGAACCGTCTCGGTAACCGATCGACGGGCCAAATTATGAAATAACGGCCACAGGATTTTGTTGCTGTAGCCGTTATAGAAGTCGTCGATCTGGCGTTTGCTCAAAAACACCGGATAGCAATTACGTTTCGATAGCTCCTCGACGATGGTCTCGCGGTCGGCGTCGGTCAGCTCGTCGCTAGCGATGCCGGGCCAGCCGATCCAGCGGTTGCGCGGATCATCGACATAGGAAGCCAGCCCGGTAGCGAGGCCGCCGAGGCTAGGGTAGAAGACCAGTTCGCCAGCTTCTTTCTTGACGCTGACCGGCAAGCGGTTAGAAACGATTATCACCTGAGACATAGTGGTTTAATCCTTGTAGCATAACAGATTGTGACCGATGTCAGTGTATCTATTGTTACAATATGGGCATGATTATTACCCTGACGGGCAGCAGCAGTTTTGGGCTGGGCAACGAGTCGCGGCGCCTAGTAGACGACTTCGTGAAACAGCACGGCGACCTGGCATTGGAACGGGTGGACGGCCAAGAGGCTGATTTTGCCCGGATTAATGAAGCGTTGACGGCGCTGCCATTCCTGAGCGCGCGCAAAATGGTGGTACTGCGCCAGCCGGGCGGCAATAAGCAGTTTACAGAGAAGTTTGAACAAATATTTGATGAAGTCCCGGAATCGACCGATGTTATTATCATCGAACCGAAGCTCGACAAGCGCCTGTCATATTATAAATTCCTGAAAAAAAACACCGACTACCGCGAACTGAACGAACTCGACCAGCCCGGACTGGCGCGTTGGCTGGTCGACACCGCCAACCAGCAGGATGGCAAACTCAGCCCGGCTGACGCCCGCTACCTGGTCGAGCGGGTCGGCGCCAACCAGCAATTACTGGCTAACGAACTGGAAAAGCTACTCTTATATAACCCGGCAATTTCCCGCCAAACAATTGATCTGATGACCGAACCGACGCCGCAGAGTACTATCTTCCAACTGTTAGAAACCGCTTTCGCCGGCAATAATAAACGGATGCTGGAACTCTATGCCGAGCAGCGCGCCCTCAAGGTCGAGCCGCCGCAAATCATCGCCATGCTGGCCTGGCAACTCCACGTGCTGGCGATTATCAAAACGGCCGGCGGCCGGACAGCCGACCAGATCGCCAAAGAGGCCCGCATCAACCCCTTCGTCGTCCGTAAAAGCCAGGCAATCGCCCGCCAGCTCACCCTAGCCCAACTTAAAAAACTAGTCCGCGACCTCCTAAAAATCGATGTCGCCAGCAAAAGCACCAACCTTGACGTCGACGACGCCCTCCAGCACTATCTCCTCGCTCTGACCCAATAAGTTATTTTTTCTTAGTGGCGGGTTTTTTCTTGGGAGCGGGCTTTTTGGTGGCTGGAGCTTTTTTTGCAGGAGGCTTGGCGGTGGCTTTGGTGGGTTTGACGCCGGCAGCTTTGGCGCGGGCAGCGGCACGGCGCTTTAGGCGGGCGGCTTTGTTCTTGTGAATAACACCTTTGTTGGCGGCTCTGTCGAGGAAGCTCTGGGCGCTGCTGTGCGATTTGCTGCTGGGGCTTTTGGCGAAGAGCTTCAGGGCACCGCGCAGGTTACGGCGGGTTTTGCTGTTGCGGACGGCGGCTTTATTAGCGGTCCGGACGCGCTTTTTGGCTGATTTGATAATAGGCATGTCAGAAGACTATACCAGATAAGCCTCGGTGTTGTAAAGAAGAAGCGGCTCAACTGGCTAATTTTGATAAAGTGATGGACAGGCATAAGCTTTTATGGTAGGCTGACAGGTGAACCTATCCCAAACAAAAATATTTGGAAAAACAGTAATGGATGATGCCAAACAACAGCTTATAGACAAGCTCAAGACCGCCAACAACGTGCTGGTGACAGTGAGCCGTGACCCGTCAGTTGACCAATTGGCCAGCTGTATTGGCCTGACGCTGATGCTGAATAAGCAGGGCAAACACGCCGCGGCTGTCTTCAGCGGCGAAGTGCCGTCGACCCTGGAGTTCCTGCAGCCTGAAGAGACCATCGAAAAAAACACCGATTCGCTGCGCGACTTCATCATCGCCCTCGACAAGTCCAAGGCCGACAAGCTGCGCTACAAGGTCGAGGACAATGTCGTGCGCATCTTTATAACCCCTTATAAGACGTCGATTAGCCAAGATGATTTGGAATTCAGCGAGGGCGACTTCAATGTCGACCTGGTGATTGCCTTGGGCGTTCGCCGGCAGGAAGATCTCGACGAGGCCATTACCTCGCATGGCCGGATCCTGCATGATGCCACGGTGACTAGCGTTAATACCGCGCCGGATGGCGGCCTAGGCAGCATCAACTGGTTCGACCCACAGGCCAGCAGCCTAAGCGAGTTAGTGACTGAATTATGCCAGTCTTTCGGTGATAACGTGCTGGACCAACAGATTGCCACGGCGCTGCTGACCGGTATTGTCTCCGAAACCGAACGTTTCAGCAATGATAAAACCAGCTCGCAAACCATGAGCATTAGCGCGGCGTTGATGGGCGCCGGCGCCAACCAACAATTGGTCGCCAGCAAGCTAGAAGAAGAGCAGGTGGTGCCGCTGTCGGACCAACCGTCCGGCGATGACGCCGCTGCTGACAAAAAGGGTGATGATGGCACCCTGCGGATCGAGCATGTTGACGGCGACGAACCTGACGAGTCTCCGGAATTAGCTATTTTATCAGAGGACAAACCTGACGAGCCGCCATCTGGCGAGGCGGTTTCCGGCGTGTCAGCCGGCTCAAAGCTGATGACCGAGCCGCCAACCATGGGCGGTACCCTGACCGCCAACAGCCACGACGAAAACCTGGAGCCGACCAGTGATCCGATGAGTTTGCCTGATGCCGATCCGCCGCAACTGCTGGATCGTAAGTCCGAAATCCCGTCCGCGTTGCCGGTCCTGCCGCCCGCGGCTGTTTCACCGCCAGCCGATCCCAGCGCGCCTTTGCCAGATTGGGCCGCTAAACCAACTAGTGATGACAAGTCCGAACCCGCCATAGTTACCACCCCTGATGGCGGCCGCAGCCTGACCGATCTCGAGAAATCAGTCGGCAGCCCGCACGCCGCGGCTGAAGACTTGGATACGGCCCGCGATGAGGTCGACCGCGCCCTGGCAGGCGCCGCTGAGAATGAAACTAATCCCGACCAGCCGATCCAAGGGCTGAATGCCCAACCGTTAGGCGGCGCCTTGCATGATGACCAACCACCACCGCAGTCGACGCCGCCCGCCAATGATGCCCAGGTAACCGACCCCAACGCGCCGCCGCCGGTGCCGCCGCCGATTCCGTTCCAGTTCGGCAACTCGCCGCCGCCTCAATAGCGTAAACTAGGGCCATGCAAGGTATTCTTTTAGTCGACAAGCCGGCCGGCTGGACCAGTTTCGACGTCGTTAATTACGTGCGCAAGCAAGTGGCCGCCGCCGAGGTTAAGAAGCCGAAGCACGTCAAAGTCGGCCACACCGGCACTCTCGATCCCTTCGCCACCGGCCTCCTGATATTATTAATCGGCAAGGAATACACCCGCCGGGCCGGGGAATTCAGTAAACTCGACAAGACTTACGAAGTCACCATGAAATTAGGCGAAACAAGCACCACCGGCGACCCGGAAGGCGAAATCACCCCCGTTTCAGACAAAATTCCAACCGAAGCCGATATCCAAAAAGCTATCAAAAATTTTGTCGGCGAGATAGAGCAAACCCCACCAGCCTACTCCGCTATCAAGATAGATGGCCAGCGCGCCTACAAACTGGCCCGCGCCGGCAAAGAAGTCAAAATAGACCCCCGCAAAGTCACGATTAACAGGTTAGAACTAGTCAGTTACGATTATCCGGAAGCCAAACTAATCGCCGATGTCTCCTCCGGCACCTACATCCGTACCCTCGTCGAAGACCTCGGTAAAACCCTCGCCACCGGCGCCTACACCACCGCCCTCCGCCGCACCCAAATTCAGGAATATTCAATTGCACAAGCAGTGAGCCCGACCGTTTTAGCCATTGACAAAGTTGAATTATTACAGTAGTGTAGTTAAATTATGCTTACCGGAGAGATTAGACATGACCCTGAAGTTTACGCTATCCGCGCTGAGCTTGCTACTACCAGCCAGGCCATCAATAGCGAGGCTATGGACGTTATGGAGTCCGGGGCAATCTTAGTAGCATCTCTAGTGGGCGCCGTGGCTTTTGCCGGACGTTTTGCTAAAAACCCTGCTCGCAAACGTAGTCTCGTGGCAAGCGGTTTATCGGTAGGGGTGGCTGTATACAATAGCTATCGCTATGGTCAAGCACAAGCAGTTAGCGACCACCTTATAGAGCAGGAACGTTCGCTGCATGAAAAGCATGAAGCAATCTTAGATAGCGAGCAGCGAGCACATTTGTAGCCAGCGTAAGGTTGCATTACAGACTTCCATCTGTTAAAATGTTTGTACATGATCACCAGTGAGAAAAAGGCCGCGGCCATTAAGAGTACACAAGCTGACAAGAATGACACCGGCGGTTCAAGCGTCCAAGTGGCGATTTTGACCGAGCGGATCAAGGAGTTGACCGGGCACCTGCAGGTTAACAAGCATGATTACATGGCGCGTAGAGGATTGTTACAAATGGTCGGCAAACGCCGGCGCCTGCTGCGCTACATCGCCGAGCACGACAGCCAGGTGTACCTGGATTTGATCAAGAAGCTCGGCATTCGCCGCTAGAGTGCGTAGACTAGGCCTCTCGAGATTCGAGGGGGCAAGCTTGTGCACATTAATGAAAGGTTGATTTAACTATGGGACAAACTAATCCCCTTGGTAAAGAAATTATCAAAGTTGAGACCGAGCTGTGCGGTAAAACGCTGAGCTTGGAGGTCGGCCGCGTCGGTTTCCGGACTAGCGCGTCGGTGTTAGCTACATATGGTGATACCGTGGTGCTGGGCACGGCCATGGTCAGCGACAAGCGCATTGACATGGATTACTTCCCGCTGAGTATTGATTACGAAGAGAAGATGTATGCTTCCGGCAAGATCAGCGGCTCGCGGTTCATTAAGCGGGAGGGGCGGCCATCTGACGACGCCGTGCTGCTGAGCCGCCTGATTGACCGGCCGATCCGGCCGTTGTGGCCCAAGGGCTACCGACACGAGGTGCAGGGCGTGGCGACTATATTGAGTATGGACCCGGCGTTCCGGCCGGACATGGTCGCCATGATTGCCATGAGCGCGGCCTTTATGCTCAGCGGCGCGCCGTTTGATGGTCCGGTGGCCGGCCTGCGGGTTGGTTATGGCGAAGACGGCAAGCTGGCGGCGTTCTTATCTTATGCCCAGCTGGAAACCGGCGGGCTGGACCTGGTGGTAGCCGGTACCAAGGACGGCGTCATGATGGTCGAGGCCGGCGCCAGCGAGGTGACCGAAGAGCAAGTGGCCGAAGGCATCGAGTTCGCCTTCCAGGCCATGCAGCCGGCTATCAAGTTGCAGCAAGAACTGGTCGAGAAGATCGGCGTGACTAAGCAAGAGTATGAATTAAACCTGCCTGACGAGAGTATCCAGAAGACGGTCGAGGAATGGCTTGAAGGCAAATTAGGCGATGATTTGCGCAAGCCTTACCCGGAACGCAACGTACTAGTCCAAAAACTGCGCGACGAAATGATTGCCGAGCTGGAAGAAAAACTGGGTGACAAATTCGCCGAGTTCAAGGACCACTACCATGACGCTTTCCAAATGGCACTGCATAACGATGTCCGCCAGGGCATTGTCGAGCAAAACGTCCGCCCTGACGGCCGTAAATTAACGGAGGTGCGGCCGCTGAGCAGCGAAATCGGGTTGTTGCCGCGGGCCCACGGTTCCAGCATCTTTACACGTGGCCTGACCCAGGCCTTGAATATCGTGACGCTGGCGCCGCTGAGTTTCGCCCAGATGGTCGACACCATGGAGCGCGAAGGCGAACGCCGCTACCTGCACCACTACAACGCGCCCGGCTACACTGTCGGCGAAGTCCGCCGCCTAGGATCGCCCGGCCGGCGTGAAATCGGCCACGGCTACCTGGCGGAGCGGGCTTTAACGGCTGTTTTACCCAGCGAAGCCGAGTTCCCCTACGCCATGCGTTCCGTCACCGAAATCATGTCCCAGAACGGTTCTACCTCGATGGCGGCAACTTGTTCCAGCTGTTTAGCGCTGATGGACGCCGGTGTGCCTCTGAAGGCGCCGGTCAGCGGTATCGCCATGGGCCTGATGCTGGAAGGCGACAAGCCGTTTATCCTGAGCGACATCGCCGACGCCGAAGACTTCGCGGGCGATATGGACTTCAAGGTGGCCGGGACGGCCAAGGGCATCACGGCGCTGCAAATGGATATGAAGGTCCACGGCCTGCCGGTCGAGATCCTGCGACAGGCCCTGGCCCAGGGCAAAGACGGCCGGGCCGTCATCCTGGAACACATGATCAGCACCATCGCCACGCCCCGCGACCAGATGAGCCCCTACGCCCCGCGCGTCGAATCCATCCAGATTAACCCCGACAAGATCCGCGAAGTCATCGGCAAGGGCGGCGAGACCATCCAGAAGATTACCGGCGAAACCGGCGCCCAGATCGACATCAAGGACGACGGCACGGTGATGATCGCCAGCCCGGACGGCGGCAGCATCGCCGCCGCCAAGCAATGGATCCAGGATATCGTGGCCGAGCCGGAAGTCGGCAAGATTTACGTCGACAAGCCAGTGGTCAGCGTCATGGACTTCGGAGCCTTCGTGCAGATCATGCCGGGCAAGGACGGCCTGGTGCATATTAGCGAGCTGTCTGACGAACGTGTGGCCAAGACTAGCGATGTCGTCAAAGAAGGCGACCTCGTCACCGTCAAACTGGTCGCCATCGACGACCGTGGCCGCCTGCAACTATCCATGAAAGCCGTCAAACGGGAGCAGAATGATAAGAAACGAGATGATTCAAACCCTGCATAAGTGGCACCAAACTAAGCTCGGCTTATTGGTTTTCGCCCTGATTGAACTGGCAGTGGCCTACGGCTTTGCCAGCCTGGCCATCGACCGCGGCAACTTCTTGTGGTATCTGTTAACGTTGGTCTTCCTAGTCGGTGCCCTGCAAAACTTCATTAAGTTAATTGGACAACTTTTACATGTCAGCCGCTAAAACTAAGCAAGTCCAACTCGACGATATTAAGCAACGGATTATCGACGACAAAGTCACGCCGGAGCTAGCCGAGGGGGCGACACAGCTAGTGTTCGGCGATGGCAACCCGGAGGCTGAGCTGGTGTTCATCGGCGAGGCGCCGGGCAAGAACGAGGATCTGCAGGGGATACCGTTCGTGGGGGCGGCGGGGAAGTTCCTCAACGAGATGCTGGAGATGATCGGGCTCAAGCGCGAAGACATTTACATTACTAATATCGTCAAATACCGGCCGCCGAACAACCGTGACCCGTCGCCGGAAGAGAAGAAAGCGTTCCTGCCGTATTTGCAGAGCCAGCTAGAAGTGATTCAGCCCAAAGTCCTGGTGACCCTTGGTCGCCACGGCTTGAATTGTTTCCTGCCGGACTTGCAAATTAGCCAGGTCCATGGCCAGCCCAAGCGGGTTAAGCTGGCTTTAAAAGAGAAGTCGGATGATAGCTTACAGGTGGTTATTTTACCCCTGTTCCATCCGGCCGCGGCGCTGTATAACGGCGACATGCGGCAGACATTGATCGACGACTTCGCGTTGATCCCCGCCATTATCGAGAAATTAAATTAATCTTAAATAATTCCAAGAGAGGAATATATGCAACCAAGTAACAAACCTAAACCAAACCGGTCGCCGAGGAACAATTCGGGGCCGAATAATAAGGGCGGCCAGAGCCAAGGGCGAAAACCCGGCGGCCGCGGCGGCCAAAAACCGCAGAAACCGTCGATTGTCACTAACCTGACGACTTCGCGCGGCCAGGCCGTGCGGGCCCAGCGCCGCAGCCAGCAAGATGCCGAGCGTATCGCCAACCAATACGTGACCGCTGCCAGCCAGATCAAGACGGCCGAGGCTAACAGCGAGGGCCGGTCCGGTCGCGCCAATACCATCGATGACAGTCCGCGACTAAAGATCATCGGCCTCGGTGGCATGGACGGCGGCGGTTCCAAGAACATGATCCTCGTCGAATATAAGGACGACGCCGTGGTGCTGGACTGCGGCAACGACCTCGGTGTCGACTTGCCGGGCATCAACTACGGCATCGCTGACACCGCCTACCTGGAGAGCATTAAGCATAAGTTGCGGGCCTACATCATCACCCATGGCCACCTGGACCATGTCGGCGGCTTGCCGCACATCGTGCCTAAAATACCGGCGCCGATTTACGGCTCCAAGTTCACGATCGGCCGCGTCGAAGAAATCTTCGAGAACTTCGGCTTGCCGATGCCGGACGGTTTCGAGCTCAAGACGGTCACTATGAACGAAAACACCCACGAACGGCTGAAGGTCGGCGAGTTTTTCGTCGAACTGGTGCGGGTGACGCACTCCATCCCCGGCAGTACGGTCATCGTGCTGGATACGCCAGTCGGGCGGGTCATTAACACCGGTGACTTCCGGCTAGATCCGAATCCCCTAGACCACGAACGCACCGATGTTGAGCGGCTGACGGAGCTTGGTAATGAGGGTGTCCTGGCGCTGCTCAGCGAGAGCACCACCACCGAGCGCCTGGGCCGCACCCCGTCTGAGTCGACCATCGAGCAAAGCTTCAAAGACATCATGGATAACGCGCCGGGCCGCATCTTCGTCGGTTTGTTCTCGACCAACATGAACCGTGTCCAGATGATCATCAACGCCGCCGTACACCACAACAAAAAGGTGGCTATGGACGGCCGCAGCATGGTCAGCACGCTCGAGATGGCCGTGCGTCATGGCTTCGTGCGCATCCCCAAGGGGACGTTCGTGCCAATCGCCGGCGCCGCGACCATGAAAGACACTGACCTGGTAGTTGTCTGTACCGGCTCCCAAGGCGAGCCCAGTTCCGCCTTACAACGGATGAGTAACGGCGAGCACCGCCACGTCAAGCTTAAGGAGCAAGACACGGTAATCCTGTCCAGCACGCCCATCCCGTACTCTGGCAACGACGCCAAAATCCGGGTGATGGTCGACGACTTCCTCAAGAAGGGCGTCCATGTCTTCCGCCACGAAACCCGCGAACTGGACGGCATTGGTCCGCTGCACGTCTCCGGTCACGCCTCGCGCGATGAGTACGCTGACATGATTAATATGACCAAACCGAAGTTCTTCGTGCCCATCTACGGCGACTTCACGGCCAAGCGTTACCACGTCGACCTAGCCATCGAGCAGGGCATCCCGCGCGCCAATATCCTGAATGTCGGCAATGGCGAAGTCATTGCCTTCACCCCTGATAAGATGGAACTGGCCGGTGAAGTCCCGCACGGTACCGTCCTGGTCGACCAGACCGGCGCCCTGGTCACCAATGTGGTGGTCAAAGACCGCGTCCTGCTCTCCGAGGAAGGCCTGGTGGCCGTCGTCCTGACCGTCGACAAGAAGAACGGCGTGTTGCTGACCAGCCCGGACATCATCAGCCGCGGCTTCATATATATGCGTGATAATGAAGAAATCATGAACGGTCTCCGGATCGAACTGAAGCGGGCTGTCCAGCAGCGCTTCAAGCGCGTCGACCTGGACCGCTTCAAGGTCGAGCTCAAGGAGCACATTACGCATTACCTGTTCGAACACACCCAACGTAGTCCCATCGTCATCCCGGTGATCAACGTCATCAGCGGCGGCGGAGGCGGTAACGCCGCTAGGGCAGCTAAACAGGGGTCAAGCGACCCGAACCGGCAGTCTTCCCAGCAACAGCAACCCGGCCAACCCTCAGACTCGGAACAGCCCGCTGAAACACCCAAAAGCTCCGAAGAGATCGCTGCCGAGCAACAAAAACGCTTCCAGGAAATGCGCGCCCGCCTGCTCACCCAGGACGCCCGCGTCGACTAACGGATTGACAAAGGTTGTAATTTTTGCTATAGTAGGCCTGTGACTGTATTACCGATAGCGGAAACGGTATAATAAACAAAGATATGGCTAAAAAGAAAAAACGAAGTGTTAAGAAGAAAGCGCCCGTCATAACGGAGCGTTCGCCGTTCTGGGGGCAGGCCAGCGCGGTACTGCTGATACTGGCGGCCATTTTACTATTATTCGGCGGGTTCGGCACTGGCGGCCCGCTGCCGGTTAACCTGTTCCACGCCGTTTATTGGACCTTTGGCTGGGCGGCTTATATTTCGCCGGTCGCTCTGGTGGCATGGGGAATTTTCAAATTCATGGCCGAAGACCACCGGCTGACGCGCGGCAAACTGCTGGGCATGTCGGCCGTGCTGGTTTTCAGCAGCGCCTGGCTGCACGTCCTGGCGGCCTCGCAGGACAAAGCCGGCCAATGGACCGGCGGCCATGGCGGGTCAGTCGGACGGGTAACTGGCAACGTGGTATTGGGCGCTTTGGATAAATTGCCGGCTTCGCTTTTATTCTTCGTCCTGACGGTGTTAGCGGTGTTTTTTGCCTTTGGCCTGAACCTGAAAATTTTGCTGAAACTCGCCGATTTGTTCAAGCGGCCTGAGCGAGAAGAAGACAATGACTTGGCCGCACTCAAGGCCAAAGCCGGCGAGCATCCCGGTTTCCAACTCAATGAGGGCGTGCCGGTCGAGCATCACAGCCCGGGCGAGCCGGCCGGGCCGCGTTTATCAAACCTCAAGAATACCGCGCAAAAGCTGACCGGCACCGAGAACCACGAGGCCCTGACCACGGCCAGTGACCCCAATTGGCAATTCCCCAGCATCGACCTGCTCAACCAGAAGCAAGACAAGGCCGATGCCGGCGACGTTAATGGCAATGCCCAGGCCATCCACGATACTTTCGAGAACTTCAATATCGCCGTCGAAATGGAAGGCGCTAACATCGGTCCGCGCGTCACCCAGTACACCATGAAACCGCCGGCCGGCGCCAAATTAACCAAGATCACGGCCTTGGCCGATAACCTGGCGCTTGACCTGGCGGCTACTAGTATTCGGATTGAAGCGCCTATCCCTGGCAAACGAGCCGTCGGTATCGAAGTCCCCAACGTTAAGTCGGCTACCGTGCGCCTGAGCTCCATCTTTTTGTCCAACCAGTGGCAGGAGATCAACAGCCCGCTCGGTTTTGCCATCGGCAAGGATATCTCTGGCACGGCCATCGTGGCCGACCTGGCTAAGATGCCGCATATCCTGGTGGCCGGGCAGACCGGTTCCGGTAAGTCGGTGATGATTAATACCATCCTGACCAGCCTGCTGTACCGCAATTCACCGGCTGACCTCAAGTTGATCCTGGTCGACCCCAAACAGGTTGAACTGAAGCCCTACGATGATATTCCGCACTTATTGACCCCTGTTATTACCGAACCTGAGAAGTGCATTAGCGCTCTCAAGTGGGCCGTCGCTGAGATGGAACGCCGCTATCGCGCCTTGGCCGACGTTAACAAACGCAACATTGCCGAGTACAACAACCTGAAGAAGGAAGAGGGCATGCCCTACATCGTCATCGTCATTGACGAGCTGGCCGACCTGATGATGATGGCCGCCCGCGACGTCGAGGCGCTTATTGTCCGCATAGCGCAAAAAGCACGGGCTGTCGGCATTCACCTGGTGCTGGCCACCCAGCGGCCCTCTGTCGATGTCATTACCGGTCTTATTAAGGCTAATGTGCCGGGGCGGATCGCTTTCACAACCCAGAGCCAGGTCGATTCCCGAACTATTATTGACCAAGTCGGCGCCGAGAAGCTACTGGGCCAAGGCGACATGCTGCTGCTGACCAGTGAAATGCCCAAACCAAAGCGGGTCCAGGGCGCCTTGATCGGTGATAACGAGACTAATAAGGTCATGGACTTTATCCGTATGCAGCGGCCGCCGCAGTATGATGACGAGGTCGTTTCCCAGCCCGTCCAGCTCAATGGCAAGGGCGGTATCGTGGCTGACTATGGCGCCAACGACGCTGACGACGACATGTGGCGCGATGCCGTCCATGTGGTAATCGAGAACCGCAAAGCCAGCACCAGCCTGCTGCAACGGCGCCTGCGCATCGGCTACGGCCGGGCGGCCCGCCTGATCGAGCAAATGGAAGAGCAGGGCATCATCGGCGCCGCCGACGGTTCCCGCCCGCGCGAAGTGTTAGTCAACTCAATCGACGATGTCTTCGGCGGCGGAGCCAATCCCAGCGAAGCCGACGCCGCCCTCGACGAAAACTTTCCCGAATAATTGACCAACAGAGGTGGTTGAGGTATAATCACAGGTACTATCAACTTCGGCTCATGACCTCTTGTGTGCATGGGCTAGCCCACTCGATAGGGTGGACGTAACCAGAAGAAGGAGAATGGTTTGAGTCAATACGAAATTGCCGTGGTGTATCACCCGGATTTAGAAGCCCACCTGAGCAAGGCCGAGGAGCGGGTGCAGAAGATTATCGCCGATAACGGTGGCGAAGTCACGGCCAACGACAACTGGGGCAAGCGCAAGCTGGCCTACGCTATCAAGGGTAACGAGCATGGCGTCTACGTGTTTTACACCGTAGAGCTGCCTGGCGAGTCCGTCCAGAAGGTGGAGAGCACCTTGAATATCACTGACGAAGTGATTCGTTTCCTGATCACCAAGGTTGACCACAAGGCGATCGCCAAAGCGGAGGCCGCCAAAGCCGAAAAGGCCGAACAGGCCGCCAAGCGCGGCGAGCGCGGAGATGATGACGCCGATAAAGAAGACGCGCGTTAAGTAATTGTTAAATATAACGATTCAAAGTTGACGCCGACTTTGGACCGAGAGTAATGTGGGAATACAAGTTAAGCGAGACATAGGTCTTATAAAGAGGAGGATACAATGGCACGAAGCCTAAACCAAGTAACATTAATGGGCAACCTGACCCGTGACCCAGAGCTGCGGCAAACGCCCAACGGCCAGAACGTCACCAGTTTCAGCCTGGCGCTGAACCGAGCCTACAAGGACGCCAGCGGTGAGTGGCAAGAAGTCACTGACTACATCGATATCGTTTGCTGGGGCCCGTTGGCCGAACGCGTGGCGCAATACCTCAGCAAGGGCCGCCGCTGCCTGGTGCAGGGCCGTCTACAGTCCCGCTCCTGGGAGCAGGACGGAGTTAAGCGCAGCAAGGTCGAGGTACTGGCCAACGATGTGACATTCCTGGACAGTCGCGGTGCGGGCGGCGATGACAATGGCGCTAGCAATGGCGGCGGAGCACCAGCCAGCGCTGACGATTCTAGTGACGCCAAACCCAAACCCAAACCCAGCAACGCTGCTAAAGCAGCTAAACCGAAGAAAGACGACATCGTTATCGAAGATATCGGCGACGAACCAATTAATTTAGATGATATACCGTTTTAAGGAGTAATAATGGCCAAGATTTTTAAACATCGGACAGACGTAGCCTTTTTCGACTACAAGGACTTCAAGACCTTGCAGCGCTATGTCAATGTCTACGGACAGATTGAGACCCGTAAGAAGACCGGCTTAACCGAAAGCCAGCAGCGCCGGCTAAGCGTTGCCATCAAGCGCGCCCGCCACATCGGCTTGCTGCCTTTCGTGGCTAATAATTAAAGCAGCCTTATGGCATTGAGCATTACCAACCTCAAGAAAGGTACGCTCTTCCAATGGGAGGGCGAGCCGTTCAAAGTGGTTGATTACAACCAAAAAGTCATGGGGCGGGGCGGCTCGATCGTCAATGTCCGGATCAAGAGCCTGCTTGACGGCAAGGTGCTAGAAAAGACTTTTAAGGGCAATGAACAGTTGGATAGCGCTGACGTCACCAACCAGACCGTGCAGTATCTTTATAGTGACGGCGCCAAGTTTTTCTTCATGAACGAAGAGAGCTTCGAGCAATTCGAAGTACCGGCTGATCTGGTTGGCGACGGCGCGGGCTACCTCAAGGAGGGCGACCGGGTGCAGCTGCAGTTTTTCAACGACCAGGCGATCAGTGTCGAGCTGCCCAAGAATGTTCCTTTAAAGGTTACCTACACCGAAAACGCCGTGAAAGGCGACACTAGCTCATCTATCAATAAGGACGCTACGCTTGAGACGGGGCTGACTATCAAAGTACCGGCTTTCATTAAGCAGGGCGACGTTATTTCGGTCGATACCGTCACCGGCGCCTACCGCGAACGCGTCAAAGACTAAGCGTCATCAACCTCATTAAGCATCCGACGCAGGCCAGCCGCGCTTGGCGATGCTGCAGTGTTTTAATGATTTATTTGGGGTCGGTTTGGTCAAAATCGCGTCCCTGAGGGCGTAAATACCACAAAACCGCCATCCGAATCATATCGCTGCGGCTGGTAAAATCCTCTTCCGCTGCTTTATCAATTTTTTCGAATAAGCCTTGCGGCACGGAAATCATAATTCGTGTTGCCGCCACTTTGTGGGTGCGGCGTTTCTTAATTGATCGATTAGCTTGCTGTGAGTCTTTCGAGCCATTGTTTAAATTCATATACTTTTTGTATCACATTAAACAGGCAGTCATTTGGGTTATTAGTGACTTGTTTCCCCGGAGTCAGGTAGTTGACATGCTAGACTATTGGGGTGCAAGAACGCGTACGACTAGACCAGTTACTAGCTCAAAAAGGCTTGGTGCGGTCGCGCAGCCAGGCCGAGAGCTATATTAAGTTGGGCAAAGTTACGGTTAATGGTAAAACTGTCATGAAACCGGGCTTTTTGGCCGAAGCAACTGCTCGAGTTGAGCTGACGGCCGGTGAGCAGTATGTTAGCCGGGCGGCGCTGAAGCTGGCGTCAGTGGCCAGCACTTTGGGGTTGGATTTCCGGGAGACAGTTGTGTTGGATGTTGGCAGCAGCACCGGGGGGTTTACGGATTATGCGCTCCGGCACGGCGCAAGGCGAGTGATCGCCGTGGAAGTCGGTAAAGACCAGCTGCATCCGACGCTGCGCGGCAATCCGAAGATTGAGCTGCACGAGCAAACCGACATTCGCGACCTCAAGGAGATGAGCGCCAAACCCGACATCATCGTTATTGACGTATCGTTCGTCAGCCTGCGCGATATTTTGCCACACCTAGCCCGGCTGGGCAGCCGCCAAACGCGGATCGTGGCCATGGCCAAGCCGCAGTTCGAGGCCGCCGCCAGCAGCCTGAAACACAAGGGCGTCATAAAAAATGATCGGATGCGCCGGGATATTTTGAAAGATTTTGAGACGTGGGTTCAAAAGCAATTCTTGATCATTAATAAGGCGGATTCAGAGGTCAAGGGGGCCAAGGGCAACCAGGAACGTTTCTACCTCTTACAAAAAGCATAAGCAAGGTGATAAACTGACAGCGATATGTATTTTGCTTCAAGAGTCCAAGCCGGCCGGATGCTGGCGTCGCAACTGAGTGAAAAATATATTGATCAAAAGTGCGCCGTCTTGGCGTTGGGCGACGGCGGCGCCATGGTCGGCGCCCAGATAGCCGTCGAGCTGCACTGCGTGCTGACCATGTTGAGCAGCGCCGAGATCATGCTGCCGCGCGAACCGCAGGCCATCGCCGGTATCACGGCGGGCGGCGCCATGGCATACAACCATGCCTATTCACAGGGCGAACTCGACGACCTGGTCGGCGAAAACTACAGCCTGATAGAGCAGGAGAAATTGACCGAAATGCACAACCTCAACCACCTGGCCGGCAAAGGTGGCACCATCAGTAAAGCGCTGTTGGCAGAGCATAACATTATCGTGGTCTCGGACGGGCTCAAAACCGGTTTCCCCGTTGACTTGGTGGCCGAATTCCTAAAGCCGATCTCGATCGGCAAGCTGATCGTGGCCGTGCCGTTCGCCGGCATCCAGGCCGTCGACCGGATGCACGTGTTGGCCGACGACCTGTACTGCCTGAACGTCATCGGCGAGTACATCGACACTGACCACTATTATGACAAGCAGGACGTGCCGGACCACGCCACCGTGCTCCAGACCATCGAACAGGTCGTGACGGAGTGGAAGTAAGCTAAGTCAGGTGTTTTTGCAGGGCTTCAATGTCTTTCAACAGGGTGAGGGATTGCTTGTTTTCCAGCAGTCCCTTACGCTCCAGGGCGGATATTTCGCGGCTGGTGGTCTCGCGGGTGGCATTGACGGAGCTGGCGATGTCCTGGTGTCGCAGCGGCGCCTCGATTAGCAGGCCGTCCTTGGTCTGCTTGCCGAAACGCTGGCCCATCGTTAGCAGGAACGAGATAATCCGTTCCCGCACGGTGCGGTATTCCAGCGTCAGGATGCGCTCGCCGTGCAGGCGGTACATTTCCATGGTCATATCCAGCAGCGGCATCAGGGTGTCGGGACGGCTTTTGATTAATTCCAGGAAGGATTTGCGAGTAATCCGCAGGGTAGTCGTCGGCGCCAAGGCCTGGTAGATGATATTGTGCTCGCGGCCGCTGATAGCCCAGATGAGTGGGAAAATTTCGTCCTGCTTGCGGATAATCAGCAAGTTCTCTTCGTTATACTTGGTGATGTCGTAGGCTTTGACCAGCCCCTGGTAGATATAAAACACGCCGTAGGGCGCCTCGCCGGGACGGATGATGAAGTCGCCCTTACGAAAGGTTTGCTTCGTGCCATGCAACCTGAAAAACTCCACGAATTCCGCCGTTTGTTTCAGCGTGGCTAACATAATACTATTATTATGATAGAGCCACCACCGAAAGTCAATTTTCAAACCTGTTAATCGAAGTAATGTGACAAAAGTCTCATATGGTTAGTAAGCATTCTCACTCAACAGCCTAGTGGTTAGGCATACACTATATACAGTGATCGCAATCGCCTCACACTCACAAGAGAAGAAGGTAAAGTAATGGTCGACGCAAAATCAGTAGCAAAGCAGCTAAAAAGAATCGGTTTCAATACTCATGGTTGGGGCAGAACAGAAGTTAATGAATTACAGCACATTCTCTTGGAAGACGAAGAAATTTATGAAGCCGTTAATGGTATTTATGAGGGAGGTTTCGCCTTGATGGTAGCAACCGATATCCGTTTGCTCTTGATTGACAAGAAACCTCTGAATTATCTCTCTATCGAGGACATGCGCTACGAACTAATCAGCGAAATTGACTATAACCACCGGTTGATCGGAGCATATATTAGTTTGTCATCCGGCCTAAAAGACCTGAAGTTCAGCAGCCTGAACCAGCACCGCTTGCGCAAGCTGATTAGCCACGTCCAGCACTGTATGGCTGCCGGCAAGAAGAAGGAAAGCAACAACCAAGAAGACCAGAACCAGCATTTAGAACAGATCAACCAGCAGCTCCAATCCTACCTGGCCGCCCAATATAAGCAACAGCAAAAGTTGCAAGAACAGTTGCAGAACGCTTTGCTGAACAAGGTCCCGGTAACGGCAGAGCTGCCGCAAACGGCCGCACCGGTGCGGCCAGAGCCGCAGCTGTCGGATTATTTATTCGCCCAAAGCCTGCTGGAACAGCATAAAGCAGAGGGCAAGGCGGTTGACGATTGGCCATCCACCGAAGCCGAGCCTGAGCCCGGACCGACCACGCCGGCACCCGCCCAGGAACAGGCCGTTGCCACTACCAGCCAGCTTGACGATCTCTATTCGGAAGGCCGCAAGGAGATATTCGCCAAAGCCGGTGCCCAAACGCATAAATTGTTCGAGGCCGAAATTAATCCGTTGAAGATTGCTTATTCCAAGTTGCCGATGGCGCTGCGCAACCGCCGGTTTGGCCGTCCGCGCTTTCACGCCCATAGCCAGGAGGCGGTTTCCGCGCCTACCAAGGCCTGAGGCCGAGGTGTTAAGCCCAGCCGGGCTTATTTGGAAACGTTGAAGCGGAACTCGACGATGTCGTCTGGCCGCATGACGTAGTTTTTACCTTCCGTGCGAACCTGGCCGGCGGCTTTGGCGGCCGACAGCGAGCCGGCCGTTAAAAGATCCGGATAGCTGATAACTTCGGCGGCGATGAAACCGCGCTCAAAGTCGCCGTGGATTACGCCGGCGGCCTGTGGGGCAGTGGCGCCGCGCGGGATGGTCCAGGCCCGGACTTCCTTCTCTCCGGCCGTTAAAAAGCTCTGCAGGCCTAGCGTGTCGTAGACGGCGTGGACCAGCTGCAACAAGCCCGACTCGTGTTGGCCATAGCTGGCCAGCAGTTCGGCGGCGTCGGCGGCGTCCAAGTCTTTGAGCTCGCTCTCCAGCTGGGCGCTTATGAACAGGGCTTGGGCCGGGGCGGCCAGGGCTTGTAGCTTTTGGCGGCTGGCTTGGTCGCCCATGACGCCTTCGTCCAGGTTGAACACATAGATGACCGGTTTCATAGTTAGCAACTGCAGGTCGGCGATTACCGCGGCGTCAACTTCCGGATGGTTCCAGAGGGGATCGCCGTCGTTAAGGATTTTGTTCACTTGCTGGTAGGTGGCTAGGACAGGCTGTAGTTTAGGGTCGGCCCGGGCTTCTTTTTCGAATTTCGGCAGGCGTTTGGCGACGGTTTGCAAGTCGGCCAGCACCAGCTCGGTATTGATAACGCCAATGTCTTTCCGAGGATCATGGACCTCGTCGACGTGGGTGACGTTGGGGTCGTCAAAGGCCCGCACGACCTGCACGATGGCGTTAGTAGCACGGATGTGGCCCAGGAACTGGTTGCCAAGGCCCTCGCCCTCGCTGGCGCCGGCCACCAGGCCGGCAATGTCGACGAAAGTTACAGTGGCCGGCACGATCTTGTCGGTGCGGTATAGCGCCGCCAGTTTAGCCAGGCGTTCGTCTGGTACCGGCACGATGCCGGTGTTGGGCTCGATCGTGGCGAACGGGTAGTTAGCCGCCAGGATATTGCTGCCCGTCAACGCGTTGAATAAGGTGGACTTGCCGACGTTCGGCAGGCCTATGATGCCTATTTGCAGGGCCACGAGTTCTCCCGGTATTGCATCTGTTTATTCTAACAGATCAAGCTGGTTTTTCGGGGGTGATGGTGGTGCCCGGCGCTGGCGCGTCGGGGCGGTGGGCCAGGGGGTTTTGGGTGCTGGCTACCGGGATGCCGCTAGCGGCTGAATCCGGCGCCGTGCCGGGCGCAATGACCTGTTTATAGCTGACGGACGCGGGCGTGACCGTTGCCTGGTGACCGCCCGCGCTACCGCCGCCAGGGCCTTTGCCGATGTGCCGCGCCAAGCCAGTGGACATGAACAAGATGAAACCGGCGATCAGCAGGGCGACAAGAATGATGGTCAGAGGGGAGAGCAGGCTGCTGCCGCGGCTGGCGGTTAAGGTAAAAGCCTGCTGGGGAGCGCCAGTTTTCGGGTCGAGCTGGCCGATGTTGATTGTGCGGCTGGTGGTGGCCATACCGGCTTTGATTGTAAATACTTGCCGGCCGGTGGGAAGTTTCTGGAAGGTCGCCGTGCCGGCCTCGTCGGTAGTCCTGGTTTGGCCGACGGAGGTTATTTTAGCGCCTTTGATCGGTTTGCCTTGGGCGTCGGTTATCCGGATGGCTATGGTTAGGTCTGTAGCTGGGGCTTGGCCTGAGCTACCATCGTTAGCGTCCGGCGTGGCGGGGGTGGTGTCCGTTGATGGGGTAGCAGCAGGCGTAGTATCTATACCTGAATTGTCCGATGAGCTGGAGCTTGAATGAGGGGTGCTGGGCGTTGCCTTAGCGCCGCTGCCGCCGGCTGCTGGTGTGGACGGAGTGGCGGGAGCTGAGGGGGCGGTCGGGGTTACTGGCGGTACGACTGGGGCGGCAGCGACGGTGTAGTTACCATTGCTGACGCTGCTGAGGTCATTATTAGAAGTGACGCTGTCATAAGCCGCCGAGCAGGTTAGCCCGTAGTTGCCAGCCGGGCAAACGCCGGCCAGGCTGGCGGCCGAAGTACCCAGGCCTGTGGCGCGCAGCGTGACTGTGGCGACGGTTTGGACGGTGGTGACCGGACTGGAGGACGCCGCTGAGAATTGGATGGAGCCGCTGGAGGCGGAATTGGGGAAGGAACCAAAGGCGCCGCCGGGCGTAATGCTAACCAGCGTGAAGTTGGTGCTGGAGTACGTAAAAACGGATTGCACGGTGTTGACGGAAGCTCCGCCGGGGTCGATAACGATGGCGACGGCCAGGTTTGAGCCGGTCGTGACTGTTTGGCTGGCCGGGGATAGGTAGAGACGCGTGCCGCTGGCCGCCTGGGTCGGCCGCGCCAAGTTCACAAGCGGGAATATGGCCACCAAAGCGGCAATCGCCAGCAGCCGGCCTAGCCTACTTGCCATAATTCCCCATTAGAATACTCAGGTCATGGCCTTCGACCACGCTGCCGCCGTCGAACTCGGCCGGCGGGTAGTGCGTGCCGTAATGGGCTAAGAGGATGCTGACGTCATGTCCGGTTACATGCCCGTCGCCGTCCAGGTCGCCCACGAGTTTTGGCGTGCCGGTAATGGTCCAGCTCTGGCTGGCTGGCGTCGTGGTGGTATTGCTGGCGGCATCAGTCGCTTTGACGCTAAAGGTGTGGACGCCGACAGCAAGATCGCTGTAGGCCTTGGCCGAAGTACAGGGGCTGTAGGCTTGCTTGTCCAATTGGCATAAGAACGTAAGGTCGGCAGCCGGGGTAGTGTCGTCCGTTCCGCTAAAGCTGAACGAGGCATCGGTGCTGGCCGTGGTAACGGCCGGGCCGGAGCTTATAGCAGTAGTCGGCGGGGTAGTGTCGGGCGGCGGGCCGGTTTGGCCGCCGTCACCGCTCTCGTCGATGGTCAGGGTCCGAACGTAATCCATCGACTCGATATCTACCACGATGTCGTGGTCGCTCTTGCTTATGATTGTTACCGGCACGTCTTTGTCAGTTATGGTGTCGTGATAGCTCACCTGGGCCTTATTACCGTTGACGTTGGTGATATCAACCTGGAAGTCCATGGGCGGGAGTGATTTATATATATTCCAGCTCATTACGTACGTTGAAATCACGAACTTGCTATTAGTGACCTGGAAGGGCAGGAATTGGAACATTTCCCGGTAATTAAGCGCCGGTTCGCCGGTGCCGCCGGCGTCTTTGGGTTTGTCTGCCGGGAAGACTTGATAGGCCGGGCTATCGTCGTTCGGCGTGACATCTGACACGGTCACCCCGAGTTGGCGCGGCTGCGTCAGGATAGTGGCGCCAGCGAATTGCTTGGTCAAGTTGCCCAGCGCTTTACTCTGCGGGGTAGTCGGGTCGCCGCCAGCCTTGGAACCAGCCGCTAATAGATTGTAACCGCCGTCATTGTCGGCGTGGGCATCGGCCGTGAAGGCCGAGTAGAGATCATACTGGTCCAGGCCCTTGTTGAGCCAAAAACTATAGCCTCGGGGGATGGCCTTGGCTTTTAGCATTTGGTTTGCCGCTTTGTCAGGTAGGGCCGCTCCGTTGGAGCCCGGCCCGAAACCATCCTCGGTCATATAATGCAAGTAATTGGTGGTGCCCGGCGGCAACTTGCTCTCTCGGTTTTTAGGCTGGAGCTCATACTTGAAAATATTTTCAATTTTATTAACCCCCAGCACGCTGGCACCTTCCGGCACCGCCCGCTGGATATCTGGTACGTACGGCCCATCAACTAGGTTGGCTTGCAGTTGTTTTAAGGCGTCCGGATTATCATGGGCTGTATGCTGCCTTACGAAGGTATCCAGGCTGGTGCCATAGATATGCGATGAATCGCCGTCTGTATGTGGAGGCAGTTGGTTGGGCGTGTTGCAGGTCGGGCAGGAATTACTGAAGCCCCAAATGACATTCACGTTGCTGCCGTCAACGCCTTTAATGTACTGGGTAGTTTGGTTAGCCAGTTCCCAGAGGCGGCCGCCTTGATCAGTCGCGGCCTGGGTTTTATCGGCATCAATTTCGCAAGGCCTGTTATAGGGCGCTGGGCCGTGCGCCAGGCCGGTTTTATCGGTGGCGCAGATCGGATCATCTTGGTCTGTCGCGTAGTAGTGGCCGGCCGTTACGAAGGCCGAGCCAAAGCTCAGTTCGTTCCAGATCTCTAAGTCATAATTAGTAATGCCGGCCGCTTTAACGGTATTGTCGACGACTTTGACATAATTCATCCAGCCAGCCATGGTGTTGTTGAATTCAGGCGTGCCGACTGGGAACAGTGGCATATATTTGAAATAGCCTATGGCGACCGTGCCCTTGGCGCCTGGCTTAAAGTTGTCCGCCAGCGGTTTTGACAGGCCGAGGGTCAGGCTGCCGTCAGTGTTAGTAGTGACGGCAGTGATAAAGGTCGAATAAATAGCGCTGCCGCTGCCGCCGCCATCAATACCGCTGGTGCCATTGGTAGTACCGAGTTTATGAACGGTAATATCCGAGGCCTTAACGCCGCTGACGGTAATCTGGTTATCGCCGGGCTTGGGGGTGCCTACTAAGGTGGCTGTCAATTTGGGGTAGGCGGGTTGCGGGTCACCATCATAGGCTTCGATGTTTATAACCGGTTTCATACCTAATTTCTTAGCGTTCGCTAATATGGTGGCCTTACGGCTAGCGGCGCTAGCGGTTTGCTGGTTCTCATTAGCGGCATCGATAGAACCCCAGGTGAATGGAATACGGATATTATGCACGCCAATCGAGGCCAGGTACTGCATGTTGGAATCGTCCTGGGTGGGATCAATATTGCCGGGGTCATAGTTAACGCCAATACCACTTAGAAACTTAGTAGCTGGCACTGTTTCCATCCAGCCGCGCCAGGTCTGGTGGTAGAAGGAGGTGCCGGGGTAGGGCACTATTTGGCTGGCGTCGATGTAGGGGTTGCCGACCGGTATACCGTTTAAGGCGTGGGAGCCCAACAACGTATGAATACCGATAATGGCGAAAAGTATGGCGAAACAGACCGCTACTGACAGTTGTGAACGGGACACAGCCGTCCAAGTTTTACGGATAACCTTTTTTGCTTTTGCCGGCCTCAGCCTCTTTACCATAACCGTTTAATGATATACCAAGCCACGAGCCTTCACAAGAGGCCTACTTGGAATCGTGGTATAGCTTGGAGGGCCACCAGTTCCAGCGGCCGAGCAAGGCCACGATACTGGGAACCAACAACGTACGCACAAAAAATGTATCCAGTAAAACCCCAAACGCGATGCCAAAACCGATCTGTTGCACCTGTTCGTTGCCGCCGACCAGGCCGAGCACGGCAAAGGTGCCAGCCAGGATCAGCCCGGCTGAGGTCACGGTCGTGCCGGTGATGCCAACAGCCTTCGTAACGGCCGCCGACAGGGATTTGTTGCCGTGGGCCTCTTCGCGGATCCGGCTCATGACCAGGATGTTGTAATCCTCGCCCAGTGCCATGCCGAAGATGAACATCAAGAAGGGCAGGACGAAGTTCAAGCCGTCCTGATGGGAGATGTGTACGAACACGATCATCGAGAACCCGAGCGAGGCCAGGTAGGACAGGCCGACGCTGGCGATCAGGTACCACGGGGCTACCAGGCTGCGCAACAGCAGAGCCAGCAGCACGGCGATAATCAGTAATACGACGGGAATGATGCGTTTGAGGTCATGCGTGGCCGTCTGGTTGACGTCATAACCGACCGAGTCAGAACTGTAGATACTATTTTGGTCAGCCCCGATTTGGGCGGCGACAGACCGCAGTGTTTGACGGACGACCGGAATACTATTGGTGGCGGCGGCGCTGCCGGTGTGACCGGCCTTCAAGATGGCGTAATACTGGACAGTCCGGCCGTCCGGGCTGATGAACTGGCTGAGGGCCTGGAGGGCCGGACCGCTGCCGGCCGCGTGCAGTTGTTGCAGCTGGGCGAGCGTCAGCACGAAGCCATTAGCGTTGAGGGGTCCGCTGACCGCCTTAAAGACACCCGAAGCCGATAACTTGGCCTGGGCCGCCGCCAGCGGAGCCGGGTTATTCCAGACCGAGCCAGGGAAGTGGAAGATTACCAGCTGGGGGTTGTTATTAGCCGCCGGGAAATGTTGGTTAATAACCTGTTGTCCGGCCGCCGAATCGCTGCCCTTAGGAGCGCTTTGGTCGCCGAAACCAGCGGACTTATAGCCGGCCATGCCAATAATCAGGCCGCCGAATATCACTACGCCGAGCGCCAGTACATACAGCGGTTTTTGAATAGCCCGGTCAGCTAGCCGTCCCCACAGGCCAATCCGTAGGTCGCGTTTGTTGGTCTTGGAAGGCCAGAAGACGGCCCGCCCCAATATCGACAGCAATGCCGGCAGGAAAGTCAGGGCGATTAGCAGCATGATAACCAGGCCGATGGCCAGGGCCGGCCCTAGGCCTTTGTAGAGGCCGAACGACGCCAAGACTAAGCTCAGCAAGGCCGCCGCCACGGTGGCCGCCGAGAAGGTAATCGATTCGCCGACTTTGGACAGGGCCTTGACGACGGCCTCTTTGGGCACCAGGCCGTTGCGCAGCTCTTCGCGGACCCGGAAGACCAGGAACAGCCCATAGTCGGTGCCGGCTCCCAGCAGTAATACGATAAGTAGGATCTGGGTAATAAAGCCCACTTGCACGCCGGCCTTGGTCGATTCGGCTATAACCGGCTGGGCGACGGCCAGCGCCAGGGCTGCCGGCAACAGGGTTACAAGCGGGGCCAGCAGGGCCCGGAAGACCACCAATAATAAGACCAGGATTAATATGACCGTGTAGCCCTCGGTGCTATTACGTCCTTTTTGGTTGGCATCCTGTTGGTCGACCCCGGCTGCCAAGTCGCCGGTCAGGTGCACGCTCAGGCCGGCCGGCAAACCGGGCGGGCGCATGGCGGCCCGCAGGTCTTTAACTATTACGGTGGCCTGTTGGCCGAAAGCCTCGCCGGTAATTCCAACCAGGTATTGGTGGACCTGGCCGTCAGCGCTAATGCCGGAATCACGGACTTCCGTGACATTTTTGACCTTGCGGACATTATTGACGATCTTGGCCAGCGCCGCGTCGTCGGCTGGCGTGAGCGGCCCGTTGTCATTGCTGACGACGATGGCGGCGTTAGTCGCCGTGCGCTTGCTTTGAAAGGCGGTTTCCAGCTTGGCGGCCGCGTCAGTCGGGCTGTTCTTGGGTAAAAAGTCCGAGTTATCGTTCTTCGTAACAGAGGTGATACTGGGGAAGTTGGCAGTGACGATGGGTACGGCCGCTATCCAAAAGATAATAATAAGCCATCGGAACCGGACCGAAAAACGCGCGATTTTCTCAAACATATCAGCCTCCTGCAGGTATTTTAGCAGAATGCCGTTTGATCCATTCCGCGATATCCGCCAGATCGGGGGCATTAGTCGCGGTATCCAGCGTAAAACGTTCTTTCACGATTTTGTCAGCGGTCAAATGGCGTCCGTTGCGGTATAGAAAATATTCCAGCGTGCTTATAGCGGTTCGTTTATTACCGTCGACAAACACATGGTAATTCACTAGAGCTTCATAGAGCGCGGCGGCCTTATCGAAAATGGTGGGGTAGAGCTCCGTTCCGCTGAAGCTAGCCTGAGGCTTTTCGGCGATCGCTGCCAGCAGCCCTGGCTCTCTAATACCCGGGCTGCCGCCGATCTCGCCTATGATTCGATCGTGGATTTTGATGATTTCGTTTAGGCTGACGAATCGCATTACTTGTCCTTCAGCGAAATCAGCAACTCTCGGTTTTCATCGACGTAGTTATCCAGCCAACAGTCCAGATCGGCATTGTCTTCTTGGGGAGGGGAAATGATGAACATTGGCTTGGACCGCTTGACGACGGTGAAGCGTTCGCCCTTTTGGGCCCGTTCGGCGATTTGGCCGGCGTGCTGGCGTAGTTCTTTGAGACCGATAATAGTCATGATGTATCCTTTATAGTTACTCTAAAAGTATACCTAAAGGTAGTACTTCAATCAAGACTTAAATTAATTTTGTTAAATAATTCCGATGGTATACAATGTATAGCTAAGCAAAAGACAGTAAATTCCAGAGGAGGAACCATGGCTGAGCAACAGGCTACTGCTGTAACTGACAAAAAACAAACCAGCCACTGGCTGATATTGATCCTGTTAGCCTTAGCGCAGTTCATGGTGGTGCTCGACGTTTCGATCGTTAACGTGGCGCTGCCGGCCATCCAACACGCTTTCAAGATGAGCCAGTCCAGCCTGCAGTGGGTGGTCACGATGTACGCCTTGACGTTCGGCGGCTTCTTGCTGCTCGGCGGCCGGGCGGCCGACTTGTTCGGGCGGCGCAAGGTATTCCTCATCGGTATCACGCTGTTTACGCTGGCATCTCTGGCGGACGGCTTGTCCCAATCGGGCGGCATGATCATTGTCTTCCGCGGCATCCAGGGCTTGGCGGCGGCCTTTATGTCGCCGGCGGCGCTATCCATCATCCTCGTTACATATAAGGAAGGACATGAGCGCAACGTGGCCCTGTCAGTCTGGGGCGCGGTGGCTTCCGGCGGCGCGGCGGTTGGCGTATTGGCCGGCGGTATTATCACCCAGTACCTGACTTGGCGCTGGAACTTCTTCGTTAACGTGCCGGTGGGTATCGCCGTTATTATTACGGCGCTACGCATCCTGGACCGCCACGAGTCCAATCTCGAGCATAACAACCTCGACCTGCCGGGCGCGGTGCTGGCGACCGGCGGCCTAATGACGCTGGTCTACGCGCTGGTTAAGGCGCCATCTAACGGTTGGACTTCCCACACGTCGTTGACCTTTTTCAGTATCGCGATCGTGGCGCTGGTAGCCTTTGTTATTAACGAAAGCCGCGCCAAGCACCCGCTGGTGCCGTTGCGTATCTTCCGGATCCGCAATCTGTCCGGTGCCGACACCCTGATGCTCTGCATGACGGCCGGGCTGTTCTCGGTGTTCTTCTTCACCACGCTGTACCTGCAAGAGATCCTGCATTACACGCCGATCAAGACCGGGGTCAGCTTCCTGGTGGTGCCGTTCGCGATTGCCGCCACGGCGACGAATGTGCCGCGCGTTATCCAGAAGATTGGCTATAAGCCTATCCTGATGTTAGCACCGCTGGTTGTCTCAGCCGGCCTGTTTTGGCTGTCGCACTTGCCGGTCGACGGAACGTTCTGGGGCAATATCGCCCCCGGCTTGATCCTACTTGGTTTGGGAATGGGCGCCACCTTCGTCAGTGTTACTATCGCGGCCACCTCCGGCGTGCCGCATCATGAAGCCGGCCTGGCTTCGGGTATCTTGAACACCTCCCAGCAGATCGGCGGAGCCGTCGGCCTGGCCGTGTTGACCGGTATTGCTACCTCCAGCAGCGCCCGCTACATCACCAACTTGCACCTGCACGCCGCGCCCGGCCATCAAGCCGTTGCTGCCGCCACGGTCCACGGCTTTCACGACGGCTACCTGATTGCCTCGACCTTCGGCATCGTCGCCTCGCTGATCGCCACCTTTGTCATCCGCAACCAGGTTTCGGCCACCGATCCTAGTCACGGCGAAGCTGTTGCCGCTGTCTAGTTCAATAATGGCCTTGTAGGCTAAGAGCGCAACGTGTACTTGCATAATATTAACATTAGTTGTATTATATCAACAGTTAATTGAGTGTGTAAGACTAGGAAAAGCCAATGCCTTATCCGGACCAATCGTCAGCTGAGCGCAATACCACGCAATTTGCTAGTGAGCGCCTATACAGATCTATCGGTACATTGCTATTAACCAGCACTTTGATGCTGGGTACGATGTTTGGTAAACAAGAAATATCTGCCGATAGCGCCATTGCTCAAGGAAGTCCCGTAGCACACACATCCGATACTACGCCCCAAAACCTGGCGGCTCGAGCCGACTCCCTTGTAACCTCAGTCGCCGAAGCTTGGACCAGCCACCAAAGAGCGGATGGGAATTTCTTGGACCCGGTCCAAGGCCGAGGAGGGGGCTATGGGGTAACAATGATTGGCCAAGCCTTAGTTGAAACCGGTGTTGCCGAAAGCAACGAGACATTTGTTCAAGACGGTATACAAGCAGAGGTTTACGACGCGCAGCATCCAACCGGCGGCGGTTTCGAAGCTTTCGGTTTAACCGATGCCTATAATTGGAACCAGGCCCACTTGGCCACTGATCCAGCCTGGCAAAGCGCGGCGGGGGAGATCGCTTCTTTCCTAGATACATTAGACGGGCCGACTACCAGCCCAAGTACTGAAGCGTGCTTGGGCAATCCGCACTGCTGGAGCAATAAGAAGCTCGTGGCCGCATTTGGCAACCTTGAGCTCACCAATACCGAACTCACAAACTCCTCAACCACTTCCGTGTTAGGTAAAACCGCAACTCTTCATGCCGATCGAAGTTTACTTTTACAGGCTGCCAGTCAAACCGGAAAGGATGCTCGTTTCGCGGGAACTGAAATGCGGTTTGGTGATGCCGGCATACTGAGCGATCCGACTAAAAATCCACTAGCATATCACGAGCTTTCCACTATGATGCTAGGGCGTGTAGTGGAGACTTTAGGGCCGTCAAAAACATCGCGTGCCGTCCAGACTGCTTTCCAACGCAGTGCCCGGGCTATCGTAGGCCTTATGGCCCCAGATGGCGACGGCGCTTATATCGGCCGTGGCCAGGGCCAGGTCTGGAATGTGGCAGCCGAAGTTGACGCCCTGAGCCTAGCAGCTCGGTATAGTAGCGATCCAACATGGCGTGGCCGCTTTTTAGCGGGCGCAGAACGAGCCCTTAATCGCTTAGAAACCACATATACTCCAGGTTCGTGGGGTATGCCCTTAACACCACGTTTATTAAATGACAGGGAACCTAATTATTCAGGAATTGATGAGTACGCTACGACGGTCGAATATAACGGATTGGCGCTGTGGGCGTTGCAGGATGCCGTGACCCAACTGCGGCAAACGGGCCCCGCGCCAAACGAAGGCATTGGATCGGACGCGGACGGTGTCTTTGTTGATCCGTCGCATACTAAATTCGCCGCCGTAAGAAAAGGTGATCTTTGGTGGGCAATTCATGCCGGCGACACTGCTCCCGATGCCCGCTACGACTTCGGTTTGGTGGCTGGCGAGCGCATAACAAATGGCATGTGGAAACCGGCTATTCCTTACCGCCCCTTTACCAACACGAAAACCTCAGGAGGACCGGTACTTATCGTACATGGTGAACATCTTGTTCCGGTGGGCGACAAGATTACAGCCACAGCAGCCGGCGTAGTCAATGTTGAAGGCGGCTGGGCTGAACGGCCCGGCGGCCAACCTGTCACTCGTAATGTTAAATGGATATTTAAGCCCGAAGCCAATGGGGTAAATATGTCATTCCATAGTCCTGGCAGTCATACCTACGGGTTCCAGACTTGGTACGAAGAAGGCTCCGATGTTACAGCTACCGCTAAAAGTTTAAGCGTTAGTGAGCCAAACGGCAGGCATGAAAGCTACACCTTTAATAGGCCGGTTACAATAACAGACGGTCCTGTTTACCATTCAGCCTATGACGAGAACTTAGGCAGTTCCATGTTGACTATCTACACGAAACCCGGCAATGATAAAGTCAGCTATACAACTACGTTCTAGCAATCTATTAGTCTGGCTTGATAGAGTTAATAATAGTTTTTATGTCGGTCTGGTAATCCGCCAGTCCGGTTGATTCTGGACCATTCTTATTGGCAAGCTGTTGTTTGGTGGCAACTTGGGTAATGATAATGGAGTACAGCTTTTGTTTATAGATAAATGATCCGCTATAAGCCGGGCGGTCAATTATGAGGTCAAATTTACAAATTGGAATCCGTTGTTTGAACCAAGTATTGTTGACGGTAAGTATCGTCGCGCCTGGCCCGCAGGAAAATTGGTTGCCATTTGCGGCGTATTGCGCACGCGCGTAATTATTCAAAGCGTTAACTGTTACTCCTATCCACAACGGGTATTTATTATCAACTGGAACTTTCGAAGCTAAGCCAGTTAAGCTGGATGCGTTGGCGGGTTTATTAACACTAGCGGGAGCGGTAGAACTATAATCATTGGAAAGATAATACTTCCGATAGAACTGGAGCTGGAGTTTGGAACCTTGGCCATTGTCATATGTAATAGCTTTAAAGGTTGGGGGAAAGATAACTATCTTAATCAATAGCCCAAGAACCAGTAAAATGATAATTCCACCGAGCCCTAGGAGAAAAGGCTTAGCTAGCTTACGGCTAGGCGCTTTTGGTTCTGCGCTTACTCCTATTGTAGCTTCAGGTAGAACTTCCTTCTGCTCTTTACCATCCTGTATCGCGCTCTTGTTTTCGCTTGAAGCCATTTTGCCCTTTCCGCTTATGGCATTAGTATAGGTAACAGTATTGGCCTGGTCAACTTCAAAGGTCGTAATGAAGATAATCCGCTATTTCGTAATTGACGAGGCTATCTCTCGCCTATAGAATAAAACTGTAGTACTTATGTTTTTAAAAGTATCGACACAAATGTTTATGATTTGTACACGAAGTTTTCTAACTAAACAATGACTTTTATGCGTCTAAAATACATTCTTCTATTTATGGGCATATTGACCGCTACACTGGCGGTCCAGAGCTTTCAATCACCGAAAGCCCATGCTTTTCCGAATAACTGCTCTAGGACCACCCCTTTCAATGGCTATGGCACTCTTTGCAGCTGGAATGCCGCCGCTGGTAATCCGTATCCTCCTCAAGTCGTCTATGATTCCCCCGTATTATTAAGGAACGGAAACGATGAAAGCGGAACCACTCCCGACATACCGGGAAACTCCAACCAAACTTTTACTATCGGTTATAACAGCGCCGAACCTAGTTACACTCAAGAGCCCCATATAGCAACCTGGCTTAACATTGGCGGTCACTTCTTTGATAGTATCAGCGCTCCGGGAGGGGTCTCTTCTCTCACCAATTGTTTTGATGAGGTCATGGGCAATAGTAGTCCCTACTTTGATCTGGGATGGCCTAACCCTGGTTACCATGGTAAATACTTTTGTGACGGAGCTACGTTATCAGCTTCAGGTTGTATCGATAGCGGGTGTAGCGTACCCGGCGATGGGGAAAGTGCCGTATTTATTAATAACGCCGATGGTCCCGGCCTTCACAATGCTAGATATAATGTCAATGTACATGTCGCTAACGTAGCAGTACCGACGAGAGTGTGTCTTCGTATGCACACCTCTGTCAGTTTTTATGATCCTGTATCGCAGGGGGTATGGGGCAATACATATAATGATTATCTTAAAATTGCCCAATATGTCTTGGGTGACGTAAAGGCTACACAAGGGACGGGCGGCGCAAATGGTGGAGGAACTCAGTGCTATACAATACAGCCTCCGACTACATGTACTCCTGGAGTCCCCCCTTGCAGCAGTGGTGGAGGGCCACCACCTACTACGAATATAACTTGTAATGGTGTTACAATTGAGCCTCCAACCGATCCGAGCACCCAGATTGAGGCCGATATTACAGGTACTAGTCTAGGTGGCGGTTCGTATCATAAAACCGAACACCACAATGCTGCAATCTGGTCGGTGTCTTTTACGCCTTATGCTCAATCGGTAAGCATGACCTTTTATAATCGCCATCATAATACCGATGGTACACCGACTAATGGGGCTTCTAGAACTATATCAGCCGGTCCTTGTTATAGCGGTAGTTGCCATATTACTAGTGTGGGCTATCCAGGCAGTCCCGGTAACTTTGCCGTTTCAGGGGGTCAAGTATCTTTCACCGTCCAGGTCGTTAATAATGGGCCGTTGCCGCTATACGATCCCTTAAATGGGCACCAATTAGCACTTGATGGGACGGGCGGATCCTGGGCCACGGGCTTTGGCCTACCGGCACCGCCTGGCGCGTACGTTAGGGACGATGTAATCACTATGCCTGTGTCCAGTCTTGACGCCCCCGGTCCTACTACGAATCCCACCTATGACTCGGCTGACTTCGCTCTTGTGTATCATGGCGGTTTTGGAGTGAGTGCGCCCTGTGGTCGGATCCCGGTGAATGTCTACCAGCACTTTAATATTGTGCCCCATGCCAATATTCCTGGCACTACTGAAGACCCTGTAAAGAATAAGGTTACTTATACGACCGGTGGCACCAAAACCGAAGGACCGGACGTGGCGGTGACCGATGTCAGCAGTCTAACTTACCAGCCGCCAGGCGGTGGCGTTTCACGGGTCGACGGATTCCATAGCACCGCTCGTACCTATGGTGCGCCTGTAGATGAGACTTTTGTGTATTCGCCCGCGAGCGCTACCGCCGGTGAGCGCTATTGTGCCAATGTCACGATCAGTCCCGCGAACGGCTGGGTCGGCCAAGGCGGTCCAACTGATATCGTTGGCGGAGCGGATGCTTCTGTTAGCCCGCCGCCCTGCGAGCTCACTAATAATGAACCCTACGTGCATTTCTTCGGTAGTGACGCCTCGGCAGGCGGCGGCTTCGGTGATAGTTGCACAACCAGTCCATCTGGCATTAAAACCTACTTGGATACGACCGGCGTGTCGCCCGTCGGATCGGGCGTCCAGATTGGCGCCTTATCGATCGGGCCGATTAATGGCTTTAGCAGCGCTATCTTGCGCGGTACCGCGCCGACTGGTTCGACCGGCCTAACTTTCGCTAACGCCGGCGTCACGGCCGGCGCCGGCCCGGGAGCTCCGGCCGCCGGCGGCAGCCTGGGCGGCACAAGTTGCGTACCCGACTACTTCGGGAAGATGCCGCCGGGGCTTACTCCCCAAACTAATACTGATATCACCGTTACGGGGGCTCCAGGCAGCAATGCCAGCTACTATACCCCGGCGGGTGGGACGCTCAGTATACACGGTGGCTTAGTTGGTAATTCCACCAATATCGCTATATACGTTAAGGGAAATGTGTATATAGATGCTCCTATAACGTATGCAACATCGGATTGGTCAGCCACTGGTATCGAGAGCATTCCCTCGGTATACATTATCGCTGAAGGCGGCAATGTCTACTTGGCGCCATCCGTCACCCAGCTAGACGGCGTATACATCTCCCAACCGGATAGTTCGAATATCGGGGGTAGTATATATACGTGCTCTAAGAGCACCATTCCATATTCAGGCTATTTAGTCTCTGACGATATACTGTCGGCTTGCCGCCGCCAATTATTAGTGAACGGTGCTTTCGTAGCTAAAAAAGTCTTTCTCGACAGGTCATTCGGCTCGTTGCGTAACAGTAGCTCCGGCGAGCATTATACGTCGGGCGCAATAAAAAGTTGTGGTGATAGCGGCAGTACCGTTTATGGTGACTGCTCAGCTGAAATCTTTAACTTCAGCCCGGAAATTTACCTGCAACAACCGGCAACGGTAGAAACGACCGGGCCGTCGACCGGCACCTATGATTACATCACTAGCCTATCGCCGGTGTTGTGATACAATTGGAATAATTCATAAGTAGGAAATAGATAGATAAAAATGGGTGGGCACCAAAATCACATGCAGCATACAGGAGTCAGGCGAGTGCTAACTCCTGATACCGCTTATGCTATAATCGGGGCAAGATTATGAGTTCATTTCTCAGCGGCAACGGCGACTTCTTCGGCCTGGATATCGGCACCACGGCCGTCCGTTTGGTGCAGCTGCACGCTGGCAGCAGCCCCAAAGCCTTAATTAAATACGCCTACGTGCCCCTGGAAGGCAACATCGCTCTCAGTGAATCGGCCCCCGACCAGCAAAAACTGGCACAGTCCATCGACAAACTCGTCAAGCACGCCAGCGTCAATACCAAGAACGTCGCTGTCGGTATTCCCTCCAGCCGGGTGTTCACCACCGTGGCCGATGTTGACCGGCTGCCCAGCGGCGAGCTGGCCAAGGCCATCATCTACCAGGCCGACTCCTTGATCCCGACACCGCTAGCCGAATCCAAGATGGATTGGTCGCTGATCGGCGACTCGCCGAGCGACAAGTCCAAGCAGGAGATCTTACTCAGCAGCGTGCTGAATAACTTCGTCGAAAAGCGTCTCGATATGCTGGAATCAATCGGTCTCAACGTCATCGCCTTCGAACCCGATAACCTGGCCATGGCCCGCGCCCTGGCCGCGCCCAGCGCTGCCGCCCAGTTATTACTGGACGTCGGCCGCCGCTCGACCGACCTGGTCGTGGTGCTGGATGACGTGCCGCACCTGACCCGCAGCATCCCGACCGGCGTCGAGGCCATCGTCCGCGCTGCCACCCAGAACCTGAACGTCGACGAAAAGCAGGCCGACCAGTTCGTCTTCAAGTTCGGCCTCAGCAAGAACAAGCTGGAAGGGCAGGTCTTCCAGGCCATCAACAGCACTATCGACCTCTTGACTGTCGAAGTCGAGAAGTCCATCAAGTTCTTCCAGACCCGCTACGCCGGCGCCAAGATTGACAAGATTATCGTCACCGGTGGCGCCTCGGTCATCCCGGAATTTCCCCTCTACATCGCCAACAAGTTCAGCCTCAACGTCGAGATCGGCAACGCTTGGCAAGGCGTCACCTACAGCCGCGACCGTCAGAACGAGCTTTTGGCCATATCTAACCAATTCGGCGTCGCCGTCGGACTCGCGGAGCGCTCGGCATGATGCAACTCAACCTGTTACCAGACGTCAAGCTAGAGTATATCCGTGCCCAGCGGTCCCGCCGGCTGGTGTTAACGGTAGCGATTATAGCCGGGTCAGTATCACTAGGTATATTATTGATTCTGCTTAGCGTTTATGGCATACAAAAAAAGCATTTAAGTGATTTAAATCGTGACATCTCTTCTGAAACTAGTCAATTGCAGCATAAGAAAGACATAAATAAGATCTTAACTGTCCAGAATCAACTAGAAAGTCTAACTGCGCTTCATGCCGGTAAACCTGCCGCATCACGATTATTTGATTACTTGAATGAAGTAACACCGGCTAATGTGGATATAACTGACTTCACGATTGATTTTACTAAACAAACCGCTACTATTGCAGGCAGTGCCGATGCACTGAGTAGTGTCAATAAATACGTCGACACTTTGAAGTTTACCAAATATACTTCTGATACAAGTACTGCCGCTAACCATGCTTTTAGCAGCATAGTATTATCAAATTTTGGCTTAGGAAACACCACTAGTAACGGTGGCAAGCCAGCCAGCTACACCATTACGCTCACCTATGATAAAAATATTTTCGATATAACGCAGAAGGTTGACCTCTCAGTACCCAGCATTACTACTACACGTTCCGGAATAGACCAGCCGGCGGCCTTATTTAAGGCAGCGCCGACTACCACACCGGCCGGAGGGAGCCATTAGCATGAATATAAAACGACCAGGAATTTCAACGAAACATCTGGCAGTCGATAAAGCCTATGCCCAAACAGTGATCATAATAGCTGTAGCGGCATTTGTGACGGTTTTTTGCCTTGTCGCCTCTAACGCGGTCCTTGGGCAGAACAAATATCAGTCTCGTGTCATATCAAAAAAAGAAACGGCACATAACCAGTTGAAGAAAAATTTGCAGGCTTTTAATAGCCTTACGCAGTCATATAAAGCCTTAGTTTCAGCACCTCTCAATGTCATAGGCGGTAGTTCATCAGGTTCTGCTCCGAATGATGGCGATAACGCAAAAATAATCCTCGATGCCTTACCAAGCTCATATGACTTCCCAGCCTTAACTTCGAGCATAGAAAAGGTTCTAACTGACCAAAGCCTTAGTATTACCAGTATTGAAGGTACGGATGACCAAGTTAACCAACAAAATAATGTCTCTAGCTCCAACCCCCAAGCTGTTTCTATCCCATTCACATTTACGGTCGGCAATGCAAATTATCTATCAGTACAGCATCTGATAACGAGCTTACAGCAATCGATCCGGCCTATCCAGATAGATTCAATTGACTTAAAGGGAGGCGCTGATAATATGAATGTGACTGTTAGCGCCCATACATACTATCAACCAGCTAAAAGTCTTGGTATTTCTAAAGAGGTCGTCAAATGAAACAAAAAGATATAGCCTTAATCGGTGTCGTTATTATCGTGAGTGTCGTTATTTCATTATTTATATCAAAAGCTATTTTTGCCCCGCCTAAGAATCGCCAGCAGCAAGTTGAGGTAGTGCAACGAATAGCTACTGACTTTCCTAAGCCCGATAGCCGCTACTTTAATAGTTCAGCGATTGACCCGACCCAATTGATCACTATTAGCCAGAGTAATAATGCTGATCCATTTAGCACCACTGCTCCATAGTTGCGGGGAACAAGAATGAGCGTTCTCTCGGCGGCTACCGTACAACAGGTTGAGGAAACGCTGGTTTCCAGCAATATGATACAGGCTAACAAGTTGGAGCAGGCCCGCCAGGCGGCCAGCAAAGCAGCTGAGCCCTTATTCAGTTATTTAGTTAAAAATGATTATATAACTGACGAGCAGCTCACCAAAGCCCACGCCACAGTCGCCAAAGTACCATATGTTAACCTGACGGCTGCCAAGATCGATCCCGCCATCCTGAAACTTTTACCGCAGGACATCGCCGAACGCTACATGGCCGTACCCTTAGGCGAAATGCAGCATCGGCTGGTGGTCGCCATGCTCGATGCCGATAACGTCCAGGCCGTCGACTTCCTCAGCAACCGCATCGCCCGTCCGCTGAAGGTTTACGTCGCCAGCGAGGCTGGTATCCGCCAGATTTTGCGGCAGTATGACGCCCGTTTGGATACCAAGGTCGCCGAAGCCTTCGACGTTAAGTTACCTGATGGCCAGGATAAAGACGGCGGCAAAGAAGTAGCTAAGAAGAATTCGGCTGTCAAAACCCTGGTCGAGGACTCGCCGATCAGCAAGGCGTTGTCGGCTATCTTGGATTTCGCTGCACGCAACCGTGCCAGTGACGTGCATATCGAACCCATGGAGAAGGAACTAAAAGTTCGGACTCGGATTGACGGCGTACTGCGTGAAGTCATGCGCCTGCCCAAGAGCACCGAGCCGGCCTTGATTTCTCGCATTAAGATCTTAGCCAACCTCAAGATTGACGAGCACCGCATCCCGCAGGACGGCCAATTCACCATCCATGTTGATAAAAAGGACATTGACTTACGTATCGCCATCGCGCCGCTGGTCTGGGGTGAGCAAGTGGTTATCCGGTTGCTAGACAAGAGCGGCACCTCGCTGAAGTTAGAGGATATGGGTTATACCGGTCGGGCCTTACGGACTATTCGTGACGGCCTTAAGCAATCGAATGGCATGATCCTTACCAGTGGCCCGACTGGTTCCGGCAAGTCCACCTCGCTCTATGCGCTTATCCAGGAAATTAAGAACGACAGCATTAACATCGTAACGCTGGAAGACCCGGTCGAGTACAAAATGGACGGCATTAACCAGATCCAGGTAAACCCAGAGGTCGGACTAACATTTGCCACCGGTTTGCGCAGCATTCTGCGCCAGGACCCCGACGTGGTCATGGTCGGGGAGATCCGCGACAAGGAGACCGCCCAGCTGGCCGTCCAGGCCTCGCTGACCGGTCACCTGGTCTTTAGCACCTTGCACACCAATAGCGCGGCCGGTATCCTACCGCGGCTATTGGATATGGGCGTCGAGCCGTTCCTAATTGCCAGCACAGTGCGGACCGTTATCGGCCAGCGCTTAGTCCGACGGGTTTCGCCGGAAGTGCGCCAGGCTTACCAGTCAAGCCCGGTCGAAGCTGAGGCTGTCAAGCAAGCTTTAGGCCAAGTCTTGCCGCCAACGGCCGAGCAAGTCGCCGCCGCCGCCAAAGATCTTGGCTATAAAAGCTTGCCTCTGAGCAACCAAACCGCTTATACTTTAGCCAAGGGCACCGATAGCGCTGATGCTCCCGGCGGTTACCGCGGCCGTATGGGCCTGTATGAAGTCTTCGGGGTATCAGAGGCCATTCAACAAATGATTATGAAACGATCAACCAGCAGTCAAATCGAAAAAGTCGCCCGCACCGAGGGCATGATCACCATGCGTCAGGACGGTTACCTGAAGGCCCTGAATGGGGAAACGACGATTGACGAAATAAACCGGGTAGCAGCCGAGGATAACGCATGATAAGGGGGTGGAAATGAGCGCCGGACAGCCAAGAATCGAGGTTTTACTCGACGAAGTTATTAAGAAAAAGGCGTCGGACCTGCACCTGCAGGTAGGTTTGCCGCCGATGCTGCGGATTGACGGTGCCCTGGGACCAGTCCCGGAGGCTGACATCCTAGACGAGGAAGCGCTCGAGACGCTGATATTTGCTATTCTCGATGAAGACCAGAAGCAGATCTTGCTCAAGGACAAGGAATTCGACTTCAGTTTCGCCTACGGTGACCTGGGACGATTCCGGGTGAACGCCTTCCATGAGCGCGGCAACATGGCCGCCGCTTTGCGGCTGATACCAAACGAAATCCTCAGTATCGAGCAACTTGGCCTGCCAGCAATCGTTAATAAATTCGCGGATTATCCGCGCGGTTTGGTACTAGTGACGGGTCCAACCGGTTCTGGCAAATCAACCACCCTGGCCGGCCTGGTCGGCAAAATCAACGCCGAAAAATCTATGCATATCATCACCATAGAGGATCCGATCGAGTTCACCCACAAGTCGCAGAAGTCAGTCATCGTCCAGCGCGAAGTCCACTACGACACTTACTCGTTCAGTGCGGCCTTGCGCTCAGCCCTGCGGGAAGACCCCGACGTGGTATTGATTGGCGAGATGCGCGACCTCGAGACCATCGCCAGCGCCATTACCATCGCCGAAACCGGCCACCTGGTGTTCGCCACGCTGCACACCAACAGCGCCGCCCAGAGTATTGACCGCATGATCGACGTCTTCCCACCGCACCAGCAGCCGCAGATCCGGGCCCAGCTGTCTAACATCCTGATGTCTATCACCTCGCAGCGCCTGGTGCCGACAATTGGCGGCGGCCGCGTCGCCGCGGCTGAGATCCTGATCGCCACGCCGGCCGTCCGCAACATCATCCGGGAAGGTAAGAGCCACCAGCTGGAAGCCGTCATCCAGACTGGCGCCGAGTTCGGCATGCAATCCATGGACAAGACCCTGGTTAACCTGATCCATGGCGGTACCATCACCTATGACGAAGCCCGCAACTTCGCCGTTGACATCGACGAACTCGACAGGTTAATGAGGAGCTAGGATTACCCATGCTAACCTATAATTACCAAGCCAAAAACGCCAAAACCGGCGAAAAAGTCAAAGCCCAGGTCCAGGCTGATAATGAACAGAATGCCGCTAAACTCATCCGCGAACAAGGCCTGACACCAATCGTGATTAAGCTGGAAAAAAGCGGCCTGGGCGGCCACAGCTTCAAGCGCATAAAAACCAAAGATAAAGTGCTCTTCAGTAGGCAACTCTCAACCTTGATTAATGCTGGGCTACCTTTAGTACAGAGTCTGCGCAGCGTGGCGCAACAAATGACCAACAAGCCATTTAAAGTAGTTACCAACCAAATTATTTCCGACGTGGAGGCCGGCACTGCTTTTAGCGCCGCCCTCGAAAAACACCCGACGGTTTTTAACCGCGTCTACATAAGCCTGGTGGCTGCCAGCGAGACATCCGGTACTTTGGACAAAGGACTTGAGAGATTAGCTGACCAGCAAGAAAAAGACGCTGATATTGTCAGTAAGGTGCGCGGCGCCATGATCTACCCTGTTATCGTACTATTTGTAATGCTAGGGGTAGTTACATTTATGATCGTCAAGGTCTTGCCGCAAGTCCAGAGCATCTATGCCGGCCTGCCGGGAGTCCAGCTGCCGTTAGTAACCCGGGTATTACTCTTTATCTCTCACTTTATAATACATTACTGGTGGTTGGTGATAATCATGCTGGGGTTATTAGCGTTTTTTGGCACAAAATGGGCTCGCACAATAGGTGGCCGGACGGTTGTTGATAAGTTTAAGATGCGAGCCTGGCCAGTTGGACCGCTGTTCATGAAGATGTACATGGCGCGGTTTGCCCGCACTGGTACCACGCTAGTAGCTAGCGGCGTGCCGATCATCCAGATGCTGGAGATCACTTCCGAGGCCGTTGATAACGTCCATATCTCAAAGTCCCTACACAGGGCTATAGAAAAGGTTAAGGGCGGTAAAGCGTTATCTGACTCCATTGATAATGACCCGAATTTCCTAGTATTAGTACCAAATATGCTCCGCATCGGCGAGCAATCCGGTGCCTTGGAGACCATGCTGGCCAAGGTAGCTGATTATTATGAAAAAGAGGTCGACAACGAGATTAAGACCATCAGCACTATCATCGAGCCGGTCATGATGGTTATTATGGGCCTCATTGCCATTACTATCGTGGCAGCTATACTATTGCCGATTTATGGCTTAGTCAACCAGAGCGGCTTCACTAATGCCGGCTGAGAAATCAACCGCTGTGGATAACTATAGGTCACATAAAGTAAAAGAAGCTTGCATTTTACTTAAGCAACAACTACTATCTAACCATAAGCACTAACTAATAATTCGCAAAGGGGCACTTGCAATGCTTAGCAAACTAAAAAAATCTGATAATAAAGGCTTCACCATCATCGAAGTCATGATCGTGCTGGCTATTGCCGGTTTGATCCTGTTAATCGTCTTCTTGGCTATACCGGCCTTGCAGCGTAACAGCCGTAATACGCAACGCAAGAATGATGTCGCTGCAGTATTAGCGGGGGTAAGCGAGTATTCTAATAATAACAATGGCACATTACCTACTACGTGTTCCGGTACAAATCCGATACAAATTGGATTAGCTGCTACCGGCTCTCAGGCCAAAGTTGGTTACTATAATGTCGGTTGTGGTACCGGTGCTCCTGCTAACGGTAAGGTTCAATTATTGGCCTCATTTGCTGCAACAGGTCCTCTGAGTACTTCAAGCAAAGATTATGTTGTTATTGTTCCTGGTGCTTCATGCACTGCAGGAGCAGCAGTCGCAGGCTCTGCCCGATCTTTTGTAGCCGTATACGAGATCGAAAACGGCGCTGGCACATACGCTCCGCAATGTCAGGAATCGTAAGAGCGTAAGACTCTAGTCATCTTGAATAAAAGTAGGCTCCTTGGGGCCTACTTTTATGTTAATATAATGCTAATGATTATAGCGATTCTCATCGTGGTCGGCTTATGCCTGGGCAGTTTCGTGAATGCCTTAGTATGGAGGGTACACGAACAGGCGGCCGAGGCTAGCAAGAAGAAGCCCGACAAGAAGCACTTAGGCCGTCTCTCGATCGCGCATGGCCGGTCGATGTGCCCGTATTGCCGGCACGAGCTGGGCGGCAAGGACCTTGTACCAGTTTTGAGTTGGCTGGTCCTAAAAGGGCGCTGCCGGTATTGTGGCAAGGCTATTTCGGCGCAGTACCCGTTAGTAGAGCTAGCCACGACAGCGTTATTCGTGGCTTCCTATCTCTGGTGGCCAAATGAGTTTGGCGGAACTCAGGATATCCTCTTCGTACTCTGGTTATTACTGCTGGTTGGCCTGCTGGCGCTGGCGATATATGATCTACGCTGGCGCTTGCTGCCTAGCCGCCTTATCTACCCGTTAAGCCTCATAGCGGTCTTGCAGGCCGTTATCACTATCTCGGCGGCTGCTAGGCCCCTAACGGCGCTGCTAAACTGTGTCCTGGCCGTAGCTATAGGCGGTGGCATATTCTATTTCATCTTCCAAGTATCAAAAGGGAAGTGGATTGGCGGCGGCGACGTGCGGTTAGGCTTTTTGCTGGGACTGGTGGCTGGCACACCGGCCCGTAGCTTTTTGATTATCTATTTGGCCGCGCTGCTTGGCACTTTGGTCAGCGTGCCTTTGCTGCTTACTAAGCGTGCCCAGCGGAACAGCACTATTCCCTTCGGTCCTTTCTTGATATTGGCCGCCGTCATAGCCCAATTATTCGGCCATAATATCCTGAGCTGGTACCATACTACCTTTTTGGGCGTTTACTAGCTACCAACAGATACCGCTTATGCTATACTTTTACCATGCGCACCGGCTCTCATTCCCGAGGCTATACCATCATAGAGGTAATGATATTCTTGGCGGTTTCAGGCTTTATGTTTATTATTGCCGCCGTATTTGTGTCGGGTAAACAAAACAAGAGTGAGTTTAGGCAAGGCATGAACGAAATCAATAGCCAGATACAGCAAACTATCAACGATGTAAATAATGGTCTTTACCCATCTTCTAACGCTTATCATTGTCAAGCCTCAAATAGCGGTGATGTAACTTTACCGCCAGGAGCAAGCCCTGACGGACAAGGCACTAACTTGGGCTGTACCTTCTTAGGCAAAGTTATGCAGTTCGGCGTACACGGGACGAATGGTAGTGGTTACAACGTCTATACTATCGTCGGGCGCCAATACGCCGGTGCAGGCGGCATTGAGAAGCCTTTGGCCGCAAGTTTTAGCCAAGCTAGACCATTAGTAGTCCAGGGCCCAGGTTTCGACCTGACGACAACCAATACCATACAGTGGAGTGTCAAGGTTACGGCTATGAAAGATCGGACGGCAGGCACTAACGTTAATGGCTTGGGATTTTTTGAAAGTTTTCCTGGCTATGGTGGTAGCACGACTCTGGTATCCGGTTCCCAAACAGTCTCACTCATACCTATAAAAGGCCCTCTCGATATCTCCGAGCCAACCATGATAGGTACTATACAAGATGATGTGAACGGGATATCAGATGCTAACGTCCAATCTAATCCTAATATCCTGATGTGTTTCGACGGTGGCGGGGGAGAGTACGGTAGTTTAATTATTGGTGGTACTAGCGGGCAGCGGTTGACCACGGCCATACAAATTAGTAGTGACTCGCACGTCTCAGGATGTCCATGATGAAGCGGTTTAGTATTCATAACACGATTGGCGACACTATTGTAGAGGTATTAGTAGTCTTAGCTGTCCTTGGGTTGGCGTTTTCGATCTCGTACGCCACGGCTAATCATGCCACTCTTAGGGCGCGTAACTCGGAAGAACATTCCGAAGCGCTCGGCATTCTCAAAAGCCAGGTTGATTTAGCCCGGGCAGCCGTGGCTAAGGGGATCGACCCCTCGACGTTATTACAGTCTTTCTGTATATCTGATCCGGCCAATCCGCAAAACGTCCAGCAGTTTACAGCGGTTCCTGCCAGTGCCGCAACGGATGACAGTACTAACTACCCCAATTATCCTGCTGGCTGCGTATCTTCTTTCTATCATGTGAGTGGTACATACGATAGCAGTTCAAATATTATAGATTTTCGGGTCCGCTGGACCGGTATCGGCAAGCTCGGTCCGCAACAGGAAGAATTAACCTATAGGATTTATAAATTAACAGCTGGCGGCTCCGGGATCGGCTTAGGCGATTCACCACCCCAAATAAAAGTGGTCGTCCGCAGCATAAGCTCGACTACCCCTTGCGCCTCGGCCTCCGGCGGTTCCGGCGTGGTGGGAACGACTGTCTCAGTTGTCCAGACAGCTGGCCCTTACAGCGGCTCAAGCCCTACGGATGGAAGCGGCACAGCCGCTTTCCAGAACCTTATTCAGGGCGGCCTCTATACGGCCTCTATCGGGACCCCTCCAGGCTTTACTGCCTGTTCAGGCCCGCAAAGCGTTGTGATTGGCACTGCTGACGTCACGGAGATAGACTTCTATCTCCAGTCAAACCGAATACCGCTGTACCGCTATTACGGATTCAATGCCGGGGGAGGTTCCGCGGCTCCTTCGTATGTTTGTACCGACCACTTCTATGCTATCAGTCAGAACGATCCGTATCCGGAGGTCTACCATTTGGGCAGCCAAGGAGGTTCGGGCGGCACCGGGCCTCCCGGATGCTATAACTACGAAGGAATCGAGGGCTATGTCATGAATACGCAGCCACCAGGCAGCCTGCCTTTCTACCGGCTCTATAACGCGGGAGTGGTAGATCATTTTTACACTACTGATATTACAAGAGCTAACGATGCCGTCAACCTTTCTGGTTATACGCGTGAAGGTAATGAGGGTTATTTGTACCCCTATGACGGGGCTAATTGTACAACCCACCCCGGCACGGCACCTTTTTACGAGTGGTACAGTAGTACGGTCGCTAACCATGTCTATGTTCTAGCAAGCGAGAATCCGAATAACTACAGTTTAGCCGATGGCGGTGGTACATTTACGAATTACGGAGCAAAAGACTGTATATTTACTTCGCCATGAAAGACGTATATGAGATATAAACGCTTAAAATCCAACCAAGGCTTCACCATCGTCGAGTTGATGATAGCTCTGACTATAATTTCGGTGATTCTAGTAATGGCTACGACGATTATGATCCAAATAGGTAGCATCTACACCAAAGGAGTGAACCAGGCCTATCTCCAAGATGCTGCCCGTAATATAATGACCGACCTGTCTTCAACGCTGCAATTTAGTGGCACGACACCGTACCCGGCGAGTTGTTCGGCGACAGTCTGCTTTGCTAACTCTCTGCCTAATTCCGGCGGGCCGTATTATTCGTTTTGCATTGGCAATGTACGTTATAGCTACGTTTTAAACCGTGAAACAGGGGTTGATCCGGGCAACGCCACCACGCCGCCTTCCCATATACTCTGGCGAGATACCATGACTAACAATGCTAATTGTAATCCGCTCAACTTGTATTCTGCGTCAAATCCTTTGACTGATGCGGCTGATCCCGCAGGCAAAGGGTATGATATGATTCCGCCCCATATGCGCCTTACTAAGTTCACGGTTTCAGAAACCGGCAATGGTGTCTATACGCTTAACGTGTGGGTAGCCTACGGTGATAGTGATTTAGTAACTACTAATCTCTCAACTGGGAATTCTACCTGCAAAGGTGGCGCGGGTACGCAGTTTTGCGCTGTGTCTCAACTTAGCAACACTGTTCTTAAAAGAATTGAATAGGCTATAATAATGCTTGTGAATACCAACAAATTAACACTACGCCACCAGGAGCAGGGCTTTGCTTCAATAGTCATTGCTTTAGTACTAATATTGGTCTTGAGTTTGATAACTGTTGGTTTCGCTCAGCTCATGAACAGAGAGCAAAAAAGCGCTCTAGACAAGCAGGTCAGCGCCCAAGCTTATTATGCCGCGGAATCAGGGGTCAATGATGCCGCCAAAGCTCTAAATGCTGGCTATGCGGCTAATAAGACTACATGCGGTCCATTACCCTTGACCGATACTAATCCAGGGGCGACCTATTTGCAAAACAATAATATTAGCAACTCTACTGATAGCAAGTATACCTGCCTCTTATTGGACCCTACCCCTATGACTTTAGAGTATAGTTCCATCAATCCGATAACTGTTAAACCATCTAAGGTAGTAGAGATTAGCGGCATTAACCCGGCTGACGGCACGCCAGCCATTATAGGGTCCATACATATCGGTTGGCAGGATGCCAATAGTGGCAATACTTTTGTACCAGGCGCCAGCGGTAACCAGTTCTATCCCGCAGCCAGCTGGCCCGCTACGACCCCTGTACTGCGGATTGGCTTAACACCATTATCAAGTGGTCATCTCAATAGAAGCGACCTAGTGAATGATAATTACCTAGCTTATCTCTACCCGAATGGTGCCGGCGCTTTACCAACGCCACCGGCCTACTCTTCGTTTGATAGCACTGGATCGGGCGCTGGGGGGATCATAAATGGCAATTGTAATATTAGTAACTCGCCGACATTACCCGAGTATTGCAATGTGAACGTCAAAGACCTAAACTCCGTGAACTACTTGCTCGACATGGGTTCGATATACCGAAATTCAAGGGTGACGATTACGGCCTATGCATTCGACGGTACGCAATTAGCTATCAAAAACGCCCAAACGCTGGTGGATTCGACCGGCAAATCACAAGATGTACTGCGACGTATACAGGTGCGCCTACCTTCTCACAATACTTATGATCACCCTGATGCTGATCTTGAAACCACCGGCAATATTTGTAAGCAATTGCAGCTTTTACCACCTGTTAGCGGCTCCAATTCGAGCGGCTGCACGCCGTAGTTACTTCCGATGAAACTTCTCATGGACCGCCCTTAGGTGCGGGTCGGTGACGTGGGTGTATATCTGGGTGGTGGCGATGTTGCTGTGACCCAACAGGGCCTGGACGGAGCGCAGATCGGCGCCGTTCATCAGCAGGTCGGTGGCGAAGGAGTGCCGCAGGGTGTGCGGGCTGACATGCTTGGTAATGCCGGCCAACAGGGCGGCCCGGGCCACCAGCCGCTGGACGCTGCGCGCTGTCAGCCGGTGGAAGTTGCCGGACAGGTCGACCTTCTTCTGCCCACTGTAGCGGATAAACAACGGCCGCGCCGTATCTTCGCGCTTGCTGAGGTAGTGTTCCACCCACTTGGCGGCCTCTGGACTGATAAAGATCGGCCGGTCCTTCTGCCCCTTGCCGCGCACCATGAACTCCCGCCGTTTCAGGTTGATGTGGTCGCGGTCCAGGCCTACCAGTTCGCTGACGCGCAGGCCTGAACTGAATAACAGCTCTAGGATGGCCCGGTCGCGCAGGCCGCCTAGCGTGTTGAGGTCCGGCTGGGCGAATAAGCGCTCCACCTCGTCCTCGCTCAGGAACGTCACCTGTTTGCGCCGGGTGCGGGCCAGCTCGATCTTGTCGGCCGGCAGGGCGGGGAAGTCGCGCTTGGCGCAGTATTTAAGGAAGCTGCGCAGGGCGATCAGATGGTAATTCTGGGTTGCCTTACCTAGTTCGTCAGAGGTGTTGGTGCCTAGGCGATTCAGCCACAGCCGCCATTTGCGGATCATTTCCGGGTCAATATCGCTAACTTTAATGTCGCCGGCGAAGTCAACCAGCCGCGTCAGGTAGTGGTCATAATTCTGGATGGTCTTCTGCGAGCGGTTTTGCTCGATTTCCAGGTATTCCAGGAAATCCGTCTTAGCCTTGGCGAACAACATAAGCCTTATTGTACAGGCAAGCCGAAACAACCGCTATCGGGGCGGTCGTGGTTGCCGAGAGGTGGTTTAGCGTCCGTAAGGGGAAGAACCGTAGCCGGCCGAGGTAGGGCGTTGGCCGAACTGCCGGTGCAGGGACTTGCCGGTCAGCAGCTGGATGATGTGCGAAAAGCCCAACACCGAAGCCATGCCCAAGCCAAGCGTCGCTATGAACTCTTTACGAGTCATTTCCCTTTGTAACAGGGTATCTATCTGTTTGGTCATTTTGTTTGTGGTTTTTATTTTAGCTTTACAGGAGGAATTATAGGGCGGGACGCCGCAAGTTGTCAATAGCGGGCGACAAACGCCGCGGGGAGGCCGCGTATATGTCATTGAAGGTCCGCCGCGGTCGGGCCGCGGCGTAGCGGCGCTGAGGGGGTGGGGCGGGCGCCAGGACAGCCGGCCGGGCGCTCACCAGGGGCCGCGAGCTGGAGGCCCGGGAATGGCGCTCCGATTGGGCCGCCATGTCCTGTTGGCGGAGCAGTTGCCGAGGTCCGGGCGCCGTCTTGCGGTTACGGTTGGCCAAGGCGATCAGCACGATCCCTACCTGGTACATCAGGATAAACGGCCCGGCTACCAGCAGCTGGCTAATAACGTTGGGGGTGGGATTCATCAGGCCGGCCAACACGAAGGCGGCCAGGATAACCCAGCGTTCATAGTGCAGCAGGCGCCGAGGTTGTAACGGTTTAATACGGTTGATAAATAACAAGAGCAGCGGCAGCTGGAATAGCATCGCTGAGCCCACCATGTAAACGATAACGAACCCCAAGTACGACTGGATAGTTACCAGGGGCTGTATCTGGACCGTCGTGAATTGGTGCAGCAAAAAGTGCAGGGCCGCTGGCAAGCCCAAGTAATAGCCAAAGATAATCCCGACCGCCGCCAAAACTCCGGACACGAAACTGCCCAAAAAGATAAACCGCCGCGACGTATGGGCGATGACCGGCTCGACGAACCGCAGGATGTTATAAACGATGACCGGCAAGCTGAGGACAATGCCGGCATAGACGCAGATCCGGAATAGGAAATCGATCCCGCCGCCCGGGCTGGTATAGATGAAGTGCTCGCCCTTGGCCGGCCGCAGCAAGACATTAACGATGTGCTGCTGGATGGCATAGGCCACGCAGGCCCAAAGTATAACTGAACCGGCGACGTAATACAGCCGCCGACGGAGTTCTTGGACGTGCTCTATGAAACGCAGTGTGGCCGTTGACGGGGGACTGCTAGTTCGAGCGGTGGTTCTCCGGGTGTGTGTTGTGGGTTTCTTTTTTGTCTTCATGCAGGTCACCATTTATGCCCTTGCGCAGTTCGCGCATTGAGTCACCGAGGGAACGTGATAGCTCAGGCAGCTTTTTGCCCCCGAACAGTAGTAGAACAATCGCCAGGATTATGATTAGTTCCGGCGCGCCTAAATCCAAAAATGCGAATTGCGTTAACATATCGTACCTCACTTTTTTTAATATTTCTGCCAAACCGGCTTGACGGCGTGGTATCCTTAAGCATAATAAACTATATGCACAAAATGAGCAAAACCTAATATGCCCCCAAACACCCGTTTACTCGCCCAAGTCTATGGCGCCTGTTCCTATGGCGATAATAATTACCAGACTGGCGCCAATTGTACCCCGGGCAGCACCCCAGGCACGACAACTCCAGGCGGCGGCGCCCCTGCCACTGGCGCCAGCGGTTCGTTGCTGACTAATACCGGCTTCGACGCCCTGTTAATCGGTTCTTTAGCGGCGGCCATCATCTGTATCGCGCTCATAATCCGTTTCTGGAAACGGCCGAAACGAGCGCCAACGCCGCCCCTGCCGAACGCCGCTTCACCCCAGCAGGGCGCGGCTGTAGCTGGAGTTGACCAACCAGAGCAGCACGAGGCTGGCGGCCATCAACAGCAGCAATAGCCAGAATTTTACTTTTTCGTTCATGGGCGGGTCTCCAGGTTAGCCACGACCACGAGACGGTTTTTGGGCAACCACAGGGGCGTGCAGGTGAATAGCGTTAACTCCGGGCTGGCGGTATTATCTTCGATGGCGGTGTCAGTCGGGAGCACGACGGCCACCCGGCTGACGCGGTAAGAATAGGTCTTATTGTTCCAGACCAGGCCGATTTCGTCGCCGGGCTGCAGCTTATTCAGGTAGTAAAAGACGCCACGCGGGTTGGTATAGGTGAAGCGGTGGCCGATCAGGATGGTATTGCCGCCCTTGTCGGGGGTGCTGCCCCGCGGCCAGTGCCAGATGCCTTGGTTGAGGACCTGGTACTGCCGGGCCACGGTGCCCTCACGTACCGGTTGGTCCAGTAGCATGGCCGGGATAATAAGGTGGTTCGGCTGTGGCGCGGCAACGGGGGAAGCGTTTTTGCCAACCGGCTGCCGCGGATGAACCGCCGCTTGCAAGCGCTGCCGGTTTCCGCCCCTGTCTTCGAAACGGAAAGTTAGTGCCGGCAACAGCGGCGCGGCAATAATATAGGCGTTGATTAGGATAATCAAGCCAAAGAGCAGGTTATTGAGTCTGGTGATTTTCATAGGGCTTATGGCAGTATAAGCCATGGCTTTTGACATCCTCAAGCACCTTGCCAAACATATTTCGGTGCGTTAAACTATGGCCATAAGCAGTAAGATGGAGGGTCTCTATCCGGTGATGACTTTAAATTACCAGTAGAGGCTATATAACAAACATATGTCCCGACTACCAATCCCCGGCGGTGATGACGGCAATTGGGGAGACATTCTAAACGATTTCCTGAGCCAGTCGCTTAACGGCGACGGCACATTAAAGTCCTCCAGCCTGGCCAGCGCCGGGGCGGAATTATCCGTTAATAAGAACGTCGCGAACGGCTACGCTGGCCTGGACAGCAGCGGTACCGTGCCCCGAACCAGCCTGGACAGCAGCAGCCAGGGCTCCTTAGGCAAGGCCGATTCGTCGGTCCAGACCGTTAACGGCAAGAACGGCCCCACCGTTACGCTGTCAGCCGCGGACGTCGGCGCGCCCACTACCTTGGCAGCTGATACTGACGTGGACGTGACCGGTGTGACTGACTCCCAGGTATTGAGCTACCACACTGCTTCTTCCAAGTGGATAGCGGCCACGGTCAGCAGCACCACCGTCAACGATGCCACCACCGGCGCCAAGGGTATCGTTCAGCTGGCCGGCGACTTAGGCGGCAACGCTGCAGCGCCCGGTGTGCTCAAGGTCAACGGCATCAGCGTGACCGGCACGCCAAGTACCGGCCAGGCCCTGCTGGCGACCAGCACTACCGCCGCCAGCTGGGGCACGTTACCAGCCGGAGCGAGTTCCACAGTTTTCAACGTCAAAGATGCCCCGTATAGCGCCAAGGGCGACGGCTCGACCGATGATACCACGGCGATCAATGCCGCCCTCACCGCGGCCGGGACCAACGGGGGAATTGTCCTTGTACCGCCCGGTGATTACATCTTGGGGACCCAGAGCAGCCAAGTGCTGCACACGCCGATCCAAAACACCGTCTCGGCCTGCCTGCTTATGCCATCTAATGTCGAGCTGCGCATTAGCGAAGGCGCGACCCTGGACTATTCGGCCCAGCCGGCCGGCGGGAATTTTTTGCCGATCCTGGCAGCCGGTACAATGTCACTGATGGGGTCGTCTGGGTATAGCGCCCTGGCAAGTCCGGCAAAGGCCGGCGACACGACGCTTTCGGTGCTGGACGGCACGCAGTTTACGGCCGGTTCCTATATTAAACTCGGTTCATATGTCTATTGGGACCCCGGCTCACGCAACCAGTGGTGCGGCGAAATCGTCCAGATCCTGTCGGTAGCGTCCAACACCCTCACGCTGTATACCCCGGTAGTAGGCGGCCCGTACTACCCGCAACTGCCGAACAATAGCGCGCCGGCTACGGTAACAGTGGCGGTGGCTTCCTCCGACACGACCATCAATGTTTCTGATACCACCGGTTATCGCCAGCCGGTCGCCAACCAGCCGGGGCAGATTACTATTGATTCCGAGCAGATCAGCTATCTGGCCAAAGATTCGTCCGGGCGCCTGCTGGGCTGTGTCCGCGGTATCAATGGCACGACCGCTGCGACGCACAGCGTCGCTGCCAGTGTCAGCGAACGGGCCTGGACAACCACGCTCAACAACGGCGGCACCCTTAGCAGTGGGGCGACCAGCATAACCTTGACCTCGGCCACGGGCTTCCGCGCCAACCAGCCGAACTTCGTGCTGATCGACAGCGAGCTTATATATTACACTTCGATTTCGGGTAACATCCTGCAAAACTGCGTCCGTGGCGTCAATGGCACCACGGCGGCCACCCACACTGATGGCAGCACGGTCAGCGAATGCGACGGCGCCTTCGCCTCGACCCTCGCCCCGGTGCAGAACATTTCCATCACCGGCGGCGGGACTATTAAAGGCCCGGCGCTGACCAGCGCCGATAACAACGTTTACCGGGGACTCTACCTGTCGATCGTTCAAAACCTCAGTGTCCGGAACGTCAACTTTATTAACTGTAAGTCGCGTTCGATTGATCTGTACGACGTCTGGAACTGGGAAGTGCGCGACTGCACGATGATCGGTTCCGACCGGAACAATTTCGGCTACAGCGTGGCCGTAAATTTCGCTTCCCAGGACGGCCGGATAGCTGACAATTACATGCAACAAGGGCGCCACGGCATCACCCACGGCGGCGTGACCGGCACGCATGGCGTTCCCCGTCGCATTGTGGCCGAGGGCAACCGCATCGTGAACATGACGGCCGCGGGCCTGGATACCCACTCCGGGGCGGGCGAAGGCATCCAATGGGCCAATAATACGCTGTTGTACACTCAGGGAATGAACGTTAGCAGCCCCTCGATCCTCATCACTGGTAACGAGGTTGTCCAGTGTACGACCACCGGCCTGTCCGCCCAGAATGTTTCGGCCCAGCCGACACGCTACATGGTCAGCAATAACAAATTCCGGACTATGGTCGGCACCGGCGTGGCGATTGCCGTCGGCAACAGTGCCTCCACGCCGGCGGCCATGTTTGATAACCGTGAGATACATGTCACCGGCAATTACGTCGAATCGCCCGGCAACCACGCCATCGACGTCCACGGCAATACCACCGGCTCCGGCTTGCAGTCCCGCCTGACGAACGTCATTATCAGCAACAATATTATACGTACTGTGACCGCCTCGGTCTACTATCCAATTAACCTGGTAGCGGTGGACGGCGCCACCATGTCCGGCAACGTGGCGTCAGACTATAACCGGCACGGCATTTTTCTCTCTGACGTGACCACCACCTCTGTTATGAACAATACACTGACGGCCCGCCAAGGCCTCGGTTCGACCTTTGCCGGCATCAACCTGGCTACCGGCGGTTCCAGCTGCAGCGACATCGTCCTGCAGGGCAATATCGTGCGCGTCCACTCGATCGGCATACTGCTTGATAACACGGCGACCAATTGCGTGGTGCAGGGCAACAATATGCGCGGACTGACCACGCCATTCACTCGGGGCAGCGGTTCGGGCCACATCGCCAAAACCGCTGACGGCGCCACCGCCGGCGACTACAACCGCCTCTAAACTGCCCAATAGCTGAAAGAATCACCATCTGTTAAAATGAGGACAGCTAAACAAGGATACCTCACATGGAACGAACCCTGATCATCGCCAAACCCGACGCCGTCCAACGCGGCTTGATCGGCGAAATTATCCGCCGCCTTGAGAGCAAGGGGCTGAAGCTTATCGGGATCAAAATGGCCAGCCTGGACGAGGCCATGCTGCGCACCCACTACGCCGAACACCTTGAGAAGTCTTTCTATAAAGATCTGGAACAATTTATGAAGGGCTCGCCGGTCGTGCTGATAGCCTGCGAGGGCTTCGAGTGCGTCGAGTCGGTCCGCGCCTTAGTCGGTGCCACTAACCCCCGCCAGGCTTTGCCGGGCTCTATCAGGGGTGACTTGGCCATTGGTACCGGCCGCAACCTGATCCATGCCTCCGACTCCAAGCAAAGCGGCCAAGCCGAGGTCGCCAACTTCTTCCAGCCCGACGAATTGTTCGATTATGACAAGTCCGAGTACGCCCACATCTACGAATCCCACGAACGCGCCTAATTTTTTCTCCGTTTCAGCTCGATTATTAATTTAGAATTAAATTTTGCCAGATTCTGGCAATAACTATAGGCTACCCGGCCCACGCAGTGGGCCACTAAGCTACACTGGATGTGTGCAGGATGTGCTGACCCCCAAGAGGATACATATAATTGTGCCGGTAGGTTTGCTGGAAGACATAGACCAACGAGCCAAGGCCGAGGCATTATCGCGCAGCGATTATATCCGGATATCCCTGATGGAGCGGATGGATCGTCAAAATATGCTGGATTTTCCGCCATCCATGAGGGGGCTGCCTGGAAAAACGACGATAACTTTACCAACAGCGCAAGCAGCTGAGACAGCTCCACCAGAGTACGCTGGTGATCCGGAAGCTTTTTTCTGGCCCAAAGATGACGCCTACTTTGATAGCGATCCGCCAGCCCCGGCCGCGGTCTAGTACAATAGCATCAGGCCCCTGTAGTTCAATGGATAAAATAACTCCGTCCTAAGGAGAAGCTGGCGGTTCGAATCCGTCCAGGGGCACCAACCACGATATTTTCCTGGTAAAATAGTCCTTATGGCAAACAGCGAACAAAAACCTGACAAATACTTCACCGACCAGTTCGACGACGAGGAAGTACTGTTCGTCTTCCACAAACACCCCATCGTCATGCGCAAAGGTCTGATCATCGGCATGGTGGCCTGGCTGATCGGCCCGGTTTACACCTTAATCCTGACCTACACCCGGCCCAACACGCCGCCCAACCTGACCTTTTTTGCCCTCAGCCTGGTGGTCAGCATCGTTATCGGTTCCATCCTGTTCCTGCCCAGCTGGATCGGCTGGCATTTCAGCGTTTTTATCGTCACCGACCAGCGTTTCATCCAGATTACCCAAAAAGGCCTGTTCCACCGTTCGGTCGCTGACCTGACGCTGCCCCAGATACAATCCGTCAATTACGACGTAGCCGGCCTGCAGCAAACGCTGCTGGGATTTGGTACAATAAAGATGCAGACCTACGTTGGGGACCTGACGATCCACGAGGTGCACCACCCGGCTAAGATCCAGAAGCAACTCCTGACAATTCTGCGCAAGGAAGGCATTAGTACCAGCAGCTATCCGGCTAACCGGCCGCCACCCAGCAAACCGAATGAAGAAACCGAAGAAGCTCAAGAAGCCTAAAATACCCAAGCGCCGCGGCCGCCCTTTTAAGCGCGCCGCCGAACTGGCCGACCAGCGCAATATCACCCAAGAGCAAAAGGTCAACGAGGCCCTCAGCAACGTGCCGCGGATCACTAACGAGACCGTCGGCGAACACCGCGAGGAAGTCCTCTCCAGCGCCCGCAAGTACATCTACCCATTGCAGCACTCCAAGCACAGCGTGGTGCGTATTTCGCTCGGCTTGCTGGTCGGCGTGCTAGTGGTTTTCTTCGTGTTTTGCGGCTTGGATTTGTATAAATTCCAGGCCACTTCGGGCTTCATCTACGGCGTCACCCGGGTGGTACCGTTCCCGGCCGGCAAAATCGGCAAGCATTGGGTCAGCTACGAGGCCTACCTGTTCGAACTGCGCCGTGACATGCACTACTACCAGGTCCAGCAGCAGTCCAACTTCTCCACAAAGACCGGCCGCGCCCAGCTCAAACACCTCAGGCAGCAGGCCTTGGCCCAAGTGACCCAAGACGCCTACGTCAAGCAGTTGGCTATAGAACACGGCGTCAGCGTCAGCAACCAGGCGGTCAACAACCAGGTGGCGCTGGTGCGCAGCGAAAACCGCCTGGGCAGCAGCGACCGCGCCCTGCGCGAAGTCCTCAACGAATTCTGGGGTTGGAACGAAAACGACTTCAAGCGTGAACTTAAGCAACAGTTGCTGGGCCAAGCGGTGGTGGCCAAGCTGGATACGGCTACCAATGCCCGTGCCAAGGCGGCGCTGGCCCAACTGAAGGGTGGGGCGGACTTTGCTACCTTAGCCACCCAGCTATCTGATGATCCTGCTACTAAAGCGGCCGGTGGCCAGTATCCAACCGCCCTGGCGCTGAGCGACCGCCAGGTGCCGCCTGCGGTTACGGCCATGCTGTTCAAGCTCCAGCCGGGCCAGTATTCCGGCATAATCAACACCGGCTACACCCTGGACATCGTTAAGCTGACCGACAAAACCGCTGGCAGCGCCCACGGCGCCCACATCCAATTCAACCTCAAGACCATCAACAGTTACACCGACCCGCTCAAGGCCAAACAGCCGCCGCACTACTACATTAAGACCTGAACCATATAAGCCGGTCCAGGCATTCGCTCGCTCACAAACAGTTCGCTCACTATCGACGGAAACGATAATGCCTGGACCGGCTTATATGGTTCAGGCTAGATATCAGTTTGCTTTAATCGTCGCGAATTGCTATGATTACCCCTGTCTTTTCATCTAAATTAGACGACGCGGGCTCGTAGTGAAGTGGTCTATCACGCCTCCCTGTCACGGAGGAGATCGCCGGTTCAAATCCGGTCGGGCCCGCCAAGTGGATAAATCGCCACCTTTATTGTAGTATTTCTTTATGTCTAACCCCCAGCCGCAATCCGAAGTGAGTATAAGTAGATTAGCGGATACTGGTTCGGTAATAATAGAGGCTATCGTCGCTGAAGACTTTTTTATGGAGCTGAATGAGCTTGTTATAAGAGATGAAAACAGAAGCATCCATAGTCTTGCTTATAATCACCCTCGGAACGCGTATGTATGGCTAAGTCAGGTATGGAAAAACCGGTTCATTGATCCTAACAATGAAGACTGGAGTATAGGCAGTAGCGATGAGGATGGCCAGCAAGCCTTTGATGGCCTTACACGTTATGTTGAGGAGATGACCGCCCCCGATCCGGATGTAGACGAGGTCGAAGTAATAATCTCGGTCTGGAAGCAGGGTAACTTTATGGATGTATTAAGGGGTAATAGACACATCCCTAAAAAAGTTCTGAGCTTTAGCCTAGAGCCCCCTGATCTAGCCGGTTATAGTGCTTAGAGCAGGTTCGTTCGAATCATAATAGTTCCAGACCTCCTCCGCCACGCCTCGCCAAGCATAAGCACTATATAATCGAGTGCTTTTATTCTTGCTAATGCTTGCCAACATGTCTTAATATGTGTAGTGTTATTTTAAGAGAACCAGAATACACGGTTCGTTATTAAAGCAAAGAAGATTATTTATTATGAAACTTATGAATACGGCGTTAGCGCTCACCACAATGTTTACAGTTTTGGGATCCGGAATAAGCTTAGCGGCTACACCGCTTCCCCGAACCTCCACTCCCAAGTCGGCCAGGCAATGCGTTGGTGTCAATGGTCTTCGGGGCAAACAGAGCGGTATTTATTGTAAGCAGTGTTTCGGAGTTAGCGGTCTACCAGGTAAACCCAGCGGCATCATCTGCAAGTACGTGCCCATTGCCAGCTAGTTTATAAGGTATTTAGCGTGAAATAGTTCCAGACCTGCACCGCCACGCCAAGCATAAGCACTTTGCAGAAGTGCTTTTAATGCTTGTGCTTGCACTAACTTAAATTTAGCGTAAAGTTAGAATTTATAATGAGAAGTATAGAAATCAGGCCCGATTATAATCCAGAGAATGATGCAGATTTGTTTGATAATGACGATATGGCAATGCGTATAGTTCGCAAAATTGTAACAGGTACAAAATTGGGGCGTCGCCTCATTAGGGCTCAAGAAAAACCGATTACGCCGATGCTGGATGATCTTATTGACCTCGCCAGAGTAGAACCTACATGGTCCCGTTGGAAACACACAAAAAATGATAGGGAAAGAGTGCTTACACCTCCATTTATAGCTTCAGAAGACCTTGCAGGCACATTGCAACTTACGAGACTACACTTAGCTTTACCGGATGGTACCACCCCTCAACCGATCGCGCATATAGAAAAATTAGTTATTGGGAAAGAGGGCAAAATGAGACTTTTTGAAGGACAAGAGCTTGTTTGGAACAGAGGAAAAGATGAAGAACCCATACTGTCTGGAATTGTTATTCCACCAAAAGGATATACGCATATAAGCCCGGTAACTAATGGACAGTATTGGTATACTGCTGCCAGTGCCGTTAGATTAGCGCATGATGCGTTCTGTCAGTAGATAGTTCCAGATCTCCTCCGTCACGGCCCGCCAAGCATAAGCGTTATTAATAATTTGCCACACCTTTATAATTAGTTGTATGGGAATATCAAAAAACCCCAACCAAAGAGCGCATTGTTACGAGGCCGACGAACAGGACGGTATAAGATGTGTTGATTGTGGCGCTACTTTGGCCATGAGTGAGTTAGCATGCACTGGGGCAGGCGTTGTAACAAGGCTGACACCCAGTCCGGACTTTAACCGATTAATCCTAGGCGAGATAGAACCTGAAGACTATGGCCGAAGGCTCATTGACGAGACTGACGCAGAGCTTGAGGGCTTATAAGTAAAATAGTTCCAGACCTCCTCCGCCACCACCCGCCAAGACGCCTATGGTTAAAGTCTATGGCAGCGGTTTATGTGTGAACCCGTTTATGGGTAAACCAAAATATAGGCAAGGCAAGTAGTTGAATTGCTACCGAGAAGATAACGAGTGCGTGGATTGATCGCCCGTAAAGATAACCCATCAGCCAGCTACCCAGAAACCATGCCACGCCGTAGCCGGTATCGAACAGTCCAAAGGCAGTCGCCCGTCTAGAGGCGGCGATAATTCCAGCTATCAGCGGTTTAATCAGTGTTTCTTGCGCCGCCATACCTAGACCCCAAAGCACCATACCAAGAAGGGCTGCCTTGCCATTACCCAGAAATACCAGCGGCGCAAAGAACGCGGATACCAAAAAGCTGGCAAATATAGTCTTCATGCCGCTTTTATCAAAAAGTCTGCCCAGTACCAAAGCCCCAATAGCGCCAACCCCCATAGCGACGGCATAATATATGGGGATTACGCTGGACGAGACAATAGCGCTTTTCTGAAGATGATAACCCACTAGCGCAAAGTCGGCGAACCCGGCAGCAATACAGCCGGCTGCTGCCATATACCACCAGTAAGTACGGTTCAGCCCCTCAGTCTGAAGCTTGGTTGGCTTTTCCATGCTGTGCGGCCTCGGGTAGTAGCAACGCGCTATTAGTATGGTTGCAAGAGAGAGGACTGCCGATACGCCTAAGAGTGTATAGCCAGTTTTGTAGCTACCTTTTAATACCAGTACCAATGACATTACTAGAGGTCCAAGCGTAGCGCCAGTTTGGTCCAAGGCTTCATGTAAGCCAAACGCCCAACCTTGGCCTGTTTGACTACCGGCATAAGACAACATGGCCTCTATAGCCGGCTTGCGGATAGCCCGCCCTGTCCGTTCAGCAATAATAAGGGCTGCGGCCACCGGCCAGTTACCGGCTAAGGCCAATGCCGGTACGGCAAAAAGGTTAATCGAGTAGCCAACCAGGGCATTGAGCCAGTATCTCTTCGTTTTGTCGGCAATATAACCGAATATAAACCTTAGACCATAGCCAATGAGCTCGCCAAAGCCCGCGATAAATCCCACGGCTGCGGCCGAAGCGCCCAGTGTTTCCAGAAACTGGCCATTAATACTCCGCGCGCCTTCATAGGTGAAGTCGGCAAATAAACTAATGATGCCGATAAGTATTATAAAGCGCAGGGCTGACCGTGCTTCTGGGCTGGAACCTTTACTCATTTAATCTATTATGGCACAGGGCTTGTCTTCTTGTTGGTTACGTTTTAGATGTCTTAACCTTGTGGTGTAGTCTTGCGATTTGTCGATGCTGCAAAGCAATAGTTACTTGGTCTTGACTGTAACCCTTAGACTTCAGGTCGGATGTTAACTGTGTCTTTAGCTTCTGGACACATGTTGCTCTGGTCAAGCCGGCCTGGCTGAGTAATTGACTGAAAGTTTTATTCTTGTGGGCTGCTTGAATATTCGCGACGCTAGTATTGAGGACCTGTGAAGCAGCCTCGAGGCGTTCTTGCTTGAAAGTACTACGGGGTATGCTACTAGGCCACTGCTCACTAAACCTATACTGATAACTTTCAGTTGTTTTTTCATAGGAGGCTCCCCTTAAAGTTACTGTACATACTATCAATTCATATCTTAAAACTTTAAGCTGAACGATTGCTTAAACGGCTATATGGCATATGGTTTAAACTTATCGCCACGTTCTGCCAAGACGCTTAGTTGTTATTAAGAAGATCGTGCTGTTCAGGATATTTCTTCTTGTGTTCTTGGTGTAACTGATTGTGAACGGCAATAGTAGCGTGTTGGTGGCAAGTCTTATATGGCGTGCCATCAACTTGGTGGCGGCCAATCCGCCAGCAGCCTTTCACCGGGCAATTATGCTGCTTGTACAGACCAATCAAAGACCCGATAATAACTAGTTCACCTAGATCACTGCCAAAACCAGACCAAAAGTTATACCATTTGCTACCACCCGCCGGGATGTTAGTCCCGGTGAAGTTTAGAAACCAGTGCCAGATGAGCAAAATAATATGCATATAACTCCCTAATGTTTTGATAGTACGCTACTCCATACTTTTATGCCAACATCCCAGACCTACATGCGAACTATAAGTAATAGTTCCCGACCTCTACCACGGGCCGCCAAAGGGCTTATGCTATATTTAGGGTATGCATTATCTAGGTTTACGTCATAAGTACGAACGTAAGCAGAGCCTAAAAAAGCAGGCAAGATCACCCTATACGGTTTTTCTAGACAAGCTCACCTTTGTCGTTGGTATAATTGGTCCTTTTACTGTATTGCCACAGGTCTACAGTATATTTAGTACGCATTCAGCAACCGGCGTATCACTTGTCACGTGGGCGCTCATATTTATAGTAACTTTTCCGTGGATATTGTATGGAATGGCACATAAAGAGATAAACATTATTATCAGTTTTATATTATGGGAAATCGTCAACTTAGCGGTTGTAGTCGGTGTGCTCCTATACAGCTAAAGTTCAAAATCAGACTCGACAGCCTGCCAATCGTAAGCACCTTACAAGGAGTGCTTTTTGATGTTTTTACGGTACCCGCACACCCTTAAATTCTTCTTAAATACGTATTTGATCGCGCGTAAATGTCAAACCAGGTTTACATTATTTGCTATACTGTTGGTGTATGACAAAGCGTGAGAAGGTTACCAATAATGTTGAGAGTTATCGCAAAAAAGCCGGAGTTACCCAGGAAGAGCTTGGACAGTCGGTGAATGTAACCCGGCAAACGATCATCTCGATAGAGAAGGGCAATTATGTGCCGTCTGTTCTGCTGGCTCTAAAGATTAGCCAGTACTTTAAGGTGCCGCTAGAGAAGGTTTTTAAGTATGAAAAATAATCTACCAAACTTGTCAGAGTGGCTATTGGGCACGGCGATTGTGGCCGCCCTGTTACTGCTGATTAACCCCTTTAACATCCTGATGACTTCGGCCCTGACCCTGACAGTTATTATGATCTTGGCTGTCACCGTGATCGCCTTCGCGGTTTTTGTGTGGCGTGAACAGCCTCGGGATGAACGTGAGGCTTTGTACGGCCTGAAAGCCGGGCATGTCTCTTACTTTATTGGTGGGGCGGTATTGGCGCTAGCCATCATTATCCAAAGTATTCAGCACGATCTAGACCAGTGGCTAGCGGTAGCCTTAGGAGCCATGGTCATTACCAAGTTGATTGTCAGCGCCTGGAGCAGGCACAAGTAATTGTTGTGAATGTAAAGTTGACTTTACATTTTTCATAACCTAAACTTAAGACTAATAAGATTTAAGGGGGTATCCGTGAATAAGCAAGCAACACAAATTCTAATAGCCATATTGTTGGTCATCGGCGTGGCAGGCGCCACTGCCGCTGTTGTTCATCACAACGACACGACATCAGCACACAATGCGATGATGCGTGCCGACGCCATGAGGAAAGCCGATGAGGCTGCGGCTATGAAAAAAGCTGACGCTGCAGCTGCGATGAAGAAGGCTGACGCCGAAGCCGCCATGAAACAACAGGAAGCCGCCCAGGCTGCGGCTGCTGCCGCGCCAGCGACACAGTAAGTAGATGTTTTTATTGTTCGGTGCTTTTATTGCTGGTATCTTGACGGTGCTCGCGCCATGCGTGCTGCCATTGCTACCGGTAATTATCGGTGGTTCGGTAACAGGGGATAATAAGGACAAACGACGGCCATTCTTAATCGCTGGATCGCTGGCTATCTCCTTGATCTTGTTCACGGTGCTACTCAAGGCCACGACGCTACTGATCAATATTCCGCCGGCCACCATTATCTATGTTTCGGGCGGTATTATTGTCGTGCTCGGTCTAGTGACTCTGTTTCCGCAGGCCTATACCATTATCGTTGCGCGGCTTGGTATCGAACATCGCGCCCAACGCTTACTTGGCACCGGCACCAGCAATCGTAGCCAGCTCATCGGCCCGATTATAACCGGCGCGGCGCTTGGACCAGTTTTCTCCAGCTGTAGTCCGGTGTATGGCTATATCTTGGCCACCATACTACCGGCTCACTTTGCGACCGCTATGGCCTACATTGTCTCGTATGTCATTGGTCTATCCCTAATCCTGCTGGCGGTTGGTTACTACGGTCAGCGCTTGACCTCACGTATCAAGTTTGCCAGCAACCCCAAGGGGAGTTTTCAACGGGGCTTAGGCGTATTATTCGTTCTAGTCGGAATCATGATCATAACGGGAACAGGTACCAAGATTCAGGTTTGGATGGCCGATCATACGCCGTTTAAGTTCGATAATCTTAGCTCGAAGCTGATTCCAAAACAATCCAATGCCAAGGTTGTCGACAACTCCAAGTTATACAATGTGCCCGCCTATAAGGCGCCTGAATTTACTGGTATCCAGAGCTGGCTGAACAGTCAGCCGCTGACGATGGCGCAGCTGAAGGGCAAGGTAGTGTTGGTCGATTTCTGGACCTACACCTGCATCAACTGCATCCGCGGCCTACCCTACGTCCAGGGGTGGTATAGCCACTACCAAAAGGACGGCCTAGTGGTGATTGGTGTCGAGGCCCCAGAGTTCTCCTACGAGAAGATACCGTCCAATGTGGCCGCCGCCGTTAAGCAGGACGGCCTGACCTATCCCATAGCTATAGACGGCAATTTAGCCACTTGGAATGCCTACCACAATCAATACTGGCCAGCCGAGTACCTGATTGACCGCGATGGCAATGTCAGACGACAGCACTTTGGCGAGGGCGAATACGACCAGACGGAACAGGCGATTCGCGGACTGCTAAGCGAGAAAAGCAGTACCAAGCTGTCATCAAGCCTGGTTGTACCTGGCAGCACTCCCGATCCAATTAACCAGGACCAAACGCCCGAGACCTACTTAGGAACCGATCGGGCCAATGCCTATAGTGGCTCACCGACTTTAGGTTCGCAGCCCGACCAAACCTATAGTTTTGCCAAGAGTTTGGCGAGTTCACAATGGAGCTTGTCAGGTGAATGGCATGTAACGGGCGGTGCTATTACGGCCGGCAAGGACGCTAAACTGAGGATTAACGTAGCCGCCAAAAACGTCTACCTGGTCGGTGGCGCCCCTCAACCAACTCCGGTCAGCGTGAGCTTTAACGGTCAACCCGTCAGCCAGGCTGGAGCCGCTGGGGCTGACGTAACCAATAGCCAAGTGAACGTCCAGCTATCGAACCTCTACCGTATTGTCAGATTCAAGAGTTTTACCAGCGGCACGGTTGAGCTTGATGTACCGACTGGCGTCAATCTAAACACCTTCACATTTGGAAATTAATCATTAGTAAGGAGCTACTATGAGCATAACAATGTATTCCACCTCAATCTGCGCCACTTGCAAGGCCTTGGGTGACTGGCTACACAAAAATGGCTTTGAATATACCAAGAAGATCACCGATACTGATGACGTTGTTATGGCCGAATTTATGTCTGTCAACGACGGTATGATTGGCGTACCGTTCACCATCATCACGAATGATGCCGGTGAGCAGACCAAGATCAGCGGTTATGATCAACGAGCATTTAAGACAGCGCTGAATATATAGAAGTGGGCCGATATCTACACGTAGAACTATATTAAGTTGGCATTCATAGCCAGCCCAGCCTATTAGTTGGACAAAACAGTGTTTTTATGATAAAATTCTTATATGATTCATCCAGAGGGAAGTCTAACATCACTCGAGGAAGCTATACCCCTGCGCGACAGGGTAGTGCAAGGCCTGCCCGATAATTTCGATGTCTTGCAGGAGGCGGTATCGTTGACATACCTTCCATTAGCAGAAGAACAAATAGATGAAGAACAAAAGCCACCAAACGTAAAATTAGTAATGGAGTACCTGCCGTCTGACGGTAGTGTAAGTATCGACGTATTCGAGACCCTGTATGAGGAAGGCGAAGAATCGTCGGACTGGGACACCTACCAGCGATTTATTTATCGCCGGGAACTCGAGCTGGATATTAGGACGGGCCGGATGCTGCTGTATAGGGAAAGAGGCGAGGTTAGGGACCAGTATGATAATATAGTTGGATTTTCCCCGGCAGAACCCGTGCTGGCTCCTTCGGCACGAGTCTCGGGCGAAGAGATGGCGGGACGCAGGAGAGAGCAGGCAAAGGTGATGCGGCTACGAGACGCCATCGATAAGCCAGTGTTCGAGACCTTTAACCAAGAGAAGATGGATTACTTGTTAGGATTGTTAGATCGCCTTTAGTGAGTATTTTTAGGTTATTTGCTACAATAAGTGTGTTCACTCAAAAACAAAAAGCATGCTCCAAAAACTTCGCGGTAAATTGCGCTCCCAACTGATAGCTTGGCCTGTTCTAGGCCTGGTCGCGCCGGCTGTACTGAGTGTCAGCGTGTTCGGCCTGGCGGTGTCCGTGCAGCCAATGCCGGCGCCGGCCCAAATCCATAGCCAGACGGCTGCCCATACCAAAAAGGTTATTCATCAGCCAACGGCTTCGCCAAAAGCTGTTCCGCCGGTAGCGGTCGCGCCACCACCAACCGCGCCGCCAAGCGTTCCGCCGCCGGCGCCGGTAAAAAAAACCGTGGCCCAGGCCGGTACGACCAAGCCGGAACCGGTCGTTACGCCATCGCCCAACAGCAGTGTCAGTGGCCTGACGCCGACCGCCCCGACGCCGGCGCCAGCTAGTTCGCAGACCACGACCGGCTATTTATCTACTAATTGGTCTGGCTACCTGGCCACGAACGGTACGTTTACCGGTGTTTCCGGGGCTTGGAACGCCACCTTGGCGTCTGGTAGCGGCTCGACGACATCAGCCGATTCGACCTGGATAGGCATCGGTGGTGTCACTACCAGCGACCTGATCCAGGTAGGTACCCAGAACATTATCAGCGCCAGCGGCCAGGTGTCAGCCTCGGCCTTTTATGAACTTTTGCCGAATGTTTCGCAGCCGGTGCCAGGGGTCACGGTCGCGCCGGGCGATAGCCTGGCCGCCTCGATCTCCCAGGTAAGCAGCGGCCAGTGGAGTATTAGCATCACTGATAGGACCAACGGCCAATCAGCTACCTTTACGGTGTCGTACGCCTCGTCGTTATCTTCGGCCGAATGGATCGAAGAAGACCCCAGTTACTCCTCCCGCCGACAAATTCCCTTCGATAACTTCCACCAAGCTGTTTTCACGGCCGGCTTAACGGTAGAAAACGGCCGGCCCGTCAACTTAGCCGCCAGCAGCGCCCAGCCAGTTACCATGGTCAATAGTAGCGGCCAGCCAGTAGCCATTCCGTCAGCTATTGGCGGCGACGGCGCCTCCTTTAGCGTCAGCCCGTAAATTACCAAAATCCTCATGCTTGCTATAGATGAGGCATTAGTTTTAAACTTTGACTATGCCCCAAGAGTGTGACAATTTGAGCGTGGGTGTGATTATTGAAAATGGCGAGGCTATCGCGCTGTTGCGCCGGGCGAAATTTCCAATAGCAGTCTCGCCCCCGGCTGGCCATATTGACCAGCACGGCTCTCCGGAGCAGGCGGCGATTGATGAGGTTCACGAAGAGCTCGGCTTAACTATCGCGGCCAAATCCCTAGTCAGCACCGCTATAACTAATAGGTACGTTAGCAACCAGTGCCGACGGCCCCGGGGCGACCATCATAGTTGGACCGTATTCCAAGCCCGGGACTTTACGGGCGAACTGAATCCAAGCCCTTCTGAGACCAAAGGCGCCGGTTGGTATAGCCGGCGCCAGCTCCAGGAGTTGGCAGACCGGACAAAAGCTTTGCGAACCGGCCAGATGAACCAAGCTGACTGGCAAGAAACGCCCGGCCTGGAAGAGGTGTGGCTTAACTTTATGGTCGAATTGGAGTATGTCCGCTAATGCGTCTTTCCGGCCCTGTCAGTCCAGATGGCATTTTGGCCCACCACCCGGAAGGGGATGGCCAGACTGCCCTTCTGTTTGATCCTTCGACGCTAGGAGAGGCCAGGTCAGCCGAGCTACTAGAGGAAAATGACAGATTACTCTTATTGGGCCGTAGCGTATTAGGGCAAGTCGGAGTTGAAGTTATGAGCGCCGGTCCGCCCCAGCAGGAGAGCCAAGCTAAGGATATTTGGGTACCTATAAAAATGGAAGCCTATACCCGAGTAGGAGAGGCCCTGGTTAACGATATCCATGCCCTGACGCATGATACGGCTAGCGGCACTCCGGTAGAATGGCATGGCAGCAATCTGCCGGCCGGCCGTTTCGCCGACCTTTCCAAGCTCGTTAAACTCGAACCGGACGAGGTAGAGCATGCCATTAGAGAGTCGATAATCAGTTTTGGCTCCCAACCCACAACTGGCGAAGGCGAGCCCCCTTACAATATTGATGATAGTGGCTCACTAGCAGTTAGGCTTAGTCCTTCGGAATTCATACTTAACGAGCAACACTTTATGAGGGGACTTGAAGAGCGCATAACCTTATTACGGGGCGGCAGGGCGATCGTGGCGCGTCAATCAGACCACTTGGTAAAAGATCCGGACGCAATACTGCCTGATTTCCTGCTAGGCGGTATCCGGCTGTCTGCCGGTCCCCATTATTGGCGAGTACTCAAGGAGATTAGCCCCCAGCTCCACCAGCTTGAGAGCGCGGCCCTATTTGATGCCAACCGGCTGATGGGAATCGGGCGGCACCTACCGGAATATGACCAAAACCGGCAGGTAGAATTGAGAAGGATACCGAAAGACCAGCCCTTCGAACATACCTACCGCAATACCTGGCCAGGGGTGGAGTTTTATCGCTCAGCACAAGTGGGAACCTCCCATGCGGCGAGAAATTGGATACGGATGACTCCAGAAGCGCGCCGCTCGACCCATGAACATGGGATTACCGCCTTGCAGGCATTGGAAACCGCCAATCCCGCTAACCGGTCCGCTTTGTTTTCCGAAACCCGCCGTCCTGAAGTCGCCGCCCTGGTGCTTTCGCGCCGCGGCGTTCAAGTCGTGCCAGAAACGGGTAGCCCAAAACTCAATACTTATAACACCATATCAACGCTTCAAAAGGGTGCTGACGGCATCCCGGAGGGCCTTCAGGGTTTGGGTCCACTAATAGAAGACCTGGGGATGGCCGGTGACCGAACCGCTACCGTCATTGCCAAGCAAGTTCGCATAAGAGATTTGTCGAGCTTAGTGAGCGATGGTGATGCCAGGGCTGTTTTATTCGAGCAATTCCGCAAAGATGGCAGTGAGGCTATGACTACCGAGGAGCTGTCATCTCTGGTAGACCTGAGCCGCCGCGGCATCGGTATAGCATGGGCGCAAGACGGCGATTACCGTGAATTCCACCCCAGTGGATTGTGGATCAAGCCAGGAGTAGCCCAACGGATTGAGAACCTAGAAATGACTGTAGCCATGTTTGGTGCCCGACGCGAGCGGGTTGGGCTGGAATACCAAGGGAAAATCGGGCAATTTTTGAATGGGTTAGTGGACATGTTTGAAGGTCCTGAACATTTAGCAGTCGTACATGGCAATGGCTCGGGCATTATGCGAGTGGCAGACGAGGGTGCTCGTGAGCGTAATATGCTAAGTTTTGGGGTAGGAATTGACGTTGAACGCCTTGGGCAAAACGAAGTCAACAAGGACGCAGATGGTAGGATGAATATGGAAAGTTCAGAGCTACTTATGCGACAGCACCTGCTAGAGGTCTTAAGTTCGGTGCCAGTATTTACCGAGGGCGGTATCGGTACGTTCGTGGAACTGTATAATTCGCTGTGTTTTCGAAAACTTTTGCTCGGCTTACCGACGCCAATTATAGTCGTTGACCCTAAAGACATGTACAAATCGACTCGTGAACAGATTGAGCAAGTGTCAAACCAAGGCAATGGCGAACCTAGGACTCCGCGGCATTGGCTGAAGAATATATTACGTTTCGTTCCCAACTTTGAAGAAGCGGCATTAGCAGAGATTAAAAATTTTCGAGAGAGCCCCATGCGTTTTTGGGATGAAGCAAAAATACCCCACCAACATATTAAAGACGCCCATCGAGCCCAAGAATTACAGCTTACTAAATTAGGCATGCGCTTGCCGCCATTTATGCAAAACGCGGTCAAGGGGCTATAACTGCCCCAAAAAGATAAACCGCGGCAAGCCTGGCAGGGGGCAACTATGTATGGCTTAACGGTCTCGGACGAATGGATAATCAGTATGGCTAATTAATTGCCGAAAAATATACAGCCAGGCAAGTGCCGCCCAACGCCTTAGCGTGGTTCCTGGTGTTATGATAACTCCGTGACAATATCACTTTTGAGCCGCCTAGAAGCCATTCGGCCGTTCACGGAGGACGAGGCCTGGACTTTATTTAAAATCGCCGCCTTGAGCGAAGCGGCTGGGTGGACGCTGCTGATAGCCGGCATCCTGGTCCGGCACTACGGCTGGCCTGGGCGGAATATCGCCGTGCCGATTACCGGCCAGATCCACGGCACCATCTTTTTGGCGTATTTCGGCGTTTTGTTAACGGTTTACAGCAGCCTGCGCTGGCCGCGCCGCAAATTCCTGCTGGCCGCGCTGGCCGGAGTGCCCCCCTTCGGGACTTTAATCTTTGAACAATGGGCCGCCTGGACCCGCCGAAACCAGCGTTGCCGCATCCATTTCCGCTGCAGCGCCCTAACGGTTATTTCAAATAATATACTTGACTAAATTAACATAATCATGTATTATTATAGACCTTCCTTATGTTTGTATGATATTGCATAACATGAAGGCATGTAAGGGTTGAGGCCCTTGGCATGTGATAAAGAAAAACTTATGTACGTAAATTCTGTCCAAAACGGCAGCGCAGGGATTCAAGTACCGTAACCTAAACGGGAGATGATATGAAAGAGTCAGCAATACTGGAACGACAACCCGAGAACGAGCAGGCAGCTAACGCTTTGCCCCAGCAACTTACCATTAAGCATGAGTCTGGCAGCCACCTTTCCTTTAAAAAAGTTGCCGCGATTGGTGCCGCCGCCGTAGTATCGGCTGGTTTTATCGCTAACGGCATAACTAATTTTGGCTCCGACCTTTTCGGCCGCGTTAAAGAGGCAGTACCTCATACCGAGCTGCAAGCTGAGGCTAATAACGTCCTTTATCATGTCGGCACGCCTGATAAAACTATTCTTGTCGAGGGCACCGGTACGGGCAGCGCGGCAATTGACCTTGAATTAGGTTCGTCCGGAGTACCTGTTGGAAGCTCACTCTGGAATACTTTCGTCGCGGGCTTTACTAAGCGGACAGCTAGCGCTACGCGCGAGGGCAAGGTCCAGATAGGGTCAGACAAAGGAGCCTGGACCTTATCCTCTTATTTTAATAATGTCAAAAACCCCGATAAGCAATGGGGAATCCAAGCTACGGTAGACGCCGATAAACTTTTCTTGCAGCGCGCCGACATGCAGTATGCCGCCAACAGCTCAGGTAAAAGAATACCGGATGGCTATGATGCCGAGCTTGTTAAACTTGCCAGCGTTTTTGGCATTGACAGTGGTATGGCGGAACGGACTGGCGATGTTACTACGATTAGCGATGACGTTTTTGAAGATACTTGCGGCCCTGCCTTGCGTAGTGACATTCCAACTGGGGTAGGTACGGCCGTAAAGGCCGAAGTGCTCAACAAAGCCGAGCTATTTCAAACCCAACCGGACATGCAACAGGCTGCCAAGAAGCTAGCCAAAATGGCCAGCCTGCCAGTTCGTGTAGTAATACAGCGTACTCGGGTTGATGGCCATGGGCAGCTCCTGACGCAGACAATTGACCCCTCGGCGGTAGCCCTACCCCAAACCGCTTCGCCGACCCGGCAAGAAATAGCAACGGTATTTCACCTGCCGTTAAAATCAGTACGGGTTAACGCCACTGATTGTTACTTTACCGGTCCTGCTATCCAAGACCAGGAGCACATCCTGGCCCAATCGGCTAGTTCAACAACTCCTACAAAGGTAGTAGCGCAAGGATAAGGCCATGCCTGAAACATTAACGCCGTTTGAGAAGCCCCAGACCGTAGCCGGACAAATGTCACGACAGTCGGTAGAAGCTGGCGTGGCTGAGGCCGCTACAACACTTATCGGCCAGCCGCGAACAGCGGCCGCCAAGTCTGGCGCGCGCGGACGGGGTGCCCAGCCGTATGAAAGCACCACGGCGACACCGGCCGAGCCGATATCAGACGCACCAGAAACCCTAACTACTAACCTGACGCTACCAGAGGTCCTGGGGCAGGTAGGCGACGTTTTGATAAGTTCTCCCTATGGGCCTAAAGTTCCCGACGAAATGCCGTTGCCAATTAACAGGGATGCTCTCCAGCGCCAAGCCCGCAAGGTTGTGGCCGGCGGATTGGTAACGACTACCTTGGCCAGTGGCCTGGCCCAAGCGACCGCTAGCGCCGAACCGGCCGGCCGAGTCGGCAGTGCTTCCGCGCGTGCCGAAACGGTTCATAAGTCACAACCGCGAGACCGCGCCGTTTTCCTAGCGCCGGGCGGCACTATTTATGACGTAGCGCAGCCGATAGCTGAGCGGCGCGGCATTCCTACCATGGAAGAAGTCGCGGACATTGAGATTAAAAGTGGTGTTGAGTCAGAATACCAGGCCGAACACTTACAACCAGGTTCCGAGCTGCACATTCCGGCAGCTGGAGCGTCGGAGTACATTCGAGAACCTCGTGGCAGCAACTTGAGTACCACTGCCGCCCAAAACGGCTTAACCCTGAAACAATTATTGGGCATGAATCGACAATACCGGACTCATCCCGATCTGGTCCAAGCCGGCGCCCTCCTCAAGGTCAGCGGCGGTACGTCATCAACCACCCCAACGACGTCCCACAGCTCTCATCCCAAGCCACAATCAGCTCCAATCCAGCCGGTTATCAAACCGACACTTCCCAAGAAAAAACCCGAGCCAACCCTGCCGGTCCCCGCCACCCACGCCGCCCGCCAAAAGGCTGCTACCCCAGTGTCCAAACCCGCCCCCAAGCCGGTCGAAGCTGCCAAGCCCCAGCCTATAATCAAGATTACGTCGCCCATTTTACCGCCGCTTCACCTCACGCCCTTCAACGGCTCGCCAACCCACGCTGCTGAAACCGCCAAAGTTGCCAAGGCCTCGGAGCCTTCCCACCCAGCCGAGCAGCCGCCACGAGTTGTCAATATTGAGGCGCAGTCTATCAAAACCAATTATGACATCCACGCCGACGTCCTTAGCAAATCAGGCCTGAACGTCCATGCCCTGCGGCATGCTTTGCAGCGAACCTATCCCCACATGGCCGGCTTGGCTGGTGATTTCCACGCCCTTGAACAAAAATACGGTATCAATGCTCTCTACGCCGCTGCCGCGGCTGCCCAGGAGAGTGGCGGTGCCACCTCGCAACTAGCCAAAGACCGCAATAATCTCTTTGGTATTAACGCCGTCGACGCCGATCCGAACAAAGCCTTTGGCTACAAAACCAAAGCCGACAGCATCAACGCCTTCGGCGAATTGCTCGCCCAAAAGTACTTGCACAAGGACGGCCAATATTTCAACGGCTCCAGCTTACACGGTATATACAAAGACTACTCATCCTCGCACGATACCGAAGCAGGTGAGATTGCCAGCATTATGACCACGCTGGCGAGCCACGGCAAAGGCTTCTATCACATACCCAGCGCGCTCTTACCACAGGCCCAGAGCCATACTCGACATCGTCTTGCCACCGGCTCGGGCCTTTTCCGCGCCTTTGAACACGCCTGGGGCCAGGCCGGTTCGACGGTCTCCTCCAGCCTGCACAACCCGATCGAAAAAACCTGGCGGCACGCCGATTCAGCTGCTGAGGCCGTATCCGGCAAACAGTCCCACCACCCGCATCATAAGTCCAAACAACACAAGGATCACATTCCCGTTAATGCCGCCATTTACACTGGTGCTCTATTATTCAATGGCCTGAGCTATCCGCCTACATCAGAGCTGGCTATGACTGCCGATCATACAGGCACTAATGAAGCATGGCTCAAAGGCCCCAGAAAGTATTTGGATTGCAGCGGTCTTGTCAGCATGGCGCGCTATGTAGCCAGCGGCGGCATTGGTGAGCGTGTCGAAAACACCACGACGGAGCGTACTGATGGTTATTGGATGAAAGTACCTTTCTCCGTAGCCGCGGAGGGCGATATCGATCAGCCGGCGGCATATGGCGGCGACCACGTTGAGATCATCCACAAAATAAAGGGTAATTATATTTACACCTTCGGATCACATACCAGCCACGCTCCGCAACCTGACCAGATAGGGCCGGAGAAGTATGTCAGGAACCCAGACGACCTCTACCTGCGCTATGTTGGCCCGGGCGCGCCGATCGGCAACCACATTCATCCGATGAAAGATAGTCATTCGGCCGGCTGGGGCATACCGCGCAACTTGAAGCATTTGAAAAAACCCGAGAATCACGACAAGCAGACCTTACGCCAGCAAGCTGGCAGCTGGTAGACCTAACCCAGAACCCTACTCACGTAATTACGAATTATTGACATTTCATTGAACTTATGCTAAAATCCAATGATGAATAAACAAAACCAAAATCCAAAAGAAAAATTAGAAAAATTAATAAAGGTAACGAGGACTGGCGCCTTGGCATCCTTGGCCGGCCTGGCGGTTGGCGCCGGGACAGCCCATGCCCAGCCAACCATCCCTGAACGAAGCCCTGCGCCGGTTATTCAAACCGGCGGTACGCCGTCTGCCAAACCCGAGACAGCCATAGGCCTAAGCCCGGCCCAGGAAAAAGCTCAGGAAGAAGTCCAGGCCAGCGTCAACGCCCTCGCTACGCGTGCCTTGCACCCCAGCCGCCACCAGCATAAAACTACCCAATACTTTGAAGATGCTGACGGCCTCAAGATAGCTCAGACCACTGTAAAAATTGATGGCCTTACCCAACACGGCAGCAATAGGGGAGTGACTGAAATTTTGGTAGCGGCTCCAGTCGGCCCGGATGGCCTTACCCCAGATGTAACGAACATTAACTCAGTTACTATTAACCAAGGTGTTAAGGACGAAGACGGCAGTTTGTCTTCGCCCACCACGTCCGCGACAATCGGTAAAGATCCGGTAAGCTCCGTGTTTGAACTCAGCGGTCTATTTGAACCTGTTAAAGGCGGCCAGCAACCGATGGACGCTAGCATTGCCGATAATAACCCAACTATCGAAGCAGGTTTTAAAGCCACGTTCCAACTAATGAATACTATTGTCAGCGGTGCCCACAGCGGCGCCCGTATCGATGGCTTGGAACGACCTTACAACCCCGCGAATGGTGCCACTAGCCTCGACTTCGCCGATTAGCTAATCTCAACAATCGGCTTTTGCAAAGCGCGATCTTACTGCTAAGATTAAATAGTAAGGAGATCACAAATGACGAGAGCCGGCAAAACCGTTTTATACCTAGTTTATTTTGTCTTACTTATTGTCCTGGCTGGATTTATTATCGCGTCGTTCAGGTCCCATTCCTCCACGCCGTCCAAGCATCCAGCCATAGCCCGTCCACGTCCCCAGACGGCCACGTCGTCACAGCAAGCTAGTGGCACTGCCCATAAAGCCACGGCCGCGCCGAGCGCTTCGGCAGCCTTGGCCGACACCGGACCGGGCGATGTCGCCAGTTTATTCGTGATTACGACTGTTGGCGGCACTTTGGCTTATCGCCGCCGGCTGGTCGCGACTTTACGCGACTGATCTATGTAATAAAACTTACTTACAAGGCCGCCGCCGGGCAGGTAAGCTAGCTTACAATAAGGAAATTAAGGAGGAATACCATGTTGTTATACATCGTCGGGATTTTAATAATTTTGTGGCTGATCGGCTTGCTGGCGCACATTGGCGGCGGCTTGATTCACATCCTGCTGGTCATTGCCCTAGTCGTGTTTATCTACAATATGATCACCGGCCGCCGGGCCGCGCCTTAGTTCGGGCTAACTGCCAAAAGCAAACGTGTAGAGAGATACTGTAAGCACTAGCAATAATAGCATTTATATGCTATTATTTACATTGATGACCGATAGAATAGAGCAAGATCCAGCCTTCTCGCACCAACTGGTGGGCGCGCGTCGCGGCTTTGAGGCCCTGGCATGCGGTGTGGTTGACGTTGACGTCTCGCCGCTGGCAAATGTGACCGTTTTTGATAGCTTGGATGACGTTCGCCGTACCTATGAAGGCATGGCTGAAAGCCTGCCCCCTGATGAATTGGACCATGATGTCCTGCAGGGCTACATCGCCGCGGATTTAATGTTTGCCCGGGCCCTTGGGGGTGAAGAATTTGGCTTAAAGGATTACGTTGAAACAACCGTCGGCCTGACGCCGGAACTAGTGCCCGAAGCAACCATCCAGGCCAAACTCACAGAAGTCGATAGCCTACTGCAGCAAAAGGGCCTGCGTTATGACCAGGCCAGCAGCGAAAAGTTCCAAGAGATGATGGTCATCACTGACCCGCGCGAGGTAGAACAGCGTTTTAGAGCTGCCCATCAGGCTGCCCAGCGGTCTAAAAGCGGCTATTTGGACCTGCCGGATGAATTACCGGAAGTGCGTTTCGAATCCCTAGCTGGCGAGCCATGGTCCGCCTGGTTTACGACCGGTCCTGCTAGAGAGTTATTAATACGGGTTAATACTCATCCTGAGCATCGCCATACCGCTGGCAAACTGGCGGCGCTGGCGCTCCATGAGGACGCCCACGCGACCCAAATGGGCCTTTGGAAGCAGGGCATCAACCGTGGCGAGGTCAGTCCGGCCCTCGGCCTGACCGCCATGCATTCGCCGGAGAATACCCAACTGGAGGCGGTCGCCCAGCTTATCGAGAGCACGCCGCCGGCCGCCTTATCTGAGGCAGAGCAATGGTCAATTGATTACCAGTTGGCCTACAATGACTTAAAGAGCATGGTGCAACATAATGCCCACTTCATGATCAATGACGGCACCGATGAGAAAGAAGTTCTGGCTTACGCCAGCGAGCGTTTACCGTTCGAGTGGGCCGAACGCCTGGCCGGCGACCTTGAGGCCGGCCGTGATGATCCCATGGCCCGGGCGGCCTTGGCCGTCTATATACCAAGCTTAGAGCTGGTACGGCCCTTGGTTGAGTTGCCGCCAGCTATCCGCCAGCAAGCCATAACCCGACTCATGCCACGACCCCTCACCCCTACCCAAATCGCTGAAATTGTCCGCCAAGCCCAAGCAGAGGCGGAAACTTCAGCCTTAACGGCCGCCTGACATGGGCTCAGTTATCTACATCAAAGACCTGGTAGTAGAAGGCAAGCATGGCGTGCATCCGCGTGAAAAAGCCAAGGCCCAGCGCTTCAACGTTAACGTTGAACTGATCGTTGATACCGCCAAAGCCGCGCGGTCCGACAACCTGGCCGACACGCTTAATTATTCGACGGTCCGAACTATAATTGTCGATACCATCCAAAATAACTCCTTCAATTTGCTGGAAAAACTAGCCGACCAGTTAGCCGGTCAAATATTAGCCGACCACCGTATCCAAAAAATGGTCTTGTCTATTGATAAGCCGGACGCCTTCAAAAGCGGCGTCCCGGGCATCCGCCTAGAAGTAAAACAACCGGCTGGTGGCTGATATAATAGGCCGGTGTCCGCGCCACCTTAGCTCAGTTGGCTAGAGCGCCGCTTTCGTAAAGCGGAGGTCTGGGGTTCGACTCCCCAAGGTGGCTCCATATGTAAGACTGGCGGGTATCGTATAGTGGCTAATATGCAACCTTCCCAAGGTTGAGAGGAGAGTTCGATTCTCTCTACCCGCACCATGCCAGATCGCTTTACCGGGAGCCCTTTTATATCTGATACAATAAGGGCTATCTTATGGCAGCTCCCAAGCAGTATTTTCATGACCATTTAGTGATGTTGTTGCTCAGTATCAACGTGTTTTTGGCGGTGGGCGGCAGTATTTTCATTTTGTTGAGCCTGGGCAGCAGCCACAGCAACGGCTATATTATCCAGTGCCGCGACTGTTCCAACCCGGCCGCTGCCAACAAATTCACCAATGGCAGCGTAACCGGTTTGCTCAGCTTCGTGGCTTTCGCGGCGCTGGTGCTGGTAGCCCACGTCTCGCTCAGCTTGCGGGCCTACAAGATACACCGCCAGTTGGCCATCGCCATTTTGGCTCTCGGCTTGCTACTGCTCACGCTTATGATAATCGTCAGCAACGCCTTGCTGGTGTTGCGCTAGTGCCGTATGACCGACCTGGAAATACCGTTCGAAAAAGACCGGCGCGGCCACTACCGTTTCTTTGAAATCCTGCCCGGCGCCCTTAGCTACAGCCTGCTTTTACTACCCCTCATCCTGAGCTTTATAAACGTCACCGCGGCGGTCTTTTTCATATTATTCTACCTGTTAATCTTCTTCGTCCAGTCGCTAGCCTACGCCCTGCGGGCCCTCAGCGGCTACCGTGTCATGAAGCAGCACATGAAAATCGACTGGAACGGCCTGGCGGCCGATATTGACGCCGGCCAGGCCTTGCCGACCAAGCTTGAACGGCCAAGATGGCACCTCAACAACCTGCGCCGCCTCGATGTCAGGACTATCTCGGTTAAACCGAGCGAACTATGGCAAGCCGTCATTATCGCCACTGTCAACGAAAGCCGGGAAGTGCTGGAACCGACCATCCAGGCCGTCGCCGACGCCGACTACGACGCCAAAAAAATCATCCTGGTCATTGCCTATGAAGGCCGCGCCGGCCAGCCGGCCGAAGAGCGCGTCCAGCAGTTGCTCAAGCTGTATGGCAGCCGCTTCCACCACGCCATGGCCGTCAAACACCCGGCCGATATACCCGGCGAAGTTATCGGCAAGGGTGGTAATATCACCCACGCCGGCCGGGCCCTGCAACGCTACCTCAAGCAAGCCAAGCTTGACCCCAGCCGGGTAGTCGTCACCACACTCGACGCCGACAACCGCCCCGACAAACGCTACTTCGCTGCCCTCAGCTACCTGTACTGCGTGGTGCCCAACCCGCTGCGGGCCTCCTACCAGCCGCTGCCGATGTTCACCAATAACATCTGGGACGCGCCGACGCTAATGCGTGTCATCGCCACCGGCAACAACCTGTTCTACATCGTCGGCACGCAGCGCCTGCACACCATCCGCAACTTCTCGGCCCACGCCCAGCCGATGAGCGCCCTGATCGATATGAACTTCTGGAGCACGCGTACCATCGTCGAGGACGGCCACCACTTCTGGCGGTCCTACTTCCGCTATGACGGTGATTACCGCGTCTACCCCTTAAGTATCCCGATATACCAAGACGCCGTGCTGGCCGACGGCTACTGGAATACTTTCAAGGCCCAATTCTACCAGCTGCGCCGCTGGACCTATGGCGCTTCCGACATCGCCTACATCGCCGACAAGGGTTTCTGGCATAAGAACCAGGTGCCCAAGGCCGACCTGATCGCCAAGTTGTGGCGTTCGCTGGTCGGTCATGTCACTTGGGCCACCGGCACCATCCTGGCGTTGGGCGCGGCTTTTATCCCGCCGCTGCTGCACCCGCAAAGCTTGGCCGCCAACGAACTGCCACTGATCGTCAGCCGCATCCAGCGTATCGGTATCCTCGGCCTGCTGGCGCTAGTTTATATCTGCCTGGTGACCTTGCCGCCGCGGCCCGCCCGCTACAAGCGTCACCGTTCGCTGCTAATGCTGCTGCAATGGGGTCTGACACCGGTCAGCAGTATCGGTTTCGGCTCGGTGGCGGCTTTTAACTCCCAAACCCGACTGATGTTCAAATGGTATCTCAGCCGCTTTGACGTCACTGAACATGCCGTCCGCGATAGCAAGGGCCAAACCGTCTCCACCGAGGCCGACCCTGGCCACCAAAAACATGGTCTCAGGGGCATTCGCAACTTGGTTCGTTTCATTAAAAGAAAATGAACCGGCTCATTTAACGGCGGTGAAAGGCCTGGTAGTGGACGCTGGCCGCCTTATCAAACCGGTTGAGCGCCACCTGCGCCGTCTGCGCTAGCAAGCGCCGAGTAATCACCCCGTCCGTAACCTGTGCCGGGGCCTTTTTAATAATGGTATCTGTCAGCCCGCCAGCGTCGGCCAGGGCGGTCAGCCGGTGCTGGCAGCTCCGATAGAGGCTTAATAGCAGTTTATCACGCGAAAACGGCTGTAAATCGCCCGGACCGCCTTGGACCAACCAGCTTCCACCGTATTGGACTGATTCCTCAGTGGTGAAGACTGCGCTACACTGACGGCAACGCCGCCGTCGCCAGACCTGGTTGCTACGCCGTTGGGACCGGGAGTTAATAACCTGGGTTTTATCGCCACAATGTATACAAACCATGACAACATATTGTCATATCGCTATAAAAAAAGCCAGTGTATAACTTGCTAGAAATCGGTGGAAAAGAAAAGCCCGCGAGGCCTGCTGGTCTCCCGGGTAATTGTGCGACTCCGCGTTGCCGGACTAGTTGCTGGAACTAGGGGCGGTGCGCAGCCGGCGGACGCGATTGTTGCGTTTCAAGGAAACCAGTTCCTCGTAGAACAACTCAAAAGCATCTAAAGCGCTGGCTTTACGAATACTAAACACCTCGTTTAATCGATCCATAGTAGCAGGCAAAAACCTACCAGTCAATACTTACGTCATAAACGCTAGTGCTTATAACAAGGGCGGTTCAGTAATAAGTGGTGGGCGATATAGGATTCGAACCTATCACCTCCGCAACGTCAATGCGGCGCTCTAGCCAAATGAGCTAATCGCCCTTCCAGTCCATAAAGACAGGGGTAATCATAGCAATTCGCTAAGGAAAAAGCAAGTTAACGCCAGGTCTGACGTCAGGCCAAAATAGTTTTCCCCATGTCGAAATGTAGTAATTACAGCATAAATAGGCTAGCCTTATAATACTAACCCTGCTAACATAGGGGTTAGGCGGATTTTTGACGAGATTGTTTTTACCTCCTAAAAAACAAGCCATTAGAGTCGAGTGACCTGCGAGATCACCCGACTCTTTTTGTTTGGCAGGGGCTGGTGCTATACTTAAGGGGAACCGGGACTGATAGAGGCGGGACGCTGGGATTGAATATATTGCGAGAGTATTGAATCCGGGCGCCTTTTATATGTGAATACCAAGGAGTAAAACGACGTGAGTGGCGGCGAACCAACAGACCAACTCCCGGCCATGCGGCACTCGTTGGCCCATATCATGGTGACGGCCATCCAGCACCTCTGGCCAGAAGCAAAGTTTGGCGTCGGGCCGGCCGTCGAGAACGGCTTTTATTATGATGTAGACTTGGGCGACATGAAGATTTCGGAGGAAGATTTCGAGCGGATCGAGGCTGAGATGCGCCTAGTTATAGAGGCGGATGAGCCGTTTGTACGGTCCGAGCAGCCGATTGACGAGGCTATCGAGTGGGCCAAACAGAGCGGACAGCCCTATAAGGAAGAATTGTTGAATGACCTGAAGCGGGCTGGCACGACAGTGGCGAAAGACCTAGACACGGCCGAGCTGGGGACGATTGGCGGTGGCGAGGCTCAGGTGGACTCAGTATCTTTCTATAAGAACGGAGACTTCACCGACCTCTGTCGGGGACCGCATGTCGAGTCGACCGGCCGGGTCGGCGCCTTTAAGCTGTTGCGAGTGGCCGGGGCTTACTGGCGGGGCAACGAGCAGAATGCCCAGATGCAGCGGGTTTATGGCGTGGCCTTCCAGTCGCCGAAGGAGTTGCGTCAATACCTGGACATGCTGGAGGAGGCCAAGAAACGCGACCACCGCAAGCTGGGGCAGGAGTTGGATTTGTTTGTAATTTCTGATCTGGTAGGCGCAGGCTTACCGCTATTCACGCCGCGTGGAACGGTACTGAGGAACGAGTTAATAAAATTCTCCGAAGAATTGCAGCGGGCTGGCGGCTATGAGGCGGTCTGGGCGCCGCACATGACCAAGATTGAGCTGTACAAGACATCCGGGCATTATGATAAGTATCCAGAACGATTCGATGTCAGTAGTGTGGAATCGACTGATAAGTTTATGATGAAGCCGATGAATTGCCCGCATGTGACGCAGATTTATGCTAGCCGCCCCCGCAGTTATCGTGATTTGCCGTTACGTTATATGGAGACCACGACGATGTATCGGGACGAGAAGAGCGGTGAGATCCACGGCTTGTCCCGTGTGCGGGCGCTGACCCAAGACGACTCGCACGCTTTTGTCCGAGCGGATCAGATTGACGCGGAAATGCGCAGTATTCTTGGCATGGTCAAGCAAATGTACCTGACCTTAGACATGCCCTTAAATGTCGTCTTGTCGTTCAGGGATGACGGCGATAATTACTTCGGTGATCCGAAAATTTGGGAAACTGCCCAGCAAACGCTGGAAACAGTTGCTAGAGAGGAAGAACTTGATTACCAAGTCGAGTTGGGTGAGGCGGCTTTCTACGGTCCAAAGATCGATATTTATGTTTCAGACGCTTTAGGTCGACGATGGCAGTGCGCTACGGTCCAGCTGGATTTCGTGCAGCCAGAACGCTTTAACTTGGAATATATTGATGAGCATGGCGAAAAACAACGGCCGGCCATGATCCATAAAGCCATCTTGGGGTCGATCGAGCGGTTCCTGTCAGTTTATATCGAACATACGGCTGGGCGGTTCCCGGTGTGGGTGGCGCCGGAGCAGGTGCGGTTGATTAGCGTTAACCAGGAAGAGGCGACGGTGGGGTTCGCCCAGGGTGTTTTGGAGCAGGCGCAGAAGCTGGGTTTGCGGGCGGCGGTTGATAATTCAAACGAGTCGGTCGGCAAGAAGATCCGGGCGGCGGAGATTATGAGGGTGCCGTATACGGTGGTGATTGGACAGAAGGAGATCGAGGGCGGCGAGGTGGTGCCGCGGGTGCGCAAGGATATGGCGGTCAAGGATGAGGCGGCGACCTTGAGTATCGAGGAATTTCTCAAGACAGTAGCGAACGAGGCAAAGTCGCGAGTGCAGAAGACCTCGTTGTAGGTGATGCATGCGGCCAGATAAGGATTTTCGGGAGCGGGTGGAAGCGCTAGTGGCGCAGATTCCCCAGGGGCGGGTGATGACGTATGGGCAGTTGGCGGCGCTGTGCGGCAACGCGCGGGCGGCGCGGATTGTAGGCGGCATTGCGCACTTCGGCGATCCGGACCTGCCGTGGCAGCGGGTCGTCAACAAGCAGGGCGGCTTGGCGTCGGGCTATCCGGGCGGCCGCGGTCGCCACAAACAGGTGTTGGAGGCCGAGGGAGTGGCGGTGAGCGATGATTACCTGGTCGCTGTCAGCGAACGGTTGTGGTGGCCTCCCAATGTTAAAGATTAAAACAAGGCCTTTACCTCAAGTACGATCGAGACCAGGCACACGGCGTGGGCCTTTTTGACACACTGCGTGTGCCGACCTCAAATAGTATGGTAAGTTATTCTCTATGGCTTTACTGACCTCTCCGCTAATTGTCATCGTTGGGGAGACGGCGTCGGGGAAGTCGGCGCTGGCGCTTAAGTTGGCGCGGCAGTTTGGCGGCGAGATTATTTGTGCCGACAGCTGGACGGTGCGGCGGGGGATGGACATCGGTACGGCCAAGCCGACCCCTAAGGAACGGGCCCTTGTACCACACCATCTGTTGGATATCGTAGAGCCGGATGAGGATTTTACGGCTGCCGTGTTCAAGAGGCTGGCCCAGGCAGCGATTGATGATATTTCCTCAAGAGGAAAGTTGCCTATTATAGTCGGCGGCACAGGCCTATATATAGACGGCGTACTGTATGATTTCAGTTTTTTGGAAGCTGGCAACAGGGGTGAACGGCTTGAGCTGAATAACTTGACCCCGTTGGAATTATTAACAAGAATTGAAACTTTGGGGCTGGATATAGGTATGGTCGATACCCGCAATAAGCGGCGCTTAATTCGTTTAATCGAAACCGGCGGGGCTGTGCCAACGAAGCAAAAACTTCGCGGCAACACGCTACAGATTGGTATTAAAACTGACCGGGAAGAACTTAATCAGCGGATCATGGCTCGGGTGGACGCCATGTTGGCGGCCGGGTTGGAGGCTGAAGTTCGGGCTTTGAGCGAGCGCTATGGCTGGGACGCGGAAGGCCTAAAGGGCGTCGGCTATGCGCAGTGGCGGGACTACTTCGCGGGTACTCAGGCTCTGGCAGAGACCCGTGAAAAAATCATTAAAGCCAGTCTGGACCTGGCTAAGCGCCAGCGCACCTGGTTTAAGCGTAATAAAAGTATCCGGTGGTTCATTACCCCTGTAAAATGGTCTGATGTTGTAGATTCTGTCACAACGTTCTTGCAGACCGGCGCTTAACAATTGAGTCAAACTTTAGTATACTGGATTAATGATTGAGCAACTCTTTGGGTCAAAAACGCGGGTCAAGCTGCTGCAGCTGTTTTATAGCAATCCCAACCGTCCGTTCTTCGTCCGGGAGATTACGCGCAAGATCGACGAGCAGATTAATTCCGTGCGGCGCGAGCTCAGCAACCTGCTGAGTATCGGCATTATTACTTCTGATAACACCAATAACAAGCTTTACTACGAAGTCAACCAGCGCTTTAAATATTACAAGCCGCTGCAGGAGATATTCGGCGGCGGACTCAAGAAGTCAGCCAAGAAAACGGCAGCCGGGTCGGCCGGAGCGGTGCCCACGATCAGTGCCGAAGAAACCGATTTGCGTAGCGTCGGGCACATTGACCTGGCGGTGTTGACCGGCCAGTTTACCCGTGACAATAGCACCGGCGTCGATATACTGATCGTCGGCGAGATTAACCCAAACGCCTTGCAGAAGTATGTCGACGAGCTGGAAGCCAAGGAGAGCAAATCTATTCGTTACGCAGCCATGAGCCTGAAGGATTTCCAATACCGCCAACAGATCCGCGACCGTTTCGTAACTTCTATCCAGAAATCCAAAAAGCAAGTATTGGTTGACGAGCACGGCCTCCTGGCACAGGAAAAGCCTGAAGGCAAGGAAGAAGCCTGATGGAGCTGCAGTTTTACGGTGGGAACTGTGTAGCCATGACCCACAAGGGCACCCGTATTATCGTTGACGATAATTTAGCCGAGCTGGGCGCCAAAAGTATTACTAAACCGGGTGACGTAGCCCTGTTTACCGGCCAGTACGAGAACGCGCCGCCCGCCCGCCTGACCTTTACCAGTCCCGGCGAGTACGAAGTAGTCGACACTTCGGTCATCGGTATTCCGGCCCGGCTGCACACCGAAGAAGAGGACAAAATCGGCGCCACCATGTTTAAGTTGGTGACCGGCGAGCTCAGCGTATTATTTACCGGCCACATCTACCCCGAATTAAATGACTTCCAGCTGGAGGCTATCGGCACGGTTGACGTATTAGTCGTGCCGGTCGGTGGCAATGGCTACACCGTCGACCCGGTCGGCGCCCTCAAGCTGATCAAGGCCATCGAGCCCAAGCTGGTCATACCGACCCATTACGCCGACAAGGACTTGCAGTATCCTGTGCCGCAGCAGGACCTGGCAGACGCTCTTAAGGAAATGGCTATGGAACCGAAAGAAACCGTCTCCAAACTGAAGTTAAAGCCCAATGAGCTGAGCGATGTCACTCAGCTGGTTATTCTCGAAAAATCCTAAACTACTTCGAAACAGGGTTCAGCAGGCCCTTTTTCTTGAGGGTGCGGATAGCCTGGGTGCTGAGCTTCATCTGGACTTTGCGGCCGTCGACGATGATGGTCTTCTTTTGCAAGTTGGGCTTCCAGACCTTTTTGGTATGGCGCTGCGAAAAGCTGACATTGCTGCCGTATTGTTTGCCTTTGCCGGTGAGATCACATTTCTGCATAAGGTGTTATTGTAGCGGTTTTACGTCTCTGCGTCAACTTCGCGGACCAGGGATTTTTGGTCAGGCGGCAGGGCAGCCAGTAAAGCTTGGACGGTTTGGCCGCCAACAGGGTCGGTGAGCGCGGGGTTCAGGTCGCAGAGCGGCTGTAAAACGAAGTCGCGCTGCCTGAAACTAGGGTGGGGCAAGGTGAGTTTGCCAGACTGTTGGATAAGTTTGTCGTAGAAGATAATGTCGATATCGATTTCGCGCGGGCCCCAGCGGAAACTAGGCGTTCGCCCGACTTGCTGCTCAACGGTTTTAATGAAATTTAATAAAGCCTCGGGATCCAGGTCGGTCTGCCCGCTTACGGCGGTATTATAGAAATCTGGCTGATCGGTATAACCGATGGCCTTAGAGGTATAGATCGGCGCCTGTTCAATAGACGAGACCGAACTTCCCAGTAGCTCGATCGCCCGCTCAATATGGGCCGCCGAGTTGCCGATGTTGGAGCCCAGTCCCAGGTATACCGTTGCCATGGCCTTAATGGTAGCATGCCGGGGAGCATGATTTGTTATGATATTGCTATGGTACAACTCGTGGGAATATTAAATATTACGCCGGACAGTTTTAGCGACGGTAACCTGTTCTTGGATCCAGAAAAAGCCGTGCGCCACGCTGAACGGCTATTTAGCGAAGGCGCCGAGCTGGTTGATATCGGGGCGGAAAGCACCGCGCCTGGCGCGCCGCGGATTACGCCCAAGGAAGAGTGGCGCCGCTTAGAACCGGTTGTGAAGTGGTTCTCCAAGTTATATCCTGACCGCTTGTCAATCGATACCTATCACCCGGAAACGGCCCAAAAAGCCCTGTCTAAGAGGAACTTCGTTATTAATGACATCACTGGCCTGAGTAATCCGGCTATGGCCGACCTGATAGTGGAACACCAGGTCCGCTGTATCATTGGCCATATGCCGGGCGGTAATGCCCATGCTTCCCATCAATTGAAGCCGATCGATAGCATCCAGCAAGTGGTCGATGACCTGCTGGCCAAAGTGGCGGAGCTGCGGGCCAGGGGCGTGGAACGGCGGAATATCATCTTGGACCCGGCAATTGGTTTTGGCAAATCGACGGAGTTGAACTGGCAATTGCTGAAATTCGCCCAGCATGTGCCGGATTACAAGGTGATGATTGGCTACTCGCGCAAACGCTTCCTGGGCGATAGGCGAATGGAATTGGAAACCAACCTTGCGGCCGGCCGTATCGCCATCGAGTCCGGCGCCCGCTACTTGCGCGTCCACGACGTCGCTGGCCATCGCCAACTGCTGGAAGAGTAAATTTCTGGAACTCGTATATACTAGGGCTACGTATGTTGAGTAACTTATCTGTCGCAGAGCTGGGAATAGTCCTGGGATCGATCATTATCGCACTGTCGCTGCACGAGGCGATGCACGCCTTCGTGGCCCATTGGCTGGGCGACAGTACTGCTGAGGATATGGGGCGCCTGACGCTGAACCCGTTGAAGCATATTGATGCCGTCACGACGGTGCTGCTGCCAATGCTGCTGTTGATTGCCGGCTTACCGCCATTCTTTATCGCCAAACCGGTGCCATTCAATCCGGACCGGGTAAAGTTTGATGAATTTGGCGCTGCCCTGGTAGGGCTAGCCGGGCCGTTGACCAACTTGGCGCTGGCTGGCCTCGCGGCGTTGGCCTTCCGGGCGGCCGGGCCGAACATTAGTAGTTCATTAAACAACATTTTAATCATCTTTACAGAGGTAAATATCGGTTTCTTTATATTCAATATGATCCCTTTCCCGCCGCTAGACGGCTCCCGGCTGCTGTACGCCTTCGCGCCAGAACCTATCCAGGATTTGATGCGGCAGATCGAAGGTTTTGGCTTTGTCGGCATCACATTATTCATGCTGATTATCTTCCAGTTCATCGCCGGTCCTATCATTAATCTCGAAGGTAGCATCATAAACTTCCTGCTGGGCTAACCTACTGGGTTATAATAGGAGGGTCGGGCAGGGCTTTAAGCCCGCTTTCGAGATAATGATTATCTGATACTAATCATTAGGGAGCCTAAGATTTGCGTCGTCCGTGGACGATGCGTGCAGGCACCCACCTGGGATCCCTCAGGTGATCACCTCGGAGCCCGGCGCTTTTATGCCCGGTTGGTTTTTAGTTTCACTGGCGACGCTTCGCTCGTGTCAACCGAAAGCCACACCGTGGCTTTCGGGGTGTAGCGCAGTTGGTAGCGCGTACGGCTGGGGGCCGTGAGGTCGCAGGTTCAAGTCCTGTCACCCCGACCATGTAAGATTATTAGGCTGGGATTGGTGCGTTTAAAATCTAAAAAGGTTATGCTACTCTTGTAGATAAGTTTAAGCCATGACATCCGAGCCAACCGATATTCCATTCCAGCCAAGTGATTCTCCGCGGCCGCCCACCGGGAAACTGGCAAAATTAACTGTGCCGTTCATAATTTTTATCACGGCGGTACTATTGGTTATTGTAGCCGGCGGCGCGTATGTCTTAATTTTTCAAAAAACCAGTTCCCAAACCATTGCTACTGAATTTGTCGCTGCTATGAACCGGGGCGACAGGGCAAAAGCCGATTCGTTACTAAGCCCGCAAGAACAGGCTCAGCTTAAAAAGTACGATAGGACCACTAGCTATTACGATTTTTGCCAGCGCACCGGACAATTATGCACCTACTACTTCACTCCTGCGTTCACCAGTAAGGCGGCGATCACTAGCAAGGATTTCAGGTCTCCTTTTTCCGGCAAGATGGGCAAGCAGGTAACCTATAACCTGGAAGGCCCGGCTAGCGGCAAGGCTCCAAACATCAAAAACTGCCGCAACCCTGGTAGTAACCGGAGCTTAACGCTTTACTTAGTTCCACAAGGCAAGAGCTGGTTAATTGACGGCGTGACCCCGTTCGCTAGCTATTCCTGCTAGGTTTTAGACTTAACGCCCGTACGTGCCGGTTTGCCATACCACCTGGTTGAGGCTGTTATACATAACGGTATTGCCGTCAGGCTGGCAGACCAGGTGATTACCGCCCGGAGCGCCCACGCCATACGTGTTGGAGTACCAGGCGATTTTTGGACCGCTGTAGAGAACCAAGTTGCCGTCGGGTTGCATCATCAATAACGTGGCGCCGCTGCCGAAGGTGCCGGATTGCCAAATGGCTTGGTGGGCCCGATTGTAAAGCACCACGTTGCCATCCTGCTGGAAGACGAACTGGTGGCTGCCATCAGCCGCCAGCAGGTATTGCCCCGGGGTTAAACCCTGGCCGGCGTACAACGTCATCGGGGCAGGCGGCGGTGGTGGTGGCGGCGGGGGCGCGATAATCCCGGTCTCAATGCTCCAGACAGGCGTGCCGGCCACGTTCTGCATCACTAGGTTGCTGTCATCCTGCAGGACGGTATGCGTGCCCCCCAACGTACGGGTATTGCTGTACCACAGCACTTCACCCGCTTTACCGTAGAGCACTAGATTGCCGTCACTTTGCATGGCCAGGTGGTCGGAATCCCTGCCGTAAGTGTTGGTTTGCCAGACTGGCTGATGGCCGGCCGTGGCGTACTCCACCAGGTTGCCGTCCGGTTGCAGTATCAATTGGTACCTACCCTGCGCGGATAATAAGTACTGGTTCACAACCAGAGCCTGGCCGGCGTTCAAAACGGGGGAGGGCGGTGTTGGGGGAGGCGCGATAATCCCGGTCTCAATGCTCCAGACAGGCGTGCCGGCAGCGTTTTTTATAACCAAATTACTGTCATCCTGCAAGATAACATGCGTGCCGCCCAGGGTACGGGTATTGCTGTACCACAGTACCTCGCCCTTCCTGCCGTATAAGGCTAAGTTACCATCAGCTTGCATTGCCAAATGGTCAGAATCCTTGCCATCAGTGTTGGTTTGCCAGACTGGCCGATGGCCGGACGTGGCGTATTCCACCAGGTTACCATCCGGTTGCAGGATTAGCTGGTACTTACCTGCGGCGGACAATAGGTATTGGTTCACAACTAAGGCTTGGCCGGCGTTCAGGGTCGGCGAAGGCGGCGGTGGCGGCGGCGGAACGATACCGGTAGCAATACTCCACACCGGCCGGCCGGCATCATTCAGTATTACTAAGTTGCCGTCATCTTGCATAGTCACGTGCGTGCCGCCGAGAGTGCGGGTATTGCTGCTCCAAATAGCCTTCCCGGCGGTGTTGTACAGGACCAAGTTGCCGTCAGACTGCATGGCCAAATCAGCTGGCGAATTTCCACTGGTGTGCGTAGACCAGGTGGCGATATTGTTATGATTGTAGATAACTAAATTGCCGTCCTTTTGCAGGACCAGCCGGTATTGGTCCGTGACGGAGAAAAGCTGTTCGGCAGGAAGCAGTTTTTCGTTAGCGTTCAGGGTAGCCGGCGGGTCAATAATAATGCCGGTCTGGCTGCTCCAGACGATCTCGCCGCTAGCCGTCTTCATGACCAGGTTGCCGTCATTCTGCATAGTTACCACCGCAGCCCCTAGGCCATGGGTACCAGAGCTCCAGCAGGCAAATGTAGGGTTTTGGGTATATTCCACTAAGTTGCCGTCAGATCCAAAAGCTAGATACTCACCCGTTCCACCGCAATGAGATGTCCATACCTGTCTTTTCGCGGCGATATTAAATACTTGCAGATAAGAGCCGGTGCCGCTGGACGGCGAAAACCGCAGTTCATACTGGCCATTGGCCGAGACAATACACTGTTTGGCGGTAAGCCGCTGGTTAATGCCTAAGGTTGAACTGGGGCAAACCGGCGGCCCGGTAGACCCGCCGGAACCAGAGGGCGGGACGTAAACCCCGCTGTTTAAGGCCTGCTGCCAAGTGTAACTTGTGTCGCTAGGGGTCGAACCGCTACAGGTGCCTTCCATAATTTCAGTGTAAGACCTGGTATAGGTGGGCGCTGGCGCATAGGCCGTTCCCATATAGGGACTACAGGTATTAAAACCATTGTCCAGTATATTAAACCTATGCCCCCAGCAAAGCGCCTGTCCCGGCGATGAACATTCACCATTTCCGGTGGCCGCGCCATCATCGTACATCCACACATAGTCTGACACGATAGGATTAAAGTAGTTGCCACCGGCCCAATTGGATGCACCGCGGTTGGTCGTAATATTACCGGTTAACTTGTCAACCAGGGTTGGATCCCTATTAGCCTGTGCTCCCGCTAGGGCAATGCCGTTGAGCTGGCTGGTCATGGCCGTGAACGGCTGCTCGCCGCGGTCAACTCGTTCAGCGTTCGCCAGCACGAACAGCTGTCTATCGGCGGGCAGGGACATTAACTGGCCTAGATTGATGTTCATGGCCGGAAGTCCGGGCTCCAGGACTTGACGGGCATGGTTGATGTTAGTTAAGTAATCTTGATAACAGGTAACGGAGTTAACATTCGCCAAGCAATCCTGAATGTTCTGAGCGCTATCCTTGACGCTGGCCGTAGACTTGGTAACTGGATCTCGGTAATTAGTGTAAGACGCCGCCCGGCTGACGTTGAAAACAACTATTCCTGCATAGCTGACAATAACAACTATTAAGAGGGGCCGTAACCGGTCTAACCATGCCTGGTTGAATTTAATTTCTTTCATTTTTGTTTTAGAATCCAAACTAAACATAAGCCAGATCACTATATCTGTCAACTCCAAGGGCCGTCAGGTTGACAATATAGCATAAACATGCTAATGTTAAAGCATGTCAAAAAGTCCTGAAAAATATAATTCTAGACGGCCAAACATTAGGGGTCTTTTAGCTTTAACTGGTAGCGCGGCGGCGATACTCCCGGCTGCCGCTACTGCCTCGCCAGCCGTGCACCCCAAGCCGGTCTCCCAGAAGCAAAACCAAGCAGCTGGCCGCGACGTTAGCCGTATGGACCGGAGAATCGCCGCCGTGCCTTCAGCCCTAAGAGGAGTGGCCTCAACTGATGGTTCAACCGGAGATAAATTATCTGATTTAACATATATAGTCGATGCGCCCGGAAAACAATATATTTTTAAGGAAATAGTTCCTATCACTCCTGAAGGCCAAACAGTTAACCAAAAAACCCAATTCTTATCCATTCAGGAGACAACCGTTGACACCCAGGTAAACGTGCTGTTTGAACGAAACCCCCATACTCACCGGTGGGCAGTCGGCGAAGTTGCTACCTCGGCAACCGGATCAACGCACCATTCCGGCCTGAATCAACTGGTACTCAAGGCGAACCATATTATAGACGAGGCCGCTGCGGTCCATGTCCCGGTCCAGACGCCACCCCCTTCTCAGTAATCTACATAAGCCGTGCTAAGATAGAGGGCATGTGGAGCGAAACCAAGCACGGGCTGTATCGGCAGTTTAACTTCGAGAATTTCAAGGAAGCCTGGGCGTTTATGGCGCGCGTGGCCGAGCTGGCTGAAGAGTTCCAGCACCATCCGCGCTGGGAGAACGAGTGGAGCGTGGTGCAGATCTGGCTGATTACGCACGAGGGCGGCCAGGCCATCACCGACAAAGACCATGAGATGGCCGACGCCATCGACGAATTATTCGCCGGTAAAGACCCGGCGACGGTTGCCTCAGAGGTCGAGCCCCACCCCGAGAAAGTCAAAGTCTTCGGCGATGGTGGCTCGCGCGGCAACCCCGGCCCCAGCGCCAGCGGTTTCGTCATCCTGGACCTGGAAGACACCGTGCTGGTCGACAAAGGCGTGTACCTCGGTATAACCACCAACAACCAGGCCGAATACACCGCGCTCAAGCTGGCCCTCGAGGAATGCCTCAAGATGGGCGTGCGCGAAGTCCAGGTCTATATGGACAGCCTGTTGGTCGTCAACCAGATGAAGGGCATCTTCAAGGTCAAGAACCGCGACCTGTGGCCGATCCACGATGCCATTAAGAAACTAGCCGTCCGGTTTGACGAAATCAGCTACAGCCATGTGCCGCGCGAATTCAACAAACTGGCTGACGCCGCCGTCAACCGCGCCCTCGACCAGGAACTTGGCATCCTTCCTAAATAATCAAAAAGCAGCCCAATGGGCTGCTTTTTGCGTCCGACCGAGTTGCGAACCAGTCATAAGACTCAAGGCCCGACGTTTAGGTGCAGTTTGAATTGCGAATCCTACTGACATTAACAGTATAGCAGATTGACATATCTCGTTACCGCAAAATCCAGCTCTTTAATTTTGACTTAATATCTTTTTAGTACCATGAATATACCTGGTGAAATGGCAACCCTTAAGGGGGTACGGCTGGTGTCGCGGTGCGAATTGCGGATCCTACCGGCCGGGTTCGATTCCCGGTGCCTCCACCAGGCACTAGTGTGAGTTAGTTGTGGTAATTTAACAGAGGTGATATAATAACCACTGGCCAGATTATCGGCTGATCGCGTGCGCGTCAAACCGTACGAGGAAAGTCCGGGCAGCAAAGGGAAGGGCAGTCGCTAACGGCGACCGGGGGCGACCCTAGGGAAAGTGCCACAGAAACGAAACCGCCCAGCTCATTATTGGTGCTAACGCCAATCCTCAACTAGCAGTTGATTTGGCACCAATAATGAGCTGGGTAAGGGTGAAACGAGCGGAGTAAAAGACCGCAGTCCGCGGCGGTGACGCCGCAGAGAGGTAAACCCTGCCTGCTGCAAGGAGATGGACCCTTTGGGCCTAAAGCCCAAAGTATCCCGCTAAGGATCCACCATAAGAACCGCTCGAGCCCGCTGGCAACAGCGCGCCTAGATAGATGATCAGTCTCGACAAAACCCGGCTTACAGATAATCTGGCCACTTAAAAAGTCCTCATAACAGAGGGCTTTTTAATTCCAAGTTGAAAGCTTTTACTTCTTGGCGGCTTTGACGACGGCGGTGAAAGCGGCCGGCTCGTTGACGGCTAGTTCGGCTAGGATTTTGCGGTCTAAGGTGATGTTGGCCTTCTTGAGACCGGCGATCAACTTGCTGTAGGTGGTGCCGTTGAGGCGGGCGCCGGCGTTGATGCGGGCGTTCCAGAGTTCGCGGAAGGTGCGCTTGCGGTTCTTGCGGTCGCGGGTGGCGAACTGCAGGGACTTGGTGACGGCCTGGCGGCCGCGCTTGATACTGACCCGGTTGGGGTGGCTGAAGCCTTTAGTGGCCTTGCGGACCTTCTTGTGTTTGGCGTGGCTGGTGACGCCTCGTTTTACGCGCATCTGTTAAACTCCTAGATTCTTCTTGATATTACTGGCCATTTTGCCGCTGCGCGTTGTTAGACCACGGAGGGAACGCTTGCGGCTACCGCTCTTCTTGCCCAGGAAGTGGTTCATGTTGGCGTGGCCGACGCGGACTTTGCCGTTCTTGCTGACTTTGACGCGGTCTTTGGTGCCGCTGTGGGTTTTAAGTTTTGGCATCTTGCTCTTCTCCTTCTGTGGCCGCGACTGTGGCGGCCGGTTTCTTACCGCTGTGCCTGACAACGAAACTTAATTGGCGGCCGGCCAATTGCGGCTGTTGGTCAACTATTATTGTATCACCGAAGTCCTGGATAACCCTTTGGGCGATCTGGAAGCCGATCTCTTTGTGGGCCTGCTCCCGGCCGCGGTAGACCAAGGTGATCTTGACCTTGTGGCCGGCTTCGAGGAACTTGGTGACCTTGCCCATCTTGATGGCCAGGTCGTGCGCCCCGATTTTGAGGCCGAAGCGGATCTGCTTCATATCCAACACCTTGGTGTTCTTGCGGTTCTTCTGGAGCTGCTTGGTCCGCTGGTAGTTATACTTGCCCCAGTCGACGATCTTGCATACCGGCGGGTTAGCGTCCGGCGATATCTCCACCAGGTCAAGGCCCTGCTCCTGCGCGATCTGCAAGGCTTCCTGGCGGCTTAGAATACCAAGCTGCTTGCCGTCGGCATCGATAACGCGTAGCTGGGGTGCCCGAATCTGTTCATTCAGGCGGGTGTATTTGGCTATGACCTGTCTCCGTTAATCATTATTGGTTTGGATGTACTGGGCATTTTAACAGATGAGAGTCCAGAGGTCAATTATTATTCTCGGGGTGCCGATGAACGGTAGGCCAGGGCTTCGCTGATGTGGGCTGGCGTAATGGCCGCGGAGTGTTCGAGGTCTGCAATGGTGCGGGCCACCTTGACGGTGCGCATGTAGGCGCGGGCCGAGATGTTCAAGTGGCCGGCAGCGGTGTTAAGCAGGGCCGTGGCGTCGCGTTCCAGCCGGCCGTGCAGCTTAATGTCGCCATTAGTCATGTCGGTGTTGAGCTTGCTGGGCTGGGCGTAGCGCCGGGCTTGCAAGCGCCGGGCTTGGTTGATGCGCTGGCGGGTGGCCGCGTCGGCCTGGGGGTTGGCCGGCTGGGCCAGTAATTGGTCGTGGTGGATTTTGTGGACATTGGTATAGAGGTCGATGCGATCCAGGATGGGGCCGGACAGCCGTCGGCGGTAGTTCTGTACCTGGTAGCCCGAGCAGTGGCAAGCCGGTCCGGCTCCAACATTGCCGTGATAACCGCAGGGGCAGGGGTTGGCCGTGGCTACCAGGATGAAATTAGCTGGATACTCGACCGTCGCCTGGGCGCGGGCGATGCTGATCATCTGGTCTTCTAGGGGCTGGCGCAGGGCCTCCAGCGTCAAACGGCTGAATTCCGGCAACTCGTCCAGGAATAGTACCCCCCGGTTCGCCAGGCTAATCTCACCCGGGCGCAGCTGTACGCCGCCGCCGGTCACCGCCACTTAGCTGGCGCTGTGATGAGGTGACTGGAACGGCCGGGCGGTGACAATCTGTTCATAATCGTGGCTGGCCAAGCTATGAAGGTGGGTAACCTCTAGGACTTCCTCACGGTTTAACGGCGGTAAAATGCTCTGTAAAGCCTTGGCGAGCATGCTCTTGCCGGTACCGGGTGGACCGCTAAAGAAGACGTTGTGGCCGCCGGCCGCGGCGATCTCCAGGGCCCGCTTGGCCTGGGCCTGGCCGACGACTTCGCTCAGTTGTACGCCGTCGCTGTGCGCCCTGGCGGAACCGGCCCTATAGCGGCCATGGCCAGTCATAGTGGGCCGCAGGCTAGCCACGCCGCTCAAATGCCCTGCCAGCTCCGCGAGATTGCTGACCGAAAACAATTTCACCCCTGGTACTAGTTGGGCTTGCCGGCGATTAGCGGTTGGTATGAAGAAAGTGGTTAGGCCTTTGGCCCGGCCGACCAGCAACTTACCGATAATTCCTCTGACAGCCCGGATGCTGCCGTCCAGGCCCAGCTCACCAATAAAAGCCTGTTTGTCGTTGAGGGCGGAAAGCAGTACCTGGCCGCTGGCTAGCAAGATAGCCGTGGCGATAGCCAAGTCAAAGCCGCTATCTGCCTTGGGTATATCGGCCGGCGCCAAATTAACAGTGATACGCTTGCGAGGTAGCATTATCTGGCTAGTCGCGAAAGCGCCCCTGATACGCTCCCGTGATTCATCGACCGCCTTGTTAGCGAAACCGACAATTACGATAGTCGGCAGGTTATTGGACAGGTGGCACTCAATATCGACGATAATGCCGCCGGCGCCGGCTGCGATAATGCTCTGGATCGGCGTACCTATGGCCATTTTCTCCCAACTTACCCGTGTCGCCCAGTAATAATGGCAAAGTAAAACACCTTGTCCGGTTGTGGGCAAGGTGTTTTAACGATAATTTAATGTTTTTGTTGGGTTTTGCTTTTGGAGGTTTTGGTTTGGTGGTGTTGGTCTTGGTGGGACAACGACTTGCGAGAAATCGTCGTCCCGATAGGTCTTTTTGTTTTTGAGCACTTAATTTGTTCAAGCGCTAAACCCATCTTATAGAATAGATAAAAACCCGTCAACAACAATTATGCTTAATTACTCGGAAAGCTGTGCATAACTTTTAAAAATGGGCACAAAAAGTATGATTTCTTACTGCGCGTCATTTAGGAAAGCTATAAATATATGCCGCCGCCGAGCCCAAGTTTTGGCATAAGCGGATTGACATTTTTGTTCGCCCGTGCTAGTATTAAAAGCGTAAGTCACCAAAACAAAAACGTTCTAAAAATTCAGTTTAGCCAAACGTGGCCCTCGCGGGGGCGGACTTACCGGCCCGTTATCATCGCTCTGTCTAGCCTTCAAGGCTGGTAGAGCGGTCAGTCAGACTTGGCATTTATGCCTAAGTCACCCCGCCGTAGGGCGGCAAGCGCTCCAATAGTCTAATTATAACGAGCGGATTTGTCGCCCCGGCATTTTTATCTACTAGAAAGTTATAAAATCGACATGCCTCACGTCATCAAACTCAAACGCGACTGGAAAGTACTCGGCCTACTGGCCGTCGACACCATAGTCTTTAACGCTACCAACGCCCGCAGTACGCCGGCCCTGGTGCTAGTAGTTGGTTTCGTGGCCCTGCTGGCCAGCCTTTATTACGTGTTTTATGCCATGCTGGGTTTCGCTCGGCTATACGGGCTGGCTTTTAAGAACAAGCGGCGGCTGGCCGGCTATATGACAGTTATGACTGGTTTTTTACTAGCCCTACAATCGATCGGCGAACTCAACTCGCGTGACATCCTGGTTTTGCTGCCGCTAGCGCTTATCGGTTATGGCTATGGCTTGTACGCCAGGGCACCAGCCGGCGCGCCTGACGCATAACCGCCCGCATCTACCAACAAGCTTACGTAACCTGTATAATAAAGCTATGGATCCGAGTAATAAGGAAATGTCAGCCGCGGCGCCACCGCCTGGCGCCGAATGGCCGCCAAGCAGCCCGGGCCACGCGTCGGCTGAAGCCGCCCCGGCAACCGCTGAGGCGGCACCGGCGCCGGCCGAAACAGCTCCAGCGCCGCCGTCACAACCGCCAGGCGGACAGGCTAGCGGCATGATTCCGCTGCCGTTGCCCAATCCAACGCCGGCGGCCGGACAAGGTAGTAGTACCCCGGCAGTACAGGGTACCAACCTCCAAACCAATGATGACAGCGACCTGATCGAAAAAGAATGGGTCAACAAGGCCAAACAGATCGTTGAGCGTACCAGGAGCGACCCCCATAAGCAGAGCGAAGAACTCACGCTCTTCAAGGCAGATTATCTTAAGAAACGTTACGGCAAGACGATTAAAGTCAGTCAGTAGGCTATGACAGCGTTTCTCTTCATCCTGGCTATCATCATTGCCATGGTCATCGTGGCGGCGCCGGTGGTGTACCTGCAGACCCGCAAGACCTTTCGCGAACAGAAGAACTACGAGCGGGGCCTGAAGGTCATACCCCTGTTGATCCATTTGCCGCCGCCTAGCGACGATACGGAGATCGGCAGTCGCGACAGCCGTGACGTTATCGACGAGACCATCAGCAAAGCCGAGCTGATTTACAGTATTATCGCCAGTACCTTGCAGAAGGGGCTGAAGAGCAGCTTTTTTGGCCAGCGCCACTTCGCCTTCGAGATCGTCGGCAGCCAGGGGTTCGTTTACTTCTACGCGGCTGTGCCCATGGCTCTGCTAGAGGTCGTAAAGCAGGCTATTAACAGCGCTTACCCGACGGCCCGACTCGAGGAAGTATCGGAGCATAATATCTTCAGCCCGGTCGGGCGGTCGAACGGTACTCTGGGCGGCGAGCTGACGCTCAAAAAAGAGTTCGCCTATCCGATAGCGACCTACCAGGACCTCAAGCGCGACAGTATGCAGGCCTTGTTGAACTCCTTGGCCACCCTTGGCAAGGAAGACGGCGCCGGTATCCAGATATTAATGCGGCCGGCCCACCCGTCTTGGCAGAAGTCCGCCCAAGGCGTGGCCAGCAAGAAACGCAAAGGCCATAAGGGCCTGGGGCTGGACGGTGGCGAAATATTTCGCAACCTGGCGGTCGCCTTCGTCAAGCCGCCCGAGGATAACAAGGACGGCAAAGCCGACAAACCCGAACTATCCAACCTGGAGCAATCGACGCTGGATTCTATCGATGAGAAGACCCGCCACCCCGGCTTTGAGGTGACCATCAGGGTGATCGCCTCCTCCAACATTAGCCAGCGGGCCCAGGACGTACTGAACAACATCGTGGCCAGTTTCTCGTTATATGACGCGCCGGGCAAAAACGGCTTCAAGTACACGCCGGCTAAGGATATAGACTCCTTGATAACGGCCTACATCATGCGTTTCTTCCCACAGGAACATAATAAGAACATTTTGAACTCGGTGGAGCTGGCCACGCTGTTCCACTTCCCGGACGAGAGCAATATCCCAACCTCCCAGCTGACCCGCCAGGCCTCTAAGCAGGTCGATGGGCCGCGCAATATTCCCGAGGAAGGGCTGTTGTTGGGCTACAACCTGTTCCGGGGCACCAAGAAGCCGATCCGGCTCAGCCTGGGCGACCGCCAGCGGCATATGTACGTGGTGGGGCAGACCGGTACTGGTAAGTCGACTTTCCTGGAGAACCTGGCGCTGCAGGACATGCTAAGCGGCAACGGCTTTGCCTTTGTCGACCCGCACGGCGATACGGCCGAGCGGCTGCTGGCCATGGTCCCGAAAGAACGAACCGAGGATGTCATCTACTTTTCGCCGGCCGACATGGACCATCCGATGGGCCTTAATTTATTCGAATTTAACAGCCCGGACCAGAAAGATTTCCTGATCCAGGAGGCCTTAAACATGCTATATAAGTTGTATGATCCACAACATCAAGGCATTATGGGGCCACGTTACGAGCATTTATTCCGCAACGCCGCGCTGACGATTATGGCCGATCCTGAGGGGGGTACCTTCGTGGATATCCCGAAACTCTTCCGTGACCAGAAGTTTGTGCAGCAAAAATTACAACACGTGCGCGACATGAACGTGCTGGAATTTTGGAATAAGGAAATGCCGGCCAGTTCGCGGTCTAATGACTTTGGCGAGGTGACCAGCTGGTTCGTCAGCAAGTTTGGCGCCTTCCTGAGTAACGAAATGATGCGCAACATTATCGGTCAAACCAAGAGCGCCTTTAACCTGCGCGACGTCATGGATAACAAGAAAATCCTGCTGGTAAATTTGAGCAAGGGTCGGACTGGCGAGCTGAATTCTAAGCTGCTGGGTATGGTGTTCGTGATGAAGTTCCAGGCGGCGGCCATGAGCCGGTCGGATATACCGGAGGAGCAGCGGGTCGACTTTAGCCTGTACGTGGACGAGTTCCAGAACTTCTCTACCGATAGTTTCGCGACCATTATGTCCGAGGCCCGGAAGTACCACTTGAACCTGATCGTGGCCAACCAGTTCACCACCCAGCTGACGACCGAGATCCGCGACGCGGTCTTCGGTAACATGGGTACGATTGTCAGTTTCCGCATCGGCCAGAATGACGTCGAGGCCTTGAGCCAGTATTTCCAGCCGACCTTTAACGGCGATGACCTGGTGCGGGTGCCGAACTTCAATACGATCGTGCGGACCCTAGTGGGGGGCGTGCCGACACAGCCGTTTAGTATGGCGACCTTGCCGGCGTTGGGTACGCCGAATCCGCGCCTGTCGGTGGCCTTAAAGCAACTGTCAGCGGCCAAGTACGGTCGGCCGAAGGCAATTATCGAGAAAGAGATTAACGAACGGATGGCAACCAAGGGTGAAACGCTGGGGGCTGGCACGGTCGCGCGTCCGGCAGTGCCGGCTTACCGGCCGCCGACCCCGAGCCCGGTTCCAGCAGCTCCGGGCGGTTCATTCCTGGGCGATTGGCTGAACAAACGCCAAGCTAATCCTGGTGCCGCCGCGGCCCGTCCGGCGTCGGTGCCTAGCCAGGCGCCGCTCTCGACGGCCCAACCGCCCGGCGGCTCGTCCCCAACGATAAATAAGCACCAGCCTGAGGCCATGCTGCAGACGACACCGGCCGGCCCGCAAGGCCCGGCTGTAGTGCCGGCCGGTGCCACCCCAGCTGCCCCGACACCGCCAACCTTACCGCCACCCCCGACCCAGAATATCTCTAGCAGCCAACTCGAACAGGGGGAAGTTAATGAAATCGCGGCCGAACTCAAGCAGGAACTAGGCGCCCCGGCTGCCCCGCAGCCAAACGCTATACCGGCCAGCTGGAAGCCCGCGCCAACTCCTAAGACTGACACCAAGAAGCCGGCTAAAAAAGAAGATACTTTTAACTTAGAAAAAGGCGAGGGCGACACGATCTTTATTGACCGCGAAGGCACCTTCCGTCCGGCTCAAGAGCCCAAAGCTAGTTCCTAAGTTATGATTTGCCAGTAAAGGGATCTTTTAATCAAGCCGCCGGCGCGGGTTCATGACGAGATGGACTAGTAATTCTAATAAAAGGCCGAGGATAAAACCAGCCACTAACAACAATAAAAACACCAGGTAGTTGTACCGGAAGCCGTTATGGCGGGCGAGGTAGAGGTAGAAGCTGGTGCCGGCAAAAGCCAGCAGGCCGCCGCCGAGCAGGCCGGAGGGCCGGCTGACAGTGTGGTCGGCCGTTTCGCTGAGCAGTCTGACGACAGGTTGGTGAATAACCTTACTGAGGGTTCGTTGCGGCAAGGACAGCTTGCGCCGGATCTGCAGCAGTTCGCGCTGGAGCGTGAGGCGCTTGAGTTCGCGGTTGATTTGCCGCGGCGCCATGGGCTGGGCGGCGGTTTCGGCTGCCCGTAGCTTTTCCAAGGGGTTGGGCTGGGTTTTCTCGGCCCGATTAGTTTCGGCTACTGAGGCACGGGCCTTCTCCAAGGCTTCGCGTGGGTCGGCTTCGCCCCGTCGCAGCGGTTCGGCTTTTTCGGGTGTTGGCAGGGCCAGCAGCGTTTCGCCGGGTTCGGCTTTTTCAGGGGTAATATTGAGACGTTCTGCCATAGTAATCCTTTCAGCCTTCCTGGCTGGCTTTAACGGCCAATTCGCTTTCGCGGGCCAGAAGGCGGGCCCGGCCGTAGAAGTAGCCGGCGACCATAATGATGACCGCGGCCGCGAACAGGCTGGTGCCGGGGCCGGTGTTGGGCAGGGTAGTGGTGGTGGCCGTCTCGACGGTTTTGGTAACGCTGCCGGGAACTTTAATGTTAATGGTGTTGCCGTAAACGTTGGTCATAGTCAGGTCGAAGTGGGCCGGGTCACTAGTGGAGGCCGGCGTTTGCGGCACTGGATCCTTCACCTTGACGGTAACTTGAATGGTAGCGGTCTGGGCGGGCGCGATGTCCTGGGCCGGCCAGCTGGCGATGCCGTCACTGCCCATGGTACCGCCGTGCAGGTCGGTGACATCGGCATAATCGAGCACGTCATTCAGGTTTTCCTGGAAGACATAGCCTTTGACGGTGGCTTTACCGGTATTCTGGGCGTACAGCGTGTAGAGGATAGTGTCGCCGGGGTTGGCCGTAGTGCCATCGGCATTGATGACGTTGACGGTCAGGTTGCTGGCGGTTTTATGAACGGCCACGCAGGCCAGGGCGTCCTGGCTGCTACTGCTCTTGTCGCAGGGTTTACAGGCGCTATCAGTGACTGGGATCTGGCTATTATATTGGCAGGGACGAAAACATTGGGGGCTGTTATACGGTATGTATTTATTATAACCACAGGCCTTGAAACACTTGTCGCTGGTGGCCGGTATTAAAGGATTGTATTGGCAGACGGCCGGCGGCGGAGTTGGGAAAGGGCTAGGTTGGGGGGCCGGTGCCGGCGTGGGCGTTGGCGTAGGGGCAGGCGTGGGCGTGGGCGGCGGCGGAGTTGGGCTGGACAGCGGCGCGGGCGCCGGCACGCCGACGGAGACCAAATTGCCGCAATCAAACATCGCGAAGAAACCCTTCCCCTGGCTATTGGTCAGGTGCAGCACATGCCAACCCTTGCTATTGCCGGGGCCCTCATTCGGTTCCGGCCAGATCGAGATATGTCGCCAGTACACTGTTCCGGCGCCAGCGATATTTACCGGCGTTTCGCCGGCGCTGCCCGTGGGGTTATGGCCCATCGAATAATACTGGTTGCTCTCGGCCGCCGAATGGATGGTCGTGGACTCGGCGCTGTCAAAAGCCGCGCAGCTTATGCCGTAGTAGTGCAGGATATACTGGTACCCCTGGGTGTCACGCAGGCATTGCGCCTTGCCGTCGGCCGCCGAACTGATGCCGCCATTAACCAGGTCATTGCTTGAACTGGCGCTGCTAGGCTGCGGCGGGCTCAAGACGGCGAAGAACTGGACCATGAAAGTCAGCACCAGGAAGATCAGTCCGGTCCGCCGGATAGTGGCCTCTTCGCGCATGCGCCGCCCATAGAAACTCAGCTGGTGGACCAGGCTGGGGTTGTAGGGGAGAATAGAGAGTAATTTTTCGAACATTTTTATTTACGGCGTTTAACAGTTGTATTTAAGCATAAACGTCAGACTTTACCAAGCATTACTTTTTCATTAAATAGTGGCCGGGCTCTGGTTGTTTAAAACCGCGAAATCGTCTATAATTAAAGGCAGTGGGAAGAAAATAATAACGTGAGCGACGGAGCGGGGTGTAACAGATAGTGGCTGAGGGCAAAAACAAGAAAAACGGCTATTCAGCTGATCAAATTACCGTATTGGAAGGCTTAGAGCCGGTTCGCAAACGTCCGGGCATGTACATTGGCGGTACCGGTGTCGAGGGTCTCCATCATTTGATCTGGGAACTGGTCGATAACGGCATCGATGAGGCCTTGGCCGGCTATGCCGACGCCGTGTCGGTCAAACTGCTGGCTGACGGCGGCGTGACGGTTATCGACAATGGCCGGGGTATCCCAACTGACATTCACCCTAAGACCGGCAAGAGCACTGTCGAGACGGTGCTGACCGTGCTGCACGCTGGCGGCAAGTTCGGCGACGGCGGCTACAAGGTTTCCGGCGGCCTGCACGGCGTCGGCAGCAGCGTGGTGAACGGCCTGTCCGAGAAATTAATTGTCACAGTTCATAGAGATGGCAAAACCTGGCAGCAAGAGTATGCCAAGGGCGCGCCGCAAGCTGACCTCAAGGCTATCGGCAAGACTGACAAGCATGGTACCGAGATAACGTTTTATCCCGACAGCTCCATCTTCGAGACCACCAAGTTTACCTATGAAACTATACTGGACCGCCTGCGCCACGCGGCCTACCTGACCAAGGGCATCCACACCAGCCTAGAGGACGAGAAGACCGGCCAGCGCTACGGCTTTTACTTCGAGGGCGGCATCCAGAGTTACGTCAAGCACCTCAATATCGGCAAAGAAGTCGTCGATGACGACATCTTCTACGTCGACAAGACCTCCAAAGACGTCCAAGTCGAAATCTCAATGCAGTATACCGATGCCTACACCGAGGTTATCAAGTCCTTCGCCAACAACGTGCTTAACCCCGACGGCGGCACGCACTTGACCGGTTTCCGTGCCGCGCTGACCCGTGTAATTAACGATTACGCCCGCAAAAATGGCCTCTTGAAGGAAAAAGAAGAGAACCTCTCCGGCGAAGATACCCGCGAAGGCCTGACCGCCATCATTCTCGTTAAGTTGCCCGACCCCCAGTTCGAGGGCCAGACCAAGAACAAGTTGGGTAACCCAGAGGTCCGCGGCATCGTCGAGCAGGTGCTGGGCGAATACCTTAATTATTACCTGGAAGAACACCCCGGCGTGGCCCGCAAAATCGTCAACAAGGGTCTGCTGGCCGCCCGCGCCCGCAAAGCCGCCCGCGCCGCCCGCGACAACATCCTGCGCAAGGGTGTCCTGGACGGCGCCAGCATGCCCGGCAAACTGGCCGACTGCTCCAATAAGGATCCCGAAACATCAGAAATCTACCTGGTAGAGGGCGACAGCGCCGGTGGCTCGGCCAAATCCGGCCGCGATAGCAAAAGCCAGGCCATTCTACCCCTGCGCGGCAAGGTCCTAAACGTCGAACGGGCCCGCCTCGACAAGATGCTGGCTAACAACGAGATTGTCAGCCTGATCAAGGCCCTGGGCGTCGGCATCGAAGAGTCTTTCGACCTCCAGGGGCTGCGCTACAACCGCATCATTATCATGACCGACGCCGATGTCGACGGCAGCCACATTTCGACGCTGCTGATGACTTTCTTCTTCCGCTACATGAAGGGCGTCGTCGATGGCGGCCACGTCTACCTGGCCAAGCCGCCCCTGTTTGAGTTGGTGCGTTCCAGCCGCAAAAACCCGATCTTTATCTATGACGAAGACCAGCTCGACAAAGCGCTGGACGAAGCTATCGCCAAGCGCAAGCAGGAAGGCGCTAAGTTCAATGCGGACGACGACCGCTTGAAACAAGCCGGCTTTGTCGAACAAAAGCGCTATAAGGGCCTCGGCGAAATGGATGCCGAGCAATTGTTCGAAACCACCATGAACCCCGAAAAGCGCGTGTTGGTACAGGTTAGGGTAGAGGACGCCGAGAAGGCTGATGCCATCTTCAACAAGCTGATGGGCACAGAGGTAGAGCTGCGCAAGAGTTTCATTCAAGCCAACGCCAAATTCGTGAAGGACTTGGATATTTAAGATGGCTGACGAAGACGTAGCCGCCAATATCCCGGCTGACGACCAACAGCCGGACAATAGCGTACGCCAAGAAGTCTCGATGGAAGAACGCCGTCGCGGCGTGGAACATGCCGCCGACGTACTGGATACCGACCACTCTCGTATCGTTGAGCGCCGCACTGTAGAAAACGTCATGGAAGATAGCTATTTGCGCTATTCCATGAGTGTTATTATCGATAGAGCTCTTCCTGACGTCAGGGATGGTCTTAAACCCGTACATCGCCGTATTCTCTACACTATGAACGAATCGGGCCTGCGCAGCACCGCCCGCCACCGCAAGTCGGCCACAGTGGTCGGTGACGTTATGGGCCGTTACCATCCCCACGGCGACTCCAGTATTTATGACGCCATGGTCCGGATGGCCCAGCCCTGGGCCATGCGTTACATGCTGGTCAACGGGCAGGGTAACTTCGGCTCGATGGACGGCGACCCGCCGGCCGCTTACCGTTACACCGAAGCCAAGATGGCCCGCCTGGCCGACGAGCTGTTGGCGGATATCGACAAGGAAACCGTCGATTACCGCGAGAATTATGACACTACCCGCACTGAACCGACTGTGTTGCCGTCCAAGCTGCCCAACTTACTGCTGAACGGCCAGCTCGGTATCGCCGTCGGCATGGCTACTAATATCCCGCCTCACAACCTAGGCGAGCTGGTTGACGCCGAGGTGGAGCTGATCGACAACCCCGAGGCCACGCTCGATGACCTGCTCAAGCATGTCAAAGGACCGGACTTCCCAACCGGGGGCGTTATTTACGGCCAGGAGTCCATCCGTACGGCCTATGCCACTGGCCGTGGCGGCGTCGTTACCCGTGGCGTGGCCGAAGTCATCGAAGGCGCCAAGGGCCGCCACCAGATCATTATCACTGAAATTCCTTACGCCCTGAATAAGGAGAACCTGGTTCTCAAGATCGCCGACCTGGTTCACGAGAAGAAGCTGACCGGCATCAGCGACCTACGTGACGAGACGGCTCGTGGCGCTGTCCGGATTGTCATTGACCTCAAGAAGGATGCCTACCCGAAGAAGCTGCTCAATCAACTGTACAAGTTGACGCCGCTGCAGCAGAGCTTCCACTTCAACATGATGGCCCTGATTGACGGCATCCAGCCGCGCGTCCTTGGCCTGCAGGATATCCTGACCGAGCACATTAAGCACCGCGTGATCGTTATCCGCCGCCGCACCGAGTTCGAGCTGCGCAAGGCCCGCGAGCGGGCCCACATCCTGGAAGGTCTCAAGACTGCCCTAGATCACATTGATGAGGTGATCGCCGTCATTCGCGCAAGCGATACAACTGATGAAGCCGCCGCCAACCTGATCAAACGGTTCAAACTCAGCGATATCCAGGCCAAGGCCATCCTGGCCATGCAGTTGCGCACCTTGGCCGGCCTGGAGCGCAAAAAGATTGAGGACGAGCTGGCCGAGTTGATGAAACTGATCGCCAAGCTGGAAGGCATCCTGGCCGACGAGAAGAAGATCCGCAAAATTATCCGCGACGAACTGCTGGAGCTCAAGAAACAGTACGGCGATGACCGCCGCACCAAAGTTATCCCGAGCGAACTGGGCAAAATGAGCGACGAAGACCTAATCGCCGACGAGCAGGTCGCCGTCACCTTGACCGCCGCCAACTACATTAAACGCAGTCCGCTCGGCGAATACAAAAAACAAGGCCGGGGTGGCAAAGGCCGGCGTGGCATGGCCACCCGCGAGGAGGACGTCATCGAGCACGTCGTCAACGCCAGCACCCATGACTTCTTATTATTCTTCACCAACAAGGGCCGGGTGTTCCGCCTGAAGACCTACGAAGTCCCGGCCGTCGGCCTCAACGCTAAGGGCGTGGCCATCGTCAACCTGCTGCAGCTGCAGCCGGAAGAAACCGTCAGCAGCGTCATCAATGTCTCCAAGACCCACAATGCCGCCAACCTGATCATGTGTACCATCCGCGGCGTCGTCAAGAAAACGCCGTTCGACCAGTACCAGAATGTTCGTAACAGCGGCCTGATTGCAATCAACCTCGACGACGGTGATGAGCTCAAGTGGATCCGCATGACCACCGGCGAGAACGAAGTAGTTATCAGCACCAGCCAAGGCCAGGCCATACGTTTCCACGAGAAGGGCGCCCGGCCGATGGGCCGCGTTTCGCGCGGAGTGCGTGGCATCCGCTTGCGGCCCGGCGACCGGGTGATCGGCATGGACATCGTCGAGGAAGGTTCCGACATCTTCGTCATCAGCAAGTACGGCTACGGCAAACGCACCAAGATCTCCCAGTTCACGCCGCACGCCCGCGGCGGCGTTGGCATCCGCTCGGCTGTCGTCAACGACAAAACCGGTGAACTGATCGGCGTCAAAACCCTGATCGGCGACGAGCAAGAGGTCATCATCATTAGCCAGCAAGGCCAAACCATCCGCCTAGGCCTCAAGAACATTCCGGCCCTCGGCCGCGCCACCCAAGGCGTCCGCATCATGCGCCTCAACGACAAAGACCAAGTCGTCTCCCTAGCCCTCGTCGACAAAGCCGACGACATCGACGAAGAAGAATCAGAATCAGAAACAGCCGCCACTAAACCAAAATCAAAAGAGTAATTAAGGGTGCGGCCCCCTTAGCTTCATAAGAATCTCATTTTGTTTAATGATTAATTCACGCGTCAACCGGTGTTGATAGTCAGCATAATTCGCCAGGGCTTTTTTAAGCGGTTCAGCGTAGAAGTAAGTTGGTTGCGAGGTGCCTGGTACGCTTGTTACTAAACCCACCGTCTCCAAGCGTTTCAACACCCGGTAAAGCCCGGTGCGTGGGCGTTGTAGCTGCTCGGCCAACTGCGTAGCGCTCTCACCGCCGTTATTAAACAGCGTTTCATAACAATCTAGCGCTGTCTTGCTCAAAGCGAAGTTCATTAAAACAGAGTAGTCAGACACGAGCAAATTTAATAAATTGATGTAGCAAGTACTACAGGGTAGGTCAATTTACCTCTTGACCTGAAGGGTATGGGTGGAGTATGATAGTCTGAATGGCTTGGCGGTGGGTCTCTTTGAGTCTCGCCAACACCGGCCACTGGTTCGTTAAAAATTGAGTAGTGCAAATCAACGTCAGTTCATTTTAGCGACGCATATATTTCGATATAAGTTGTCGCGTGAACTGTTTTAGAAAAGTCAGTGTGGCAGCAGTGCCACATGTTCGACTGAAGTCAAAGAACAGATTCTTTTTTTGGAGAGTTTGATCCTGGCTCAGGATGAACGCTGGCGGCGTGCCTAATACATGCAAGTCGAGCGGTAAGGTTCTCACTCTGTATTTAACGAGTTTGAATATAGTGTGAGAATACACGAGCGGCGGACGGCTGAGTAACACGTAGGAACGTACCCCAAAGTGAGGGATAAGCACCAGAAATGGTGTCTAATACCGCATGTGCTCTTCGGAGTAAAGCTACGGCGCTTTGGGAACGGCCTGCGCATGATTAGCTTGTTGGTGAGGTAATAGCTCACCAAGGCGACGATCATTAGCTGGTCTGAGAGGATGATCAGCCAGACTGGGACTGAGAACGGCCCAGACTCCTACGGGAGGCAGCAGTAGGGAATTTTCCACAATGGGCGCAAGCCTGATGGAGCAACGCCGCGTGCAGGATGAATGCCTTCGGGTTGTAAACTGCTTTTATCTGTGACGATTATGACGGTAGCAGATGAATAAGGATCGGCTAACTCCGTGCCAGCAGCCGCGGTCATACGGAGGATCCAAGCGTTATCCGGAATTACTGGGCGTAAAGAGTTGCGTAGGTGGCATGGTAAGCGAGTAGTGAAAGCCTGGGGCTCAACCCCTTACACATTACTTGAACTGCCAAGCTAGAGGATGAGAGAGGTTATTGGAATTCCTAGTGTAGGAGTGAAATCCGTAGATATTAGGAGGAACACCGATGGCGTAGGCAGATAACTGGCTCATTCCTGACACTAAGGCACGAAAGCGTGGGTAGCAAACGGGATTAGATACCCCGGTAGTCCACGCCGTAAACGATGGATGCTAGCTGTATTCGGTATCGACCCCGGATGTAGCGAAGCTAACGCGTTAAGCATCCCGCCTGTGGAGTACGGTCGCAAGACTAAAACATAAAGGAATTGACGGGGACCCGCACAAGCGGTGGAGCGTGTTGTTT